>JBPBPU010000132.1:0-229766 GCA_050954465.1 Janthinobacterium lividum
ACTACTATGGCCGCTATCACCGCCGCAGACGTAAACAAGCTCCGCACCATGACTGGCGCGGGCATGATGGATTGCAAAAAAGCCCTGACCGAAGCCGACGGCGATTTTGAAGCCGCCCGCGACATCTTGCGCAAGCAGGGCCAGAAAATCGCCGACAAGCGCGCCGACAACGCCACCTCCGAAGGCCTGGTATTGGTAAACGTAACCGCCGACGGCACCACCGGCAAGCTGGTGGCCCTGGCTTGCGAAACCGAGTCGGTAGCCAAAGTAGCTGACTTCCGCAACCTGGTGCAGCAGATTCTGGACACCGCCGTGAAAAGCAACGTGGGCACCAAAGAAGACCTGCTGGCCGCCACCGAAGCTGATGGCCGCACCGTGCAGGAGCACATCACGGAGCTGACCGGCAAAATCGGCGAGAAGCTCGACCTGACCTACGCCACCCTCACCGCCGAAAAAGTAGCCTCGTACATCCACTCGGATAACAAGAAAGGCGTACTGGTGGGCCTCAAGAACGTAGGCGGTGCCGACACGGCTGAAGTAGGCCGCGACGTAGCCATGCAAATTGTAGCCATGAAGCCCGTTGCCGTAGACAAAGACGGCGTAGACGCTGGCACGGTAGAGCGCGAAATCGAAATCGGCAAAGAGCAGGCGCGCGCCGAAGGCAAGCCCGAAGCCATGCTGGAGAAAATCGCCCAGGGCAAGCTCAACAAGTTCTACAAAGACAACACCCTGCTCAACCAGGAATTTGTAAAAGATAACTCGCTCACCATCGCCCAGCTGCTCGATAAAACGTCGAAAGGCATGACGGTAGAGTCGTTCAAGCGCGTGGTTATCGGCGCGTAAGTGTTTGATTTAGTTTTAGAAGCCCCGCTGGCATGATGCTGGCGGGGCTTTTTGTCTAATCGGAGCAACTTATTGCGAGATGTTTCCGACAAATATCAAATAGCTGTTAGCGGCTGCTTTAACAAGTATGCTGTCGGCGCTTTCCTGCGTAATCTGATACGTCTTACCAAAATACACTACTTGATTTCCTTGCCTTTTTAACAGTAATTTCTTTACTGCCTCGTCTTCAGGGGAATAGCTTGCTGGCGGGAAATTCAGGGTAAAAAGCCCTTCCGAAGCACAATCGTCAAATTGCATCAACAGGCCCCTCCGGTAGCGGCGAATATGGTCAACCGCGAAGCGCTGCCCACCTAGAGTGACTTTGCAAGGCCACCAAGCCGCATGGGGTTGAACTGTTATGACAGAAGTGACTTCCTCTTTGCTCGGCACCTTCGGCTTGTTCATCTCTAAGTTCAGCTTATTATTTTGCTCCAGGTAGGCTTCCAGCGTGCCCATGCCCATAGTGGCGCGGCGCTTATCCACATTAGCCGGGTCGCGCAGGTTGCGGGGCTGGGAGTGCCCGACGCTGGCAAACTCGACCTGTGTGCCGTAATCCTGGGGCTGGCCCGCAGCCAGTGCTACGCGGTCGGTGAGGTACGCGTAGTTGGAGGGGCTGGCATTCTTCTTTTTTACTTCGGGCAACATTAGCTTCAATACCTGACGCTGGAAGTCGGGGTGGGCGTCGGCGTGCTGCACGAGCAACCATAAGCTGCCGGAGCTTTTCTCACCTACTTGCCGAAAGCCAGGATAGCTGTAGCGGCGCACCAGTTTCTCCAGCACGGGTTGGTGCCGGGCGAAATTGTCCTTTTCTACTTGGAATAAATCCCGGCCGGCGCTGTCAGGCTGCTGTTGCATCAGGCGCTGCATGGGCCACTGGTCTACGTAGGCCAGGCTGTCAAGCGTCTTGCTTAGCTGGGGGTAAAGCACGGGCTTTGTTTGAGCGGCAGAAGCCAGGCTGTATGAGCTTAACACAGCAAGCAGAAAGGAAGCTTTCATGGGAACAAGAAAATTACTGGCTGGCGCGAACGGCTTAGCAACGGGACATTAGGACAAATTTCAAGAGGGTACGAAATAATTCGTAATTACAAGCCAAACATACGAAACAATTCGTAATTTCCGTAAAGACTACTCTTTTCTATTGCCGCTTCCACGCCCGCACGCGCGCCCGGGCGTTCTCGCGCACGTTGAGGTAGAAGAAGTTATAGTCCATCTGGTGGTAGGAATAGCTCAGTTGCTTCAGCCCCGGGATGCGCAGGCGGCGGTAGCCGGAGAGATGCGAGTCATCTACCCAAACCAGCCCATTCTGCACCTGCGCCCCGGTTACGTGCGAGTCTAGCCGCCGGAAATTCAACGGCACGCCGCCCCGGTTGAGGGTGGCGGGGGCATTGGTGGTGTCGAGGGTCCAGGTAAGGGGGTTGGTGGCGAGCAGGCCGTGATAGGGCGGGTAGTCGGTGCTGCGTAGGGTGGTATTCCAGCCCACGATGCCGCCGGTTTGGAGCGAGTCGCGCAGGGCGGGCAGGTGCTGGTACTCAGCGGGATGAGCCTGGTAGCCGACGAGGTAGGCCGCTACCAGCTGTCGGCGCAGCTGCGGGTTATTATCTACTAGCTCGTGTAGCAGGCGGGTGGCGTGGAAGGTGCCCTGGCTGTGCCCCGCCAGAATGAAAGGTCGGCCGCGGTTGTAGTGCGCCAGGTAGTACTGGAAAGCGGCTTTTACGTCGGCATAAGATAACTCCTGGGCGGGCTGGGTGCCAGGGTCTTTCGGCGCGAAAAACGTGTAGAGCGTGGCCTGCCGGTAGCGCGGCGCATAGAGCCGGCCCACCCCGGCGAAGATGCTGGCCTGGTCGCGAATGGTAGTGCGGTCGGTGTGGCGCCGCAGCCTTTGCAGCCGCATGGGCGCATTCCAGCGGCCCAGGCGCCAGAAATACGTGGTGGGATGCACAAAAAAGACATCGGCCACGGTATCGGCGGGCTGGGGCGCGGGCAGGCCGGGCGGGTGCGCCTGGGCCGCGCTAGGCTGGCCCGGCAGCGCAGCCCAGCTGGTTGCCTGCGTATAGTCGGGAGCCGGCCCGGCCGAGACTACCGAAAACTGCCGCATGGGTTTCAAGAGCTTCAGGCAGCTACTCAGGCTTGCAGCTAACAGGCTCAACCCAGCCAGCATTCCACACCGAACGGCCCGGTAGCCCAAGCTCACGGCTGTACCATAGCCGAATCCGTAGCCACGGTAGTCATGGTACCAGCCGGCACCTTAACCGGGGCAGGCGCGGCTACCGAATCGGAGTGAAACTTCATGGCGGCGGCCGGGACTACGGGCGCGGTGCGCGGGGCCACGCGCACGGTTTCGGGGGCGGTGGCGGGTGGCAGCGTTATCTGCTCCGACTGCGGGCCGACTTCGGGGACCACTGCGGTGGAGTCGGCGGCGGTTTTGCTGGCGCTGGTCAGGCGTTCGCTCTCGTGCTTGTTGTCGAGGGTCAGGTAGAGCACCAGGGCCAGCAGCACCAAGGCTCCGCCGATGGCGAACACGAGCGTGAGCGGGTTACGGCGCAGCTCATTGGTGAGGGCGACGGGCGGATGCTCGGGCATGAGCAAGGGCGCGGCGGCGGCCAGCCACTCGGGGGTTTCGGTGGGGGCGGTGGGCGGCGGGGCCACGGGTGTAGCGGCGGGTGGCGGGCCAACCGGGTCGGGCAACGGGGCAGGCGCAGCCGGTTCCGGCACCAGCGGATTTACTACCGCAGCAGCGGGCATTTCTGCAGCAGGCGATGCGGAGGTAGTTGCCTGGCCAAAAACCATTTGCTGCTTCAGCGCCTCAAATTCCTGGGGCGTGATGGTACCAGCGTCGAGCATCTCCTTGAGCTGCTTTAGCGTGTCGAGCGGGGAATTCATAGGAGAGGTAAAGATGTAGCGCGGATGCTGCGAGTCCGTGAATGGCATAGTTAAACAATGGTAACACTTCGCGGACTCGCAGAGTCCGCGCTACTTTGGGGCGGCGGTGAGTTGGGCCTGTCGGCGCTGCAAATGCAGGCGGGCGGCTTCGGCGAGCCTCGCGTTGGAGAGGAGCTGGGTGCTGTCCTGGGTTACTTGCTGGGCGTTGGTGAGGTTTTGGCGGCGTAGCTCGTCCATACGCTTGAGGTTGGACGCGGTGTTGGATTTGGCCGATTGCACGCTGTGTTCGAGCTTGTCGCGCTGCTTGTCGATGGCGGCGGCGTTGTCTTCGGCGTCTTTCACTTGCAGGCGGTAGGCGTTGGTGCGGGCAGCGGGCACCAGCTTTTCCAGCATCAGGCGCATACTGGTAAATTCTGAGGCGTTGGTGGTAAAATCAAAGGTGCTTTTATCGCTGGGGCCGCCAAACAGCGCCACCTCGGTGGTGGAGTCGGTGGGGGCGTTGAGGTTCACGTAGAGCATGCTAAGCTGGCCGCCCGCGCCGATGCTGGGCACCTGCTGGGCAACTAGCTCGTCCTTTTTTCCCGTACCGAGCAAGCCCTTGGGTTTGAGCCGGATGTTGTAGTTGTCCTTCATAAAATCCTGCAGGAAGTCGCGGGTGCGCGCTTCGCTGCCATCTACCCGCACCCGCAGGGCCGACACTTGGCGGCGGTCGTGGAGGGCAGTGCTTTGAGTGATTTCGTAGAGGCCTTGGGCGTGGGCGGCCAGGGCGAGGCCCGTGAAAGCCAGGGTGAGCAAGAACTTGGTCATTTTAAGGAGAGAAGCGAATGAGTGCCCAAATTTAGCGCACGTCGTGGCGGGCAAAGGCCGCCCGTAAATCTTGCTGCATGGCCTCGAACCGCACCACGGCGGCGGCCAGAAACTCATCGTCCAGAATCTGGCGGATTTCTACATCGGGCGGCACGATGCCGGTCAAGTCCAAGTCGGCCACTTTGTAGGTCTGCTCCAATGGGCCTTGCTCCAGCTTGAGCAGGTACTTGCCGTTCCAGGCCAGCAGGGTGATTTTTACTTTTGGGTACGGAATGTCGGCAACGTGGCGCATTTTTTAGCTGTTAGCCCTCAGCTGCTAGCTGTTAGCTTTTTTTCGGTAAGACGGGACGAAGATAGGACGGTAAACAAGCAGGATGGCGGCGGCAAAAAGCCCGGTGGCGCAGGCCGCAAGTAGGAACAAGTAGGGTGCGGGGCTTGCCCCCGCCCGTCGTTGAACGTACCCGTCTGGCTTATTCAACGACGGGCGGGGGCAAGCCCCGCACCCTACATTCGCCCCATGAAACGACTGTTACTCTGCCTGCTGCCGTTGGCAACTGCGGCCCAAACCGCGCCTACCGACCGCCTCACCCCTGAAAAGCTGTGGCAGCTCGGCCGCCTCGGCGAACTGGCCGTCTCGCCCGACGGCCGCACGGTGGCCTACACCGTCACGCGCTACAGCCTGGCCGACAACCGGGGCAACGCCGACATCTGGACGGTGCCCGTAGCGGGCGGGCCGCCCCGGCAACTCACCACTACGCCCGGCTCCGAAAGCCAGCTCAATTGGCGCCGCGACGGGCAGCTTACGTTCGTATCGGGCGAGGGCGGCACCGACCAGCTTTACGCCATGCGGGCCGACGGCACGGGCAAAACCAAGCTCTCCGACTTTCCCGAACAGGGTTTGGGCAATTTGAAATATGCGCCGCAGAACAATTTTATCCTCTACACGCAGGACGTAAAATCCAGCCCCACCACGCTGGACATGTTCCCAGATTTGCCGAAGGCCGATGCCAAAATCATCGACGACCTCAACTACCGGCACTGGAACGTGTGGGACGACCACCTCGCCAGCCACGTTTTCTTCCTGCCCCTGGACCCCAAGGGCTACCCCATCGGCACCGGCAAGGACGTAATGGCGGGCGAAAAATTCGACTCGCCGCTCATGCCCGACGGCGGCGCCGAGCAGCTGGCTTTCTCACCCGATGGGTATAAAATTGCCTACACCAGCCGCAAGCTCACGGGCAAGGCCGAGGCCGAAAGCACCAACTCCGATATCTACCTTTTCGACATCCGCACCGGCCAGACGCAGAACCTGAGCGAAGGGATGCCCGGCTACGACACGGAGCCCGCATTCTCACCCGACGGCACCAAGGTAGCGTGGCTGAGCATGGCCACGGCCGGCTTCGAGAGCGACCACAAAGGCATCGTGGTGTACGACTTTAAGACGAAGCAGCATCAAGATATTACGGCTGGCTTGGAACTGAGTGCCGAGAACATCCGGTGGAGCGCCGATGGCAAGACCATTTATTTCATGGCCGTGCAGGCGGGCACCGAGCAGGTGTTTAGCGCACCCAGCACCCGCAACGGCATTCCCTATAATGGCAACGCCAGCCCCATTCGGCGGCTCACCAGCGGCCCGCAGAACTTCAACAGCTTCGAGCTGGCCGGCCCCGGCGTGGCTGTAGCAAACCGCACCACCCTCTCGGCCTTTGCCGATGTGGTACGCATCGACCTCAAAACCGGCAAAACCACCCCGCTCACGGCCATTAACCAGGCCGACTTGCAGGGGATAAAATTGGGCAAGGTAGAGGACCGGCGCGTAACGACCACCGACGGCAAGCAGATGCAGGTGTACGTCATTTACCCGCCCGATTTCGACCCCGCCAAAAAGTACCCTACCCTGTTGTACTGCCAGGGCGGCCCCCAGAGCGCCATCACCCAGAGCCAGAGCTACCGCTGGAACTTCCAGCTCATGGCTGCCAACGGCTACATTGTGGTGGCCCCCAACCGGCGTGGCCTACCCGGCTTCGGCCGCGAGTGGAACGACGCGATAAGTGGCGACTGGGGCGGGCAGGCCATCCGCGACTACCTCTCGGCCATCGACAAAATTTCGGAAGAGCCCTACGTGGATAAAGCCCGGCGCGGCTGCGTGGGCGCCTCCTACGGTGGCTACTCGGTGTACTACCTGGCCGGCCACCACGAGGGCCGCTTTAAAACCTTTATTGCCCATTGCGGCCTCTACAACCTTACCAGCTGGTACCCCAGCACCGAGGAACTATTCTTCGCCAAGCACGACATGGGCGGCACGCCCTGGGATGCCTCGCTGGTGAAAAGCTACACGGACTTCAACCCCCAGCAATTCGCTAAAAACTGGGATACGCCCCTGCTCGTCATCCACGGCGGGCGCGACTTCCGCGTGCCCGAAGGCCAGGGCATGGAAGCCTTCGGCACGGCCCAGCTGCGCGGCATCCCCAGCCGCTTCCTCTACTTCCCCAACGAGGGCCACTGGATACTCAAGCCCCAAAATGCCGTGCTCTGGCAGCGCGTTTTCTTCGACTGGCTCGGGAGGACATTGAAGCCCGATGGGGTGGCGGGGCGGTAGCGGCAGCAACCAAAACGCCCTTGAAGTGCTCCAGAGGCGTTTTGGTTGCAAGGCCCTGACTTCTACTACCTGGCCCCTGCCCTCACGTCCCCTAGATTATATTTGCATACATGATAAAGCTGGCCTGCCTTATATTCTTGCTGAGCCTTATAGGCTGCTTTTCGGCCCCCCAAAAAGTAGAGGAGTCACCCATTACCAGACCCTTCCACAAACCCCAGGTGGAAGATTTTGCAGGCGAATACCGCCTTTCGGCCCAGCACGTAGTAGACACGCTCACGATAGCGCGGTTGCGCATTTCACGGCTGGTGCTTAAGCGCGACCATACCTTCTACTTCAAGGCCTACCCCTGCTATACCGACCGGCCAACTATTAGCTGGACGCTGGACAGCTTGGCGGATTTTAGAGGCACTTGGAAGTTTACAAATGACCTATTTGCTTTTAATGAGGCTACCCAGGTAAAAGAATATTCCTGGTCGTGCGCGTTTTCCCCCGAACCGGGGCCCAAAAATCGTACAAGTGAGGAAAAGTCCCGACAAGCGCTCTGGGTTGAGTCCTACGTCGATAAGAAAACCGGCCACTTGGCTTATCTCAACCTATATCTAGGCGACCCAGACAGTAACGATTACATACAGTACGAGCCGGTAGCTAGCAAGTAGCCCGCCGCCTGCCTGGGAAATCGACTGGGTAGGCTGTAAAGCAAAACACCCACTTGGCTTAAAAAACCAAGTGGGTGTTTTTATAGTGGGAAGTAAAGGATTGGAGTCCTTTGAGGTAAGTGATTGAATTATTGCAGCTTACCCACTGCTTAAAAATCCGTACCGGCAGTAGTACCGGCAGTACGGGTTCTAAGCGGGGTAATTACACTAGTCCAGCGGCTCTTGCTGCCGACGTTCACGCACCCGGTTGGATACTCCTAAACGGAAGCCCGTAATAGGGGCGGGGCGTGGGTAGTCGGGAAGGCCGGCTGCATCTGAACTAGGCAGGGACTTTCCCCGCAGCCAGCTTATTTCCGCATCCTTTTCTTCGATGCGTTTCTGTAGCTGCCGGTTCGTGGCCTCTGATTCAGCCAGGCGAATAAGGGTAGTTGCTTCCTCCACAGTAGCGGCCCCGCTGGTGAGGCCCACCGGCTTCGGCTCTGGGTCTGTAGGTACTGGTGAGGTAGTGGGGGTGGGCTTTTCGTTGTAGCGGCCCTTGGGGAATGGCTCGCCTTCGCCAGTCAGTAGCCAAGAGAGGTTAATGGCCGGATACTTTTTAGAGATACTTGCTAGTATCTCCCGGCCCGGCTTGTTGCGCCCGCTGGTGTAGTTAGAGATGGCCTGCTGAGACGTGCCCAGGGCAATAGCGAGTTGGTTGCCAGAGATGCCCAGTTCCCGCAATAGGGCAGCAAACTGTTCGGCAACGTCTGGATGCTTGGGGAGTGCTTCCATTGGTTTATGTGGGTAGGGTGAAATTAGTTACAAATACGCTTGTTTACTACAACTATTTTTGTTATCTTTGCGTTGTAACGACAGGGCTTTTGTTGTCCTTCTACGCCACAAACGTACAAAGCGTTTTGTGTAAAACAAGAAAATTATTATGCCACGTCCAAAAAATCCTGAATTGGAGGCTTCTCGGATAGAGTTCGACAAGCTCAAGCCGCTGCCCCGCCTGTATGGGGTGCGCGTCAACGACCACTACCCCGAAATCGACATTTACCGCCTGGGCCAAGCCGTAGCCGGGCGCGTGGTGTACCCCGAGGGGCTGCTGGCCTTGAGGCAGATTAAGGCGCTGTATGGCTCGAAACAAAAGGCGCAATCCTTACAGCCAGTCGCCGCATGACACCGGCCCAAATGTTCCAGCAGCTATACGAGGCACTGCCCGAATACCAGCGCACCATAAAAGAGGCCCATAGGCTCACGATTCATATTCGCTCTAGTATCGACGGCGAAGATTATCGAATTGAGCAGACCTTCGCAGGCGGCATCTATTTGTGGGGCGAATGCGAAACGTGGGAGGAGGTGCTGGCTGAATTTATTAAATCTCAACAACCACCGTTCTAATGGAATCTCTGCAAATCATACTAGCCGATGGGCGGCTGGCTCAATCCGACAAACTGCGCGAGTATTTCAGCGGCATTTTTCAGGCCGAAGAATCAGGCGAACAGTACCCCGTCGAACTGGGGCACGTCTGGCCTATCGGCTACGCTGCAAAAGAGGGCGCCGTGAAAGCGCTTCGCAAACAGTTCGTGCAAGACGTTGATTTTCAAGTTTTCGTCCAGTTGGCTGAAAACCCCCAGGGTGGCCGACCGGCAGAAAGCTACCGGCTGACGGTGGCCTGTGCCGAGTGGCTGACGGTGCGGGCCAACCGGGAAGTATTCGAAGTGTACCGCCACTGCCGCCAAGCCGTGAAAAACCTGCTCAAAGGCAGCCTGCCCGATTTTTCCGACCCGGCAGCCGCCGCTGAGGCATGGGCTACGGAGTACCGGGCCAAGCAACAAGCGCTGGCCCAGGCCAGCCAGGCAGCGGCGCAACTCGAAATGGCCCGCCCGAAGATAGAATTTGCCGAGGCCGTGGCGCTGGCTGCTGGCACTATGTCAATGGCTAAGGCTGCTAAACTATTGAAGATTAAGGGTGTAGGACGAAATAAGCTGTTTCGGATGCTGCGCACCGATAGTATTTTCCGCACCAATAACGAACCCTACCAAGAACACATCGACGCGGGACGCTTTGAATTGGAGGCCCAGCCATTTAAAGCAGGCCAGAAAGGGCCGCGTCTGGGTGTCACTACACGGGTAACGCCGGTAGGGTTGGAGTGGCTGCAAAAGCGATACAAACAGGCAGCCTAAATTTATTTGTTCTTTTCTACAACAACTTTTGGGAATATGCGTTATAATCCCAAAAGTTGTTGTACCTTTGGGACACCAAACCGAAACAACCCACCCCCTCACCACCTCCCCCGCTATGTTAGCCGCCCGCCTCCCCCGCCTTTCTAGTGAATATGTTCTGGATGCCCGCGAGAAGCGCGAGTTCAAGGATTGCACGGGTCGTCGGGCGATCGGGATGCTACTCGACATGAAGCACTCCTTCTCGCTGACCATGAGCGGCGAGTTTGCCCTGTCGGCTTTGGAGTGGGTGTACTCGACGGGCCGCCTGGATGCCGAGCAACTCAAGTGGGTCCGCGAGGCCAATGTGGCAGCCATGTTCGCCCTGCTGGAGCCAGTGGTGAAGCAGGCTGGTGAACTCAAATGCACCCAGGATTACGCCAAGGTGTGGTACACGATTATCCCAAATAACTAGCCGGTTGCCCCCGATTTCGCCAACGTCTTTACCCCATCGCCATGCCAACTGCTCCTGCCCTCACCATCTACCCCGAAACTGTCACTGTCGATGGCGAAACGCTGGTGCAGGCTGGCATTGGTGCCTACCCCTACGAGTGCCGCGCCAAGGACAAGTACCCCACGGCAATGGTGTACAAAGGCCCGAATAGCTGGCTGCATTCTGCCAACCCGCTGCACCGCCACCTCTTTGTCGCCTAGTCCTCGCCCCCCCCCTCTTCCTCTCCTGAAACCCTTTTGCTTCCCCCGCTATGCTAACCGCCGCCCTCACCTACTCCTGGCCTGCCGACCTCGAAGCTGACGCGCCCGCTATCGTGGCTGGTCCCACCTACACCGTGAACTACTGGGTAGTCGGTGAGATGGCAGGCCGCACCCACGAGCTGGACACCGACATCTATCTGCAAGCCTTCCGCGCGGCGCTGGCTTATGAGAATCGGGGGTGCTGTGTCGAACTGTGGGAGAAGCGCGAGGGCGAAAAGCCGAAGCTCTGCTATGAAACCGAAGACGAAAACTAGCCTCCCCCTCCCCCTCTCCTGAAACTCCTCACAACCAAAAGCCCCGGCCTCCCTGCGACGCGAAGACTGGGGCTAATTCAAACCACTCCAACCCAAAAGTACCAATGGCTACCCAAATCTTCTTCACCTACCTCGAATTTCTGCGCCGCGAGGACAAGAACATGAACGGCGTTTCGCCTGCTTTCGCGGAGCGCCACGCCGACTACGAAGCGCAAAACGAAACGAATAGGGGCTGCTACGACTGCTCCGGCTGCTCCCGCTGCTCCCGCTGCTCCGGCTGCTACGGCTGCTCCGACGAGAAGCGAGAAGATGCTGATGCGGGCTTTGTGGTGCCAATGATTCCGAACATTCACCAAGCGGTATTAGCGGCTACCAGCCATCCTGGCGCACTGAATATGAGTGACTGGCACACGTGCGAAACGACCCACTGCCGCGCCGGCTGGGTAGAACACTTGGCGGGCGAGGCGGGCAAAAAGCTGGCCGACCAAACCTCTACACTCTTCGCCGCCATGCAGATATACCACAAGTCCAGCCCGACTATTCCGGTGCCGCCTACGCGCTTTTTCGTGGATAACATCCGCGCTATGGAGGATATGCAGCGCTGTGCTGAGTTGGAAGCAGAGGCCCAAAGCCCGGCCTAGCCTCATGCCGCCCTCTCCCTCTCCTAGTAGTACAGACGCCCGCAAATTTTCACGCTACACCCGCCCCCGTTATGAATGATGCCGCCGCCCCAAAGTTGATAAGCTGGCGCACTTTCTCGAAAGGTGCAGGCAAGAATCTGCCCCGGTACACGCGGGGCGATTGTGGGGGCCAGGGCGGGGTAAGCATTGTCAATCCCACCATGCGGCAGGCCGGGTATTGGGAGCGAAGTAATGATGAGGGCTGGGGCGAGCCGCCCTTCCCGATTGCCAAAGCCCTTTTTGAAGAACACAAAGGCCAGATAGTAGGCGACGCGGTGTGGCATGTCGAATGGCACCATGCCGACATGGGCAGCTTTTCGGTGATGCTCTACTTCAAGCCAAAAACAACCTGCTAACGCCATGCCCGACTGCACCACCTGCCACGGTACCGGCTGTAACTGGTACGAGGAATCAGATACCCTCGATTGCCTCTGGTGCTTCGGTGAGGGGCGGGAACTGGCCCTAGAAGAAGCTATCAACCAACACACTCACTACCCTTCCCTCGCCTGGGTAACTGGCGACTGTTTTATGACAAACCAAGAACATTTCGACCGCAGTGTAGCGGTGCTGGTGAAAGCCTTTAACCGGGGCGACCTAAACGAAGTGGATTGCGCGGCTTGCGCCTGCGGCAATCTGGTGGCCGCTGCCAACGGCTACGAAATGGCAGGGGGCGGCAACTGGCTCAACTGTGCAGGCGAAACGGTGACACCCGCCTGGCACGATGCCACCTACCGCCATGCCTACCGCACCTCTGCTACTCCTTGCACTTGCGCCCAAGCATTATCAGAGGTTAAATCGACAGGATATACGACGGAGCAACTTCATAAAATTGAGCAGGCGTTTATGCTTATAGACCCCGTCCCGCGCGATGGCAACATGGAGCAAGACGAAGACAGCTTCAATGGGTTGATGGCTGCAGTAGAAGCCCTTAGCGAAATCCACGACATCGACCTCACCACCACCGAGGCAGCAAAGGCCCTCTTTGTAAAAGCATAAGGCCATGTACACCCCCACCGCCGAAACCACCGTCGCCGAGCACCGCCTCTTCAACGCCCAACGGGCCGGGGATGCCTTCAACATCGAAGCCGCCGAAGCCCGCTTGCTCGCCGCCCGCCTCGAAGCCGATTACCGGCAGGCCAAAACCACCCCTGCCTTCGCCGATGCCTGCCGGGAGGCCGCCGACCACCACCGCGCCCGCCGCCTCGCCCTGGAAACCCGCCAAGCCGAGCGCCAACGGGAAGCACTCAGCTACCTGAGCCGCCCCGCCGCCTAGCTTCTTTCTCTACCCTAGTATCTGTCGCCCGCCCCGCCATGAGTGCCAAAATATACCATTTCTGCCAGTCCTGCAAAAAGCAGATTAGCCCCAGCATGAACGATGGTCGCCTGTTGGAGCGTGACCAAGTAGCCAACTACAACAAGTACGTGGATTCTGTGCAGGCCAAGCGGGTGTTGTCCTGCGCCTGCCCTAAGTGCGGAAAGCCTTGGAAGCTCAAGCTGCTTTACATCGGCACCCGGTCAATGGCTAAGGCTAGCCGGGTGAGCAAGGTGCTGCGCGAGTTGCAAACGCCCGACCGCACCGGCTGGACTAACCGCTACGCCAACTACAAAAAGCTCCAGCAGCGGAAAGGCGGCGAAAACAACCCTATCCGAAACGAACAGGAGCGCATGGCAGCCTACCACTATATGCGCCTGCGAGGCCGCCGCCCCTAACCGCCATGCTGCCCACCCGCCCCACCACCCCGGCCACGCTCCGACGTGACCCCCGAACAGGTCTTTTTTACTACGCGGCCCGGCTGCGTGATACCCTCAAAAACGCCCGCTAGCCATGTCTATTTACCCAGCTACCCGTGAGTACTGGCTAGGTCTGGTCGGCCAATACGAGGCCAAGGCCGCCAAGTATGAGGCCGACAGCCCCAAGCATACAGAGTGGGCAAGCCTGGCTCACACTATTCGCTGCTACGCTTTCATGTATACCCGCCCCGCCAATGGCTAAAGTCCGCACCGCCGAACAAAACCGGGATTTCTACCTGGGCCTAGCTGACCAATACGACCGCGAAGCCGAGAAGCATGTCACGGCAGGCCGCTACCAGCATTGGAAAGACAAAGCCGCCGAAGCCCGCCAGAAAGCCGCCACCTACACCGCCTAAACCCTCCGTTATGCCTATCTCCGATGCCCACGCCCTACGGCAACTAGTCAAAGCTGTTTACCCCACCCTGTTAGCAGATGTACGCATCGAGCTGCCCGAAGATGGTCGGGGCGGCGACCAAGAAATGTGCTACGCCACCCTGCACGGCCCCGGCTTGCTGGAGCCGGTAGAAGTACAGGGTCTGAACGGGGCCGAAATAATGGCGGCCCTCAAACGGGTAGTAGGCAAAGCCCGCCGCGCCTTCGCGGTTGACGTGGATATGCGCAAAATCCTGAACCGGGCCGACTTCACCCCCGAGGAACAGGACGAAATGCGCGAAATGCTGACGGGCCTGCCGAACAAGTGGGATTACGAGAAGATGGTAGCCAAATACCAGGCCGAGGCCACTACCCGCAGCCTGCAACAGCCTGCCTGAGCCATGCACAACTCTTGGCCCACCCCCGCCTACCCACCGACACCCACCGACCTACGCCGCGCCCGTGCCGAAGCCCGCCGCAACCGACTCGGCAAGGTGGGGCTGGCCCTGCTGCTGGCGGCGCTGCTTTATCCCTTCGTCCACTAACTCCCCCTCACCTAGACCTGCTGCCCGCATATCGGCACCCCCAACCATGCCTGCCACGACCCTGAAAGCCCACAACTATGTCGAAGTAACCGACATGCAGACAAGCAAAGTGATTAAGCGAATGAATGTTAGCGACAAAAGCCCCGCCCAAGTAGAGCGCGTGCTGATGGGAATGCTTCGCAACATGAACACTGACCGCTACTGCGTCGGCGAGCAAGATTACGAGACTGCACAGCCTCTTGTTGGCTAGTTCAAGCCGCCCCCTCCCCGCTGCGTCCTGCTACTAACAGAATACAGGGAGGGGGCGGGTAATCAAAACCTTCAAAAGCAAAACTACAATGGATAAGGAAAAATACGAGCTTTCGGACGAGCAGCTTGCTAGTCTCACCCGCAAAGCAATGGGCCGCAATGGCTGGGGGTTCAAGGGCACTGATGCCGACCTGCTGAACTCCGAAAATCCGCGCGTGATAGCAGCCCGCCGCGAAGCTGAATACTCGTTCTACGATGTAACAGATGCCCTGCCCGCCCCCGCCGCCCTTCCCCTAGGTGTAGTCGCCGCCGAAAATTCTAACGACGCGCTGATTACAAAGGCGCTGCAACAAGCTGTAGTTGAGGATTTAGGCCACTATTTCTGGCAGGATGCGCCCGATAGCTGGCGGCCCGATTGGAAGGAAATAGCAGCCATTTGCGAGAAAAGCGGCTTCAATATTTCGCCCCCCGCCCCCGCTACTACTGTCTCTGTAGGGGGCCAAGATGCCGAACTGGTGAAGGTGATAGAAGAGGCTGAAGAGTTGGCCCACTGCCACTATCAAGGTGCTTGGGAGAAGGTTGCTACCATCCTGCCCGACCTGCTCGCCCGGCTCTCTGCCCCCGCTGCTTCTGTTGTTGGAGTAACCCCGCTGCCGGAAGATGTAAGGGAGTACCTCGATACATTGCCTGCCGTTCGTGACGAAGCCGACGATGTAAAGCAGGAATTAAATGACACGCGGGCGGGCAACGACAAAGGGCTGGCTGAAATGGCTCGCTATCGGTGGTTTAACCACTGCTGCGCTCACTACCCGCGCCTCATGCGGACGGTATTGGCACAGCAAAAGGCCCTCGCCGCCGCTCCCTTACCCCTTATAGGTGTAGCCCCGGCCTGGGTGTCGGTGAAGGAGCGCCTGCCGGAAGCCATGTCCGACGAATGGCTGGGCCTGTCGCCTGATGACGACGAGGAAATGTTGGCCGCCAACCGGCAAAGTAAAGATGTGCTGATGTGCCGCACTGTACAGACACCCGGCAATCAATCCTACGAGGCGGTATCAGTCGGACGCTATTATCCCCACTACACCAAGCGCGGCGAAGGGGCTTGGTTCGAAAGCGGTTCGCACAGTCGGGTATTCCCTCACCACTGGCAGCCGATGCCCGCCGCCCCCGCCTCACTCATTCAGCAGGAAGGGCAGGACAATGGGTAAGCCGATGCCGCCCCCGGCCCTTCCCGTGCTACCCACCCGTGCTGGGCTTCGCTTACTGAAGCGCGTTCAGGCGCACTTGGCCCGCGACTACTTCAATACCCGCCCGCCTCACTTCGCAGCTGGTATTGCCGACCAACCTTTTTGGGATGTTCAATACCTCATTTGGGCCGCCCAACCCCATTTCCGCCAGCGCGGTGCTAGTCATTGACCGCTGCCCAAGTTGCAAACCCAAACGCCCACCTTCCCTTCCCCACCCATGAAAGTCCTGTCCTTCCTGCACCGCCTAGTGCGGGCGCTATTCCTGGTTTTCTACACCCCTAGCCCGGTGGCCGACCCCCGGCTATACCGCTGGCTGACGGGCGAACAGCCCGATTCTACCCCGCTCTTTACCTAACGCCTGTTATGAGCTTTCAACTTCGCAAAGCCACCCGCAAAACCGCCAAACTCCGCATCGGCCTCTCTGCCGCGTCGGGCTTCGGCAAAACCTACTCTGCCCTGCTGCTGGCCTACGGCATTACCGGCGACTGGTCAAAGATTGCCCTCATCGATACGGAGAACGGCAGCGGGGAATTGTATAGTCACTTAGGCGACTACAACGCCCTCACGCTGGTAGCCCCGTTCCACCCCGAGCGTTACGCCGAAGCCATTCGAGCCTGCGAAGCCGCGGGGATGGAGGTAATCATTATCGATAGTATCAGCCACGAATGGGAGGGCACGGGCGGCTGCCTGGAACTTGCCGACCAACTCGCTGCCCAAAAGTACCGCGGCAACTCCTACGTGGCCTGGGGCGAAGTCACGCCGCGGCACCAGACGTTCATCAATGCCATTCTGCAAAGCCCGGCCCACATCATTACGACGGTGCGCCGCAAGCAGGCCCACGAAATCAGCACCAATGACCGCGGCAAAACCACCGTGACGAAGGTCGGCACGAAGGAGGTGACGCGGGATGGCTTCGAGTACGAACTGACGCTAAGCTTCGAGCTGGTGAGCGACCACCACATCGCCCGTGCCAGCAAGGATAGAACCGGGCTATTCATGGGGCAGCCCGAGTTCGTGATAAGTGAGGAAACCGGCAAACTGCTCAAGCGCTGGGCCGATGAAGGTATCGACCCGCTGACGGAAGCCATTACGGCGATGCAGGCCGCGCCCGACCTAGACACGCTGCAATTCCTATGGAGTGGCAACCGGCGCTTTCAGGAAACGCCCTCTTTCGTGGAGGCCAAGGACATGCGCAAGGAGGAGCTGCTTGCCGCATGAGACAGCCCGCCGCCCGCCAACCCCGCGAACTGCTCGACCGCATTTCTCACGCCCTAGTAGGCCACGCCTCTATTTACCTCAATACCCGGTGGGGGGAGGCAGCGCTTGAAGCCTACGATGAACTGCAGCCTTTGCGAGCCGCCACGGGCTACCCGACCGACCCCACCCCCAAGCGCCGGCCCGCCCGCCGTGTACCGCATGGCTAAGCAACCCCCGCCCACCACCTACGCAGGCAACTACCTCGACCGCCTGGGCAAGCGCTACGTGGTGCCTCGCAAAGCAGACTTCCAGCTCTATCCGGCTGGCTCTGACTGGCAGCCCCTCACTGATTTACCCCATCAAACCGATGCCGAGCACTTTCGCAAGGCCCTCGACTTCGGCACTTTCCAACTACAACCATGAACCCGAAACCCTCACCCCCGCCCGTCTCTACTGTAGGTGGTGCCGCCGAAAAACAGTCAGGTACTACCCTGGCTGTGTTGGCCCCTTACGTGCTGAATGGCATTGAATTAGAAGTTATCTACGATGGGGGCCTGTTCCCTGGTGGCTACCGTGTTCGCCTTCTTGGAATAGATACCAACGCAGAATATCCTATTCTGTGCGGCGAAGCCAGCTTCATGCCGCCCGGCGTTCTGCCCGTCCTCTACGACTACCGCGACCTGCTAACTCGGTTGCCAAACGGCGAAGTGCCGATGGATAGCGTGATGAAGTGGATAGGCGAGCGCATTTCTGCTCACGAGGAATTACGAGTAAGTGAGGGTGGTATTTATGCCTGGCAGGGCAAGCGGTATCGGTATATCCTGGGTGCCGACTGGCTGCAACGTGCTGAAATGAGCGCTAAGCGGGCCGAACAGTTGCGAGCCTGGGGCTTCGCTGTTGACCTAGAATCCCGCCAATACATTCGGAAGGGCCAAGCAAATGGGTAGCCCAACATCATTCGCCGCCACCCTGGGGCTGCAGCCGATGGCCTACGTGCCGAACCTGACGCTGGCCCCGCCGCCTCGCAAGCCTACCCTGCGCCGGCCGCTAGTAGTGGCCGACACCCGCCGCCCCACCGAACGAGCCGATAACCCGGCCGATATGCAACGGGCCGCTGCCAACATATCGGGCCTGGCTGTCGCCGTGGTGCTGCTCGACCACCACAGCCGCCAACTGCAGGGCCTCGCCAAAATGCCCCACGACACCGCTGCCCTGCTTAGCCGCTTTGTGCGCCTGGCTGACGATGTGCTGGTGAAGATGGTACGGCAGTTCGATGGGGCCGACACCGATAGCATAAACGCCTTATCCGACGTGCTGGGGCAAGCCTCTGAGTTGCTGCTTCAGTTGCGGGTGCCGCAGATAGAGGCATCTCTAAAACACATGGCTACGATGGCCGAAACCAACCTGACTTACACCCCCGCTACTGTATGAAAAGCCTAATAGGATTGCGCATAGCGCGGGGGTTTTGCAACGGCTATTTCGGCCGTGACAATGACCAAGAGGGCGCGGTGGTGGAGGCTGCCGGGCGGGATTGGGTACTTATCCGATTGGTTGATGGCACCGTGAGGTGTAAGCAGTTTAACTGGCCGCGCCGCGACATCAAAGCTGCCATCCGTGAATGGGCCACGCCCGAACCGGAAGAAGCCGCCCCCACCTACGAACTAAAAGAAGAAGCAGTAACCGAATAAACCCACCAACCCATGACTACCCTACTCACTAAGGATTTAATCGACCGCTGCCACGCCGGTAGCTGCAGCAAAGGCTTTTGGGATGAAACTCCCAACGAACGCCAGCAACTGATGCTGGTAGTATCCGAGTTGGCCGAAAGTCTCGAAGCTCACCGCAAAGGCAAAGTAGCCGATTGGGCCAAGTATAATGAGCGCACTGCCGAACTGGTTGCGATGGGGCCGCAATACGAGTCATTCCAGCCAGTGCTTTTCCAAGACTATTTGAAGGATAGCATTGGTGACGAAATAGCCGATGCCGCCATTCGCTTGTGCGACTACGCGGGCGGCTTCTTTACTGAACCGCTAGACATTGAGCACTTGCTTATCTGCTACGGTATTGAGCGCAAGTTTGCCCGTGTTGAAGGCGACAACTACGGGAGTGATTTGCTGACAGTAACGCAGGTAGTGGTGAACGAAAGGGCACGGGGTGGCCTAAGCTCACGCTCGTTGGCCGAAGCCTTTGCCATTGTCGAAGCCTTGGCCGATGCCTACAAAGTTGACCTAGCTACCCACATCGACCTGAAGCTAAAGTATAACCAATCGCGCCCGGCCCGTCATGGAAAAGCCTACTAGCGCCCGCCCCGCCCTCCACCCCACAGAACCCCGTCCCCGCGACTGCCATGAAAACCGCGTCTTATTTAAACACGGCCTTTCGCTCCCACACCTTTGTGGCCTATGTCGCCGCTCAGGTGTGGCTAAATACCCCCTCTCGGTTGGCTCGCAACTACTACCGGCACGGTAAGCGGGTCAGTTACAGCCTACTCGGCACCGATGAATGGCAGCGCGGCTTGTGGCCGATGAGTGAAGATGAAGCCGCCGAGATGAAGGTTATGGCTGCCTTGCCTGACACCTACGACCCGAACGACCTGCCTTTCTAGCCCCCTTCCATGTCCCCCACCCTCCCCCTCCCCGCACCCGTGAGTGTCGAGACACCCCCGATTCGTATTCAGCGCCGCCGTACCGCTGGGTTTCGCCTGCAAGCGCAGTCGCCCGATGGCCGCCCCGTGGTGAGCGTTTGCCGCCCCGGTAAGTGGGGCAATGAGTTCCGGGTAGAAGCTGAAGATGGCCGCTACTTCGTGGTAGATGCCAACCGAGTGCCGTGGGGCTCCGATGATGGCTACGCCAACCGTGCCGAAGCCGCCGCCTACGCCGTGAAACTCTACGGCGGGGGCTGGCTAGAGGGCAAAGTACACAGCGGGCAGCTCGACCTAACCGAACTACGCGGCAAGCATCTGGCCTGCTTCTGCAAAATAGTTGATGAATGCGGAAATTGTGTACCGTGTCACGCCGATGTTTTGTTATCTTTGTCTAACGGTTTAACCTTAGATGAAATCAAGCATGAAAATCTTAAAAACTACGCGCGGCAGCAAGGCGCAACACCTTGAAAATTACGCCGATTACACCCATAAGGAATGTACTAAATGCAGCCTAGTAAAGCCGGTGGGCGAATTCTCAAAGGGAGCGGCCAAAAACTCATTAGGTTGGGCCTATCGCGGGTATTGCAAAGAGTGCGGCAATGCGCAAACCAGGGCATACTCCAAAGGCAATACCGAAAAAAGGAATACCCGCCTTCGGGAATATCGCAAAGCCAATCCCGAGAAGGCAAAGCTCTACGACAAGCGCGGCTCCTTTAAGAAAAAGTACGGCATAACACTAGACCAGCTTGAGTTTCTAAAGAAGCACAATGACTATAAGTGCTGGATTTGCAACAAGCCTCACCCCAAATTATTCATGGACCACTGTCACACGACTGGCAAAGTGCGCGGGATGCTATGCCCTGGGTGCAATACCTACTTAGGCGTGATTCAAGATAGTGCTGATACGGCTCAGCGCCTCCTAGATTATTTAAAAGGTGCCCCGTGCCACGCCGACGTGCTGCTAGCCTGGGCCAACGCCGACCCGATGCCGACAAGCGAAAATCACGCTTTCCCCGCCGCCCGCCCGCTACCACCTGAAACACCCCAAAATACGGCTGGTTAGCCCCACCTTTTTACCCTTACTCCCATGACCCCTATTGAAAAGAAGGCAATCGCTACCGCCTACGATGCCTTGGAAAAGGCCCCTATTTACAGCCTGACGAACGCCGTGGATAAGGCACTGCAAGGACACAATGTATCAAAAGAGGCAAAGAGCGCCGCCTACGATGCCGCCGAGGCCGTGCTAAGTGAAATTAGGAAGGGAATTAGTGAGGCCAAAGACTGGCTGAAACTGCTGGGCGAAATCAAATAGCCCGCCCTACTGAAGCACCCGCTACTTCTATTTCCTGAGCCATGAGTAAAACCTTCAAGCTGGGCCGCACCAATCAGTGTGCCAAGTGCCCCTGGAAAGTGAGCACCGACCCCAACGAAATACCCCACGGGTACAGCTGCGACTTGCACCAGAACCTAGTCGGCACGATTGCCGAGCCGGGCGCGGCGGGCCTGGGCGGGGGTGAGTTGCGGGTGATGGCCTGCCACGAAAGCCCGAACGCCAAGCCGCAGTACTGCGTGGGGTGGCTCATTAACCAGTTGCAAAATAACAACCTGGCCCTACGCTTCAAGATGATGAGTTGCGAGAATATCCGCGCCGTGAAGCTCGACGGGCCGCAGCACCAGCGCTTTGAGGATACCCTGCCTAAGAAGTCTCGCCGCAAAAAGTCGGCTCTGCCCACCAGTCAGTCGGGCTAGGACTTGTCGGGTAGGAGGACGAACTTAATGCCGTCTATTTCAACGCTTTCCAGCTTCTTGTCATTGATAAGCTGGTAGATGTAGCCCACGCTCACCCCTGCCTTTTTACGGCCTTGGTAAGCAGCGGCAAAGTTGTAAACCGTCTGTAGGCGCTCTGTATCAACAAGGTTCGGCATAGGGCCGCGAAAGTACGAGAAAATAAATTGCTAGAAGGTATTGTAGTTTACTGTAAGGTATTGTGCCTTTGAGTATCGCAACGGCAAAGGGCTTGGCAGCCTCGCGCCGAACGGCCGCCCTCACGGCCTGCACCAGTCTTAACCAGTCGGCTCGCCAAAGCTGACTTTTCAGACAGCCCCGCGCTGGCACCTGAGGGGGTGCTGGTGGCGGGGTTCGTCATTTTCGGACAGCCCAGTTGCCCCTTCACACTTTTTCCTCTGCCCAGTATGGCAAAATTCATTGTTTCGGCCAGCGCCTTCGCTAAAGCCTTGGGGCGAGTCACCCCAGCCCTCATCAACAACCCGGTAGTTCCGATTCTGGAAAACGTCCTGCTCGAATGCCGCGCCACGGCCCACAGCCACGAGCTGCTACTGACCTGCTCCGACTTGGAAACGGTATTGCAGGCCCGCCTTCCCGTCGAAGCCCGCGAAGAATGGCACTTGTGTGTGCCGGGCAAGAAACTGCTTGATACGCTCAAAGCCCTGCCCGACCAGCCCGTGACCTGCACGGTGGAGTTGGAAACCTGTGCTTTCGGCTTGGCTGCTGCCCGCAGCCGCTACAACTTGGCTGGCGAGAACGCGGCCGACTATCCGAACCGCCCCGCCGCTGGCGAAGCAAAGCCGCTGCGGCTGCCCGCCAACGAACTGCGCACGGCCTTGGCCGGCGTACTGCCCACTGTCGGCACTGACGAACTGCGGCCGAATATGTGTGGGGTGTATTTTGAAAAAGCGGGGGAGGCCCTGGTATCAATGGCTTCTACCGATGGGCACCGCCTGCACCAATACACCTTCCTGCCGGATTCGCCTACTGATGGCTTTATCGTGCCACGCAAAGCTGCCGGCTTCCTGCTGCCGTTGCTAGAAGCAAGCGGCAACGAAGAAATAGAGCTGATAGCCAGCAACGGCTTTGCCCACCTAGCAGATGGCCGCTGGTCGAGTCGCCTCATTGATGAGCGATTCCCCGACTACCGGAATGTGATTCCGCTGCACCACCCCAATGTCGCCGTGGTTGACCGCGACGAAATGATGGCCGCCATGCGCCGCCTCGACCGCTATACCAACAGTGCCTACCGGGCGGCCCGGCTTGAATTTGAACCCAACAGTGTGCGCCTCGCTGCGAATGACTTGGATTTTGCCAACGATGGCAACGAAGTGGTTGACTGCGCTTACGAGGGAGAGCCGCTTGCTATCGGCTTTAACTGCCCCTTCGTGCTGGCCCAGTTAGGGGTGCTGCCCGCCGGCCCGGTTCGCCTGCAAATGAGCCAGCCGAACCGGGCCTGGCTTGCCACTGCCGACAGTGAGGGCAATAGCCCCAAACTGCTTACCCTGCTTATGTCCGTTTCTCTTGATGTTGTAAACCTTTAATTCTCAAAGCCATGAAAGCTGAAAAAGTAAAAGCCGACCACAAAGTAAGACTCGCAGGCGGCCAGGACGCCGGCACCCTCCACGATATAAAGCAGATTCAAGAAATCGTGGACACCATGCACACTTCCGACGTGCTGGCGGCGCTAAAGGCTGCCCGATAGTCAATTGCCCGGCTGCTACGGTAGCCGGGCGCTTAGGGGTAAGTCGCATGGGCGACGCGGCTATCGCTGGCTAATGGCAGGTTCGATTCCTGCTGCCCCTACTCCCTCACAAGCCCCTGTTTTACCATGACTAGGCCCACCCGATACACTGCGCCCTGCTACGCCCTACCGGCCGGGCTGCCCACTATACAGAAAGGAAACGCGAAATGACGGAGGGTCTACACTTCGGCCATTACGCCGACCTGCTGCAGCACTTAGAAGATGGCAGCATCAACCTGTTTCTAGTCGATAGCCCCTACGGGAATACCGACCTGGCATTTGACAAGCAGCCCGTCGATTGGGCCGGGGAGTTCTGGCCCTTAGTGCGGCGCAAGCTGGACCCGAACGGGGTGGTGGTGTGCTTCGGCTGTGAGCGTTTCACATTCGACCTCATGGCGAGCAATTGGGCTTGGTACTGCTACCGGATGGTGTGGGCTAAAAGTCGGGCCTCACGCATCCTCGATGCCGGGTGGCGACCCCTGTGTAATCACGAAGATATTGTTGTCTTCAGCCCAAATATCAAGGCCGCCACCTACAATCCGCAAATGTTACAGACCACCCGCAATGTCGGCCGGGTGAAACGCCAAGATGATGCCTTTGACCACTACAAGGCCAGCCGGGGCGGCATCTACGAGGATACCGGCCTGCGCCACCCGACTACCGTGCTGGATTTTGGCAGTGTAGCCACGATGGCCCCGCACTTCAACCCCACGGTAAAGCCCGTGGCGCTGATGCAATACCTCGTCACGCTATTCACGAACCGCGACGATAAGGTAGCCGACCCCTTTTCTGGCGACGGCACCGTGCTGCAGGCGTGTCGCAATACCGGCCGCTACTGTGTCAGCACCGAGAACAACCGGGCACAATTCGACTGGACACAGGCATACCTCGCCCAACAAGCCCCGCTATTCCAATGAAAACGCCCGACACCCTCACCCCCCGGCCCCAGGCCCACGGCCTACCGGTGCCCTACTTCGTGGCCCCCGCCCAGGGTGCGCCCGACTTTCGCCTGCTCGATGGCAACCGGCTGCGCGTCTGCCTGCAATACGGCAAGTGTAGCATTTGCGCTGGGTTACTGCGCGGCGACACCTACTTGGTAGTCGGCCCGCTGGCGCTGCAAAACCGCATAGACGGTCACGCCCCGGCCCACCTGGCTTGTGCGCAATACGCCCTGGCAAACTGCCCGTACCTGTCCTTTGAACGCACGGAGCGCCGCACCGACTACCCGGCCGAGGCCGTGAAGTTGGCGGGTTCCGTCGATGAAAAGCCCACCGCTTTTTTTCTGGTGCAGGTGGACCGGGTGCAGTTCTTGGCGGCCCACCACCTCACCAACTTTCGGCCCGTTCGTGCGCTGCCCTACCACTACGTAGGCGGCCGGCTCGTGGAAGCGGCCGATGGCTGGCAGGCTATTCGTCGGGGTGCGCCCTGGCGGCAGGAAGGAGGGGTGCCGGTATGAGCGCCACCACTAAACCCTTCTGGTTCCCCTTCAACGTCACCGACTGGCTTAGCTCCAAGTCGGTGCGCATGATGAGCCACGCCGAGCGCGGGGTGTACATCGGCCTACTGGCTACAGCTTGGGGTGAGGACGTGCCCGGCACCCTGCCGACCGATGAGGACGAGGTACGCCGGATGGCCGAAATGTCCCCCGAGCAGTGGGCAACCAGCGGCCCCCGCCTACTCAAAAAGTTTCCCCTCTCGGAGTGCGGCACCTACCGCTACAACCCCCGGCTGCTGGCCGAGGGCAAGGAGCAACGCCGCAAAAGTGAGCTGGCCGCCGAAGCTGGCCGCCGAAGCGCCGAAGCCAAGAAACAACGGAATGGCAACGGAAAGTCAACGGACGTTGCCCCACAGCCAACGGACGTTGAAAAAATGGCAACGGAATCGCAACTAGTTATAACTACAGTTACACTACCTACTGACGTAGGTAGGAACGCGGGCGAGCCGGCAGGCGGACAGATTTTGGAAGTTGTCAAACCCAGCCTGCGAGAAGTGCCTGCCGATGAAGCGCCGGTATTTGCCCGCACCGGGTTTCGGGAGTTTTTGAAAAGCATCGGCTACGGCCATGTAGACGTGCCGACCTACTGGCTGCAAATTCAACGCGAGGCCGACAAACTCCCCCCGCGGCTAAATGCCACGCCATCGGGCAGCAAGGCCAAAAGTTGGGAGGGCTTCATTCAAAACTGGCTCAAAAACGACCGGCTCAACAACTGCCTGCTGCTGCCCGAAAGCCAGCAACCCGCCGGGGCCGCCGGCCGCCACGCGGTAACGCCAACCCCCAGCGCGGCCCCCTACGACATCAACAAAGTGGCTGCCGAGCAGCGCAGCCAAGTAATCATTTAGCGCCATGCAGCCCCCTAGATTCAACGCCCGGCCACCGGCCCCGCCGCAACTTGAAGCCCAAGCGCCACCCTCCGATGCGGCAATGGAGGCCGCCGTCCTGGGGGCTATGCTGGCCGAAGCCCCGGCCGTGCCCACGGTGCTGGCTTTGTTCCGAGGCAATGCGGAAGTGTTTTACCAGCCCCCCTACCAGCTCATTTTCAAAGCCATTGCCGCCCTTAATGCCGCGGGCAAAGCCATTGACACGCTCACGGTGGTAAACCAACTCCGCTCCGCTGGCACCCTGGCCGCGGCCGGCGGCCCCGGTGGCGTAGCCCAGCTTGCCATGCGGCCCGCTGGGCAAGCGAGCCTGCCCACGCATTGCGCCGTGCTGCTGGAGTTCTACACCAAGCGCCGCATCGGACAGGTAGCCACCCGCCTATTGTCCGCTGCCTTCGACCCGATGGCCGACGCGCTGGACTTGCTTGGCGATGCCTACGTGGGCTTGAACGGCCTGACCGATGCCCTGCAAGTCCGGCGGCCTCAGCTAGTAGGCGAACTATACGACCGGGTAGTAGACAACATTGTAGCGGCTACGGCGGCCCCTGCGGGCATTACCGGAGTGCCGTCCGGCCTGTGGGCCTTAGACCGCATTACGGGCGGCTGGCAGCCGGGCAATCTCATCATCGAAGCAGCCCGGCCCGGCATGGGTAAAACCAGCCTCATGCTGGCAACTGGCCGCAAGTCCGTGGCCGCCGGCCGGCCCGGCATGATTTCGACGCTGGAAATGGGAAACGATGAGTTGGTGCGCAAACTGCTGGCAACAGAGCTGGGCTACACCACTAACCAGCTTACCCGCGGCATCAACCTGACGCCCGACGAGGCCGAGAGTATCCGCGAACGTGCCGCGGCCCTGCGTAGCCTGCGCCTGGTGCTGGATGATACGCCGGGCCTGGGGATTGACGAGCTACGGGCGAAGGCCACCAAAGCCAAGCAGGAGCACGGCATTGAGTGGCTGGCCGTGGACTACCTGCAATTAATGACTGCCCGCAACGCCGGCCGCGGCGGGAACCGGGAGCAGGAAATCAGTGCCATCAGCCGCGGGCTCAAGCTCATTGCCAAGGAACTGCATATTCCTGTGATTGCCCTGGCCCAGTTAAGTCGGGCCGTGGAAACCCGTGGGGGCGACAAGAAACCCCAGCTCTCCGACCTGCGCGAGTCGGGAGCCATTGAGCAGGACGCCGACGTGATAATCTTCCCGTACCGAGCCGAATACTACAAGATTATGGAGGATGAAATGGGCAATTCCACCCAGGACATGACCGAATTGATTGTAGCCAAGCACCGCAGCGGTGGGCTAGGCAGCGCCCTGGTTCGCTCCGTGATGCGCACTGGCTCTTACGAGGATTTGCCTGAAAACGCGCCTGTTGAAGTACAGGCCGCGGCACCTGGCAACCATGCCTTACCCCCTAGCACCTTCGAGAATGAGACAGCGCCCTACTGACCGCTATAGCCCCGCCCTGTGCCGTGGAGTGCAGGCCACCCTTCGCAGCATGGCTGCGGCTGACCTGGCCGCCATGCTGCCGGGGCTACAGCAGCGCGGTGGGCAGGGGCTGGTGCTGCTCCGATTGGAGCTGCGCCGCCGACACCTACCCTACTTCTAGCCCCCGCTCTCCCTCTAGTAGCGACACCCCCACCTTTTATTTTCAAGCCATGCCAAAGCCCTATACCCGCCGCCGCCCCGAGAGCGCGGCCGAAGCCAAAACCCTCCGCGACTACCTGCGCAACACAGTAACCGGCCTGACCAACGACCAGTGGCACGAAAGCTATTGCAGTTGGAGCCGGGGCGGTGATGGCTGGGGGCCGGCCCTGCGGTGGGATGGCGGCACTACGATTCGCTACTGTCTGGCTTGGTATCAATTCCTGCACCGGCCCGGCTCAAAAGAATGGCGGCCCTCTCTCATTGTCGAAGCCGCCTGCCTGGCTGCTGGCCTGCCCGCCGCCCTCCCCTCCCACTAGTAGCCAAACACCCGCCCGCCATGCCCCGCTTAGAACCCAACACCCCGCTACTCGACATCACCATTCACAGCCACCCGGCCGGGGAAGACGGCCGGGAGTTGAAATACCTGGTTTTTCAGTTCGGCACCTTCCGCCTGACCTCACACCTGCTTGATGCCGACCAAGTGAACTACCTGCTGCGCGGATTTATCAGCGGGGCATCCGAAACGGAGATTCCGATTCCGATAGAGTTCATGGGGGCGATGTGTATCCCTAAGCAGCTGCGGCACGGGCTGCTGACACTGGAAAAGGTGAACCCGCGCCGCAGTTTTTAGGCAATGACGGACCAAGACGGCCCGCAAAATAAAGCCTGTCAATTACTTGTATTTATCACAATAGTTAAGTATCTTTAGCACATGGAAAAGATTCCTTCACCCCCCGGCCCCTCCCTGGTAGGCCCGCCCGCCGCCAATTCTATGTCGGCCAACTGGTGTTCAGCCCGCACCGCCGAGGCCCGCGCTTGGCGGGATAGCACCTCGCAGTCAGCGCCCGGCTGGCACCACGTCAACGAACTGCTAAGCCAGCTCGACAACCCGCCCACCCCGGCAGTCGGCCCTGGCTTGTTATCGGCTGAGGCGCTGAAAGCCATTCGACACAGTGTTGAACACTGGCCTGAATACGATGGCGATACCCCGATGGCTGTATTTGACCGCCGCGACCTCCTAAGCCACATTGACGCATCGGCCAGCCAAGTTCGTGATGCCCAACTGTGGGAGAGCACCTGGAGAAAATTCGCTGACCAATTCAAGACCGAAGCCGCCGCTGCTACCTCCCGTAGTGAGGAAGCCGAAGCCCGCGAGGCCGGGTTGCAAACGGAGTTAGCAGCACTTAAACTTGTTCACCAAGGCTATCAGACTAAGCTTCACGCTATTCTGCGACAGGTTATGCACCCTTTGCCAGACTACGACGAGGCGGTTAGGATAGGACAAAAGATGGTTCAGGCTGGATGGACTGCGGAAGCGGCTTTATTGAACTGCGAAGAAGGCTGCCAAGCGTGCCCCGCCCCCTCTGTAGGTAGTGTAGGAGCCGCCGCCGAATGCGAACCGACTTGCGATTGCTTGCGCCCCGCCTTCCGCGAAACGTTTGACGGGCAGCGGCTTTGCGCCATCTGCGATTTGCCTGCCCCAAAAGGTGAGGCCGGAATTGGTGAGTTGACTAGGTGTCAGAACGAGTTTGGGCCGTGCATTGTGCATTGCGGGCGGTGCCGTGTGTACGTCCCAAATGCCCCGGCCCCCACCCTAGTAGCGCAGCCAAGCGAGCCGACCTACGAAGAGTATGAGCGCCTGGCCTTTTCGGTTGGTGATATGGCTGTCGGCCCCGCATCGTGGGCTGGCATGACTGCCCAGGGCCGCGAAAATCTGTATGCCGCTACCGAAAAGTTCGGCGGCCCGCCTGTACGCCCTGGCACCACCAGCCTGCCCACCAAGCGCCTGCCCGACCCCACGACCGCGCCCGGCTACGAGCCTAGTCACGGGGCAGCAGCGCTAGGATGGGAGCCACTGGCAGGAGAGAAAGGAGGGCAGGATAATGGCTAGTGTGATAATGACCAAGCCCGTCAAGCCGATGGCCGACGAGGGCCGCTGGAAGTGTGAAGCCTGCGGGCAGGAGTTCGGCTACACCCAGCCCATTCCCTTCTCGCTTCAACTCGACCTGCTGAAAGTATTCAGCGACTACCACGGCCAGCACTGCCAGGGCTTCACCAAAGACAGCCCGAGCCGTACTCCGCCGTCGAACCCCTACGCCATGCCAGAGAACGCAGCCGCCTGCCGCAAGCATGCCCACCACATCGGCTACGGGACTTCAAAGCGCAAAAGCAGTGAGCCAAGTGGGCAGGAAGGAGAGGTGAGCCGTGGGTAAGATGAAAGCAGGGCAGCGCTGCATCTGCGGGTGTGGCAAGCGGGCCGTGGCCGTGTTCACCAAAAACGGGCGGCACTACGCCTCCTGGGCCTGTGCTAACATGGTGCAACGGTTAGCGACGGAACCGCACGACACTGCCCCCGATGGCAGCACGCGCTTCCGGTACCTGCCGAGCGTGTTGGAATTGGAGGGGCGCGGCTTCGTGCGCCTCAAGAACTCTGACAATGACCTTGCCGAGCGCTGGTTAATGCCTGCCGAGTGCAAAGGCGGGAAGCGGGGCCGGTTCTACGTTGACCGTTTCCGTGGCGTGCTGCTTACCACTAGGGCGTACGTCTGCTACGGTAAAGCCGATTTCGAGGGCTTTCTGGCTGCATTGGCGGGGGTTGGTGAGTATGCCTCGCTGCACCCGAAGCGCTGCCAAAAGAAGCCGCGTACGGCCCGAGCCGAGCCGCTGGATAAAGAAGAAAACATTATTCTTGGCCCTGGCGTGAAGGAGTTGGTTGAAGAATATCAGCTAAAGCAGTTTGGAAAGTCCATTGGCTCAACGCTTTCCCTCATGTGCCAGCGCGGTACCCTTATCAAGTACAAGCCAATAAAGCCAGTCGGCAAAGGGCCGCGTGTGGTGTACGCCCACCCGTCCTGGCTTGGCCCTGACGGCCGCCCGCTGCCGAAGTATCGTGAACGTCTCGAAGGCTACAAGCGGATTTAGCATGACCCCTCCCTTATCCCGTGAAGCCGGACACCCGCGCCCGCAGCAAGGCCAAGTCTACCAGCACTACAAAGGCGCACGCTACATGGCCCTTGTCATAGCCAAAGAAGAAGCCACCGGCCGGGAGGTGGTGGTGTATCAGGGCCTCAATGATTCGCAGGTTTGGACGCGCCCGTTGGACGAGTTTCAGCCCCCGCGCTTTAAGCCAGTACCATGACAGCGGCCGAATACCAGAAATTAACGCAGAAACAGGGGCAGGGCAAGCGCAAAGGCTCCGGCCCGCCTAATCCCACGCCCGACCAGTCAGCGGCCGTTAGAAGCGAAGAAACGGGCCAAGTTGTGTTGCAAGAAGCTACACGCCTACATGGCGAACAGATTACCGGCCGCTTTCGCTTCGTCGTGAGTGGGCCGGAGCAGTTGAAAGATTCCACCCGCGCCGCTTTGCTGGCGGCGCTCAAAACCCCAAAGCCATGAATACTTCCGAAGAAGCCCCCGCCTACACCTACGCCGACCTCCTTGCTAGCCTGCAAGCCCTCACGCCCGAACAGCTAACCCAGCCCGCCAAGTATTGGGGCGAAAACTGCCAGGGCAATCTCACCGGCTTGCTGGTGACGGAAGAAGACTACGTGAACCCGTCTGGCGACGGTGCCGAGCCCGCCAGCGCCTACCGCCCGAAGCCCGGCGAAACGTTCAACGAATCCGAGCATATGACAGAGGATGAGATTGCCGACGAGTGCGTTCTGGCAGCCGGCGCGGTAATGATTGAGGTTGACTAACTGCCCTACTTATTCACTTACAAGCCTACGCGCCATGAACTACTACGGAACCAACCTTACCGAATACGGTCATTACTTCTGGATATTGGAAGGAATGCGGTTTGTCTACAAAGGCTTAAATGGGAAAGACGAGCCGGTTCCTTTCGAGCCGGACAACTTAATCAGTAGCAATGCGGCTAAGGGCACGGCAGGATACTTCGCAGGCGATGGGTATAGCATCTATGCTATTTCTGGTAGCTGCAAAGACACGCGGGGCGGCACTAAGTCAGTGTTTTGGGTGAAAGGCGATGTTGGGCCGGGCGCGCTGAAAGACATGATTCTAGCTACCCCGTTAGCTAAGAAAATGATAGAGCAAATGCCCTTTGAAGTGAAATGGTGAGCGCTCCTACACCCAGGAGCGAGCCGCCAGCCAAGCCGAGCAGCGAACGGTGATACGCTTGATTCAACTTTAACCCTCTCGCCATTTATTATTTCCCCCATGAAAGCCAAAGAAATTAACGAAGCCGCGAAGCAACATGCCAAACAAGTGCTTGGCGAAGAGCAGTTTGCCACCAATAAGGATGCTGTAAAATCTATTACCAGCGACTTCAAGGCAGGCGCGAAGTGGGCTATGCAGTCTAAATAACCGCCCCGCCCCCTCCTTTGAGCAGTTGCTCGCACCCCTCCCAAAAATCCCTTCACCATGATAGTTCTGACAGACGAAAAAATACCTGTAACCATGAAGATGCTGGAGCAGGCCAACATGGCACGCCACGGCCAAATCGGGGTTCCGGTTGACCTCAACGACCTAGCCAAAGGGTTGCGCTGGCTGGATATGTCGCAGCTGCAAAATGATGATTACGACACGCTAGAGGAATATTTCCTCCAAAAGCAGTCGGCTCCCATCCCCTCTCTCCCCTAGCTATACCAGAAGAGCCGCCGCCCATGAATATTCTTGCCCCCTACATCGCCGCTATGGTATTGGTTGCGGTTGAAGAGCCTGACCGCCGCACCCAAATACGCCGCCGCCGTGGGTACGACCCTGGCCCCATTGTCAACTACGACCGCTCCGCTATTCGGGCCGAAGATGCTGCCCGCCGTGCCGAAAAGCACCAAGCCAAGCAGGCGCGCCGGGCGGCCCAGCTTGAACGCTGCAAGAAGAAATAGCCCCGCGCCGCCACCCCTCCCCAGTAGTACCCACACCAGAGCAGCCGCCGCCCTTTCAAGCACTCGCAATTACGAAAACCGACGTGCACCTCTGTTTGAACCAAAGTTGAGCCCCCATGAGCCCCCATGAGCCCCACCCCCGAAACCCTCGACCTAACACCCCCACAGGTATGAGGCCCGGCTTCATATTTGAGTTAGCGAATGTACTTTTACGCATAGGATTGACTAACAACTAATTCCTCGCCCGTTGGCAGTAGCGCCCGAGAAGCCCTTCGACCCCGCCGCCATAGCCCGCGAGAAGCAGGCTAAACAGAATAGCCCGCCCTACCGCCGAGTGCATCCCACCGTGTCGGTGTACGACTTCCTGCAGCTCAAAGGCAACTACCCGGCCCAGCGCCAGATTGACAATGAGTGCCGCGAGATAGAAGCAGGTACCCGCAAATGGGACGCTGCCGCTGCCGAGTGGCTACTACTCTACGGCACCGAATGGCACCCGCCTGACTGGACGCCGCCCGTTCATCGCCCCCGACTTAGGCCGCGCTACCAGCCCCACGGCCCCCACCAGCTCCGCTTCGCCTTTTATCAATAATCCCATGCCCCCATTTAGCCAAAAAACCGGCCTGCCCGCAGGCGTGACCCCCAAACAATTCGAGGCGATGAGTCCCGAAGAGCAACGCCACGTAGACCAGCAGGTCGAGGCCAACGTAAGCCAGCCCAAGCACCCCAAAGCCCCGCACCGGGGGAATCGGTGAGTGTGTAGCAGATGAGCGAAACCATCAAACTAAGGCTGCTAGCCACCGCCGTGTCCTTTGTAGCCTCCCTTGCGCTACTAGTGTTGGAACACCTGTTAACCAAGTAGCCCCAGCCCGGCATCTTCGGCGAGCCTGTAATTTGTTGGCTGGCTTGTACATTCGCGGCCCACTTGCCTGCCTGCCATGTCACCCGAGAACCTGCCCGCCCCGCGCCGATTGCGTAAGCTGACGGCCAAGATTAGTATTTCGGAGAGAACTTGGCTGGCCTCGTTTCGTTTTGTGCGCGAAGTGGAGCGCATTGAGCGCGAAGGTCGGGTAAAGTCGCGCACGGCGTTAGAGTTGCTGATTGGTATAAAAGCGGGCACCATTTCCCAGATTCGGGCCGGGCGTAATGATGCCAGCCTGGGGATGGCGATTGCCTTGCGTGAAGCACTAAATGCCGACCTGAATTACATCATGTACGGGGTTCGGGTGCCAGAACTTGCTGAGCCGCTATTCCCCTTGCCGGGGCGCACAGATGACCTGTTTTATAAGCCGGTTGTCCACGAGTACAAAGCGCCCGCTGGCTGGAAAATCGGGCCGATGGCAGAGGCCGTAGCGGCGCACTACCCCGACGACCCGAAGAACAGCTTTTGGCAGCCCCACAAGGATTCCCCAGCACGAGTGCGGGCCAGGGCCAACGAATCTGGCGGGCTGAAAACAGAAACCCCCGACCAGTGACGGTCAGGGGGTTTCTCATGCCCTACCCATTCCCCTGCCTACGTGCTGGCCGATACGGAGAAGCCGGCGCAAAGGCCGCGAGCTGTTTACGCGCCCGCTCCCAGGCCCGAGTCAACTCCGCCACCACCACGCGCCCAGCCGGCAACAAGTCCAGGCTCCCACGAACTGAGGACACCCACCCTTGCCGCTTGCACTCCGCTAGGCACCCAGGCCCCGACGTACCGAGCCCCGCTCGTTCCAGGTCAGCCGCATACACCGTGGCCCCACCCGCCCGCAAGGCCGAGAGTTGCGCCAGAGTTCGCACCACGTTGGCCCCCACGCCTACCCGCTCCGCCTGGCTGCTGATAGCCAGCTCCGCCACTGCTAAGTACAAGGCCGCGTCCTCCCCCGCCGCATACCGCTTACTATTTCGATACATACCCCAAAAATACGCCTCGTGCGCCCGCATACGCCCGCACAGGTACTTGTAAGTATTGCGCCCGCACGGAGTCCGTACGCGCTTGATTGCTACGGGTTTGCAGGGGGACGGCTGAGAGGTGTTTACAGATTGCTGGAATGGGTTTAAGGTTGTGCTGTTTAGTAGTCTCCTACGCCTCTCCCTCTCAATTGCATTCTACCCGCGACAACCCTCACGAAACCCGGTCTAACCCCCGTAAAAAGCGAGACCACCCGCGCATTTCAATAGGATTATGCCGGGCAGGGTTGTGGCTGCGTAGGCCATAACGTTTAACAAATGCTCCTTCATTAAACGTTATAACAACCCACCCAGGCAGCCGGATTCGGTTTTTTGGTTCCGTGTGGGCTGGCATAAGCAGGCAATCGGCCCGGTTTGGGTGTTTGGGGCGGCGCTGTCCGAGCCCGCGCAGGTTTGCTCAATGGGGCAAACAGGGGGCGGGGTGCCGGTTGGACCCGTCCCGGTTTACAGGATGTGTTTGGGGCGAGTTGGATGGGTGGGGGTGAATAGGGCGCTTAGTAGGTCAGCCTACCTCGTTCACTCCATTTTGCACCAGCTTGTCGGCGCGGGGAATGGTCGGATATGGCGGCCTTTTGGGAGTAGATACCTGTAGAAAATAGTGCTGCTTTAAGAAACGTAAGAAGTACGGGCTTGTGCCGTGCTTGTAATGAAGTAGTTACGAGCGGATTATTTCAGTAATCAGCAACAAATAGTTGGTTTTTGTATACCAGTGGCGTACCTTGTAAACTCACTTTAACCCCCAAGCAAAATGGCTTACAATGATGGCCCCGTGGAAGACGCGCCAAAGCGCGCAACCCTCGAATCACTCCTTAACGACCTGCGTGGCACTCGTATGAACATTCAGGAGCAACAGCAGCGGCAGCAGCGAGCGCTCGGCCTGCTAGGCTTCCGTCCGGTGCCGCCCGCCGCTTCGCAGCCGCCCGCCAATGGCGTACCAAGCAACGATGCGCTGTCAGTGCTGGCCCGCGAGGTTGAGGCACTGAGTTACGCGGCGAATGACATTTCCGAGTACTCCCTCGTACTCGAACGGCAGTATTCCGAGAAGGCCGGAATGTAATTTTGCCCATGCCCGACCCCACCCGCCGCAAACTTGTCACCGACGAAGCCGCCCCCGTCAAGGCCCAGAAGTACGCCACGAACCCCTTTCTGGAATCGTTGGTGCTGGTGCCCAAGCGCAAGTCCGGCAAGGTGCCGCTGCACGGCGTGAGTGTGGTTCACGCGGAAACGGGCCAGATGGAACCGGCCTATCATGCCTACTCCCGGCTCGATGACACCGAATCGTTCACCAAGCTGTTCAAGGCTGGCCGGGAGTGGCTGGGCTACCTGAATGCGCCCGGCCTCAAGATGTTTGCTTACCTGTGCAGCAACATGAGGCCGGGCAACTCGGTGGTATGGCTGGCCCACGGCGAGTACGGTGCCGAAACCGGCAACACCAGGGCCAGCTACTACGCGGGCCTCAACGAGTTAATTGTGGCGAACTTCCTGGCTCCGTCGAATCAGCGGGGGTTTTATTTCGTCAATCCGGCGTTCATCTTCAACGGAAATAGATTGAATATGCGCCACGAGTTCACCAAGCCTGTTAAGTCTCGTGGCGCGGCGACCTGAAAAGCCGGGCTAAGAGCATACAGATTTACTTGAATTACACAGTCACCAACCCCTAACCCCAAACTCCAGAATATGCCCGTTTCCGCGCAAATGCCCCAATATCAGTGCCACAAGAAAGTGTGGGCGCTCAAAATTGCCGAAATAAATCAATCGCCCGCCGACTTCGTTTTTGACGAGCCGGGTGGTAGCTACCACATCACTCCGGCCGAAAAGCCTTTTGCCCCCTTCCCCGTTAGTGCGGCATTTATGGACAAGCATAAGCCCGAGGCGGGTGGGTACTTTGTCGTGTATGACGACGGGTATAAATCCTATTCGCCTGCCGCCGCCTTTGAAGGCGGGTATACCCCAATCGGCTAGTCTTGGTGGTCCCGTTTTGACTGTGCGGGGCCACTACGCCCGCCCTCACCAAGCCTGTTAAATCCCGCTAAGCCATGAAGCGCCTCCGTGCCTGCCTGCGCCTGCTATTCAGCCGCGCCTACATCCTCTACACCCCCGACGAGCGCCAGCCCGCCGATAAAGGCGAGCCTGCCCGCGTAGCCTGGGCCAATGTCACCACCGAGGACGCGGATAACCTGCGGCAGTGGTGCGAGATGAACCCGAAGTAGCCCACGCCACCTAACCAGTAGAACCCATGAGCAAAAAGGAGAAGTTACTCGCCCGCCTCAATGAAGAATTGCAGGGGCTGTATATGGTCGGCGCACTGTGCTCGTCCGATTACATGTTTGAGCGCGTGACGTGGCAAGTCACTGTCATTATGCGAGCCAAGCGCAGAATAGAGGCATTACGCCCCGTTGGCCTGTGGTTTCGCTGCCTTGCCACCTAGTCATGCCCACCCTTCCCACTACCCAGGCCCAGCACCTGCACGAAGTCCTGCCCCAAGAAGTAGCCCGGTGCCGCGAGCTGCTGACCTACTACCAGCAGGCCGGCCCCGAAGGTGTACACGGCGCGGCTATTTTGGAGCAGTCATTGAAACAAGCCGAGGCCGCGCTGGCCCTCGGTGATTTACCCGCTTTGATGCGGGCGTACCAGAACTTGGAAGGCCATGAGTGACACGAAAGAAGAAACACTGACTTGGGAACAATTTAAGGCGAATGTTCAAAAAGTACTGGACACGCCCGGCTACGACCCCAAAGCAATGGCAAAAGCCACCATGCCCAGCTGGAAATTTGGCATGAGCTTGCAAATGGGGCAAGATGTTCGCGCCTACTGGCATACTCACAACAACACCAACGGCAAAACCTTCGAGTATAATTGGGACTAGCCCCTTGACCATGAATAGCTCCCCCTTCACCGCCCACTACAACCCCGACACCCAGCAAGTGCGCCTCACCTGCACGCTCGGACTGCTGACCTGCACCAGCACTATCCCCCTTGCCGACTACCAGCAGCGACGAGTAGACTGGCCCACGCTGTATCCGCAGGCTGTTATCATTCAAAAATCTTAACCCCCTACTCCAATGCCTGATTTTGTAAGACGAATAGAAGCCACCATCATGGCCTGCCGGCGAGCAGGGCAGGCATTCAGCCGCGACGAGGAATTACAAGTGCTCGTCCCCGTCACTGCTTACCACCTTGCGCTTGGGGATGTAGATACGTACTTCAACTCCCTGCCAACTGCCATGCACAAGGTTGTATTCCAGAACGAAGGCGACAAAAACGGCAAGACTCAAACCCTGCAACTACTAGGGGTGGTCTGCCATATGATTCCGGCCGAAGTGCCAGGTGAAATATTCCAAATAGTGCTGCCTACACCCCAGCCGGAATCGTAATCAATGCTCGGCGCCTCTGAAACCTTCGTTGCCGTGCTGCTGCGCTGCACCTGCTGCCACGGCGAGCTAACCATCGACCACCCCGGCGACCCTGACGAGGACGATACGATAACCCGCTGCCTACGCTGCGAATACGGCACCGAATCGGCCGCCGTGCCGGTGCGCCTGTTATTCGATGCTTGGCGCGACGGGCTGAGTGACGAGCAAATCCAGGCCCGCATCGCCGAGCACATCGCCAGCCAGCAGCCCGTTCACCACTCCCTACTACGCCACGCCCCCAACGACCTCGCGCCCCGCCTGCTTGCGCCCCGCTAAAACCCTGCCCCATTGGGGCAGCCGCTTCCCCATTTACTCCCGCAATGGCGGGGAATGTAGTTCGCGCCTTACCTTGTAATCCTGTCCTATCTGCCGTTCATGCCCGTTCTAACTCCCGACGAAACCACCCTGCTGGCCGACCTGGCAAAGCCCGCCGTTCACACGATTGGCCGGCCGCGCATCAAGCAGCTACTAGCCCTGTGCTGGCGCTGCATTAATGCCGAGCGCGAGGCCGACCAGAACGCCGCCGCTTGGCAATTTGTGGCAAAAGCCCTGTGGCTGGCTGCATCTGGTGTGCTGACCGAGGAAATGATAGCCCAGCAGCCCCGGCTAACCGAAGAACAGAAAGCCGATTGCCTCAAACTACTGCAACTGCGCTATGATGCCGATGCTTGGCGCAAGCATACCGGCTTCGACCTGCCGCCGCTGCCGGAAGCCGTGTTTGCCGAGCCTGAAACCGAACCCGTCACCCTCTAATTTGCCCGTTCAGATGCCCCAGCACTGGAAACCCCTGCTTGACCGCGTACTCATCAAGCAAGACCCCGCCCCCACCATTGGCCCAAACCCGCCGCACCTCGAAATTCCTCTGCACCTGCGCGAGAAGTACCGCCCCGATACCGGGACTGTGGTAGGTATCGGCCCCGGCACTTGGCAAAACGGCACTTTCTGCCCCGTTAGCGAACTGCTTCAAGTCGGCAAGCGCTACCGTTTCAGCGCCGCCCAAACTGCCACCAAAGTAGACCACGACGGGCAAGAACACCTAATGATGCGCGAGCAGGACGTGTTTTTGGTGCTGGATGAGCCATTGCAAGGCACAGGCAAGGGTAATACCCACCCGCAATTCTGTGTGTCTGAAGCTTGGTCTGTTCCAGGCACAGACATTGTTGCGGCTCGCATTGACGGCCACGATGCGCAAACAAACTATATCCCTTGTGCCAACGACCGCTTTCAAGCCTACGACGGGATTGTTTTTCGCATTGCTGACAAAGACCCAAAGCAGAATAAGATTAAACTCATTGCCGAAGCCCCAGCACAACGGGATGCGCTGCTAAAGGCAGCAGAATACCACAAGCAAAACCGCATTCCCTTCGCCTTTATCGGCCCCCGCCTATAATGAGCTTGCCTAGCCCCCTGCGCGACCACCTATTCGTGCAAGTCAACGCCGCCAGCCTCGACCGCACCGAAACCGGCCTCTACATACCCGACTGGCAGCCCGGCGACAAAGACGCGGTAGCCGCTGAAGTAGTAGCCGTGCCCGTGGGCCTGAGCCGGGAACGTCCCCTCGACTACCCCGGCATGGACGGGCGCACCTACACCTACGCCGACCTGGTAGACTTGCCCAACATCGGCGACACCGTGTACCTGAAGCCCAACACCTTCAAGCCCGACCTGGAATATCCCGGCCACCCCGGCGTGTTCCTGGTGGCGCTCGATAAGGTGGTAGCCGTGGCTGGGGCGGGCGGGCTGCGGCCGTTTCAAGGGCTGCTGCTGTGCGAGGAAGTGTACGGCGACGACGTGCGGGCGAGGTCAGACGGGGTGCGGGAGCGGGTACATTTTACTGATTTAGGCGCAACGGGCGCAAGTGATGGCACACACCTATACCGCAAAACCATTCTTGAAGTCAACCCCCTGCCCCTGCCCTTCACCCTACGCATCCTTCACGCCGGCCACCCCCTGCGCGGTCAGGAAGGTGTAGTAGCCGAGGGTGACACCATCATTGCCCACCGAATGCTATTCGCCTACCACGCCGTAAAGCAGAAAGACGACGAGGAAGCAAGCGCCCGGTGGATGCACGAGCCGCCCAAAATCACTATTGAGGGCCGGGACTATGCCTACTGCCCCCGGCAGTGTGTGATGGGGAAGGCCGAAGCCCTTCGCTTATGGTCGCCACCAACCCCTGAACAACAAATTGCTGCCTACCGAAGCCAATTCACCAATGCCTGACACCCACGCCGACGACCTAGCCGCCATCCTGGCCTCGAATCCTACCTAACCAATGGCAAAAAGCCCCACCCCCACCAGCACCATGCGCTACGACCCGGCCGTACTAGGCAAGGGGGAAACGATGTTGTCCCGGTGGCCAGAGTTGGTGCTTTACACTCCCTTTGAGAAGTACGGCGCAGCAGAAAATGACTGCTGGCTACGGTTCGTGGCCTTGTACTGCGACAGTGGCAGCGACTACCGCGACCTGCCGCTAGTGGATAAAAAGGCGCAGTGCTTCGCTAAGGCCGGGGTGCCCGAAGCTGACCCGCGCCGAGTGGCTGTAGCCCGCTGGGAAGATGCTGGGGTAGTGGCAATGGCGAAGGAATATGTGCGGATTTTGAACTCCCTTGACTACGCCCTGCTGTTCCACGGCACCGAATCAGCTTGGCAGACCATTGAGGGGCTAAGCGACCGGATTGTGAAGGGCGACATGGACGAAACCAAATTCCAGACCGCCCAAAAAACCCGCAAGGACAACATGGACGCGATGTTTGCCCAGGTGCCCGACCTGGTGAAGCTCCGCAACCGCCTATTCATGGACGACGAGCAGTTGGGCGCTGCCGCACTGCAGGCCGCCACCCAAAACACCCCCACCGCCGAGCGCCGCGCTGAAGGCCGCAGCTTCATTCCGCCCGCTAAGAAGTGAGCCAGCCCGCTACCTACCCCAATTCAACCATGTGGCGCACGAAAGGGCGCGTATGGGACACTATTGGGGAATACACGCTGTCTTCGCCCGAGGTGCCCGACAAAAGCACCTTCTTAAACCCCAAAACCGACCGGCAGCGCGACCAGAAGTTTGAGTACACCAAACTACCCACCCGCGAAGAATACGACTCCTGGCCCAAGCACAAGCAGGACGCGCTAAGTGAGCAGGAATGGAGTCGCCGCGACAACGGCGTGTGGTTCTGGAACGACGGGGTGCCCACTTGGATACCGGGGCAGTACTACTTTTTCCTCAATTACCACCGCTACGGCGACCAAAAGCCCGAGTACCGTGAGGCTCACCGTCGCCTCTATTGGGTGTGGGCGCTCAAAGTGCTGCCCGACCCGAATTGCCTGGGCTTGTTCTTGCACACCCGGCGCCGCTGGGGCAAAACCAGTATCGCGGCCAGTATCGCCCTCGAAGCCGCCAGCGGTATTCGCAATTTTCGGGTAGGCATTCAGAGCAAAACCGAAGACGATGCCGAGGCGTTGTTTTTGAACGAGATTCAGGCACCGTTTCTGGCCCTGCAGGAGTGCCCGTGGTTTCTACCCCAAACGGCGGGTACCAACAAGCCCAAGAAAGAGCTGCTGTTCGACACGCCGGCCAACCGCAAAAAAGGGGCGGCCAACACGCCCGACCGCCTGCGGGGGCTGCGCAGTAAGATTGACTGGCGCGAGAGTACCAACACGGCCTACGATAGCCAGGGCTTGCGCCTGTTCATCAACGACGAGGTGGGCAAAGAGCAGCGCGGCGACCCGTGGGCTAGGCACTCGATTGTCAGCAAGCAGTTCTATCCCAACGGTTATGTGATTGGCAAAGAGTTCGCCATGACCACCAGCGACGAGAACGACGACGACTCGGTGGCTACGTGCGTGAAGTTCTGGACGGAAGCTGACCCAGCGCTACTACCGGAGCGCAAGGGATTAGCCCGCTACTTTGTGCCCGACTACGAGGGGTACATGGTAGATGCCTACGGCCGTGATAGCGCCGAGGGGCTGGCCGACTTGGACAAGGAGCGCCGTGCCGCCGAGTTGGCCGGGCCGATTGACTGGCTGCGCCGCCGCCGCGCCTACCCGCGCACCGTTTCGGAAGCCCACATTCCGAGCATCAAAACCGCTTGCGTGTTCAACGCCGTGCATATTTCGGATGCGCTCACTTGCATCGCCGAGCACAACACCACCCACTCCCGCCCGCTGGTGCGGCAATATCGGCTCTATGGGGAGCCGGGCCGAATGGCGCTGACTGAAGACCCCGAAGGGGATGTATACTGCGCCTGGCTGCCGCCCGCTGACTGGCTGAACCAAATTCACCAGGTCGGCACCGTGCAAACAGCGATAGGCGAAATACCGCGCTACAAGCCCACGGGCACCAAGTTCGGGGCATCTGCCGACCCCTTCGACAACGTAGAAACGCTGCAAGCCGGCTCTCGCGGGGCGTTTCATATCGGCTACGAATGGGACACCAAGATGGAAGACCAGCGCGGCCAGCCCCACTACTGGCCCAGCCACGGCTTTATCGTGGAAGTAGCCTTTCGCCCTGAAGACCCCGACGACTACTACAAGTCGTGCTTGCACCTCTGTATGCTGTTTGGGTGCAAGATGTTCTGCGAAACCAACAAGGTGAACCTGGAGAAGTATTTTCGCCTGCACGGCTGCGGCGACTTTCTGGCCCGCCAGCCGGTTGCCACCATGAGCGAATCGGTAAAGCAGCAGACCAAAGACCCGATGAATACCCGCACCGGCGCTTCCAGTTCGCCGCGTATGATTGAGGAATACACCAAGGCAAAAGCCACTTTCTACCAGAAATACGTGGGCGGCCCCGCCAGCAAGGACAGCCTGGGGAATCCGCATGGCGACGGGGTTAATGACGAAGGTGTGCCCTATGACTACCGCCGAATGCCGTTTGAGCGCACCCTGAACCAAGACCTGCTGTTCAATCCGGCCGACAAGGAGAGTCGCAAGAAAAGCGACTTGTCGGTGAGCCACGGCTTCGGGCTGGTTCACATGACCGGCTTCACCATCAAGCCCCGCACCACCTCGGCCAATGGTGGCCTGTCCTTGCGAGGAGTGCAGGGCATGTTGGGCATGTACCGCGCCAGGGATTAACTTGTAAGCCTAGCCCCGCTCTATTATGGCCCTTGCCCAAGACCTCGCCCTGTTCACCAACACCGCCTACCCTGACCGGAGCGTCCAAGACCCTACCCTGAAGACGCCGGCCTGGATAGCCAAAATGGCGAAGGCGGGCGTGTCGGAGTTTATGCGCAGCCAGCCCGACTGGAATATGTGGGCGCACGACAACACGCTGGGCGAAAACCTGCTGTACGCCCAAGGGGAACAGAACACCAACCAGTACCGCCGCTTCATCGGCAAGAACGGCCAGAGCGCAACCGATATTGAAGTCACGAACCGCGACGGGTATTTTGAGGTAGACGGCGACCCGTCCAGCTACGTTTCCCGCCACGGCTCCGGTGGCGGGGGTAGCTCCGACCCGATGGGCCTCGATAGTATCATTCGCGCCGCACCCTTGCCCATTCTACCCGTCAAACTGCGCGGGCTGAAAAGCACCATCATGCAGCAGGGCTACGAGGCCACCATTACGGCTTTGGGCCGCAAGGCTGACCAAGAAGCCCGCGACCACGAGGCCACGGTACGGCTGTGGATGGATATGGGCGAGGTGTTGCAGAAGATTGGGCAAGCCCCACCGCCCGGCCTGCCCGACCCCATGCCGCAGACCGAGCCGGAGCTGCGTACCTACCTCGACAACTGGCAGGTAGAAGCGGCGGCCGACTTGGAGCGCAAAACGAAAATCTGCTGGATTGAAAGCGGCGGCACCCAACTGCTGAGCGAAGTGGCCGACGACTTCCTGGCCCACGGCTACGGGGGGTTAATCGATATACAGATGCCCGGTAAGCGCCCCCTCACCGAGCGCATTCCCCCGCACCGGGGCATGTTTCTAAAGCCCGACTACCCTGACTACCGCGACATGACGCAGGGCGGGTACTGGAAAGCCATTACGCTGGAGCAGGTAATGAGTGAGGCCAGCCAGGGCAACAACAACTACCGCCAGACCTGCAACGCTGAAGGCAAGAACTGGAAGGAAGAAGACCGCAAGCGCCTGCGCGACCTAGCCGCCGCGAACCTGCCCGACCGCATGAGCGCTGACGCCAGCGCCAACGAGGCCGGCATGGGCGACTACGCCAACAGCGGCATGGTGAAGGTAGCCCGGTGGTATTTCCTCACCGACGACCTGCGCAGTGTCGAGAGCTACCAGGATGATAGCGGCAACTGGAAAACCCGCAAGGTGAAGGGCGACGAAGGAGCGAAGAAAGGCGGCAAGGTGCGCGACACCACCATTAACTGCCTCTACGAATGCACGTTGGTTTTCGGCACCGACTTAGCCTACAACTGCCGCAAGGTGTACGACCAGGGCCGCGACCTGCACAACCCGTTGAAGGCCCGAATGCCGTTCAGCCTGTTTTCTACGCCCGTCGTCCGGGGCCACGCGGTCAGCATCACCCGCAACGCGAAGGGTATTGTGGATGAAATTGAGCGGAGCTGGCGAGGGTATATGGCCGATATGCGCACCTACATGCCGGAGGGGTACCAAGTAGACCCGCGCTCTTTGCAGGCAATGGCAGATATGCTGAAAATCCCCGGTGAAAATGGGCCAAAGGAGGCGTTTCAGCACATCAAGCAAACGGGCGACTCATTCTTGCCCGCTTACGACCCAGACAATCCTTTGCAGCCAGTTTCTACGATAACTAAGAATCCTGGCGGCATCCCTGCCAGTGCCACGGTTCACCTGCAAAACCTACAGCAGCAACTCCGGCTACTCGAATCCGTGACGGGGGCCAACGCCGTAGTGTCGGCCGCCACCCCCCAAGGCGACGCCCAGGGCAAAGGAGTAAACCAGATTGCCCTACAGGGCGCGGCCAACATCATGGCCTACCTGCGCGACGGGCTGCTAGGGGTGTACAAGAACAACGCCCGCAACCTGGCCGGCCGTATCTGGCTGACCGAAAAGGACGTGCCCGTTACCGGCAGCGTTCCCGGCATGGGTGGGCAGGCTAAGCCCGTGGCTGCCCGCAAAGACCTGCACGAGTACGAGTTCTTCATGGACGTGCAGCTTGGCCCCACGCCCGAAGAGGTGCAGGAGTTGCGCACCACTGCCTTTCAAGCCACGCAAGGCCCGCAACCGCAACTGAACATCGACGACTACCAGCAAATTTGCTGGCTGATGGCGGGCAACCTGAAAACGGCCCAGCGCTACATGGCAATGGCCGTAGGCCGCAAGCGCCGCCAGGACCAAGCCGCCGCCGCCGACCTGCAAAAACAGAACGGCGACGTGCAGACGCAAACCGCCCAAGCCACCGCTAAGGCCCAAGATGAAAATAACGAGCGCGAGTTTCAGCGCCAACAGCAGTTAGAAAAATTTCGGCGTGAAACCTCCTGGGGCACCGTAGACCGCCAAGTTCAGGGCCAGCTAACCGTAGCCCGTGGCAACCAGCAGGCCAAGGTAGACGTGGCGCATATTTCCGAAATAGGCAGCGCCGCCCGCACCGATGCCGAACACGCCCACGCCGCCGAAGGGCAAGCAGCCGAGCACCAGCACAACCACGAAAGCACGATACTAAGCGCCGCCCTAGCCCCGCCGCCCCCGGTTGCGCCCGTCGAATAAGGCACTCCCACAATGGGGCAGTCCGATGCGCAATCACTGCCCCATTGTGGGAGTATCTTGTGGGCATGGCTACCATCTTGGTGCGCGAATGCGCCGACCATTACTACTGCTGTCGCCGCGCCCCGAAGCCGCCGTGCGAGTATGTGGGCACTTGGCCGCGCCGTGGGCGGGCATACGCCTGCCGGGCCACTACCTGCCCGCGCACGGGTGCCCCACGGGTGAAGGTGTGCGGAGTACTGACCGGGCCGGACTACGCGGGCTTCAAGCCGTGAAACTTCCGGTTTGTAGCGACGGTGTGGCTGAATTAGCGGCTGCGGGCAACTGCACCAGTCCGGCTTTTCGAGGGCAGCCAGCAGTTCCGATAACTTGCCGTCAGCCACGCCCTCAGTCATAGTGTTGCTGCCTATCTGAAAGCCACCATCTGCGGTCAGCCAAAAATCGAAGCCGCCACCTATATAAGTGTCGTGAATTAAGATGTTGTCGCTCATGGTTTTGGACGGCCTAAGTAGCCATCTTGCTTGAATCGGTCACGCAGCACTTCGCGTAGGGTGGCTGCCTGTGCCCCGTGCCCTTCATGCCCTAATGAGGTTTGCAGTTTCGTAAAGGCAATAGATTCGGCCGGGGTAAGCCCCACCTGAACAACATTAAGCCGACTAGGGAGGCCAGGCGGCGGATTGGTTACGCTCATGGGCGAATAGTTGCAGCAGCCTCAATGCAAGGCTGCATTTACAAGGTAAGCACGGCACAGGAATGGCGCAACTTGTAGCATACTCTACCTGCGCCGTTCATGCCCCTCGAAGAATCCTTTGCTTTTGACGCTCCGGTCGAAGCACCGCCGACACCCGAAGCGATTGCTCCGACCCCTATTACGCCGGAGCCTGCCCCAGAAGTGCCGCAAGCAGCGGAGCCGATAGCTGCGCCCTCCCTGGCAGCCGAAGCGCCGCCACAGGCCGCAGAACCGCCCGCGCCCGCTGCTGAAGCGCCCGCCGCCCCGGTGTTCGACGAAAAGGCATGGCTCAAGCAGTTTGGCGACGATGTAGAAACTCCCGCCCAGTTAAAGGAGCGCCTGGATAGCTACAAGGCCAAGCAACTAACGCCCGAGATAGAGGCCCAAATTGCCATTACCCGCGACCCGGCGAAACTGGCCGAGTACGCCAACATCGTAGGCAAGGACTACGACAAGCCCACGGCGGCCGAGGTCATGCGCGAGAAGTTCGCGCTCGACAACCCTGGCATGTCGAAGGGCTTGCTCGACCGCGAGTTTGGCAAGCAGTTCGGCAAAGATTTCCCCCTGATTAACCAAGCGCTCGCCAATCCCAACCCCGGCGACGAGGACTACCTCGACCCCGAAGACCCGGCCCTTAAAGCGGAACTAGAGGCAGCAGAATACTACGCTCTGGCCGCTCGCGAAGCCCTCAAAAAGAACCAAACCGAAAAAACCCAGCAGTTTCTTGCCGCCGTGCCTGCCGCCCAACAGCCGCAACTCACCGACGCGCAAAAAGCTGATGTTCCCGCCCTCGCTGCTTGGCTTGACGAAGCCATTAAAGACGGGGGTGCCTTACCCATCGACTTAGGAGATGGTACTAAACTCAGCCTACCCATCGAGAAAGCCGCCGATTTCAAGGCCGCCTTCCACGATACCTACCGGCTGCTTGATAGCCACGCCCTGAATCCCGATGGCACAATTAACCGGGGCAACCAGGCGCTGATTACGGAATTCCTGCGCCTCGGCCCTGTCGGCTTTGCCCAAAGCATCGCCAAGCAGGCCCGCCTGGCCCAGCCGGAGCCAGTGCCCGCCATTCCGGTGGATGAAATGACGAATGCCAGCGGCAAACGCCAGCCGGTAGCCCCCGCGCCTGTCGAGCATCGGCAGGTGTACAACGAGGGCACCCCTCACCAAAACTACAACTATTAACGCGCATTTTCTATGCCTGTAGCACCCCCCACTGGTAGTAGCGCCACCGTTCCCGGCATCGCTAATACTACCGTCGCCATGCCGCGCCAGAACGCGGCGGCCCTCTTTCTAGACGACCTCTCGGGCTACAACCCGCTGGTGCGCAAGGAAGATAACCCCGAGTTAGAGCCTTACTACAAAGACTTCAACATTATCCAGGCCCTCGACTTTGCCGGCCGCGAGAAGCGCATCATGCAGCTCGTGTACCGCAACTACGAGCAAGGCCAGTGGTTCAACCCGCCCACCCCGGCTAGCGTAACCGGCGCTACGACCACCGGCACCACCGGGGGCACCGTAACCATGACCCTCACGGCCGGCTCCTTTTCGCCGCGTCGCACCAACACTTCGACCGGCTCCGTTGCCTTGTACTCGTCCTTGCAAAAGAACGATTACGTGTACTTCTACAACGGCCTTTCGGCGCTGATTACGGCCGAAACCGGCACCCAGGGCACCAACGGCATTACCTACACGGTAACCCGCGCCGATGGCAACAGCGCCGACATTGCGGCGGCCATTCAGTACCACGTCACCAACAGCATCCCCCTGGCGACCCTCTCCAATGCGTACGCCGAAGGTAGCTTGCAGCCGTTCAAAGGGCTGGAAAAGGAGAACGTGTACTACCAAAACCAGGTGCAGACGGTGAAAACTCACCGTGCCAGCACCGGGGACGTGGACACGATGGAGGTTATCGACATCAACGGCGTGACCCGCATTGGGGCCAAGCAGTGGCTGGAAATGACTGAGGAGCACAAAATCAAGGTAATGCAAGCCCTGTGGTGGGGCAAGGGCGAAACCTATCAAGACCCTTCGGAAGCCCTGCCGTTGGTGCGTGTAACCAAAGGCGTAGACCAAAGCATCCGTGAGCGCGGCATTACCTACCGCTTCTCGCTGGCGAATGGCTTTACTACCGCTGACGGTGACGCAGTGTTGAGCCAGCTCGAAGTCGTGCGTGGTGGCAAGGAATACCAGATTTGGGCCGGTTCCGATGCCTATGCCTACTGGCAAGCATACTTCGCCGCCAAAGTCGCCGGCCTTCCTGCCCAAGTATACTCCTTCAACTCCTTCGGGCAGTCGAACGGCAAGGAAAAGGCATTTGATGTGGGTGCCACCAGCGTTATCATTCGCGGTATCACACTTCACCTGATGCGCGGCGACATGCTCAACATTCAGGGCATGACCGACATAGCCGGCTATAACTTCTCGTACCTCTCGTACCTGGTGCCCGGTGAACTGCAGGCCGTAGGCGGCAACTTCACCGACCCCAGCAACGGCAAAACGGCCACGAGCATCAAAATCCCGTCGCTCGAAGCCGTGTACACCACCGACGCGAAGAACAACATGCGCAAGTGGAAGCAGTGGGAGCGCGGGCCGGAAATTACGAACCGCGACCAGACCGACCGCGAGCTGCTGACCCAGGTAGGCGCTCGCCTGACCTACGGCCGCAAGTTCGTTATCGTCATTGGGCAATAGCCGTGCGGCTTCGGCCGCGCTGTGGCCCTGAACGGCACACCTCAAAAGCCTCCCCGGTTCGGGGAGGCTTTTTTGTACCCCATTGGGGTAGCCCCACGCAAAAAGGCTGCCCCAATGGCGGGGAAATGCTGGGCGTGTGTATCTTGTAGCCCAACCCTTCGCTCACCTACTGCCGTTCGCATGGAGACCCAATATTCCGCTACCCAGGTTCGCTACAATAACCTTTCTGATAGAGCCAAAGCACTCATTAAAGAGTGGGAGGCGCAAAAGGGCATCAAGGAGGATGAGCCGCTGCTGTTTGAAATGATTGGCAACGGCGACACCGCCCTAGTAGCCCAAAAAGGAACCCACGACGGCGACATGGCCGAAGCCTACCGCACCAAGCCGCTTTCTCCGCAGGGCACAGTGAACGGTGAAAGCATCGTAGACCCCGGCACCGGGGAGGCTGTTCACCTGCTTTACTTCACCGGCATGTACTCGCCCAACGTGCCCAAGAAGGTGATTATGTTTATGCCCATTGACATAGCGCCCGATGGCAGCAAGGGGCAAACGGTGCTACGGGTTCCGCCCTTCACCAAAAAGAGCAACCCCGACCTCTACCGTTACCTCATCATGTCGAACTACATGGAGGATAACGCCAACCCCGCCCAAGTGCCGCCCGCCAACGGCTTCCTTTATCGACTGGTTCGACCCACTGAAGTAGTGGCCCAGGGCTGGGAGCAGCGCATGGGCTTGAATGCCGCTATGCAGGAAATTAGCGTAGCCACCCGTAGCACCCTGCTTTCGCTGGCTCCCAAACTCAACATCGCCCACCCGGTCGGCGTCACCGACGACCAACTGCGCGAGAACTTCGCTAAATACGCCGAGAAAGGCCAAAACTACCTGACGCTTACGCAACTGTTCAACGCCGACGAAACCAAGTTTACGCTCAACGTGGACAAGGCCGTAGAGCGTAGCATTGTGGCCGTAGATGCCGACAAGGCCGTGTGGGTATTTACCGATACGCAGGCCGTTATCTGCCCGGCAAAGCCCACCGACAGCACCACCAAGCAACTCGTGAACTTCCTGCTGGTGGAAGACGGGCAAACCACCTACAAGCAAATCCTGGCGCTGCTCGCCAAAAAGAAGTAAGCCATGAAGGTTATCGCCCACATCGGTTCTCAACTCCGCGCTGCCCTCAACGAGCAGCGCGGATTTATCGACGCGGACGACCTTTCGGCTTCTATCTGGCAGGCCAGCAACGCCGTGTTCGGCCACTACGCCGGCCACCAAAGCCTGCTGCGCCCCGGCCAGCCCTTGCCCCCTGATGGCTACGGCATCAACGACCCGGTAAACACGGCGCTGAATCCGTTTCTCAAGCAGCAGGTGTACGTGGTGGGTGCTCCCGGCCCCGGCCAAATAGCCTGGACAGGCGTGGGCTTTATCCCATTCCCGGCTGCTGTGGATACGCTCGGCAACCTGGTACTGGAGGGTAGTTTTCAGCGCCCCGTCGCCCTGGAATACACCGGGGCGCGGTCGATGCGGCAGGTAAACGAGAACGCGCTGGCCCGCACGAAAGCCAGCCGTATTTCGGCCCCGTCGCTACTGCACCCCACCCGCACCCCCCGGCCGGGCGGCTTGCTGGTGCTGCCGTACAACGCAGCGGGCAGCCCGCTTACCCTCACGTATTTGGCCGCCCCGCCCAAGTGCAAGTACGCCGAAGTGCCCGACCCGAACAATGCGTTCGAGATGGTGTACGACGATGCCACCAGTGTTGACGTGGGCTGGATAGACGTTACGGCCGTGAACCTCATTATTGCCGTGGCCACTATCTACCTGGGCGGGCAGGTGAAAGACCAATTGGCGGTAAGTATTGCCGCCCAAACTATTCAGCGAGGCGCGTAGCAGCCAATCCGTTCAAAATGACCAAAATCTTCTTCGACACCGAATTTACTGGCCTGCATCAAGCCACCACGCTTATTAGCATTGGGTTAGTGGCAGAAGGCGGCGAATCTTTTTATGCAGAACTGACCGATTACGACCAGTCGCAGATAAACGATTGGCTGCGCGACAATGTAATAAGCCACCTGCAATTAGCGAGCATTCCCAAAAATAGGGTATTTAATGGTGCGCTGGCATTCCCAAGCAAAGCAGGCGAGAATCACGAAGTAGTTGCGCCGATGACCTCTTATTGCCACATAAGAGGCAGTAAAGAAGTAGTGGCTGCCATGCTGACGCAATGGCTAGAGAAATTCACTTCGGCTTCAATTAATGCCAGCGTTCAGTTCTGGTCAGACTGCCTAGCGTACGATTGGGTGCTGCTAAATGCACTGCTGGCTGATTATAGCGAAGGTTATCCGCAGTTGCCCCCTGGGCTGAATTATATCCCAATGGATATTTGCCCACTACTTCAGTTAAAGGGTATTGACCCTGACGTGAGCCGAGAGCATTTTGCTTTCGGCGATGCCATCTACGGGCAGGATTTTGGGCAACTCAAGCACAATGCCTTGTGGGATGCGCGAGTAATAAAAGCTTGTTACGAGAAACTGACCGCGTAACAAGCTATGCCCGCCACCCCCGCCTTTACGCCCGACTACAGCTTTCTGCCGCTAGCGCCGACCACCCCGGCCCAGCGACTCGATGCCATAGCCGACCAACTGGAGCTTGCCCTTAACGGCGGGCGGGCCAGCGACGACAGCCCCTACGACTGGCCGTTTCTGCGCCTGTGTGCCGAACAGGCGAAAGACGCGGAAACGACCGAAACCGAAGCCAAAAATGCGCAAAGCCTACAGGCCAACTACGCGGCCCGCAAGAAAGACGAACTAGAAACCTACTTCATCAATCAAAAAAACAAGTCGCAGAACTGGGAAGCACCCGATGCCGACATTCAATCCTTCTTGGTGCCCGTGCTCTACGACACCGCCCGTAAGGAGCAGTACTTCATCATCCCCACCCCGGTAGTAAATCTGCGCCGCTGGCAGAATCTGGAAAGCGAGCGCACGGTGCGCGAGATTATGCCCCGCGACCGCACCAAGCGCGACGACTACCAGTTTGTGTACACCGGCCTGGGCCACCGCGCTCACCGGGGATTGCCGGGGGGGTTGCTGGGTTGCTGGGGATTTTACACCGAGCAAACCACCGGGGCCGACCCGCCCCCCAGGGTGTATTTCGAGGCGCCGACTGGCTGCGAGAAAATGCCTGATGGCTTTGCCCTGCTGGCTGATTTCGTGATTCGCAGCGCGGCCGATGGCTTCCCCGATGCGGCGCTGTGGCAGGTAGAAGATGCCCGCATTTACCAGCGCGGGCTTGAATTGGCCTTGCTGCGCACCCGGCAGGACCGGGTTGAGGATTCTAACCCGATGCCAACCCAAGTACAGTAATGACACCAGCCGAGAAACACAAGCGGGCCGACGACTTGCGAACTTATTTAGACTCGCTTAATTCCCTTGCCACGCGGCTAGTGTCTGCTGATGAGGTGACGCTTAGTAAAAGCGGCTATGGCCGCGAGATTATTTTGATTCCGCCGCTTGAGGGAGCATCGGAGCCAGCGGAAGGTCCGCACCCGCACTTGGTTGTGTCGTTTACCGAAGTCACCCGCGAATACAAAGAGCGCCTGCTTAGGCACCTGCGAACAGCCCGCGAAGCAGCGGAGGCCGAATACACTGCCCTATTCAGCACCGATTAAATGAGCGCCCCCCTACTCACCCTACGCGCCCTCATTCAGCAAGCCTGCGACATTTTCGCGCCGGCCGATGCCTCATCGCGCTACTTTACGGCGGCCTTGCACCACGCCCACGCTTTCCGGCGCGAACTGCAGGCGGGCACCTACCGCGAACTACGCACGGCGTACCTAGACCTGGGCACCGACCGCACGGTGGACTTGCCCGCCGATTACGTGGAATATGAAAGCGTCGGGCTGCTACTCGATGGGAGCGACTACATCTACCCGCTGGCCTACAACGCGGCCCTCTCCAAACTGCCCACGGCCCGAAGCCTGCCCCCGCTCGACACCTATTGGGCACCGGAGTTTCGCATTGACCGCGAGAACCACCGCCTAGTGTGCAGTAGCCTGGTGCCCGACACGGCGCAGTTGGTGATGGAATACATCGGATTCGGGGCCTGTGCGGGCAAGGATATTGCCATTGACCCGCTGGCCCACTCCTGGGGTATTCAGTTCATTTTGCAGGGGTTGAATGCGCAAAAGAAAGACTGGCAGGCCGTAGCCTACCATAAGGGCGAGGCCGTGAAAGAAAAGGCATTGTACAAAGACCGTATCCGTAATTTCTCCCTGACGGGGGCAATGCAGGTTAAACAGGCGGCGGCGGCCCAATGCTGGAAATGACAGAAACAATCTATTGTGAGCGCAGTAGTGAGGCGTTCTTTTCGGCCGCCGAGCAAGCCCGACAACGCATTCTGGCCCCGAATGGGCCAAGCAAGGTATTCGTGGTATGCCGTGCCACCGGCAATGTTAATAAATGGGTTCGCCCGCGCTAAATGTCCACTAGCACCCACCAGTTCCTTGCCTGCGATACCGACAGCGAAGACGCTGAACGGGCGGCTACGGCGTTTGTGTCGGGCATCAACCTGCATCTGGAATCCGGCCAGGTATTCCCGGCGACGGGCAACATACTGGTGCCTTACGCCCTGCCCGCTGGCACCAATCAGACATTAGGCGCACTGCCTGATGGGGCCACGGGCACCCTCGTAGAATTATTATACAACAGCAACGGGGCACACCGGCTCATTCGCTACGACCCCACCGGCAACGCCGGAACGGGCACTCGCGCCACCTTGCTCGAATGGGCGGGCCTGAACCTCTCGCCCGACCTGCCGATTGGCGCAGGCAAAAACGGGGGGATTATCGACGGGCTGCTAACGTACCGGGATGCTTCAGGCGAACTACGCTGCCTGAGCCTGGCGCGGGCTACGGCGGGGGAATACACCAGCGCCCGCCTGCTGGCCGACCCATTTGTATTGCACCTGACGAAATCCCCGCCCGTGCAAGTCATTACCGGCAACCGCAGCGGCGGCACGGGTGCCGCACAGGAAGCGTTGCGGCTCATTCAATCGCACGCCTTTCAGTTTAGCTATCAATGGCGACGCGAGGATGGCGAACTGAGCGTGCAGGCTCCGTACTCGCAGTGGTTCGACGTAACCAGCGACCCCGGCACCACGGCTGACCGGGTAATCCTGCTCACCATTCCGGTGCCCCCGGTGGGCGTTACCGAAATTCTGCTAACCGTTCGCAGCCCCGATACGAACATTTGGCAAGTGGCCGATACCTTACGGCCGGTCAATGGGGTGTTCCCGGTTGGGTATAGCTTCTACGGGCAAATCCTGGGCGGGGCGCTACCCGATGCAGATGCCACCCGTCTTTTTGAAAGTCTCTGGCCGTGCAAAGCCGGGCCGACCCTGGCCCGCAACCGCCTGCACGCGGCCGACTTTTTGGAAGGCTACCCCACGCCGCAACCCCTCTTTACGGCCACAGCCGAAAGCGCGGGCAATCCGGCTGACCGCACGTTTCACGAAAACAGCTCCTACCGGGTAAGCGTGCAGTTTTACGACGCGCTGGGCCGGCCGGCCGGGTGCGCTCAACCCGTCACGGTGCCTATTCCGCGCCGCGCAGCCGGCAGTGGCACCGAGTACGGTATTCGCGCCATGCTGTCCACGACAGGCGTAGCGGCGCTGAACGCAGAAATACCGGCCTGGGCCTACAGCTATCAGTTTCTCGTAGCCCGTAACGACCGCACCCTCTACTTTTTGCAAGGGCGCACGGCCGATGTGCTGGGCTACTTGGGCCTCGAAAAGAAAGTGGCTGAAGATGGCACGGTGACGGAGTTTCCGCAGGTAGTAGATGTGCAGCATGTCGCCCACGACGAGGTGCTGGTAGATATTAGCTCCTTCGCTGCGGTAGGACAAGGCTACGTGTTTCAGCCCGGCAGCGGAGATATTTGCCGCTTTCTGAATGAGCAGAAAGACTTTCCTATCCTGGGGCAAATCGGCAGCTACCTGCGCCTGCATTGGTCGGGCTACCCCGATATGAGCATCGACAGCGCCGGCAACACCCTGGCCCCGGTGGAAATCTACACGCCCAACACCAACCCGCAGGCGCTGTACTACGAGCGAGGCCCTCGGCTACGCATTCTGCGCGACAGCAGCGGCAACCGCAGCTACGAGCAGGCCAGCGTACTACTGGAGGGCGATTGCTTTCTGATTTCGCTGAAGTTTCCGGTGCCCGACCGCACCGACACCGACCCCGGCAATGCCAGTACCACGGGTACATACGTGCCGCCCAACCGCGTGTCGTATATGCCAGGGGGAGACTACCAAGTGGAAAGCATGGTGCCTCGCTACCGACTGGCTCCCAGCAGCACGACGACGCGCACGATTTACGACAAGCGGGAGAAGGGCGGGTTTTTCTCTACCATTCTCTCCAACCCGCTCAATATCATCTCGCCCGTTCTCTTATTCAATGAGGCGAAGTATCTATTCGGTGCCGACCCCACCACCCCGACCAACACGAGTCTGACCACCGTAGACACCGCTACCCGCTCGGCCGCCGACCTTATCTGGCTCGATGCGAGTTGGGGCGGGCGACCCGGCGCAGTTATTCCCCCAGCCTTGCAGCAAGTCAGGCGCCGGGCATTGGAGCGCTTCAGCGGGCAAAAGCAGTCGGACAATTTAGTCAACGGCCTGAGCCGCTGGGAACCGCTCAACCAATATGACAAGCTTCCCCAGGAGCAAGGAGCGGTAACGGCATTGGTATTGGCCGACCCTAGCCAAACAGGCGGAAGCGTGCTGGTGGCCTTGCAGCGACTCGGTGATACAAGCCTATACCTCAACCAGCAGCCAACCAAAATAGGTGACGCGCAACAGTTGCTAATCACCAATGATGTTGTCGGGGGCGACAACACGCTACGGGGGCATTACGGCTGCGTTGACCCAGCCAGTATTGCCGCCACCGGGGATGGCACCTTTTTCTTTTGGTGCCGCGAAAAGCAGGAGGCCGTTCGCTACAACAAGGGCATGGTGCCACTGGGGGAGGATTATAAATACCGCCGCCGCCTGCAGACCGCCGCCCGGCTCTACGGCAGTAGTCCTGTTCGGGGGTGTTTCGACCCCCGCAGGCAGGAATACCTACTCACCTTCGATGCCGTAGCCGGCGACATTGCCCGGCCCGGCCTGACACTGGTCTGGAGCGAACGACGTTCGGCGTGGGCCGATGCGCTGGCGTGGCTGCCGGAGGCCGGGCAAGGAGTTGGCAACGAGTTAGCAACTTGGCGGGCGGGGATTTTGTATCGGCATACCACCACGGCCCCAGTGGGCACGTTCGGCGGCGTATACACGGCCCCGCAAGTTGCGTTTGCCGCTGCTAACCCAGGGGGCAACTTGGCGAAGACGTTTCAGAATATTGCTGTGCGCTCCCAGGCGCAGTGGACGCCCACCCTGCTGACCACACCGAGTGGACAAAAGAGCCGCATACTCCCCGCCTGGATGCGCTTCATCAAGGGCGTATGGCGGGCGGCTATCCGGCGCGATGAAAACTCCCCCGGCTTCGGGGGGGATGTTGTGCAGGCCCTACACAAAGGCCGCGAAATGCAGGACACGGCCTTGTATGTCACGCTCACCTGCCCGGTGCTTGCCCCGGCCCCGCTGGCAGAAGCAAGTATTGATTTTCTAACCAACACCGGACAGTTTCCGAATGCGTAGTTATCTTGTATAAGTAAGCTCCCTCGTTATGCCACTCCCCCTGCTTCTCGCCGCCCCGGCTATTGCCAAAGGGGCGCTCGGTCTCTATCAACTCACGCAGCACGTCAACCGGCAGGATACCATCACCGCCGCTGAGCGAGAGCAGGTGGCCTTAGCCCGCCAAGCCGCCGCTGCCCAACTGCCCGGCTACGCAGGCTACCAGGCGCGGCTTGCCCAAGCGCAAAGTGCAGCCCAGCAAGCCGCTACGGTAGGCGCGGGCAGTAGCTCCGACTTTCTAGCTGCCGCCTCGGCCACCGACCGGGTGCGCACCCAGGGGGAAGGGCAACTTACCGCGCAGGCCGAACAGCAGCGCGGGCGAGCTACGCAAACCCTGATGAGCGTACTTGGTGCCTACGGCCGCCACGAGCAGGCCGACACGGACAAAGCCAATCAAGCCAACGCCCAACTCAAGGGGGCAGCTTTCAACAACCTGTTTGGCGGCCTGACCGATGGAGCCAGCGTGGCAGCGTACAGTGCTGCACAAAAAGATTCCCCTGGCAATTCCGGTGCGGCCGGTGTCAACTACAATCCCAACTACCCCGCTGGCGACTATCCTTATCGCCGTCGCACCGGCCCGTATGGGTACGGCAGTATTGGTTAATTTCACCCTTACCCCCATTTTCTCATGTCCGAAAAACCCGAAAAACCCGCCACCGCCAAAGGGCCCGCCGTCCGAACCCCCGAACAGGAGGTAAAAGACGGTGCCGCCGCCCGCAAGAAAGCTGACGACGCCAAAGGTGCCGAAAACCAAAAGCTCATTGACGATGGCAAAGTGGTAGCCCCGGCCCCGATTACGGGCTACGAGCACGAAAGAGCCAAGTTGGGCACGGCACCCGAAGACGAAGCCACCGAGGCCGCCAAGTAGCAACTGGACTGCCGAACACGAAAGCCCGCTCGGATTGAGCGGGCTTTTTGTTGCTCCCCCATTGTGGCAGTGCCGCGTACATGCACTACCACAATGCCGGGGAAATGCGTTCGCGTGATTACCTTGTAAGCAACCCTATTCCCTTTTAGCATGGCCCTCGGTGCCGGTGACGTTTATTCCCCACAGGTTCCGGGCCTAGCTACGGTGCTGGGTTCCGGCCTCTCGCCGACGCGCATCTACCAGCAAGAGGCGTATCGACAAGCAGCAGCAGTGCGGCAGGCAGGCAGGGCACAAGTGGATGCGGAAAAGCTACAAACCCCGCCGACGCTCAATGTTAACGGCTCGCAGTGGTTTCAGCCCGAGGTAGATGCCAGCGCCAAACAGGTCTATAACAAGGCATTGGAAGCCTACAAGGCCCTGCCGTTAAACGAGGCTCGCAATGCGGTCAAGGCATTGGAAGCAGAGCATAATGGCTTGACGCAGCGCACGGCCGATATGGGGGCGGCCATTGACAAGGTGATTGCGACCGCTAGGGCGAATAATCTGGATGAGGGCAAAGTGCGCGAAGGTTTTGGGCGACTACTCGCCGACCCGGCTACTGGGCAGCCCCGTTCCGCCAAAGATATTAAGGCCGATGAGTTCGCCACCTTTGACCAGAACCCCGACTACTACAACGAGCAGGCGGTCGTACAGAGCTTTCTAAAAGACCTGTCCCAAAAACAGGAGTCGGACTTTACAACCGCTGCCCGCCCAGGGCAGGCGGGCATGTCCGACTCGGCTAGCAGCAACATCTTCGCCAACGACGGGAAAGGCAAAATCCTCTACACCCTCGATGGGCGCGGCAACCGGGTGCCCAAGATTGCCAACATCCAGGCCCTCGAACAAGCCGCGTTGCAAAACCCGCAGATGGCAGCCCTGCTGCGCCGCAATCTCGAAAACGGGCAACGTCCTACGGCCTCGCTGCTGATGGGCCTGGGTGGGGAGCACGTCACCGACGACCAGTTGGAGGCCCTCAATGCGCAAACCAACCAGAACACCCCGCAGGAGCGGCAAGTGCTGGCCGACTTGCTGCGGCCGTATGGTACGATAGTCGAAAAACAGCGCGAGCTTTCGCCACTAGCTGTGCCCCGCCCCCGTGCTGGAGCAGGAGCGAAGGGCAATAACCAGGCGCCCTATACTCAGCCCACATTCGACGGCGCCGAGCAACGATACAGCCTGCCCAATACGCCGGAAACTACCACCACAGTTTATCCAGGAGGCACTGGCCCCAGCGCCTACTTGCCACTGCCTTACGAACGCAGCGCGACTGCCCCGCGCCAAGATTACGCTACCTATGGGACACCATCTCCACCGCCTGTAGATGTGACGAGAGACGGGAAAACTGCCAACAAGCATATTGAATCCTTTACCCCCGGCGAGTTCGACATCATCGGACCAAACAATACGGTCGAGCACCGTACACAGAACAAGCAACCCCTTTCGGGCTACCCTGGCGAATCGCATGGCGCGTTTGTAAGCGAGGAAACGGGGAAGATTCTGCATCCCGCCACCACAGCCGAAGGCATTGAGTTGGTGCGAACAGGCAAGGCGCGACTGGGGGTTCAATTTGATTTCAACACGGAGAAAAACGAAAACTTCGCCGCTAACTTGAAAGGCACGACCGACCGACTCATGAAGGAAACCGACCGACTAGGACAGCCCAAGTATGCAAGTCGGGAGTTGGCCGAATCTGAAGCCCGCAAGTTCTTATCTATTCCTACGGTACGTACCACGCACCTGCGCACCAAGGAAAATGCTGCCACGGTAGACCGCCTATTTGGGTCTAATTATCGATTGCACCAAGAGGCGCTAGATAAGGAGACTACTCGACTACGGGCTGGCTATAAAGCCCCCGCCCCGCCATCTTTCCTGAAAATCAAGCCTCATACCCCTTCTCCTGCCCCGCGCCAAGCGGGCGGCATGTTTGACTAATGGCTGACCTGCTCGAACCAGTTGCCCAAGAGCCTTCTACCGGCCCCGGCGACCCGCCATCCAAGCGGGTCAAGTTTCTAACGAACTTTCAAAAACTCGCTCCCGACGTGGAGTTAGATGAGAAAGGGCTGAATGCTATTCTAGCTGACCCCAAACAGCGTGACGAGTTTGTGCAGTACGTGGGCAAACTCAACCCAAAATTTAAGCTTACTGGCGAGGAGTTTGCAGATGAGCTAGGCTACGGGGCTGACGTAAAAAAAAACTTCATCTCCCCCGCTGGCTCACTGCCTTCTGGCGCTGGTGCGGGAGCTGAGCTACCCGCTGATGCGCCGTTTGAAAGCGTTCCCCAACCAGCCACGCCGGATTATTTCAGCGGCGCGGTAGCGACTGCCCCCGCCGCAGATGCGCTGGGCCAGCGACTGCTACCCCCTGGGGCCAACGGCTTGCAGGAAGTAGTGCCCAACACGCCCGGCTCGGCCGCGAACCCCGCCTACCTGGATTCCCCGGCCAATGGGGGGCAGATTATGCGCGGCCCCACGCCCGAAGAACAGCAGGAGCTAGATAAACTACCTGCTCTTAGAATCGGCGACACCGACCACGGCGGCGACTACCCCCCGACACTCAACATGAGCGCGGAAGAGCTGGGGGCAAACGACTACGTGGCCCTACCCCCCAACTACAGCGGCGGCAACCCAGTGGGCACCGTGCCCGACCTGGTGACGGGCCTGCGCTACTTCCCCCGTCCCCTTTCGAGTAAAGTCAACGGCCAGGAGCAATCGCTTACCGATGCCGTGCTGGGCACCATCAAGAACGCCACGTTTCGCATGGCGGCTGGGGCTGGCGAAGGTGCCCAGGCGGCACTTAACCTAAGTGGCATGGCAACGAACCCCGCCGCGACGCTTGCCAGTCCGGCTACGTTTGGGGACGAGTTCGGCGACTACCTCAACGGCAAGCAAACGCCGATTGCGCCCCTCTACGCGGCCCCCGGCCGGAGCAACTACCGCACCAACGCCGTGAAGGCAGCCGAATACGCCCCGATGGTGACGGCCCAGGTGTTGCAAACCGTTGTGCCCGCGCTACGCGGCCCCGCCGCCGTAACCAAAGTGCTCGAATACACTTCGGCCCTGGCCTTCGACGCTGATATGCTGCACACAGCCCACGAACAGGCCAAAGCAGCGGGTTTACAGGGGGTGCAGGCCGACTTGTACACGACGCTGGTAGGCGGGCTGACCATTGGGGGCTTCAAAGCAGGTAGCAAGCTCATGGGCGAGTTGGGGGATAATGCCGTCAGCAAGTTTGCCCCCTCGGAATTACGAGAGGCCATTGCCCTCGATGCTACCAAAGCCATTGGGGAATTGGAGGCAAAGGCCGGTCGCCGCGCTACCCAGCAGGAAGTGCAGCAAGCACTTAGCCAGAGCGTGCGGGCTAACCTGCCCCGGCTGGCCCAAGTGCCCAAGCAGATGCTCCAGCAAGCCCCGGTGTTCGGCGGCGTGGAGGCGGCGCGGATTGCCGCCGACCAGGTGGTTGCGCCCATGCTGGAGGGTAAGGCCGAAGACCTGACGCTAGGCCAAGCGGCCGAGAAAGTGCTTGATGCCACCAAAACCGGGGCACTTATTGGGGGCATTACGGGCGGGGTGGATGCCGCCCTACCCACTCGCGCAACCGGGCTGGGCGCGGCCCGAGGCGAACGAGAAGCCATTCCCGCCCCGGTGGTTGAGCCAACCGCCGCACCGGAGGCCGCCAGCCCCGCCGCGCCCCTACCCACTACTCTTGAGTTGCCCGCCGATGCGCCCGCGCCGCCTGCCCCCGCAAGCCCTGTTGTGCCTGAGCCTAGCCCGGCTGAAACGCCTGTAGCTGCTACGCCAGCGCCGGAGGCAGAGCCAGCACTGCCCGAACCCCTACCCGCTGCCGAGCCCCACCCCGACCACGTAAAGCCCCTCACGGCCCAGCAGCGAGATAAAAATGGCGCCCTTGATGCACTCGACCGCTACAATGCCCTAAATGGCACCGAACGGCGCAGCAAAAACGGCCAAGGGCTAAGAAAAGAAGCGGTGCAGGCGAGTAGTAAAGCGGGGTTCAAGCTGGCCGACAAAGCGGGTAAGCTAATCCCCGAAGGCCGGCCCACCCGCAGCAACGAGTACACCGGCACCACCCCGGCAGGCAACCACGTTCCGCTGGCCGAGCGCCCCGAAATTGCCCGCCCGTTTTTGGAGAACGTCATGGCCGCCGCCAAGAATGGTATTTCCGTGCTGCAAGGCATTGGGGTAGAGCTACGCGGCAAGCCGTTATCAGCGACAGAGTTAGAAGGCGCCCGGCAGGATATTGAAGCGGGCAAAAACACCATGCGGGCGCAACTCGTGCTTGATGCGCTCGAAAACGCCCACCGTCGCGGCACCGTGGAGAAAAGCGAGGGCACGGGGCTGGCGACGCGCAAGTATTCGGTGCCGGTGGAGGAGTATGTAGGCGCACCGGAAGCACGCACCGAAACACCCGCCGACTTAACCGATGACGAGGTGCTAGCGGCTATTGCCGACAAGCCCGGCTTGGCTGATTTATTAAATAGGCACAGCAACAGCTTTCCTGAACCGATTAATTACGTAGATTTAGCCCACGAATTTAATTCTTCGTTCCCCGACCCCGAAACGGAATTTGGGCTAACCAGCGAGGAAGCCACCGAATTTAAACGCCTCGTAGATGAACGCGCCCAGCAACAAAGCCGACGAGCAACCGAAGCCGACAACCGCGCCGAAGCGCTCACCGGAGCAGCAGAAACAGATAACAGCCTTTCGGGAGTTGCAGAACCTGGCCCAAGAGGCGAAGCAGAACGTGGCGAGGCGCCCGAAGAAGTAACCCCAGCCGCGCCCGTTGCGGCCCCCACCGAGGCTCGCAAGGCTGAAATCCGCGCCGACATTGACGCGGCCAGCGAGCGCATTAAGGCCCGCCGTGCTGCCCGCAAAGCAGAAGGCAAGGTGCTTTCGTCGGTGTTAGGCATCGGCGAGATTGACCCCGAAGACCTTAAGGACGCGCTCACTATCGTAAAGGGACACGTACAGCTAGGAGTATTGGGGATTAAGAACTTGGTGGCCCAAGTACGCCAAGCCGGACTAGATGAAGAGGCCGTGCCCGACAAGGTTTTGGAGGGCGAAATCCGGCGCGTACTTACTGGCGACGACCCGGCCGAGTTACCCGTGAACGAACCCGATGGCAGCGAAACGCGCAAGAGCATGACTCGGCTCGATGCCGACCCCGCCCGGCCTGAGCCGCTGAAGCAGGCCGTGCGCGATACGGGGCTGGACAAGTACGAGCCGAAGTCGGTAGCCGAAACCGAGAAAGCCGTGGATGCCTACATGGCCCGCAACAGCTTGGCCGATGCCTACACCGAAGCTATCAGCACCACCGACAACCTGACCGGCGACGTGCGTACTGCGTTACGGGTGCGAGTATTGGATGCCGTGGGCAAGCAACTTGCTGATGCGGTTGATAAGGGCGACACCGCCAGTGCCGACACGTACTTGGAGCAGTCCTTGAAGGTGGCTGAGGCGCTGGCAAAGCGCGGCACCGATGCGGGCCGAGAGATTAACGCCTACAAGCTACTGGTAGCGCAAACCCCCGAGGCCACCGTATATCAAGCACAGAAGGACGTAGCAGCCCAGCGCGAAAAGGAGGGCGTGAAGTTGGGCAAGAAGCTGCGCAAGGAAACAAAAGACATTGCCAAAGCCAAACGTGAGGCGCTGGACAACGCCCTGGCCACCCCAACCGTGCGGGCTGCCCGCGAGAAGGTGGCGGGCAAGCAACCGACTACTACGGGCGAAAAACGAGCCGCTATCCGAGCCGAGCGCGACGACTTGTTTTCGCAACTCCGTGCCCTCTCCAAAAAAGGTGGGCAGGCATTCGTGAGCTTCGTGCCTATCACGCCCCAGCAGGCCCAGGCGGCGGTGATTCACGTTAAAATCTTCCGCACCTACTTGCAGGAAGGACTTACCCACATCACGAGTATGGTGGAGCGCTTCAAGCGCGAGGCCGGCCCAATGGCTACCGCCTACCCTACGGCTGAATTACGCAAGCAGGCCGCCGCCGCTATCGGCGACCACGACGAAGCTATCCGGCAGGGCACGGCCGCACTCGGAACCACCCTTGACAAGATTGCCCGCGACCACCTGGCCGACCACGCCGCCGTGGGCAAGTCGCTGGCCCAGCAGTTCGTGGAAGGCGCGGGGCTTAGCCCGGCCGATGCCAAAAACTACGCCGATGCGATTGAGGCCGAATTTGCCCGTCGCATTAAGGGCGCGCAGCAGCGCCGCTTGGATGAATTGACTAAGCGGGCTGCCACTACACCAACCAAGCGGGCCAGTCAAACCGACCTTGATAAAACCCGCGAGCTATTCACCCTCTCCCCTACCGACGACGCGGCCATTCTCGACCACCTGAAGCGGGTAAACGACCTGCCCGAACTCACGGTTGCCGACGTGGCCGAGTTGCGCAAACTGGCCGGGGCTATTCAGGATGCACCGGAGGGGTTCCAGAAAGATGCCGCCGTGGGCGAACTTCTCAAAAGGCAAGCACAAATCAAAGGGATAAGTTGGCTGGATAAGGCCGGGGCCACATGGTATGCCAACATCCTGTTTGCCCTTAAAACGCATGGCGTTAACATCTTCGCAAACACCGGGCAGCTTGTTGGGGAATCATCCGTCAGCACCATACATGGCCTTATCCCCGGCAGCAAGGCGTTCAAGGGGCGTTATGCGTTTGGGCATTACGTTGGACTGGCAAAAGGGCTGCTTCGCGGCGGGCGCGAGGCAGCCTCTGTGCTGGCGACTGGCCGCGAAGTAGCTAACGAACCAGGCAAATATGATATTCCTGGCGTACTGGAACATTACACCTTTGCGGGCGGGAAGTGGAACCCATACAACTACGGCAAGTATGTAGGCCGAGCGCTTCGTGGCATGGATGTGCTGTTCTCAACGGGGCTGAAAGAAATGCGGGCCTATGAGATGGCGACGATGGATGCGTTGGCCGACAAGAAAAACGGCATTCCCACCCCCGATGTATGGGCTGCCGTGGCTGAAAAGCTATTCAACACCAAACAACGGATAGCAGACGCCGAGGCCCAGGCAAAAGCAGAGGGGCTGACGGGCAATGACCTGAAACGCCGCATCTTTGAGTTGGCCGAGCAAAGTCGCCCCATTAAGCTGGTGGAGGATTCCCGCGAGTACGGCACTCGCGCTGTGTTTAACGGTGACCCCAAGGGGGCCAGCGCCACTATTGCGCACGGCGTGGCCTATATCGCTGACAACGTAAGCATTGGCGGAGTGAAACCGCTAAAGCTAGTGGTGCCATTTACGCGGGTAGTATCGTCGGTTGCCAACGCCTACATGGACTACACGCCCATTGGGGCTGTGCGGGCCGCCAACAGCCTTGTTCGAGCCAAGCACGCTGGGTCTGAATATGGCGGGGCGCACATAACGGCCGCCGAAGACAGCCCCCGTCAGCGGCTTATTAACGGCGAAGAACGCGAGCGCTTGCTGGCGCGGGCGGTTATCGGCACTGCCGCCGCCGCTGTGTTGTATCAGTTGAGCCACGACAAGGACGAAAACGGGCAGCCCACTATTGAAATAATCGGCAACGGTACGGGTGACCCCGAAAAGGACGCACAACTAAAAGCGGCTACCGGCTGGATGCCTAACGCTATTCGTTATAAGGGCGTGTACTACGGGTTTTCTAATACCCCGCTTGCACTCCCGGCAGGAATGGTTGGCAATGTGAATGACGCCGAAACCTACCATAAGGAGTTTATTAAAAACAATGATGCCGCCCTTGACCGAGTGGGTGCCGCCGCTTTCCAATCGCTGGTAGGGCTGGGTGATATTACGGCCGTGCGCGGCCCACGCGACTTTTTACAAGCCACCAAAACCCCCAAGGCATTTGAAGCCTACCTGCGACGCATGGCAGCCAGCACAGCGATGAGCGCGTTCCCTGCCAGCAATCTAGTACAGGAAACAGCCGGGCGATTTTACGACCATCGCAAAGAAGCGCACACCTTCGCCGAGGCAATGCAGCGCAACATCCCCGGCGCACGAAACGGGCTACATGATGCCATTGATGTGTTAGGCGACCCGTTACCAGCCGCTACGCCGCGCCTGTGGAACAGGTTGGAGAGGCGCGACGAACAGACTGAGCGCCTATGGGCTGCACTGGCTAAGCATAAGCTATTCATCTCGGTACCTAGCCGCCAGATGGGAGGCACATTGGTAGTGCGCCCCGAGAAGGGCCAGGATAGCCCTATGACAGATGATGAATTTTATAAATTCATGGCCGACAGGGGCGCCTTTATAAAGGCCGCTTTACTCTCGCAAATCACTACGCTAGAGGGCGAGAACGAGGTAGCGGCTCAGGCCATACTTGAGGCAACACAAGAGACCGCCACCTTGCAGTCAAAAATTAAGAATTTCGGACCAGGTGGCTTAACCTCTTACGACAGGGTAAAGGCCGCCCAACTGGCAGGCGCCGACCAAGAATAAAAAAGGGGGTAGCGATTCGCTACCCCCTTTCAACTCCGTAAAATCTACGGAGTTGGCAATACCTGCCGCAGCACGTCGCGGTGGTAACTATTCACGGCCCCGTACTTCTCATGCCCTACCTTGCCTATCTCAAAGCCCTGGGCCTTGCTGAGCGCGGCGGCTTTTCGGCCTAGCGCGTTCGCCGTAGAGGTGGGCAGGCTTTTCTTTTGCAGCGAAGCCCACCCGGCAACGGTGAAGAAGTCCGTGGGCACCGTCGTAACCTGGGCCTTGACTTCGGCTACGGCTTGCAAAAGCTGGGCCTGCCCTTGCTCAACTGCCAGCAGCCGCTTCTCGTTGGCTACGTTCTGCTGGGCTATCATCAGGATTAGCTCGGCCTGGGATTGAGGCAGGGCGGGCGACTGACGAAGGTGCTTTTCGGCTTCGATGAAGTAGCGGCGAATCTCGCGGCCCTTCTCGTTCCCTTCCAGCATTCCTAGTTCTTTGGCCGTGTCCAGGGTAAGGGCGTACTCAATGGTTTGTCGCCCTGCTTCGCTCCTCCCCAAAATTGGGGAGAAGTCTAAGCCCTCTGTAAACCCGTGTTTTGCCAGCTTATCCTTAATCCAGGTGGCGAAGTCGCGCTTGCTTTCCAAAAAGCCGTGCAACTCGCGGGCCGATACTATCGGCCCGCTTTCGGATTGCTCAATTTTGATTAGCTCCTGCATGGTCGTTCAGGCTTGGGGCGTGGAACCAGTAGCACGGGCGGCGGCGTGGGCGGTGCTACCATTCATCGGCACGGCCGCTGCTGCGCCTGCCATCTGCCCGACTAACTCAGGCTGGGGCCGTGGCTTACGCGGACGACCTACCTGCTTGGGTGCTGCCGTGGCAGCGGCTTGCTGGGCAAGGTCTTCCTGCCGGATTTGCTGCGCTTCGGCCTGGAAGGCGGCGCGACGCTGGGCGGCGGCCTCCTCGGCCTGTTCCTGCCGAAGCCACACGCGGTTCTGCTCCACTTCGGTTTCCTCTCCCAGATTGACGAGGGAGGAATTGAGGTACTTTTCTACCTGCTTGAGCCAAGCGGCCTGGGCCTCTGCCAACCACGTAGCCACGTCGCGCCCCGTCACAAAGGAAACGGGCATCGTGATAGTGCCGCTGTCACTCTGGATAGTGACCTGAAAAACTCCCTCGTCGGCAGCCATGTTAATGGCATCGTACTTGGCGAGTGCTTTCTCGTAAGCAACTCGCTCGCGTTCCGCATCCTTGCGGGCCGCGTTCTGCTGGTAATCGTACATTTGTACTGTGTAATTGGGGTTTGCAAAAACCTCAGTCGGGGGCGGTTCCGGTGGTCGTACACCGGGCCGCCCTTTGTCTTTCTGAAGTGTCCCGCTTGGAACAGCACAAAGATAGTAGATAAAATCTACTTTTAAGGTAGATTGAAAAGATTTCTTTCAGGTTTATTATAGATTGAATCTACTGGCTATCTTTGCGACATGAAAAGCCCAGACAATGCCCGTAAGCCGCAGATAAATCTTGCGCTTGAGCCAGAAGATAAAGAGTTTATAGAGCGGGTAGCCAAAGCGCGGGGGCTAAGCACCACGGCTCTACTCCGCACCCTGGCCTATGACGAGGGCCGCCGACTTGGGATAGAAGCGCCCAACAAATAGAAAAGCCGCCCTTGTGAGGCGGCGTTCATTGTCAGTGCAGGCGGTTAATGCCCTACTTCTTTTTCTCGTCTTCATGGTGCAGGGTAACAACGTACATTACATAAGGGTCGTGGTATTGCCGCTTAATCTCGGCATCATGGCCCTTGTCTAGCCACCGAGTGCCCTGCTCGTCATACAGCCACTTGTTCGCCTCCTCACCCCAGGCCCCAGCCAATGCGCTTTGCTGAGAGAAGTAGTATGCCCGGCTAATCAACGTGCGCTTATAAAAGGTAAAGAAGAGATTTATGTGGGTATTAGGTGATTGGGCGCGAGTATAAGTTGCCATCATAACTAGCATATCTGGGTCGCGCGAATCATCTTCTTCAGGGTCGCCAACCTTCCACCCAGGCTCAGCAAGAATTTTGTCGCGAACTTGTGTAGGCGTATACCCCCACCACCAGTGGTATAACTCATCATCCCAAGCGTGGGTGTAACTCTGCGCCTGGGGGTCAAAAACAATTGTGGGCGGCGGGTATGCAACTTGCCCCCGTACACCACCAGCCAGCACCACCCCCACCAACACCAATAAAAGCCGTTTCATAAAAGCCAGATAGAGTTCGCCCGCAAACATATCCACCGCCCCGCAGCTCACGCACCCGTTAGCACGCTCGGCTAAGTTTGTTGGATTCCCCGCCATTGGGGGAGAAAAGAGCGGATTTTTACCGGCATTGTGGGGGTTATTTCGTATATTTGTGCAGGCCAAAGAGGCCGACCGCGTGTGGTAGCGCGGAGTGAAATAGCGCAGTGCCCCTACTGCGCAAGAGTCCCCGCGTAACGGCCGTGCCTACCACCACGCCCGCTGCCGGGGATTTCTGTTTTTATGCGTTGGCCTACAACTAAGGACGAAAGCGACTACCTGCGCGTCAGGCAAGAGCAAAACATAGTGAGAAGTGCTAATAACCCAAATGAGAATTGGGCGAAGGGACACCTTGAAAGCCTTGGCATAAAATGGAGTCGCCAAGCACTATGGGGCTACCGTATTTTTGATTTCTGGAATGCGACTCTGGGCATTGCCGTTGAAATAGACGGGCTTGAGCACAATAAGGATTATGACGCGTCACGCGATGCCTACAACTTCGACGTAAGCGGCATTGTGGTGCTTCGTGTGCGGAATCAAAACATGGAGGACATGGCGGCGGCACTTCTGCAAATCGGACACTCTTGCTACTGGTGGCAGCGGCGTGAATCCCTGGGTCTAAAGTTTAGCCCCAAGCCCCCTTCGCGTCGGCAGCCTTGCATCCCTGCCTGGATAGGCTCTTATCTGCCTGCTGTATGTGATACGCTAAAAGCCGGACTTGCCACAAAACTGTCCAGCAAGGCGGTGGCTAAAGAACAGCGCAATAGGAGCCTAGCAAAAACTGCGAAAGGCGGCACCCCTATTTCTGATAGCCAGTACAAGGAAATGTACTTGCATGAGGCGCAAAAGAACAGGCTTCTTGCCGCCGAAATCAAGCGACTTAAAGCCTGCACAACTAACCCCTCATTCCACTAAGCCCAATGCCACAGCACCCCTACTACGAGCCCTCGCCCAAATTTATCCAACGCCACGGCCTGCATATTGATGAGGCTGAAATGATGGCAATACTTTGGAAGAACGAGCCCGACTACGCAGAAGAAAGCGGCGGGCCGGGGATAGATTACCACAAGGGCACTGGCCGGATAGTGCTGTTTCACCACAACGGCGACCCTGAAACCACGCCCATTTTGTTTGATGGCTACCTGCCTGACGAGGCCGCCCTTGAATCGGTTATTAAGTGGACTAACTGGTAAATCAACATGAGAGAAGCCCTATTCGCCGAAGGATTCAAGCAGTTCGAGCAACGCTGTTTAGGACACGAAAACGCGGTTGCCAACTACCAGAAATGTTTTCGTAACTCAAACGGTAAGCGGTACTACATCACCGTGTTTGAGCATGACATGTCGCTTATCCCAGGCTTCCCGCGCCATATTCCACCCATCTCATTCGAGTTTACAGCGCAGCTTCACCAAGGCAGCCGCGACGGGCAGACGGTTAATATTGAGGCCAGCGCCAAGGAGGCGGCAGACCTGCCCGCAATGCTTGAAATGTTCGAGTCAATATTTATGGCCCTTGGCGGCGTGTACTACGAACAGTATTAGCCACCGGGCAGCCCTTAGCTACAGGGCCAATCAGAAGCGGCATTACAGCTCAAATGCCAGAAATGCCCTTGCCACTTGGTGAGGGCTTTTTTGTGCCCCATTGTGGCACCCCCACGCAAAAAGGCTACCCCAATGGCGGGGTTTTCGCCGCTGTAGTGTACCTTGTAACAGACCACTTGCTATGCTTGCTACCACCCTCACCTACACCGCCGCCACCAATACCGTTGCCCTGACCACCACGGGACCGGTCTACCCGGCCTATCAAGTCGTTGACCGGCGCCCTGGCGTAGTCGATATGGTGCTGCCGAGTAGCACTGGGGGCAATGCAACCAACTGGAATCCACCGAAAGACGACTGCTACCAGTTGGTAGTGCAGGGCGGCACCCGCGTTGGGAATGTGTTTACGGTGCTGGATTCGAGCTCCGTGCTGGTTCATTTGCAGGTAGCCGACCACCTCGAAGCCAAAGCCGCCTGTTTCGACAAGCTGGCCCGCCGCAGCCCGGCCGGGCACCCGCTTTCGGAGGTGCAGTACATGGAGGCCCGTATCCTGGAGGCCCGCTACGCCCTGGCCGAATCCAACCCCGGCGAGGCCAGCCTTATTTTAACCCAAGCTGTCTTTCCCCGCTAGTCATGTACCTGGACGACGAGTTAGACCCGTCTGCGTTTTTCGCGCCGCCCGCTGACCTCACGGTGCAGGTGGCGGCTGATTGCCGCACGGCGACAGCGGTGCTGGCGCGGGATACGACGGGCATTGCGGGCTATGCGATAGCCGTTACGGCCCCCAGCGGGGCGGTGCTCAATCTTATTCCCCAGCACGGCACCAACCCCGTCACCACCAGCCTCTCGTTTGCCACCGTCCAGGATGGGCTGTATATGCTGCAGCCCAGCGACACGGCCGGGGTAGAGTACCTCGCTATCCCTGTCCTGGTGCTGTGTAGGTTGCGCAAATGCCAGCGCCGGCTCAATAAGCAAGCAGCCACCAACGGCCCGGCCAAGCGGGGGAAAGCCCCCAGCGGCCCCCTGGAAGAACTTAACGCGGTGCTCGCGATGCTCGACTCGATTTACAGCCAGGGCGACTTAGTGAGCGCCGATGCTCTCGTTGCCCGCGCTACCGAACTCTGTACCGATTGCGGCTGCGGTGATTGCTAACCTCATGGCTTATTCGTTTCTAACCACCGACAGGCAGCTTTTCTACGACCTCGCGCGAGCTAGGCGGGCGAGCTATGGGCGGGCCTATTTGCGGGCCATTGAGAATGGAACGGATAGGTTTTGCTGGGTAGAAAAGACGGGCAACCTGAGCGCCGGAATTGAGGTGGTGAAGGCCGCACTGGCAAAGGATGTGGCCCGCACCTCGCGCATCATTGACTACCTGGCAGAGTTTCACGAGTTGCTGACGGCGGTGCAACTGGCCTATACGGTGGTGCCGTTTGTGGCAGTAGGCGGGGGCACGGGCGTGCATAACCTGACCACGGGTAAGGGCATTCTGGATGGTGCGCCCGACTCCGACCCCAACCCGCTGCACATTACCCAGGCGCAGGGGCAGGTTATTTTGAACTTGCAGTTGGCAGGCAACCCTACGCAGGTTTCGGCGAGTGTACCCCTGCTCAACCCCGCCCGCACCGACTACCCACCAAACTTCCTGGTCCAGTACACCCTCAACGGGCAAGCATACCTGTTTCGCACGACGGCAACTGGTGGTCCATTCCCCGCCCCCGCTACCTACCTGGGTAACGGCGACTGGCAAGCAGTGGCATTGCCCACGCAGCCCACCGTGCTGCAAATAGACCGCTTCCTCGACTATACCCAAGCGGTAGAAATCCCCCAGAACTCGGTAAAGCCGGTTATCTACAACCTCTCGGGCTTGTGGAACGGCAGCACCACTACGGAAACCGTGGCCGTGCGGGGCTTGCCGACCAATCGGTTTGCCGCTATCGGGCAGCTACTCTTACCGGGACAGCCGGCACAGACTGTTACCGTAGATGTAGGAGCCGGGACGTATGGGCCGCCGGTTTCAGGCAGCCCCTACATTGACGGGGATGCCAACGGGAACGTGGTAGTGGGGTTGGCGGGGTCGCCGGGGTTGGGGGTTATCACCAGCACAGGCAACGGCAACCTCATTCTGAATGGGGATAGCAACTCGATTAGCGGCAGCGGCACGGCCAACGTTATCAGCAACGGCAGCGCCAACATCATCAGCGGCAGCGGCAGCGCGAATGCTATCTACAGTGGAGATAGCAACACCATTAGTGGCGCTGCCACCAATTGCACGATTATAGCCAGTGAGGGCAGCGTTATTTCGGGTGGCACCTACAACGCTATCAGCGGCGGCAGTGCCAACACTATTCCGGCTACCTGCAATGGGGTATTCCTGCTGAATTGCCTCAACTTCACGCCACCCGCCAACACCACCAACGCCACCTACATCAACAATGTACTGGTAGGGCCGGGCACGGGTGGGGGCGGCACCACGGCACCAGGTGGCACCAACAGCCAACTCCAATACAACAATAACGGAGCCTTTGCCGGTAGCGTCCTCTCGCAAGCAAACGGCAACCTACTGACCACAGGCAACCTGCAAGCTGACGGGGTAGTGGCTTCTGGTATGAGCGCCGGTAACGGCTCGGTACGCTCGTATCAAAGCGCGAACTTCTGGCTGGATTTGCTCACCAGTGGCGGGCTAAGTGGAATAGCACGTTTTAACAACGGTAACCTCCTTGGCTACATCATCGCCTACAACACCAGCACAGGCGACACGCAGCTAAATGCCCCCTTCGGCGGGGCTTCCATGCTGTTCAAAGTGCAGGGTGCTACGGCTGCCACGTTGCTGCCCAACGGCAACCTGGGTATCGGTACGACCACGCCGGTTGCGAAGTTGGATGTGAACGGGGCTGTTCACCTCATGCCAGTTGCCGAGCCCGCCCAACCCGCAAGCGGGGCCACCTTTTACTGCGATGCAGCAGATGGTCGGGTGTATGTCAAGGATGCCAACGGGGCTAAAAACGCACTAACCTAGCCTTTTCAACCATGACCGATACGCTAGATTTTCCAGCGCTCTTTAGGGCTATCAAACAGACGCAGGTAATTGAGTTCTTTACGCAGATGCGTAGCGACCTCACGGCCGCGCAGCAGGCTATCCAACAGCAAGCGGGGGTTATTGACCAGCAAAGCCTCGTTATTACGCAGCAGCAGGCGACCCTAGCGGCGCTGCCCGCTACGATTGCCGGGGCTATCGGCACGAATAACACGCAGTTTGTCACGCCCGCCGTGCAGGCAAGCTTTCAAGCCGTCGTGGGCGGCACCTCGGCGCAGGGGCTCTACACCTTGCAGGAGATAATGAGCCACTTAGCCAGTGACGAAACCGGAGCCGCGCAACTCTTAGCGCAGCAGAATACCGACCGGGCCGCGAGCTTGGCAGTGGCTGGCCGGGTAACGACGGTAGAGGCGCTCGCGGCCAGCCACACAACTACCCTTGCCACTCAGACCACGGCCATTCAGGCGCGGGCGCTGACCTCCGACCTCACTACGGGTCTGGCAGGCAAGGTGAATACGGCCGACTTCACCCCCATTTCATCGGCTTTCAGCAACCCGACCTCGGGCCTCGCGGCTACCTACACGCTGGCCGGGGCTGCCAAAGCCGCCGCAGATTCTAAGCTGCCGTTGGCGGGCGGCACGATGGCGGCCGGGGCCGTGGTCAATAACCTGGGTGTACCGAAGGCAGCCGACATGTCCAAAGCCGTGCGCCGGGATGAATTAGTGGGTGGCCTGCAACAGCCTTACCGCTTCTTTTTGGCCGTGCAAACAACCCCTGTTGCTGCCTTCACCCGCACCAACGAGCGCATCGACATTGCCGACGACAACGGCACCGGGCAGGTGCTGGTGCTTACCCGCATTGATATTACCAACACGGGCACTGCCGCCATTGCGGGCACCATTACGATTACGGCTAAAAACGTAGCTGGCACCGTGATTTTCACGCAGGACATTCCAGTAGTGCTAACCAGCGCGCCCGGCGTAGGCAAGACGCTCGACCTGCTTTCTCTGCTAAGCACACCACCCGCAGAGATTTCCCTAACGGAACCGATTTACTTCTTTGTAAGCGCCAGCACAGGCAAGTACAATGTGCGCCTCGAAGGCAAAAAACGCTAATTACCCCCTCACCTTTTACACCCCCTTTCGATGAATCCGACAACTGCAATTCAACAGCAAGTAGACATCTACACGCAATTCATTCAAGCCCTAGCCAACGCGGCCTTGACGGGCGAGCAGGCTCAGCAAGTTTATCTCGCCCTTAATGGCGTGCGCGACATTTTTCATCAGCAGCCTAGCACTCCTGCGTAGATGCCCGCCGCCTGCCACCCGGTAGGCGGCCCAAGTTACCTCCCCCTCGCTCTGCTATCCCTTCGCCTTCACCGCTTGCTAGCCCAGCCATGAACTAGGCCACCGTGCCGCCTGCTTTTTGCCAATGCCGTTTCTACTCGCCGCCATTTCTGCCGATAAAATCTACACCGCCCTGGCCGGGATATTCGTGGCCGTGCTCGGACTGCTGGCAGAAATGGGCCGCAGCGCCTTTGTGCAATGGCGCGAAAACCGCAAGAAAGTCAAGCAAAGCTCGCTCGGCTACCTAGCTGAAAAACAGGTACTACTCGACCAGGCTACGGAGCGCATCTGCATCGAAGCTAAGGCCGACCATGTAGGGCTTTACCGGCTGCATAATGGGGAGTTCTTCGAGGGCAACGACTCGATTAAAAAGATGAGCATGGACTCCGAAGCCATCGGCAATCACGGGGTAACGCGCTGGAAGTTTGAGAGCCAGGCGCTGCTTATTTCCAACTTCCCGCATTTAGTACTGGCCTTAGCAGGCCCTGCCAAACTGCCGTTCTATCTGCTCACGCCCGACAGTTGCCTGGATTTCGAGGTGGGCCGCCTACTCAATAAGCGCAAGATTTCCTGCGCTGTGGCCTTGCTCATTCGCGGGCGCAAGGATAAGCCGCTAGCTTTTCTATTCCTGTCCTGGCACCAGCAAGCCATGACGCTCGAAGAGCTAAACGTGGCCCAGCTCGAAGCCCACCGCCGTGACCTTTCCTATATCCTGTCTGAATAATGGCCCAGCGTCCCACCTCCCTTCTCTACCGCGCCTTGGTGCTGCTGCTACTGGCGGGGCTGTGCGCGGCCTTGTGCTACAACTACTACCAAGGCATGACGGAGCGGCAGGCCCAGCGCCGGATGCTGGAGCGCATTGAAAAAGCTGTTTGCAAATGAGCCTCTGGAAAGATATTACGACCGACCACCTCACCGGCCACTACGTCGCAAAAGATGTGTTCAAGGCTTGCGCCTTCGTGGTCGGGGTAGGCGTGGTGGTGTTTGCTGCCACTGCCGACTACCTGGCGGGCCGTGAGGTCAGGCAGGAGGGCGCGGTGCTGCTGCTCACCTATGCGTTCGGCGTGGGGGTGAGCAAGGCAGTGGAAGGGTATTACAGCCGCCAAACCAAAGACGGGCAGGGCAACCCGCTCGCGCAGCCTGGCACGACCGAGCCGCCCGCAGACCCCAAACTGATGCCACAAGCCCCTGCCGATGCCGCAAGCAGCTAAGAAGCCGGAACCAAAATCGCGCCCCAAACAGCAAGGCGCGGCCAAGCCCCTGAAAAATGGCTGAACCCGACACCGACCGCCCTGCCCCCATCGGCCCCATGCCCCGCAAGCTCTGGCAGGAAAGCGTGAATGAGAAGCGGCTAGCTGAATTAAGCGAGGTGATGCAGCGCTTCATCCGGCAGGGTTTCGCCATCAAAACTGAGTGGCTGGAAGAATACAACGAACTAATCTCTCATAAGCCATGAAAAAGCTACTTTTTTGCCTGCTTGCCGGCTGGGTGTTCGGCCTCATGTTTTTCCGCTGCTCCAGCTCACGCCCACCCACCACTACCGAGCCGCCCGCCGCACCCCTCTCCATTGGAGGAATCATTGAGCGGGACTCCACCGGCAAGTTGGTGGATAGTGTAGTAGCGCAGCCCCCGCCCAGGCTGGAGCAGAAAACGCCGTTTTTGGCCCGTATTTTCTCCAAAAACACCGATTCCAAGCCGCAGGCGCACGTTTTAGCTGGCGCAGCATCCGCGTCCAGGAAATGTAAAAACTGTGCCTACTACACCGTCGCAGGCCCAGCCACCATCACCACCGCCGCCAAGAAGGCCACTATCCTCGGCGACGGGGCCGTGCTCGCCGAGAAGAAAGCCACCGCTGCCAAAGCCGACAGCGGGGCCGTGCTCGATGTAGCGACTACGGGCAAAGGCCCGGCTGCGGCTGGCCCTGGGGCTACGGCGACGGAAGTAAAGCCGGGCTTCCCGTGGGGCAAGGTGCTGGGCGGCGCGGCGGGCATTTTGGCAGTCGGCGCGGCGCTCTACTTCGGTTGGCCGCTGCTACTCGCTGCCTTCCGGCGCAAGAAAGACGAGCAGGCATGAGCACCGCCGCCCGCCCCATCCGTGCCCTCGATTCGCCCGCTGGCCTCAAGGTAGAAGTCTTGGGCCGTGACCGGGAGGGCTACGCCAAAGTAAAGCCCGTGAAAGCGGGTGCTGTCTCTTTTGAAACCCCAGCCGCACGGCTGTACAAATTGCAGTAAGGTATGCCTACAGATTCTTCTATCGACCACCTGCACCCGCATCTGGCAGCCGTGTACGCGGAGGCCAAAGCCGCCTACATCGCCGCACACCCCAATGGCCTCAAGCCGCGCCTGGGTGAAACCTACCGCAGCCCTGCCGTGCAGCAGGCGTACTACGCCCAGGGCCGCCAACCCCTGGCAGAGATTAACCAACTGCGCCACAACGCTGGCCTGTCCGCCATCGGCGCGAGTGAGGCCAGCCACAAAATCACCAACGCCCGCCCTGGGCAGTCGGCCCATAACTTCCTGCCCGCCCGCGCCTTCGACGTGCAACTGCTAAAAGCCGATGGCGAACCCGATTGGACGGATAGCAACTATGGCGGCTTTGCGGCTTACGTGAAAGTAGCGGCGGAAAAGCTGAAGGTTGCTGTGTCACAAGGCGCGTACTGGAAATCCTTCAAAGACATGCCACACTGCGAGCTGCTAGGCTGGCAGAAGATGTAACAGGTATCAATCAACAAGTATCAATCACCACCATGAACAAACTTTTCGGCACCTTCGCCTTCGCAGTAGTCGGCGCAATTATCTGCTCCATCGCGGGCTTCTACCTGTTTGCCGCACCCGTAGCCGGGGGCATAGTCGGCGGCCTGCTGTACGGGGCTACCGGGCAAGGGAAATCGATTAACGACAGGCAGGGCTAGCCGTGGCTCCTTACCTGCCGATGGGCTGCGTTCTGCTTTTGGTGGTTGCGGTGTTTGTGGTGGTGGGTAGGGGTGGTAGGCGCAGGGGCTAGGCCAAACTAATTGTACATAAAATAGGAGGCGGCGGGTAGCACTATCTGCGCAGGGCTACGGCCCGCCCGCCGCTGACCTTTCGTCAGCTAAACCCACTTTCTATGCATCCTCTCCTTATTATCGGCTGTGTTGTCGTTGGTGCCGTGCTGGGAGCCGGTGCCTTGTTGCTGTACTTCGCTTCGGGCTGGCGCGACCAGTGGCGCGAGTGATTGTGCTTCGGCAAACCAGCGGGCACACCCTACGCAGGCCGTGCCCGCTCGTTCGTGGCAGCCGTGCGGGCCATCGGTTTCCCCGTCGTTCATAAAGTCCCGGTGCATCTGCTGCACGTCGGCGGGCGCGGCGGTGAACTTGCCCCGGTAGGCGCAGGTGGCGCATTGGCGGGTGGCGCTCATTTCTCCCAAACGTGAATGCCGCCCCGTACATCGACCTCTACTCCCAACGTCCGCTTGCAGCCCTTGCATTTCTGGGTGCGGGCCATGTGGTTGCGTAGTTGCTGCTTACAAGTGCAAGCCGGGCATTCAAAGTCGGTTTTGCTGACATGTAGGATTCCTGCGCCGCCGGACACCAGCTCACCCGCCCCGTTCACCTGGCTAGGCATGGAGAACGCCACCACGCCTGAGTGTTCGCGCTGCCCGGTCAGGTCGTTGGTACGCACCACGTCAACCACTTCGGGCAAGTTTCTGCCATACTCATACACGCTCTGGTAGCCGAAGAATTGGCACACGCGGGCGGCCTGCGCCTCGAAGTCGGTAGCCCTGGTGCCTTTCGGCCAAAAGCCCCATTCCTTCATGCCGTAGAAGCAAAAATTGTCGGCCATAAACTGCTTGAGTTTGGCTTGTTCGGGAGTGAGTTTCTGCTTCATGGTCGGTGGTGTTAGCTACTTGGTGGGGTGGGCGGCGGGCACGGGCTTGAATACGCCATCGGCCTCCAGCTTTTTGAGCAGGTTCTTCTTGCCTTTCTCTTGCTGAATGCCTGAAAGGATGCGCTGGAATAGTTCGGGGTGCTTCATACTGTCTTATATGAAAAAGCGTGAATCAGTCTTTGCCGGTGAAGAAATCCACTGTTGCCGTGAAGGCTATTTCGAGCGCCATCGCCGCAAGGGGCAGGGGCCAAATGACTGCCACTAGCAGGCTGGCGAAGCGGCCTGCATAGCCTTCCCGCAAGCCGTGGAAGGCTACGCAGGCAAGCATGAAGTACAGGAAAGCGAAGAAAGGTAAAAAGTGGTCGGCTTTACCTATGATGGTGTAGAGAGTGGGCATGGGCTAATCCTGCTTACTGACAACGGTAGGATTCAGTTCTTGCAAGGCCGCCCGCGCCGCCATAAAATTGGCGTTGCGGTGCGGTTCGATAGGCAGGAAATCCGGCCCGCCCAGCAGCAGGCAGCCCACGGCCTCCATGCCCACCGGCCCCCACTTTTCAATGAAGGGCACGGCCCAATGGAAATCCTCATCTTCCAGCTTCACCGAACAGCTATCGGCATAACCAAAGAAGTCGGTGAAATGAAGGTTAATGCTACTGGCCCAGCATAGCATTGCCAGTGGGGCGGTCGGGTACTTTTCGGGTTCGTTTTTGAGCCATGTTACCATGCTCTAAAGATACGAAACAAATAACATAAAAGCAATGATAGTCAGTTATTTAATCTACTTTTATTGGCCGGCAACAGTCGCGCTTTTAGCATGGTCAGAAAGCGGCATAATACCCGCCCTTCGTGAATACGTACCCGCCTCTTCCCCCTTCGCCCGCGCCGCTGTCAACTCGCTGCACGTCCGCCTGACACTGCTTTATTTCCTCCCGGTACTAGTGCCGCTGCCGCTGTGGCGCATGGGCTGGGTGCCGGGGGCGTTCTGCTGGAAGTGGGTGGTGGTGGCGGGGGTGAGCAGGCTGCTGTTTGATATATGCCTCAACTGGTTTTGCAAAGTGCCGCTGCTGAGCGTGGGGCAAACGGCAGCGAGTGACAGGCTAATCAGAAAGCTCAGCCCGGCGCGGCCGGAAGCCCTGGCACTGGTGGCGAGAATAGGGCTGGCCGTAGCGGGTTTAGCACCGTTATTTATTTGGTAGATAGTTGGTTATTTGCTTGCATAGTTGCGTTTTATTTCGTAACTTAGGGGCATGAAAACCGTTTACATTCAAAGCCCCGCCACGTCAGGCGAACCGATGCACGAGCATTGCCTAGCCGCGTGGCAGGGGTTCAAATGGCTGGGCTACAAGGTGGTGTTTTCGGAGGAATGGCTACCTGAGCAGATTAGCCCCGACACGCCTTTTGTCGGCACGGTGGAGGGCGTTCAAGATTTCTTCAAATGGCGTGCACGGGTCACGCCCGCCCCGCTGAATGTGCCCGATGCCTTGCTGCCCTTCGCGGGCCGGGCTATCGAGCGCAGCACCTTGGGCAAGTTTCTGGATTCGGCCCCGCTGCCCGCCTTTCTCAAGCCTGCCGACACCCACAAGCTTTTCACGGGCGGCGTGATTAGCAGCCGAGTAAACGGGCGGCTCATTATGAACGACTACCCGGCCGACACGCCCGTGCTGGTTTCGCCTGAAATAGAGATTGCCAGCGAGTACCGGGTATTTGTAGACCGGGAGAAGGGCATGGTGGGCATGAAGCACTATTTGGGCGAGCCGTTCATGGTGCCGGACTACGACGCGATAAAGCAAATGATTGCGGCCTACAAGCCCTTCGCTCCGCGCTGCTACTCCTTGGACGTGGGCGTGATAGAGGAAAACAACAGCAACCGACAGCACACTATCGTAGTCGAGTGCAATGACTTTTGGGCGCTCGGCACCTACGGCTTCGACCCGGTGAAGTACGCCGAACTGCTGGCCCTGCGCTGGCATGAGTTGGTGCGCGAGGCCAAGCCGTGCCCCGTGCCCGAAACCTTTTACGAGGCGATGTAGCCCGCCCCTCCCACCTCCACGCTACCCCTGGTGTAAGACACCGAGCCCGCCATGAAGGATTCGCCCAAAAAGCCCCGCGTTCAGGATGAGCGCACCCCCGACGAAATCAATGCGCTTGTGAAGGCCGAAGGTGAGAAGTCGCGCAAGCAGCAGCAGGCCCGCTTTAAGCGCGAAGTCGCCAAGCGCAACCAACCCAGCCGAACCCCCGACGAAATGACGGTGGATATAATCGACGGCATCACCACGTTTTGCCAACTGCTAAAGGGGCGCGACCTGACCTCGCCCGCCGTGCTCGATGCCCTGGAAGACCTGAACGATAACGGCGACCTGTTTCAACTCACCCGCCCGCTGATTGTAAACGGCGGCCGGCGGTCAATCAAACTGTAGGCCGATGCTTTCCCCCACCGCCTACCTAGCCGCCGCCCGTACCCACACCCCCGAAGCCGGACCAGTAGTCGTGGTGCCGGTAGCCGATGCCCTGGCAGCCATCGAGCAGGCGCTGAAGGATTCGGCCAAGTACCACGGCTTGCTGTTGCGGGCCGTGCTCCATGCCAAAAGTGAACAGCTTGTAACTAACAGCTAAAAGCTCCATGCCCGACTTCCTCCCCCTACACGAGCACGCGCCCGACCTTGCCCGCTTTGACCAGTTGCATAACGCGCTGGTGTCGGCCGTGTATGCCCGTGACTGGCCTGCCGTGCGCGCCCTACTCACGGCCCAACTCACGGCCGACCGGGGGATGCAGCGTTGCGCCCTGGTTTGCATGAAGCCGATAAAGCACCTACCCGAAGTGGCCGAGGTGCTGGAACAATTAGCCGACAGCCTCCGCAGCACTAGCACCCACGGCGTAATCTAAGCCTGCATGAACGCGGAAATCAAAGCCCACTGGCTAACCGAACTGCGCTCCGGCACTTACCTGCCCAACGCCAACGGCTTCCTGGCTACTCGCCCCACCGATGGCGGGCCGACAAGCTACAGCCCGCTAGGAGTGCTGTGCGAGTTGGCTATCAAGGCCGGGGTAGCAGTAACAAAGCACCAGAACCTATCGGAGTGGCTACCGGGCCAACTCGCAACGTCTTACGATGGAGAAGCCATCAGCCTGCCCCCGGCTGTGGCGCAGTGGGCCGACGCCCCGCCGCTGCTGTGGCTGAAGCAAGACACCCCGTCGCGCATTACCAACATCGCCGTTATCAGCCGCGAAAACACCGGCACCTTTGACGAGGTGGCCGGCCTAATTGACCAACACCTGTAGCCATGACTACCGCCTCTTATCCGTCGCCCGACTATGCCCCGCGCATAGAGCATTTGGGGCCTCATTTCAGCAAGGTATTCCTGCGCGACAAGTGGGAGCCATTCCACGTCTTACGGGCACCTGACACCGGGCCGCCGCACTCGCATAAGTTCGGGATGCTGGCCCACATTCTGCTTGGCGGCTACGTGGAAGACGTGTACACCATCCACCCTGACGGGAGCTGGAGCGTTGAACGCCACGAGCGCCGGCCCGGCTTCACGCACCGTATCGAGGCTGGCACCATCCACTGCATTGTGGCCTTGCTTGACGGTGTTTCCCTGACCTGGGCAGAGCCTGACCCGCAGGAACACGCCTGGCATTTCTTCGACTTCCGGCCCGAGGGCGTGTACCGAAGTGAACAGTGGAATGGGCCGTGGGAGCCGTTCGGCCCGCGCTTGGTTGCCGCGCCGGCCCGGTAGTTCGGGAGGTGCGGCTGACACCCTTAAACTTTATCTTACCATGACTGACGAACAAGTATTCCCGCTAGCTCAGGCCGCCCGTGCCGGGGCCATTACAGACTCCGAGGTGGAGGCTATTATTGACCGCCACCACAAGCTAGAAAAGGAGCGCATTTTACGCTACGTGGCCCGCACAGTGACCGGGGCCGACACGGAGGGCCATGTTATTACCGGCCAGAGGGAGCGCCCGCGCCCGTGGCCTAGTGAAAATAAAGTAGCGGTATAGAGAACCAAATAAAGGCTGCTGCGCGTATATCTACTCTCCAAATCCTACCGCACCCCCCTGACCTTCTTAGTCACACGTTCCGGCACGTTAGCCCTGCGCCATGTAACACCGCCCCACTCCCGCATTATGGGCTAGTTGTAGTAGGCCCGAAGCGCCTGCGAATGGAATGCCGGGTCGAGCCGGACTAGTCCACCATCACCCCACCCGTAAAGCGTACAGGTGGCAGACAAAATGCCTCACAGCCCTGACAGTAGAAGCGCGCCTCTGCTGCTGCCCGGTGCCGCCCGCTGATGCGGGGAATGTTCGTGCGACTCGGCTAGGCACAGAGGAAGCCCCGGTTGGAGGTAATCCGGCTGGGCACCCCTTACCACCTTACCCTAGTAGGGTGGCACGACATAGCAGAAGCGCGGGTGCGAGTCCCGTATTGCCCGGTTGGGGCGCTGCTGAAACCAGTAATGCAGGTTCGAGTCCTGCCCCCTTAGAGCACTGCGCTCGCTTGGGGTAGTCTAACGGTAGGACGCTGGGAGTATTAGCCCAAGCCCAATCGGGGCGGGTAACAACTTGAATGAGGCAGCCGAGCAATCGGAGGGATGCACTGGTCATAGTTCGGGGTCAAATTGCCCGAAGACATGGCAGGTCTAAACGTAATTGTAATATCGCGCCAGGCGGCACCTGCCCTGTCTCATTCACAATTCGCGTACTAGGGGAAGGGATAAAGGGGGCCAGCACCGCGCCCCTCACTCCGCTGTCAGCGCAGGCAGAGATTCAGGTTCGAGTCCTGAGTACGCAACCACTTCGCCACCACCAACCGGGTGCTGGCAACCAACTGAATGAGCGAAACCGGCTTGCCGGCCGTGCAGCATAGCACCCCCTATTCCTCGCGGCTCATTCTCCCTATAGCCCACCGCACCCCGAGAGGGCGCACCAGTGGGCCAACCGTGACCTACCCAAGCCTGTGCTTGGCGACGGCCGCAACAAGCCCTGGGTTTTTGAACCTGGGCCGGGATGCAAACGCCGTAACGGCTAGTCGGCCAGCCTACGGGTACTGGCGCGGGGACGGAACCCGCACACCTTAGAAAGCCCGCCCCCCACGTAAGGAGGTCGGGCTTACTTTTGCCCGTAATGAGCCGGTACAGACCCGACAGTTACAACGACCCCGACGAACCGGAATGGTGGGTAAAGGCCCTGGGGCTGGCTCTCCTGGTGGGGCTGGTGCTGCTTGCTTCTTGGTATGGGGGAGGTAGGCACTACGGCAGGTAGAGTGGGTGGGGTAGGTGGTGGTGAGCTACGTGGCGGGCAGTTTGCCGTACACACGCCGCATTTCTTGCGCTACAATATTGTCTGTAATTGACACATAATGCGCCTGAGTCATCGTTATACTACTATGACCTAGTATCTTACTCACGGCCTCAATGCGAACGCCGGCCAGCAGCAGTTGCGCCCCGGCTGTTTTGCGCCCCATGTGTGAGGTGAGCTGCAGGCAGTCGAAACCGAGCACGGCGGCTACTTCTTTTAGGTAGCGGTTGTAGACCTGGTTGGTCGGCACCGGCAGCTTGTCGCCGTAGTAAGCCAGCAGCCGTAACGCCTCCGGTAGCAGGCGAATGGTAGCCGCTTGGCCCGTGCTGTGCGCTGTTTTCTGCCGTTGCATATAGAGCCATTCGTAGCCATCCGGCCCCAGGCGCGTGTGCTGACTACGGCGAAACCGGGCTAAGTCGGCATAAGCTACGCCCGTGTAGCACTGAAACAAAAAGCAGTCGGCAGCGGCCCGAAGCGGGGGCGAGGCGAAGGTAAAGTCTTTGAGGCGCTGCAATTCGTCGCCGGAAAGGAAAACGGGCGACGCGGGTGGGGTATAGCGGAGCCGGTAGCCGGCTAGCGGGTTGGCTGTGCTTACTTCGTGCCCCACGGCCCAGGTGAGTACCTGCTTGACGCTCTGCGCCACCTTGGCCGCGTGGTTCTGGCTTACGCCGTGCGCTGTGCGCAGCCAGGACTGCAGTTCCTCCACCACCGGCACCGTTAGCTGCTCAGGCAGCAGGGCCAAGCTGCGGCGGTGCTGCAGGAACGCTTCAACATGGCGGCGGTGCAGTGCATGGGCGGCGGCGCGTTCCTTGGTAATTTCCAGCCCCACGAGCCGCTGCCGCTGCTCGTTGAACTGTGCCCAGGCTTGTAGCAGCGTGGGGCGGGTGCTGGTCCCGCGCCGAAACTCGCGCACCAATGACTCGGCCGTTATCAAGTCGCCTGCCCGCTCTTTGGCAGCAAAGAGGCTTTCCAGCTCGTTGCACAGATTCAGCAGCCGGTTGTTGGCGTTGCGGGCGGCGACGCTACGCCCCCGCACCTGCTTGGTATCAGCATGCCAGTCTGCCCGTTGCACCCGCACCCCCGTGGCAAATTCCACGTTGCGCTTGTCCACCGTCACGCGGCAATGCACGTAGCCTGGCTGGTCGGGCTGGCGGCGGTTAGAGACGTAAAATAGGAGCGGCGGGGTCATGTAGGCTTTCATCATGCGCCGCGCAACTAAGTATGTTAGCTGTATGGTACATGAAGATACTAAGTTGAATGGCCCAGGTTGCGCGTACCGGCAGTAGTTTTTAGTACCGGTTTAGGTACGGGCAGCAGAAGGGGCAAACCGGATGAATAGGGCATGAAAAACAAAAACCCCCAAGCCGAAAAACCGGCTCGGGGGCTGCAATAATTCAATCTGTGGGAAGTAAAGGATTCGAACCTTCGACCTCTTGCGTGTGAAGCAAGCGCTCTAAACCAACTGAGCTAACCTCCCTGGTGCAACAAAGCTACGACACGGATGCGGTTTGCGCCTCCCCCACCAGCACCTCCGTCACGCGGCTCAGGTCGGTGCTCACTTTCTGCAGAAACGCCAGCTGCTCGCCCAGCGAGCGGTCGGGCGCTACGGCCGCTTCGCTATCCGCTGTTACCTCGGCGGCCAGGGGCGCAAACGCGGCTGGGTAGGCAGCCGACTCGGGCGAGTCGAGGCAGGCGAGGCTGCGGCTGAGGGCCGCCTGGGCGCTCACCAGGACGCGGCGGCTGTCGGCAGCGGGACGCGGCGGGGTGGGGCCGGCGTCTTCCCAGCTAGTGGTGAGGGCCGAGATATTGGCCGAAAGAATGTGGTTGAGCACCACAAACTGGTGAATTTCGGTGGCGTGGCGGCGGGTGTGGCGCGGCTCGGAGAGCATGCGCTGGAAGGCTGCCGCCAGGTTGGCGGAAGCCACGTACACGTCTTTGCGCAGCAGCCGGTACGTAACGGGTGGCACCTCGCGGCCCGCCAGGCGGTCGGCGAGCTGGCGCAGGTAGGCGAGGTTGGCCCGTAGCGTGGCGGCGAGCAAATCGGGTAGCTGGTCGCTTTCCCAGCGCGGAAACAGCAGGTAGGCCGTAGCCAGGGCAATGGCGCAGCCGATGAGCGTGTCTACCACGCGCTCCTCGATAATGCCCAGGTAGCCCTGCCCCAAAAAGGTGAACATAATGAGCAGGTAGGCCGTGAGGAAAATAACCGTGACCAGGTACTGCGTGCGCTGAAACGAGTACGCCACCACCATAAATACCAGCAGAAACGCGAAGCGCCAGTCGTTACCGGGCACCACGTATAGCACCAGTGCCCCCAACGCCCCACCCGCCACCGTGCCGATAATACGCTGCGTATTGCGCTCCCGCGTGAGGCTGAACCCCGGCTTGAGCATAATCGTCACCGTCATCAGAATCCAGTAGCTGTGCTGGCCTTGCCAGAGGCTTTCGGCCAGCCCGAAGGCTAGCGAGCAGGCCACCGCCATGCGCACCGCATGCCGGAATACCGACGAGCTGAGCGTGAGGTTCTGAGCAAATGCGCTTAGCTCCAGTTCCTGGTGGGCCACGAAGCGGCCGTGGTCGGCCACGCGGCTGGGGTCGGGACCGTCGGCGGCTAGGCTTTCATCGAAGTAGCGCTGCAGGCGGCCAATGCGACGGGAGAGGTCACGCAGGTTGATGAGCACTTTTTTGAGCACCCGCGGGCTGGGGGCCGGGCTAGCGGTGGGCAGGGCTGCAATGCGCGCTTGCAGCTCGGCTAGCTCCGGGGTGCGGTCGGGTGGGCGGGTGCTGTAGCTGCGGTTCGCTAGGATGGCGCTGCCCAGGTAGTCGAGGTCAGTGGCGAGGCGACTGAGCAGGGCCTCCACCTCGCCCAGAATGCCGGTGGCACCGAAGGCGGCCCGCAGTGCCCCGTAATCGTAGTAGCCCGCCGTGATGTGCTCGTAAAGGTCTACGGTTTCGGTGAAAGTGAGCACCAGGCGGCGGCTGGTGCTGGTACTTTCGCGCACTATCTGGCGGGTGCGAAAGAGTTGGTCGCGCACGGCTTCCTGCTTCTCATTCACCACTACCTGCTGGGCTACCAGGCGGCGGTAGTCATCGTCGAGGTCGGTGGCGCTGTTGTAAAATGTGGCTTTCAGTTGCAGAAAGCCTGCTACGGCGTGCAGGCATTCGCCCAGCGCTTGCTGGGCCGCCCGGTAGGGCAGCGCCCGCTGCTGCAGCAGCGCCAGCAGCAGGTACCACAGCGCACCGAGTAGCAGCAGGCCCGTATGCGGCAGAATATCGGCCCCGACGGGCGGGTGGGCCAGCGTCAGAGCCAAGGCCAGCAGGGCCGCCGACCCTACCGAGCCTGCCCGGGCACCCCACACCAGCAGCATCGTAAGCCCGAAGCTGAGCAGCACTAGTTCCAGGCCCAGCAGCCAGCGGTACGGCGCGGCCAGGCTGGTAAGCACCACCACTAGCAGCACCAAACCCAGGCCCACCAGCAGGCCGTTGCGCCGGTGGCCGGGTGGCCCCGGCATATCGGTCACGCTCACGCACACCGCCCCGGTGCTGATGGTGATGCCCGTGGCAAATTCGCCCCATTGTGCCCCCAGCACGGCCGGCAGCAAAATGGCCAGCGTGGTGCGCAGGCCATCGGAAAAATGCTGGCTGAAAAAGAAGTACGAAAGGCGCTGGCGCATTTTTTTAGGGTGATGGGGTGATGGGGGAAAACAGAACGTCATGCTGAGTTTGCCGAAGCATCTCGCTCGTACACTAACTCAATCGGTAGCGTCTCTTTGGCTTAACGATTAAATTAGTGTACGAGCGAGATGCTTCGGCAAACTCAGCATGACGTTCTGTTTTCCCCCATCACCCCATCACTTCCCCTACAGCAGAATACTCGCCAGGAAATAATCGGCGAGCAGGATGGCGATAATCGAGTTGGTGACGGCACCCGTGCTGGCTCTGCCTACCTCCAGCGCTCCGCCCTTCAGTGTGTAGCCTTTGTAAGACGAAATGGCCGATACCAGAAAGGCGAATACCACCGACTTAATGAGTGCAAACAGCACCGTGTAGGGCTTAAAGGCATAGCGCAGACCTTCGATGAAATCGGCCCCTGGCATAATGCCTGATACCTGCGTGGCGACGTAGCCTCCCAGAATACTCAGGTACATAGCCAGCACAACGAGCAGCGGAAATACACACAGTGCAGCCACAATGCGCGGCAGCACTAGATAGGAGGCCGAATTGATGCCCATTGCATCAATGGCCGAAATCTGCTCGGTGATGCGCATCGTGCCCAGACTGCCTGCGATGGCCGAGCCGACTTTACCCGCCAGTACTATCGAAATAATGGTGGGGGCCAACTCCAGAATGGTCATTTCGCGCACCATGAAACCCACTGTACTCATCGGAATGAGCGGGTTGACCATGTTGTAGGCAATCTGCACGCAGGTAACGGCCCCAATAAACGTCGATACCAGTCCCACAATAAAAACGGAATCGACGCCGATATCTATGGCTTCTTCCAGGATGCGCTGCCAGAGCACCGACCGCCGCTCGGGGCGGATAAGCATCGACTGCATCAGCAGCACGAAACGGCCAAACGCGGTGAGCGGCCGGGGATAAGAATACTTCACTTGCTAACTACTTATAACCCCACAAAGGTACCGCCTTTTGGGGGAGGGCATTACGAGCCCATCCGTAGCGTGACGTTTTGGGCCGGATAATATTTTAGGTTGTAAAACGGAGTGGCACTCCGTCTCGTCGTTCGACCGGAAACGGAGTGCCACGCTGTTTTACAACCTAATACAACACGTCTTCCAAGGGCTGCACTGGCTGGGGCAGCTCCGCCTCGCCCAGCAGCTCGCGTAGGTCAATTTCGATGGAGCGGCAGATGGCTGACATCGGCACGTCGTTGGCTTGGTTGTCGAAGGGGTTTTCGCTCTTGTGGCCTACCACCTCGATGGTGTTGAACACCCAGCACACCAGCGCCGCAAAGGGCACCATCAGCCATACGTGGTACTGCCCCAGCGCCTCGCGGTGGTCGAACTCCTCGACCAGGCCCAGCGGTAGCACGGCCGCAAACAGCCACACAAACACGTAGCTGAAATAAGCGTACTGGCGCGGGAAAGGCGTATTTTTAATGCGTTCGCACGCTCCCTGGGCGTTGAGCAAGTCCTGCACCGTTTCCATCAGGGCTACGTGGCGGTACTCGGTGAGCAGGCCGCGCTGGTGCAGGTCGAGCAGCTCACGGCTCTGGTGGCGCAGCAGGTGGGTGGGCGGGTTGGCGGTGGTGGCCAGGGCGCGGTCGGCGGGGTCAAACAAGAACGGAGCTACCTCGGCGTCCCAGCCCTGGGCGGTTTGGCGGCGCAGGTGCAGGCGCAGGGCGTTGCACCAAGCCAGCTGGCGGTAGAGCAGGCGGCGGTGCAGCTGGTGCAGGTCGGCGGGGCCCAGAGTTTGGTGGTGGGGTGTGGCCTGCACATAATCGAATACCCGTAGGGCCCAGGTGCGGGTGGTGTTCACGATGGCGCCCCACTGCTGCCGGCCTTCCCAGAAGCGGGCGTAGGAGCCGTTGCTTTTGAAGCCAATGTAAAAGGCTACCGCCGTGCCCAGCATAGCCACCGGCTGCCACGGAATATCGAGCCAGTGGATATCGAAGTGCCCATAAAGCAGGCACACCAAGCTGTCGTAAGCGGCAAAAATGAGCAACGGCCGCCATCCGTAATTCTCCCAAACAAAGAGCGGACGCAGGTTTTTGCGAATATACATATCGGGGGTCTATAAAATGAATAATTAATGAAGCAAGCCGTAAAGAAACAAAAAGAACGCCACGCTGAGTAGCGTGGCGTTCGATAAGTAGCGCTCAGCTTTAGCTTGGCGCATCGCCGCGTGGCGGCGAAACTCGCGCTTGCAGCCGTTGTAGCCAACGGCGCGGTTCCGGATTCGCCGTGCTGCGGCGATGCGCCAAGCTAAAGCTGAGCGTTACTTTCTTACGATACCACTTCCTTCTTCTCGTCCTCTACGGGCTCGCCAGCCAGGATGCGCTGGGCATATTTCACCACGTTTTCCACCGTAAAGCCGAACTTCTTGAACAGCACCTCGGCCGGGGCCGACTCGCCGAAGCGGTTCATGCTGATGCTGGCTCCCTCGTCGGTCACGTATTTCGACCAGCCGATGGGCGAGCCGGCTTCGATACTCAGGCGCTTGCGCACGCTCGGCGGTAGCACCTGCTCGCGGTAGGCTTTGGGCTGCTTCTCAAACAATTCCCACGACGGGAAGCTCACCACGCGGGTGGGCGTGCCGGCTTCCTGCAGCGCCTTCTGGCCTTGCAGAGCTAGGGCCACTTCCGAGCCGGTGGCGATGATGATGAAGGCGGGCTTCCCGCCGTCGGCTTCGCTCAGGATGTACGCGCCTTTGGCTACGCCTTCGCGGGCCGAGCCCATTGTAGACTGGTCGAAAATAGGCAGCTTCTGGCGCGAGAGAATGAGGCAAACCGGCGACTTGGGCGTGGTCATGGCGATGCGCCAGGCTTCGGTGGTTTCGTTGGCATCGCCGGGGCGCAGCACCACAATGTTGGGCATGGTGCGCAAGCTCACCACCTGCTCTACGGGCTGGTGGGTGGGCCCGTCTTCGCCCAGCCCGATGCTGTCGTGGGTGAACACGAACGTAGCCGACGACTCGGCCAGCGCCGTGAGGCGGATGCTGGCGCGCATGTACTCGCTGAACGTGAGGAAGGTGCCGCCGTAGGTGCGCAAGCCCGCATGGTGCGCGATGCCATTCATAATGGCCCCCATCGCGTGCTCACGCACCCCAAACCAGATGTTGCTGCGCTCATAGTGCATGTACTGGAACGAGTCGTCGGCCGACTTATCCATCTCGTTGCTGCTCGCCAAATCGGCTGAGCCGCCGAACATGAACGGCACGGATTTTTTAATAACGTCCAGCGCTTTGCCCGAGGCCTGGCGGGTAGCCAGCTCGCCGTCGGCGGGCGTATATACGGGCAGGTCCTTATCCCAGCCCTCGGGCAGCTCGCCCTTAAACGAGACGTGGAACTGCGCAGCTTCGGCCGGGTATTCCTGCTCGTACTTGGCAAACTTGGCGTCCCATTCTTTCTGCAACTCCGCGCCTTTCTGGCCGGGCTGGCGCAGGTGGGCGTACACTTCTTCGGGCACCTGGAACGAGGCTTCGGGGTCGAAGCCGTAGAATTTCTTGGTGATTTTCACGTTGTCGGCCCCCAGAGGCGAGCCGTGCGACTTGCTGGTGCCCGCCAGCGGCGAGCCGAAGCCGATGATGGTGCGCACCGCAATAATCGAAGGCCGGTCTTTCACCGACTGCGCTACGCGAATGGCGTTCTCAATCTCGTCGAGGCTGTTGCCGTCCTGTACGTGCTGCACATGCCAGTAGTAGGCATCGAAGCGCTTCATCGCGTTCTCAGTGTAGGAGAAGCTGGTGGGGCCGTCGAGCGAGATTTTGTTGTCGTCGTAGAGGTAAATCATCTTGCCCAGCTGCAAGTGCCCGGCCAGCGAAGCCGCCTCCGACGAGATGCCTTCCATCAGGTCGCCGTCGCTCACCAGCACGTACGTGTAGTGGTCCTGAATGTCCTCGTAGCCCGGCTTGTTGTACGTCGCGCCCAAATGCGCCTCGCTCATGGCCATGCCCACGCCGTTGGCAAAGCCCTGGCCGAGCGGGCCAGTAGTTACCTCAATGCCGGGCGTGATGTTGGACTCGGGGTGCCCCGGCGTCCTGGAATCGAGCTGCCGGAACTGCTTCAAGTCGTCGAGGCTCAAATCGTAGCCGTAGAGGTGCAGCAGGCTATAAAGCAGCGCCGAGCCGTGGCCAGCCGAGAGCACAAAGCGGTCGCGGTTGGGCCACTTGGGGTCCTGGGGGTTGAAGCGTAGAAAGCGTGACCACAGCACGTAGGCCATCGGGGCGGCCCCGAGCGGCAGGCCGGGATGGCCGGAATTGGCTTTTTGCACCATATCCACCGACAGCAGGCGGATGGTGCTGACGCTTAGCTCGTCAATCGAAACTTGGGGGTTGCTCATAAGTGGGGGGCGAAAGAATACGGGCGCAAAGGAACAGGATACGGGAGAAATACCGGCACCGGCGGGGTGTACGGATTTTTTGGGTTTATCGCTCTGCAACGATTACCTCACCCCCTAGCCCCCTCTCCAAAAAGAGGGGGAACTAGCTTCTAGTTTTAGCTCTAGCTTTTTAGAGCTAGTTCCCTCTCTCTTTTGGAGAGGGGGCTAGGGGGTGAGGTAATCGTTGCAGAGCGATAAACCCAAAAACGCCCGAAACCACTGGCCCCGGGCGTTCCCATAAAAAAACAACGACTACTGCCAGCCGCCGCCCAGTGCCCGGTACATGTTTACCGTGGCATTGAGCTGCTGCATGCGGGTCTCGGTGAGGTCGAACTTCGATTCCAAGGCGTCGCGCTGGGTGAAGAGGACTTCGGTGTAGTCGGCCCGCACCGACTTGAAGAGGCTGTTGGAGATGCGGATGGACTGGTTGAGGGCCTGCACTTCCTTGAGCTTCGCGTCGTAGCTCTGCTGCAGGTTGCTGAGGTTGGCCTGCTGGTTGGCTACTTCTATGTAGGCGTTGAGCACGGTGCGCTCGTAGCTGTACACGGCCTGGAGCTGCACGGCGTTGGCGCTGGCGTACACGGCTTTGATGCCGTTGCGATTGATGAGCGGGGCGCTCAAATCGCCGGCCAGCGAGTAGAGCATCGACTCGGGCGACTTGAAGAGCAAACCGGGTCGGAAGGCCTCGAAACCTGCGCCGGCCGAGATGCCCAGCGAGGGGTAGAAATTGGCCCGCGCTATCTGCACGTCGAGCTTGGCGGCCACCAAGTTTTGCTCGGCCTGCCGGATGTCGGGGCGGTTGCTGAGCAGCTGCGCGGGCACGCCGGCCTGGATGGGCTGCGGCACCAAGGTATTGAACGACTGGTCGTTGCGGGCCACGGCCTGCGGAAAGCGGCCCGCCAGAAAGTTAATCCGGTTCTCGGTCTCGGTGATGCGCTGCCGGATGAGGTACTGCCGGCTGACGGCGTTCTGAATCTGGGCCTCGAAGCGCTTCACGGCCAGCTCCGTTACCCGGGCCGACTCCTTTTCCTGGCGCACCACGCGCAGGGCATTGGTTTGAATATCAATGTTCTGCTGCAAAATCAGCAGCTGGTTGTCGAGGGCCAGCAGCTCGTAGTACGAGGTGGCGATTTCGGCAATCAAGTTGGTGGTCATGAAGTTCCGGCCTTCTACCGAGGCCAGGTAGCGGGTGGCGGCCGACTTGCGGGCGTTGCGGAGCTTGTGCCAGATATCGACCTCCCAGCTGGCAAACGCGCCTAGCTGCATGTTGGCCAGCGGGTCGGGCGTGCGGCGCTCGGGCTCAATATCGATGGCTTCTTCGGTAGCGCCTTGCAGCGTGTAGCGGCCCACTTTGGCCACGTCGGAGCGGGCTCCGAGCGACACGGAGGGCAGGTATTCGCCCTTGCGGGCCAGCACCTCGTTGCGGGCCAGCTCAATTTCCTGGCGCGTGATGTTCAGCTCCTGGTTGCGCTGCAGGGCCGTATCGATGAGCGAAACCAGGTCGGGGTCGGTGAAAAACTGCTTCCACCGTACTTGGGCGGTATTGGCGGTGTCGGCGGGGGCGGTGCCGTAGGTGGCGGGTACGCGGCGGCTGGCGGTGCGCTGCACCAACTCCGGCACTTTGCACGCCGCCACGGCCAGCGCCAGGCAGCCGGCGCTCAGGCCTTGGTAGATGCGTCGCTTAAGCATAAGGCTCTAATTCTTCAATGGATACCCGCGGCTCCACGCCTTCCAATACCGGGTAGGCATTTTCATCGCGGATGAGGTCGCGTCCTTCGGCCAAGGTGGCGAAGAAATAATACAAGCCAGGAATGACGACGACCCCGAACACGGTGCCGAAAATCATGCCCCCCAGCGCCGCCGTGCCGATGGTGCGGTTGCCGATGGCCCCGGCCCCAGTAGCCACCACCAGCGGAATCAGCCCCGCAATAAAGGCGAACGAGGTCATCAGAATGGGCCGGAAACGGGCCTTGGCCCCGGCAATGGCCGCGTCGCGGATAGACATGCCTTCGGCCTGCTTCTGCGCCGCAAACTCCACGATGAGTACCGCGTTTTTGCCCAGCAAGCCCACCAGCATCACGAGGCCCACCTGGGCATAAATGTCGTTGGCGAGGCCTAGCACCTTTAGCAGCAAGAAGGTACCGAAGACGCCCGTGGGCAGCGACAGCACCACCGCGAAGGGCAGCATGAAGCTCTCGTACTGCGCCGCAAGCACGAAATACACGAAGGCCAGCACCACCAGGAAAATCACGATGGCCTCGTTACCCCGGCCCACTTCATCTTTCGAGAGGCCGCCCCAGTCGATGTCGTAGCCGCGCGGCAGGTTTTTGGCCGCCACTTCCTGCACCGCTTTAATGGCTTCGCCGCTGCTGAAGCCCTGCGCCGCGCCGCCCCGGATAGAGGCCGTGGTGTACATGTTGTAGCGGTTAATCTCGTTGGCGCCCTGCGACTTTACGATTTTCATGAAGGACGAGAACGGCACCATTTCGCCTTTATCGTTCTTGGCCCACATGTTCAGCACGTCCTCCGGCAGCTTGCGGTACTCGGGCGCGGCCTGCACGTACACCTTGAAAAAGCGCTGGTACTTGATGAAACCCAGCTCGTACGTACTACCCACCATGATGCTGAGCGTGTTCATGGCGTTGCCAATGGTTACGCCCTTTTGCATGGCCAGCTGGTTATCAATCTGCAATTCGTACTGCGGGTAGTCGGCCGAGTAGAACGTAAACAGGCCCGCCAGCTCCTTGCGCTTGCGCAGTTGGGCCATGAAATCCTCGTTTACTTTTTCCAGAGCTTTGTAGTCACCGGAGTTGGTTTTATCCAACAACTGTAGCTGGAAACCGCCCGCTGCGCCGTAGCCGGGCACGGCCGGCGGCTCGAAGAATTCAACAGTTGCGCCAGGAATTTCCGCTGCCTTTTTTTCCAGCAAAGCAATTACATCGTGGACGGACTGCTTGCGCTCGCCCCAGGGCTTGAGGTCGATGAGGCAGGTGCCCGCGTTAGAGCCCCGGCCTTCGGTGAGCACTTCGTAGCCGGCCAGGGTCGAGATGTTTTCCACGCCCGGCACGTCCTTCGCCAGCCGCGACAATTCCTGGGCAATGGCGTTGGTGCGCTCCAGGGTAGAGCCGGGGGGCGTCTGAATTACGGCGTAAATCAGGCCCTGGTCTTCGCTCGGGATGAAGCCGGTGGGTAGCTTGGCCGAGATGCCGAAGATGCCCACCCCAAACGCCAGCAGGATGCCGAACGTGATGACGCGGCGGTCTACAATGCTATTGAGCACGGTGGTGTAGCGGCCGGTAAGGCGCTCGAAGCCGCGGTTAAACCAGTCTAGAAAGCGGTTGATGGGCGTTTTTTTGCGGGGCTGGCCGTGGGTGTTTTTCAGCAGCATGGCGCACAGCACGGGGGTGAGCGTGAGGGCCACCACGCCGGAAATGATGATGCTCGAGGCCATCGTGATGGAGAACTGCCGGTAGAAAATGCCCACCGGGCCACTCATAAAGGCCACCGGCACGAACACGGCCGTCATCATCATGGTGATGGCGATAATGGCGCCGCTGATTTCGCCCACCACTTTGCGCACTGCGTTGTAGGGCGAGAGGTGCTCTTCCTCCATCTTGGTGTGCACGGCTTCGACCACCACAATGGCGTTATCGACCACAATCCCGATGGCGAGCACCAGCGCAAACAGGGTTATCATGTTGATGGTGAGCCCAAAGGCCTGCATCGCCATAAAGGCCCCAATGAGCGACACCGGCACGGCGAGCACCGGAATGAGCGTCGAACGCCAGTCGCCCAGAAACAGGAACACCACCAGCGCCACCAGGATGAAAGCATCGCGCAGGGTGTCGATTACGTTCTCAATGGACGCGTTGAGGAAGTTCGAGACGTCGTAGCTGATTTTGTAGTCCATGCCCGGCGGGAAGGACGTTTTTTTCATCTCTTCGAGCTTGGCTTTCACCTGCTTAATCACGTCGTTGGCGTTGCTGCCGTAGCTCTGCTTCAGCACGATGGCCGCCGAGGGGTCGCCGTTGAGATTGGAGTAGATGTCGTAGAACTCTGAGCCCAGCTCCACGTTGGCCACATCCTTTAGGCGCAGACTTTCGCCGCCGTCGTTGGCCTTGAGAATAATATTCTTGTACTGCTCCACGTCATTGAAGCGGCCCTGGTAGGTGAGCACGTATTCCAGGGCTTCGGCCCGCTGCCCGTCGGAGCGGCCGATGCGGCCCGGCGAGCCAATAACGCTCTGCTCGCCAATGGCTTTCATCACGTCATCGACCGAGATGTTGTAGGCCCGCATGCGGTCGGGTTTGAGCCACACGCGCATGGCGTATTGGCGGCTGCCCAGGATGCTGGCCCGCCCGATGCCGTTGATGCGCTGCAGCTCGGGGATGAGGTTGACGCCGGCGAAGTTGAAGAGGTACTTCATGTCGGTGCCCTTGTCCTTGCTGTACAGGTTCACGTACATGAGCATGTTGGGCACCACGCGGTTCACGATGAGGCCCTCGCGCTGCACCAGCTCGGGCAAGCGGTTGACTACCTGCGCAATGCGGGTATTCACGTTCACCACCGCCTGCTCGGGGTCGGTGCCCAGGTTGAACACAATCTGGATGTTGGCCTCGCCCGCGCTCACGGCGTCGGAGGTCATGTATTTCATGCCCGGCACGCCGTTCACGGCCTGCTCCAAGGGAATGAGCACCGACTCGGTGAGCACCTTGGCGCTGGCCCCTGGATAGGCGCAGCTTACCATCACGATGGGCGGCGAAATTTCCGGAAACTGCGAGGTGGGCAGGGTATTGATGGCCAGCAACCCCATAAACAGGATAACCACCGAAATAACGATGGCAAACACCGGCCGGCGAATGAATTTACTAAACATATAATAGATAATGGGTTGATAATTAGAATATCTGGCGCGGGCCTGTGGCCCGTGCCGACAAGTCGTAGGCCTCTAGCCTGCAACGGGGAGGGCGACACCCGAACGACTTATTCTAGCGAGCAGGCCAGAGGCCTGCAGCAGGTCGGCACGGGCCACAGGCCCGCGCCAGGATTACTACTCGCTGTATACCTTGAGGCTGGAAATTGCCTTCTGCGGCGTTTCGTAGGTGTAGCTGATTTTGTCGCCGTCCTTCACCTTTCGCAGGCCTTCGAGCAGAATCTTATCGGTGGCGGCCAAGCCGCTCTTGATGATGTAGAGGTCGGGCATTTCGGACGCAATAACTACCTCGCGTTGATGCACCACGCTGTTTTTATCGACCACGTAGACGTACTTTTTTTCCAGAATCTCGAACGTGGCTTTTTGCGGCACGAGCAAGGCATGCTTAAGCGGCACGGCCATCACGATGCTGCCGGTTTCGCCGTTGCGCAGCAGCCCCTCGGGGTTGGGGAAAGTGGCGCGGAAGGCGATGTTGCCGGTTTCGTTGTTGAAGTCGGCCTCCACGGTTTGCACCACGCCGGGGTATTTGAACAGCTCGTTGTTGGCCATCAGCAGGCTTACCTTGGTGATGTTGTCGGCTTTGGCCTGCTCTTTATAAGCGAGGTACTCGGCTTCGGGCACGTTGAAATACACCCACATCTTGCTGTTATCGGAGAGCGTCGTGAGCAGGTCGCCCTCGTTCACGAGGCTGCCTATACGGCCCTGGAAGTGGTCCATGATGCCCGCAAACGGCGCTTTGATGGCCGTAAACTGCAGGTGCGTCTGGGCCAGCGACACTTCGGCTTTGGCTTTGTTGTACTTGGCGCGGGCCAGGGCCAACTCATTTTTCGACACAATGTTGCTGTCGGCCAGGCTCTTGGTGTTCTTGTACTCGATGCCCACGTAGCTGGCTTCGGCCTGCGACTTTTGCAGGTCGGCCTGGTATACCACGGGCATAATCTGGAACATAGGCTGCCCTTGGCTCACACGCTGGCCCTCATCCACGAATATTTTTTGCAGGTAGCCTTTTTCCAGTGCCCGCAGCTCGATGTGCTGGTAGGCATGCACCTGGGCCACGTACTCTTTGGCCACGGTGGTGTCCTTGGCGAATGGACTGGTAACCAATAGCTTTATTACCTCTTCCTTCTCCTCTTCCTTTTTGGTGCAGCTGGTGCCGCAGTAGGCTGCGCACAAGCTGAGTAGCAAAAACGTTCTTTTCATAAAATTCTTAAATACTAGTATAAGTTATCCGAAAAAATAAAAACCAAGCGAGACGCGCTGTCTCAGTAGTATCCTGCGCCAAAGAGCCAGCCCGCTGAAAATCCAACGGTAGCCAGGCTTAATCCCACGAACTAACTAGACGTTGTTACATGCTTTGCGGGCCGCTTTGCTCAAGTAGCCAAAGCTCCTGAACCCCAGCTAACAAGCTGGTTCTACTGTTAAATCTGGGAGAGCAAAACCACGGGAATATGCCGGCGCTTTGCAGCACTTATCGGCAGGTTGGGTACTACAAAGCACGCACCGGGTACATTAACAGGACATGAATTATGAAGAGAAATCCGTTGAGCGTAGCCTAAAGGCGGCGGAGCCACCAGTAGGCCGCTGCCGGGCACACTGGCGACTCTTTATCAACCTGTTCCCAGCTTTCTTTTCCCTTATCCGTATTTTGAGCCATGAAAACGCACCTCCTAGCCCTGCTCCTGCTGGCCGCGACGCCAGCCTTCGCCCAAAAGCCCGTCAAGCTCAAGTACCCCAAGCCCGACAAAAGCGAGATATTCGATGCTGTAGAGCAGCCCGCCGTGCCCAAGGGCGGCCCCGCCGGCTACGCCGACTACCTGCAAAAAAACCAGCGCTACCCCACTGCCGCCCTCAAAGCCAACCAGGAAGGCACCGTGCAAATCACGTTTGTGGTGGAGAAAAGCGGCTCGGTGAGCGACGTAGCAGTAACCCAACCCGTGGCCCCGCTGCTCGATGCCGAAGCCATACGCCTCATCAAAGCCGGGCCGAAGTGGACGCCCGCCCACCACCGGGGCCAACTGGCCCGCCAGCGCGTGACGGTGCCCGTGAGCTTCGTGCTGGCCCCCGGCTCGGGCGAGGTGGTACAGGTGCCCGCCAAAGGCCAGCCCACCGCGCCGTTGCCCACTGGCGCAGTAGCTTCGGAGCCCGGCACTAGTTCCGTAGTGGGCACCACGCCGGGCGGGGCCAATATCATTCGCCCCGAAAAATCGGCCCAGCCGGTGGGCGGCAATGCCGCGTTTTTCACCTGGGTGCAGGAGCACCAGCAGTACCCGGCCGCCGCCCGCAAGCGCAAGCTCGAAGCCAAGGTGCCCGTCGAGTTCATTGTGCAGCCCGATGGCTCGCTCACCGACGTGCGCGTAGTGCAAAAGCACGGCCTGGGGCTCGATGAGGAAGCAGTGCGCCTCGTAAAAGCCGCGCCGAAGTGGGAGCCAGCCATGTATCAGGGCAAGCCAATAAAGCAAAAGATGACCTTGCCGGTTATCTTCCAATTGTAGCGTTTAGGGAGCACTCGATTACAAAAGTCTGTTGCAAGGCTTTTGTAATCTTCGCTGAACAAGGCGGCCTGAGAAAAAGCCCGGCGCTACTTTGCCACTATCAGCAGCCGAATAGACTACAAAAGTCTGGGAAAAGACTTTTGTAGTCTACCTCATCTATCCCATGCATCACCCCATTGCCCCCGAAGCTAACGCCACCATCTGGCCTCACCAAACCCGCTATCTCGAAGTAGCCCAGCAAACCGCGCAAGCCCTCTTTGATGCCCTCGACGACGACCTGCACCCGCAGGTGCTGGTACTGGCCTTGCCCGCTGAAGCCGACAGCGACCTGCCGCCCGTGCTCGAACCAGCCAGTGCCAACCTGCTGCTAACCGCATTTACTGACGTTGGCGCACGCGGGCGCGGGCAGGAGCTGCTGGGCGGCCCGGTCTACGACACAGCTTATCAGGATGGCATGACCCCCGACCTAGTGCGGCTGCGCCGCCAGATGCGGGGCATGCGGGCGGCCGTGCAGGAAACCCTTGATGAGTTGGATGAGAATACCCATCACCTGCATTTTGCCGCGTGGCCGGTGCAGGTGGGGGAATATTTTGTGGTCACCATCCTCCAGATTCAGCGCCGGCCGTGGCAGGCCTCCCCCTCGCTGCGGCCCGGCCGCTACTACACCAACGGCCGGCCGCTGGCCGCCTCGCTGCTCGAAGGGGCGCTACTGCGCTTCAGCGAGGAGTGCGTAAAGTCGCTGAACGAGCCCACGCCGGGCGCGGGCCTGCTTTTCCGCCCCCGCGAAACCGACGAGCTGCTGCGCGCTGCTGGCCGCAGCCTGCTCGATACGCCCACCCAGGCGCTGGGCGGCGACCCCGTGGTAGCGCAGCTTTTCAACACCATTAACACCATTTCGAGCCTGCGCTACGAGGGTGCGGCCGGTGAGGGCCGCCTGCTGCTGGCCCGGCGCGGCCACCCCAACGTGGAGGAGGTATTCGCCCTCACCTGCCCCACCGAGCTAAGCGACTACCGCGCCGTGCGCAAGCTGCTCGAAATGGCCAGCCCCGACATTCACCTGCTGGCCGATGGCGAAAAAGTGTACGCCCTGGGCCGCCAAGTGGGCCACTACGACGGCAGCCGCGAAGACCTGTTCGTGCTGCACTTCGTAACGCACTACACCTGGGAGCTGGAGCACGCCGGCCAGATACTGCTGCGCGCCCGCTACGGCCTGCCCACCCTGCCCCGCCCCCGCCTCAACAAGCTGCGCTTCAAGCGCGACCTCAAGCGCACCTTCGGCCTCACCAAACTGGAGAAAATAACCCGCCTCTGGGAAGTGGTGCTCGAAGCCAGCCGTCAGCCCAAAGGCACGCTCCTGGTCATTACTACCGAGGCCCTGGCCGAAGCCGACCGCCTCAAGCTTCAATGCACCCTCATCGAGCCGGTGCCCCTCACGCCCCTCATCACCCAGCTCATCACCGCCATTGATGGCGCGGTGCTCCTCGACCCCGAGGGCTACTGCTACTCCATCGGCGTCATTCTGGATGGCAAGGCCAGCGGCCACGGCACCAGCACCCGCGGTGCCCGCTACAACTCGGCCGTGCGCTACGTCGAAAGCTCGCCCTACCCCTGCCTGGTGGTAGTAGTAAGCGAAGACGGTATGGTAGACGTGCTCACGAAAGAGAGTTTGATTGAGGGCCGAGTATAAGCCTTTTGCTCAAATAATTTCACCTGAAAGAACGTCATTCCGAGCTTGCCGAGGAATCTCGCTCGCTTCATTGAACAGAGATTTTCAACGAAGTGAACGAGATTCCTTAGCAAGCTCGGAATGACGTTCTACTTCGCCCGAAACGACCACGTTATCCGAAACACCGCTACCACGTCCCCGGCCTCATCCACCCCCGTACTGGTGCACACCACCGTGCGGCCCTCGTCGGTGGCGCGGCTCTCGCCGATGGCTTGGGCGATGGCCGCGCCGTCGGGGCAGGTGAAGGCAATAAGGCCCACGGCTTTCTTGATAAACTCCGCTTCCAGCCCCACTACCAGCATCGACACCGGGCCGCCGCCCTGCGTGTGTAGCATGGCCTGAATGCCGGAAGCCAGCTCGGCCGCCATGCTCAGGCAGGCAAAATAAATGCTACGAAACGGGTTTTGAGTGAGGTACTTATAGGGGATAGTTACCGTGGCCGTCTCGGCGCTCAGGGCCCGCAGGCGCAGGCCCGCGAGCCAGGCCATTGGCAGCTTGCGCAACATGAATAGCCACAGTTTCAGCGGGCTCAGGACCTGGCGGGCGAAGGCGGCTTGGGGAGGGGAAAGCGTCATGGCGGGGGCGTTAAGAGGGCGGCCTGGGTTGGGGCCAAAGGTAGCGGGGCGAGCGAGGGCAGAGACGTATGTTTGAGAACTGGAAATAGTCTCGCTCAACCTTCCTTTTCTTATGCGCTTCAGCTTATTCCTCACCTGCTTGTTTCTCATCCTTTTCCAGTTCACGGCACAGGCCCAGCAGGTACGCTACACCATCGACGGCAAAAGCCTGATGACACCAGCCGCTGTCGATACGCTGCTGGCCGACATGAACCGGCAAGCCGCTCAAACTCCGCTCCGCATGATTTTTCGGAAAAACGTAGTTGACAGCACCCAGCGAGGCGACACGCTGGTGTACGTTTTCAAGCTGCAAGGCGCTCCCCGAAGAGCAGGTACCAAAGAGGCCGCGCAGTACGAGGTATTTATAGGTAAGCCGTTGCTGGCCTTCGCCCTGCCCGAGTTGTCGGGCAAGCTGCTCGACTCGCGTAGCCTGCTGGGCCGGCCGCTGGTTATCAATATGTGGTTTACTACCTGCACTCCCTGCATAGCCGAGATGCCCGCGCTCAACCGCATTCAGGCCGCCAACCGGCAAACCCAGTTTCTTGCCATGACCTTTGAAGCCCCCGCCAAGGTGCAAGCCTTTTTGCAGCGGCGGACCTTCACCTTCCGCCATATACCCGCCGCCCGCACCTACTGTGAGCAGTTCACCAACAGTTACCCCATAAGCATCTTCGTGGATAAGCAAGGCATCGTGCGGCGCGTACTAAGCGGCATGAGCCTGAAACTGGATAACCTTGCCGCGACGGATAACCCTGCTAACGCGCCCGCCGACGACACCGAGTTTCTGGCGGCGCTGCGGCAAATTCAGTAGCCACAACGCTGTTATCAGGTGCTCAAGCTGGCGCAGGTGCTCGGAAGCGGATGTTACGGCAGGTAGTCGTAGCCCCTTCGAGGCGCAGGCCTGCGAGCCAGGCCGACAGCAAGCGGCGAAGCAGGTACACCTGCATCTTCAGGGCTGAGCACCTGGCGGCAAAAGGCGGCAGCCAAGGGAGTACCGGAAGCACTCATGGGTGCCGCAGGCCGTGGCGAAAGCACAGCGGCTGGCCAACGCGCAGCTACTACCCGGCCCGGCTACCCTTCCAGCCACTTGCGAAACGCGGGCGTCTGGCCGGTACTGGTAACTAGCTCGTTGGCGTTGCCCCTGAGCTTCACGGCCAGGCGGTTGTTGAAGTAGGGCTCCACCTTTTCCACGAAGGCGATGTGCACCACCTCGCTACGGTTGAGGCGGCAGAAGCGGGCCGGGTCGAGCTGCCGCTCCAACTCGGCCAGGGTGCCGCCGAGGGGGTAGCGCGCCCCCGTGCGGTCGATGGCCAGCACCACGCCCTCCTCCGCTTGGAAATACACGACGTCGGCCACCGCCAGTACGTAGAGGCTGCTGCCCAGCCGCACCGAAAACCGCTCTTTGTAGTGCGGAGCCGCCTGCTGCCGCAAAGCCGCCTGCAACTCCTGCAGCACGGTGGGGCTGAAGGTAGCCGGGGCAGCGCTGGCCAGGGTGTCGCGCAGGCGCTCATACTTGGCCAGGGCGGCCGCGAGCTGCGGGTAGTCGAAGGGCTTGAGCAGGTAGGCAATGCCATTGGCCTGAAACGCGGGCAGCAGGAACTGGTCGTAGGCCGTGGTGAAGATGACCGGGCAGCGCACTTCCACCTGCTGGTAAAGCGCGAACACGTTGCCATCGAGCAGCTCAATGTCGGAAAACAGCAGGTCGGGCGCGGGGTTGGCGGCTAGCCAGGCGGCCGCCCGGGCCACACTGGGCAGCACCACGGTAGCGGGCTGCCAGCCATACTGCTCAATAAACTGGCTCAGGCGGCGGGCGGCGGGGGCTTCATCTTCCAGAATCAGGATGGTCATGGCGCGGGAGCTGGTTGGGCGGGACCGGCAGCCAGGCGCAGCACCGGCACGGTTACTTCAAAGCAGGGGCCGGCCTGCACCAGCACGGGGCGGCTGGCCAGCAGGGAGTAGCGCTCGCACAGGTTGCGCAGGCCCACGCCCGTCGAGTCGACCGGCGTGAGTTTGGGCCGTCGCTCGTTGTGTACGCTCAGGGTGTCTTCGGCTACTCGCAACGTAATAACCAGTGGGTGGTCGGCATCGCCCTGGTTGTGCTTGATGGCGTTTTCGAGCAGCAGCTGCACCGTGCCCGGCACCACAAACAGCCCCTCGCCCCCAGCCGGCAGCGTCGCCAGCTGCTCGAAGCGGTAGGCCGCCCCGAACCGTTGCTGCACGAGGTAGCGGTAGTCGTCGGCGAAGCGCAGCTCTTCGGCTAGCGCTACGAAGTCGTCGTGCTGGTGCCGGATAAGGTAGCGGTAGAGCGCCGCAAAGCACTGCAGGTAGTGACTGGCCGCCTGCCGGTCTTCTTCGATGAGCGTATGTAGCAGGTTGAGGTTGTTGAACAGGAAGTGCGGGTCAATCTGGGCTTTAAGCAGCCGTAGCTCGGCCTGGGCCTGAGCTTGCTGCGTGCGCAGCACCTGCTGCTGCATGGCGAGGTAGCGCTGCCCGGCCAGCAGCACCGCCAGCAGCCCGTAGCTTTTGGCGTGCGCAATGGCCGCCAGCCCCACCTGCGGCACCGACCACCTCACCTTGTCGCCCACCAGCCACGAATAGCCTACCAGGTAGCAGCTGCCGCTCAGCACCACGAACCCCAGTAGCCCGGCCACCACCAGCGCCCACTGCCGGCGGCTCTGCACGGCGGGCAGCAGGCTTTTCACCAGCACCAGCGCCGCCACCGTGTCGAGGGCCACCGTGAAGGCCAGCTTGCCAGCGGCCTGCGCCCAACTAACGCCAGGGCTGTAGTCGAGGAGGAGTACCGGGCCGGCCACCAGCCAGTAGGCCACTACCGTGCGCACATCGGGCGGACAACCGCTGGGTTTAAATACGGGCAGCACTTTTGAAAAACGGAAAGGCATAAGCGAAATATACTACTCTGCCGCGCCACCCTCGCCCGGTACCGCCGCTAGTGGCGTCACGGCTCCCGAGCCGCGCACCAGCACCAGGTACTGCACGTAATCGCAGGCGGGCACCTGGGGGTTGAAGCGCAGCTGCTGGTCGGCCGGCAGGCCGGGGGCATATCGTACGGCCAGCGCCTGCGGGCCAGCTAGTGGCAGCAGCGTGAGACTGGTGGGCGCGGTACGGGCCTTGAGCGCGGCCAGCCCGTTTATAGTAACCAGCGGGCCGTCGTGGTTGAACATGCTCGTGACGGTGTACCGCTGGCCGGCCGCTTGCAGCGGGGCGGGTAAGGCCGCCGTGGGGTAAAGCATCTGGCAACCCGCGAATACGCACAGCACCGAGGCTACCTTGTGGTGCAGGGGCAGGCTACTGGCCCGCACCTGCGCTGCAAATGCTGCTCCTCCATTCAGCAAAGGGCGCTGTAGTACGTGGTACAGGCCCCACATCCCGTACAGCTTCTCGTGGCGCAACCGCTTGGTTTGCAGCAGACGCTCAAAATTGGTAAACAGGGCAACCTCGCGGCCTTGGCGGCTGGGGTAGTCGGTGGCCTCGGCCAGTATCGCCGTCAGCTCGTCGTATGTGGCGGCGGGCACGGTGTGGTGGGCTTGCGCCAAGGCGGCAGATGCCCGCCGGGCCGTGGCCGCGAGGCGGGAGGTCAGGGGCTGGCCCAACAGCGCCGCTACCGAGTCGATGGCTTGCCGCACCCCGGCCGGCGCGGCTGGGGGCAGCAGTGCCCGCAGGCCGGCAGCCACCAGGGTTGCATCCTGCATTTCGTCGATGCCCAGGAAATGAATTTGCCGCCGGGCGGGCAGGGTCGCGTTCAGCGTCCGTATTTTTTTAATCTTGTTGAGGAAGTCTTGGTTGGCCCATTGGGCATTGGTCGCTACCCAGCTGGCGAACACCCGGCGCAGGGTGCTATCCTGGCCGGTACGCAGGTACTCGTTCAGGAAGAAGGCTTTAGCGGCATCTACTTCGGCCAGGTAGTAGCGCACCCCGGCCCGCTCATTGAGGTGGCGCAGCAGGTCGAAATCGACTTCCTGGGGTTTGGCTACCCCGTGTGCCTCGCCCAGCAAAAAAAGCTGGTTGGCATAGAAAGCAGAGGGAAACAGCCGGAAATTAGTAGCCGCGCCCGGCGTCAGGGTTTCAAGCGGACTGGTAGCCAGACTGGCGACGGCCGGCGCGACCTGCGCCTGCCCTACCGAAAAACCACCAAAAACAAGGGTAACTAAGCCAGCCCAGCGGCGGCAGGTAGCAGCGAACATCATGACGGTGATGGTGAAAGGGTGATTGATGCTTCAAAGCACGACTTTCCCCCTACCCCCTCACCAACCTCACGGGCCGAACCCTCTCAAAATTCCTCTGAACCCCCTCAAAAATCCATCGGCTTCTATCCACCAAGGCAGAGCCCGGCAACTTTTGCGGGCTGCGCTAAGGCTTGGCTGCCGCCTTTATCACCAATTCCTTATACCCAAACGTAGGGTCGGTTTCGCGGGTGAAAACCAGGCCGGGCAGCGCGCCCAGCACGATTTCGGCGGTGGTGTACACCCGGCAGCCGTCGAGCAGGTGGCCGCCCAGGGTGCGGCCGGTGCTGTCGGCCACGCTCAGGTGCAGGTGCGCCCCGCCCGAGGCCGACACAGTGCCCACCAGTGATACTATCTCGAAATGGCCCCGGTAGTGCGTGGCATTTTCCTGGTTAGCCAGCCGTAGGCTCACGTCGGTGAGGCTGCCCACGCACGTCAGCACGGCCCCGGCTTCGAGGTGCTGCGCGGCCACGAAGGCCAGGATTTCCTGGCGCAAGTCGGCACCGGGGCGCAGGCGCAGGGCGTAAGCATGGAGGCTGGAAGCAGGAGCGGCAACGGGCACAGCAGGAGCGGTTTGGGCCAGCGCAGGGCTGGCGAGCAGGCAAAGTAGCAGCAGTCGGTACATACGGTGGCCCTCCCCTATTTGCTGAAGCGCACCGTGCCGTAGCGCACCTTGATGTTGACGTTGCCCGCGCCGGGGGCCGCCAGTCCGCCGCCGTACACACCCAGCACGTCGGCATTGCCCTGGCTGCTGCCGCCCTGCTGCAGCACGCGCACCAGCTTCTTATCCACCAGCAGCTGCCCCTGCTCGGTGCTCACGTCGAAGCGGAAACTGGGCGTCGCCTCGGCAAAACCCAGCCGAATGGTGCTGTAGTCCCCATCGAGGTTTACTTGCCGGAAATTGGCGCCCATGTCGCGTATCTCGAAGTCGGGGCAGTAAAGCACGGCCATATCCAGTGCCTCGCTCAGGCGCTCCACGCTGAAATGCGAGTAGCCCGACGAGCCGCGCAGGTTGCGCACCGTGCCCAGGGCTACATCGCCGTATTTGCTGTGCACGGTCAGGTCCTGCACCGTGCCCATGTCCACATCGGAGTAGTTGGTGCGCAACTCAATGCGCTCACCGGCTTCGAGGCGCAGCCGGGCATAATCAGCTTCCAGGCTAGCTTGCCGGACGTATACTAGCGTGGCGTCGCCGTTGGCAATATGCACCACGTTGTGCGTGCCATTGAGGCGGGCCGTGTGTAGCTCACCGTAGTTCACCGCCAATTGAGTAGCTCCTTGCCAGTCGCCGGCCAGCGTCACGTCGGCAAACGAAGTGGTGACGCGCAATGCCGTGGTACTTGGCAGCCACACTGTGTAGTTCACTTCGTAGCTGCACCCGCCCCCGCTGCACCGCCCCCGCAACGCCGGCCCGAAGAGCGAGCTAACGCTGGCTCCACCCGTTCGGGCATCGTAATCGAGCCACTGCACGCCCAGGCCATCCAGCAGTTGGGCGGCAGCAGCGGGATTTTCGGCGCGGGCCACCAGCTCAGCCTCTACCCGCATTTCGGGCTTGTTCCAAGCGCTGATGCGTACGCGCCCGTAGCGCGTATCCAGGGCAAACGCCGGCCCGCGCTTGCCGGGCCGGAAGCTGTGGCTCAGGCGGCGGCGCTGCTCGCTGGGTGGCGCAGCTTGGTTTTGGCTGGGCTGAGTGAAGTCGTTCTGGTCGAAGGGCAGCACTACTAGCTGGTAGCACACTATTGGCCCATTCAGCTGCTCTGGCTCCACACTCTGCGCCCAGCCTGCCCGCGCCAGGCCGAGCCACCCCAGGGCCACCAGCCAGAAGAACTTAGTTGGCATGGCGGTTATTTGTCCAGGTTGGTCGAGGCGCTCCGGCTGTCGGCCAGCACAAACTCGCTGCCGGGGCTACCGGCGGCTACTGCTTCCAGGTCGGCTCCGTGCAGCTCCAGCTGCCGGTCCAGGATGTCGAGCCGAATCTGCAGGTTGCGGTTCATGGCCGTCAGCACTACTTCGGGCTGCGGGTGGCGGGGCAGCTCACGCTTAAGCTGCTGGTAGCTCGAATCGAGGCTCACCAATTCCCGCGTCCACTCCTGCGTCACGGACGGGGCGAGTTGGCTCAGCTGCTCCTTGCGGTCAGTGAGCTGCGCCAGGTAGTAGCGCTCCATGCCATGCACAGCCGTATCGAGGCGGGCATCCACGTCGGGGCCACCCTGGCTGGCGGCCAGTACCGTACTGGCTGCCCCTGGATACAGCAAGTCGTTGACACTGGTTTCGGACGTAGCGGCCGCCAGGGCACCTGCTGCCGGGGCATAGTGCGACTTCCACACCTCTCCTACCCCAGCCGCAGTAATGAGCGCGGCCAGAGCGGCAGCGATGCCGTATTTCTGCCACCGCCCCCAACCCGGGGTGCGCAGTGCGGGCTGCGTCGGCAGCGGCCGAAGCACCGGCGCTACGTCGGGGGGCACAATACTCATCGTGGGCTGGGCCGGACCTGCCCCATCGAGCTGCTTTTCCAACGCTGCCCACAGCTCGGGCCGGGGCTCGTGCAGGTCGAAATCGGCGCGATGCCGCTCGGCATATTCCTCCAGCGAATAATGATTGATAGGTTCCATAATAACTAATTCCCTAAACTGCGCACACGAAGTAGCGTGAGCTAATACGGGTACTCCGCTGCCAAGGCTGCCAGCAAAAGGGTGGGAAAGAAAAGGAGAAGAACAACGACACTACCTCGTAGCTGAACCCCGTCAGCTTAGCCCGCGTTCCGCCGCCAGCTCGCGCAGCTTCTGCCGCGCCCGGCTGTACTGCGACTTCGACGTGGATTCGGTGATGCCCAGGATGCCCGCTATTTCGAGGTGGTCGTAGCCTTCGAGCAAGTACAGCGACAGCACCACCCGGTAGCCGTCGGGCAGCTCCTGAATGCAGCGCCGCAGCACGTCGGCCCGGTACTGCTGCTCCTGCACATCCTCGTGGGCATGGGGCGCGACGGCCTCGGCCGGGGCCGCGTCGTGGTGGAAGTCTTCCAGCGGCACCAGCTGCAAGCGCCGCTGCCGCAGGCAATTAATGCTTTTATTCACCACAATGCGCTTGAGCCAAGCCCCAAATGACGAGTCGCCCTTGTAGCCGCTCAACTCTCGAAACGCGCTCAGAAACGACTCCTGCAACACGTCTTCAGCCTCGGCATAGTCGCCCGTAATACGTAGAGCGGCGTTGAACATGGCCTTCGAATAGCGCCGGTACAGCTCGGCCTGCGCCTGCCGGTCGTTGAGCCGGCACCGCTCTACCAGCGGGGCATTGATGTCGATATAAGCAACTGCTTCCATAAGCAAAATTCAGCGTGGCTAATGCGCAAAGGTCGGGGCGGGCCCGAAATTCTGTTTCAAGGACAAGGGTAGCGGTGACGGGTTGCATCAGGTGGCTGGCGCGAGTAGGCGCTCAGCCAATTTACCGCTCGGCAGCTGCGCCCAACAAAATTAGGGAACGTTTTTAGGAGCAAATGTCACTCAGACGCACATTTCAACTTGGGCAACTTAATCTACTCTTCATATTTTGGGCCTGACTGTCAATTATTTGACAAAATATTTTTATCTTAGCCGCGCCTTCACTGCTCTCCACTCCTATAGCTCTCAACTTATGAGAAATCACTTTTTCTGGCTGGCGCTTCTAGCCGGCAGCGCTGCCACTACGGCCCAGGCCCAGAGCCTGGCACCCATCGGAGGCGGCAGCTACAGTTCTCCGCCTAGTGCCTGCGTAACGCCCGCGCAACGGGTACGCATCGACAGCATGCTCACCGCCAACGTGCAGATACTGCGCGCCCAAGGTATTCTGTCGCCGGCCAGCCAGCGCCCCACCTCGGTAGCCTTGAGTTGGCCCCTGCGTCAGGCCACGGGGTTTACGTACAATTCCATTTACAGCATCAACTACTACGTGGATGATGACCCGCGCTACCCTGGCTACGTGCTCGACTGGAACTGTGGGACGCGGGCCAAAGACTTTTCGGGCGGTAACCACGCGGGTACGGACATCGTGCTGTGGCCTTTCGGCTGGAATATGATGGCGGCCAACCAAGGCGAAATCATCGCCGCCGCCCCTGGTACCATCATTGCTAAAATTGATGGCCGGCCCGACATGAATTGCCTCTCTACCCCGACCAATGACTGGAATGCCATATATGTGCAGCATAGCGACGGCACAGTAGCCTGGTATGGCCACATGAAAATGAACACGCAAACCAGCAAGCCCGTGGGGGCTAGCGTGGCTACGGGCGAGTTTCTAGGTAACGTGGGCAGTTCTGGTAGTTCGGATGTGCCGCACCTGCACTTCGAGATGCATGATGCGCAGGGCAACGTGCTCGACCCATACCACGGCTCATGCAACACTGCCGCCAGCCTATGGGCCACCCAGAAGCCCTACAATGAGCCTACCATCAACGCGCTGCTGACTCACACGGCCCCGCCCGTGTTCAATAACTGTCCGCAACAGGCCACCACCAATATCAGCACGAACTTCCAACCCGGTAGTCAGCCCTATTTCGCCGCCTACTACCACGACCAGCAGCAGGGACACATAACAACTTATACCATCTACCGCCCCGATAATTCGGTGTTTCAGACTTGGACCCACACCAGCCCCAGCAGCTACCTGCAATCTTACTGGTACTGGACCTACGTGCTGCCCGCTAACGCTCCCATCGGCACCTGGCGCTTCACTGCCAGCTACCAGGGCAGCACCGTCACGCAGAATTTTACCGTCGGCACCGCGCTGGCTACTGCTGCGTCTAGGTCCGCCGTGTTCACCCTCTTCCCCAACCCTTCCCACGGCCACGCCACGGCCGAGTTAGCAGCTTCCCCGACGGCTGGGGCGGAGGCCATCGTGTCTAATCAATTGGGCCAGGTGGTAGTGCGCCAGCCACTGGTTTCGCGCCAGTTGGAATTAACGTTGCCTACTACCGCCGGTTTGTATTTCGTGACCCTGCCCACACCCAATGGGCCAGTAACGCAAAAGCTGGTAGTAGAATAGACTCTACTACTAATGCAAAAAGGGGGCTGCACCAATTGGTGCAGCCCCCTTTTTGCATTAGTAGTAGAGTCTATTCTACTACGCTTGCGGAGCCTGGTTTTCGTCAGCCGGCTTTTGCAGCGTATCAGCTTCTGCTTCGGTAGCCGAAACGTCGCCCGAAGCCGTGTGGTTAGCTTCCTGGCCGCTGTTGCTTTCGGCATCCATTTCGGGTACGAACTCGCGAGTAGGAGCTACCTCCGTAGCCGACGTACCAGCCTCATTGCCAGCAGCTTCAGCCGTAGTACCACCTTTGCCACCGCGGCGACGCGAGCGGCGGGTAGTATTCTTGGTTTCAGCCGCATTTTTGGCTTCGAGCATGGTTTCGTTGAAGTCTACCAACTCGATAATGCACATGTCGGCGTTGTCACCGGAGCGGGTAGCGCTCAGCTTCAGGATGCGCGTGTAGCCACCGGGACGCGTCGCAATGCGGGCCGCAACTTCGCCATACAGTTCCTTCAGGGTCTCCTTGCTTTGCAAGCTGGCAAATACGGTCCGGCGCGAGTGCGTGGTATCGTCTTTTGCTTTAGTCAGCAGCGGCTCCACATACTGGCGCAGTGCCTTGGCTTTGGCCACCGTGGTGGTTACGCGCTTGTGCATAATCAGCGATGAAGCCATGTTCGACAGCATCGCGTGGCGGTGGGCAGTAGTGCGGCCCAGGTGGTTGATTTTTTTACCGTGTCTCATCGGACAATTTAGTTAAATGCTACGCTTGCGGACCGGAACCACGGCGGGCTCGAAGAGCCTCATTAGAACCCCGGCCCCAAAGGGCGCAGTGAGTGAATAAAAAAGGTTTCTAGTTATTAATTCTTGGTTATTCAACCAAGAATTAATAACTAGAAACCAGGAATTTGTTAGTCTTCGTCCAAGCGATATTTGCCGAGGTCCATCCCGAAGTGCAGGCCTTTTTCCTCCACCAGATTTTCCAACTCCGTTAGGCTTTTCTTACCGAAGTTGCGGAACTTCATCATATCAGCCATGTCGAGTTGCACCAACTCACCCAGCGTCTTGATATCGGCCGCTTTCAGGCAGTTATAAGCCCGTACCGACAGGTCCATCTCGCCGAGTGAAGTTTTCAGGATTTTGCGCATAGCAAGGGTTTCCTCGTCGATGGGCTCAGCGGCTACGGGGCGGTTGCCACTTAGCTGCATTGTGCTGTCCGAGAACAGCATAAAGTGTTGGATGAGGATATTAGCGGCACCTTTCAACGCTTCCTCAGGGTGTACCGAGCCATCGGTTTGAATCTCGATTACTAGCCGCTCGTAGTCAGTTTTCTGCTCTACGCGAGTATTTTCGATGCTATATTTTACGTTCTTAATGGGCGTGTAAATCGCATCAATGGCAATCTGACCAAATACCTGGTCATTCGGCTTGTTCTCGTCGGCGGGAACATAGCCCCGGCCACGGGCAATCGTCAACTCAAACTCCAACTCTTTGGCCGGGTCGAGGTTGCAGATAACCAGCTTCGGGTTCAGAATCTGGAAACCTACGGCGAATTTGCCTATGTCACCAGCCGTGAACGAGTCTTGCCCGCTTACCCGCACCGTAATCTTGTCCTCAATGGCATCGCTGATTTTCTTGAAGCGCACCTGCTTGAGGTTGAGGATGATTTCGGACATATCCTCAATCACCCCGTCGATAGTGGAAAACTCGTGCAGTACCGAGTTGGTTCGCACTGAGGTAATGGCGAAGCCCTCCAGCGACGACAGCAGGATGCGACGGAGCGCGTTCCCAATCGTAACGCCGTAGCCCTTCTCCAGAGGCTTGAATTCAAACGTTCCGGTAAAGTCGTCGGATTTCTCCATCACCACTTTCTCCGGCATCTGAAAAGCTAAGATTGACATATGTGGGGCAATTAATTAGTAAAAAAGGAAAGCAAGCTTAAGCTTGCCTAAGTCTGGTAGCCAACCAGCAGCACAACCAAGTTGTTAGCACTTTAACGTCTGAAAAACAGCACGATAATGGTACTGGCTTAGCACAAATGCGGCCCGAACCAAGTCCGGGCCGCACCAAGTGCCTTTGTTACTTCGAATACAATTCGACGATGAGCTGCTCCGTAATTTTTTCCGGAATCAGTTCACGCGACGGCATATTGGTGAATTTGCCCACCATCTCTTTGCCATCCCACTCCAGCCAAGAGAATTGGCGCGAGTTGCGCACCGTCAGCGAGGTAGTGATAGCTTCGAGCGACTTCGACTTCTCGCGCACCCCTACTTGGTCGCCGGGACGCAGCTTATACGAAGGAATATTTACAACTTCGCCGTTCACCGTAATATGCTTGTGTGACACTAACTGACGAGCTGCACGACGTGTACTTGCGATGCCAAAGCGATACACTACGTTGTCAAGACGCGACTCCAGTAAGCCCAGCAAGTTATCACCAGTGATACCGGGAAGCACTGCAGCTTTATGGAACAGGTTCTCGAAGTATTTTTCGAGCACACCATACAGGTATTTCACCTTCTGCTTCTCCATCAGTTGGACAGCATATTCCGACTGCTTCTTGCGGCGGCCCCGGCCGTGCTGGCCAGGAGGGTAGTTCTTTTTGTTGAGCGCTTTGCTCGGGCCAAAAATCGGCTCCGAAAAGCGACGGGCAATTTTGGCGGTAGGGCCAGTATAACGTGCCATTTTAAAGGAATATCAAAAGTGAAAAATCAAACGCGGCGACGCTTAGGCGGACGGCAGCCGTTGTGCGGCAGCGGCGTCACGTCGCGGATGGTCGTCACTTCAATGCCCACGTTACCCAGTGCCCGGATGGCCGACTCACGGCCAGCACCCGGACCCTTCACGAAGATTTCGGCTTTGCGCATACCTAAGTCATGGGCTACCTTACCACAGTCCGTAGCTGCCATCTGGGCAGCGTAAGGGGTGTTTTTCTTCGAGCCCCGGAAACCCATCTTACCGGCTGAAGCCCAGGAAATTACCTGCCCGTTGGAGTTGGTCACCGAGATGATGATGTTGTTAAAGGAGGCGCGGATGTGGACTTGGCCCACTTGCTCCACCACGACAAGCCGTTTCTTGGCTTTGTCTTTTCTTTTTTGTGCCATTTGGTTATCGCTAAAGACGCGGCAGGTGTTGGCGCTTCGCTCAATAAGTAATTAATAATAAACAATTAATAATTAAGAACAAATGCTCCCAAGCACATTATCAATTGTTCGTTATTAATTACTCATTGAGCGAAGCGCCGATTGCCACTACTGGTTATTTCGTTGCTTTCTTCTTACCAGCCACAGTCTTGCGCTTGCCCTTGCGGGTACGCGAGTTGTTCTTAGTACGCTGACCACGAACGGGCAGGCCCTTGCGGTGACGCAGGCCACGGTAGCAGCCGATGTCCATCAGGCGCTTGATGTTGAGCTGGATTTCTGAGCGCAGAACGCCCTCAGTCTTATGCTCAGCAGCGATGATGGCGCGAATCTCGCCAGCTTCAGCCTCAGTCCAGTCCTTTACTTTCTTGTTGACATCAATGCCAGCTTTGGTGAGGATTTTAACCGAGTTGCTTCGGCCAATGCCGAAAATGTAAGTCAGGGCGATTTCGCCGCGCTTGTTGTCCGGGATGTCTACCCCTGCGATACGAGCCATAGTGGTTGATTAGGTATTTGCGGACCAGAAAACCCAGCAGCATTTTGGAAGGCGACCTGACAGTTGTCAGGCCAGTACCCAAGGCTCCGGGATTCTGAAAATTAATTTAGCCCTGACGCTGCTTGAAGCGAGGGTTCTTCTTGTTGATGACGTAGAGCTTGCCGTGGCGGCGGATGATTTTGCAATCAACGCTACGCTTCTTCACCGAGGTTTTTACTTTCATGACCTTGAAGAGAACGAAAAAATTTACTTGTAACGATATTTAATACGCCCTTTAGACAAGTCATAAGGTGACATTTCGAGTTTCACCTTGTCGCCGGGCAGAATCTTAATGTAGTGCATCCGCATCTTGCCTGAGATGTGGGCAATCAACTGGTGGCCATTTTCCAATTCCACGCGAAACATGGCGTTAGAAAGGGCTTCCAGGATGGTACCGTCCTGCTCAATGGAGGCTTGTTTTGCCATAAGGGCTACTTCAATGCTTTTTCTATGTATTCAAACGAAGTCAGAATTTCTGGCTTGTCTTTTCTAACAACTACCGTGTGCTCGAAGTGTGCAGCAGGCTTCTTATCGCGAGTCCGGATAGTCCATCCATCCTTTTCCTGCACTACGTCTTTTTTGCCAAGGGTAATCATCGGCTCAATGGCGAGGGTCATGCCGGTTTGCAACAACGGCCCCGAACCACGCTTCCCGTAGTTCGGGACATCAGGGCTTTCGTGCAGGCTGGCCCCCACGCCGTGACCCACCAACTCACGCACTACTCCGTAGCCTCTAGGGGCCACGTAGTTCTGGATAGCGTAGCTAATATCGCCTACACGGTTGCCGCTCACGGCCTGCTCAATGCCTTTGTACAATGATGCTGCCGTTTCCTTTAGCAACTGCCTTACTTCCAGTGACACCTCCCCGATTGGGTAAGTGTAGGCACTATCAGCGTGAAAACCATTAAGCTCCACTCCACAGTCTACCGACAAGATGTCTCCACTCTTCAATGGTTCATCGGTAGCAAATCCATGCACAACCACTGAGTTGGGACTCAGGCAGAGACTAAATGGAAAATCTCGATATCCTTTGAAAGAAGGCTTAGCACCATTATCACGGATAAATTCTTCGGCGCGGCGGTCAAGCTGCCGCGTCGTAGCTCCTTCACGTACCAATGCTGCTACTTCTCCGTGTGCGCGAGCCAACAAATTTGCCGCCGCTCGCATCAAGTCAATCTCTTCCTCGGTTTTAAAACGAATCGGGCCCTTTGCCATGTGTCATTTTTACGAAGCCAGCGCGACCGGTTCCGAAGGCCGTCCCCGTAGTTTACCCGACTTCATCATGCCGTCGTAATGGCGCATTAGCAAGTAGCTTTCTACTTGATTCAAGGTATCCAGCACCACACCCACCATAATGATGAGCGAAGTTCCACCATAGAACAATGACAGCGGACGAGTTACGCCCATCAGCAAGGCTAGCGTCGGGAAGATGGCAATCAAGGCTAGAGCCACAGCACCTGGTAGCGTGATACGGGTAAGGATATTGTCAATAAACTCCGAGGTATCATAGCCAGGCTTTACACCAGGCACAAACCCTCCACTCCGCTTTAGGTCGTCTGCAATCTGATTAGGGTTAACGCTAATCGCCGTGTAGAAGTAGGTGAAGATGACTATGAGCAACGCAAACACGGTGTTATATACCCAATGTTCGGGCGAGAAGTAGGTAGCAATGTTAGCTGCCAAGTCGCTATTCTTATCCCAAGCTGAAGCTGCAATGCTTGGCACAAACATCAGCGATTGCGCGAAGATGATGGGCATGACGCCTGCTGCGTTGACTTTAAGCGGAATAAACTGCCGTTGAGCATCAAGTTGCGTAGCACTACCTACCTGCTTGGCATACTGCACCGGAATACGGCGTACCGCTTGCGTGAGGACAATAACAGCCATTACTACTCCGAACAGTACCGCCAACTCCAAAATGAAAACCAAAGACTTGCTTAATCCCTTGGAGGCAGCTTCGCCAATCAGCGCACCAGGCAGGCGCGATACGATACCAATCATGATAATCATGGAGATACCATTGCCAATGCCTTTATCGGTGATTTTTTCGCCTAGCCACATGCAGAACAGCGTGCCCGCCGTGATGATGAGCATAGTGGAGATGGTAAAGAACGTACCCGGCGTGATAATCGCCTCGGCATTAATCGTCGCCAAAAAACCCACGGACTGCGCCATCACAATCGGGATGGTGAGCACGCGGGTATACTGATTAATTTTCTTACGGCCTGACTCACCTTCTTTTTGCAGTTTTTGGAAGTAAGGTACCGCAATTGTGAGCAGTTGCAACACAATCGACGCCGATATATACGGCATAATACCCAACGCAAAAATGGAGGCGTGACTAAATGCCCCACCTAGCAAGGTATCCAGAATACCGAATACGCCACCTGTTCCTTGCTTCAGATTGTTGGGGTCTACGCCAGGCAGTACCACATAGCAACCCAACCGGTAGATAGCAATGAAAAAAAGCGTATTGAGGATTCGCGTACGCAAATCCTCAATCGCAAAAATGTTTTTTATCGTGTTGATAAACTTATTCATTGCTAAGCACTGACAATATAAGTTACAGCGTAACTACTTTGCCACCAGCTTTTTCGATAGCTTCCTGAGCCGATTTCGAAAAAGCGTGGGCGTGTACCTCGATAGCGGCGTTCAGTTCGCCACGGCCAAGCACTTTGATTTTAGCACTCTTCGATACCAAGCCAGCCTCGTTGAAGAAGCCTTCGCTCATTGTAGCCGTCTTACTGGCTTCGAACAAGCTCTGGAGTACATCAAGGTTAATGCCTTTATACTCTATGCGATTGATATTTGTGAAGCCGAATTTTGGTACGCGACGTTGCAGTGGCATCTGGCCACCTTCAAAGCCCGACTTACGCTTGTAGCCTGAACGCGATTTTGCGCCCTTATGGCCTCTTGTAGCAGTACCACCACCACCTGAGCCTTCACCCCGGCCGAGGCGCTTGTTATTGCGCGTCGAGCCTGCGGCGGGTTTGAGATTAGAGAGATTCATGACTGGAATATACGCTTACAATTCGGTTACTTCGAGCAGGTGTTTCACCGAATCTACCATGCCTAGAATACTGGGGCTGGCATCGTGCTTGGCGGTGCTGTTCATTTTGTTCAGGCCCAGGGCCTGCACGGTGCGCTTCTGCCGCTCGGGGCGGTCAATGGCGCTGCGCACGAGTTTTACTTGAATCTGTGGCATGGTCGAATTAACCGTTAAATACACGAGCGAGAGAAATACCACGCGCCTGGGCGATTTGCATAGGGTCACGCATTTTGGCCAGCGCAGCAAACGTAGCTTTCACCACGTTGTGGGGGTTGGAGGAACCTTTCGACTTCGCCAATACATCCTTGATGCCAGCTGACTCGAATACGGCACGCATAGCACCGCCGGCGATAACGCCCGTACCAGCAGCAGCGGGCTGCACCAACACGAAACCTCCGCCATAGCGCCCTTCCATGATGTGGGGCACCGTGTGTTTGTAGAGCGGCACCTTTACCACATTCTTACGAGCGTCGTCAATGCCTTTGGCGATAGCATCGGTTACTTCGTTAGCTTTGCCTAGGCCATAGCCTACATTGCCTTTGCCGTCGCCTACCACCACAATAGCCGAGAAGCTGAAGCGGCGGCCGCCTTTCACCACCTTCGCTACGCGATTGATGGCTACTACTTTTTCTTTGAAATCCGAGTCACCTTGCGCCGAGTTGTCGTTGCCACGACCTCCACGGTCGTTGCCACGGCGGTCGTTGCCACCCCGGTTGTTTCCACCGCGGTCGTTTCCACCAGGAGCGCCACCACGGTTATTGTTGTTATACTCTGCCATGATGCTTAGAAATTGAGGCCGCCTTCGCGGGCTCCTTCAGCTAGTGATTTAATGCGGCCGTGATAGAGGTAGCCCGAGCGGTCGAATACCACTTTCGTGATACCAGCCTCCTGCGCCTTAGCGGCGATTTCGCGGCCTACGGCAGCAGCCAGGGCCACGCCATTGCCACCTTCGGCAGTTACCTTCTTCGACGAAGCGGCAGCCAGCGTGCGGCCAGCCGAGTCGTCAATAATCTGGGCGTAGATGCCGGTATTCGAGCGGAACACCGACAGGCGCGGGCGCTCCGAAGTACCGGACACTTTCGTGCGGATAATGCGCTGAATGCGCTTCCGGCGAGATGCTTTATCGAAAGCCATGATACTGAATTACTTTTTAGCGGCAGTCTTGCCGGCTTTACGACGAACAATCTCACCCACAAAGCGCACACCCTTGCCTTTGTATGGCTCTACTTTCCGCAACGAGCGGATTTTGGCAGCTACCTGACCAATAAGCTGTTTGTCGATGCTAGTTAGAGTTACAATCGGATTCTTACCTTTCTCGGTCACGGCTGTAGCCGATACTTCGGGAGGCATGGCCAAGTACACGTTGTGCGAGTAACCGAGCGACAGTTCGAGCGCCGAGCCCGACAACGTGGCCTTATAGCCTACGCCCACCAACTCCAGCTTATGCTCGTAGCCGGTGCTCACGCCGGTAATCATGTTGTTAAGCAGCGAGCGGTACAAACCGTGCATGGCCTTGTGGCGCTTCTGCTCGGTAGGCCGAGTTACTACCACCTGACCATCTTCCATTGCTACTGCGATGTCGCGGTCTACAGCCTGGGTCAGGGTGCCCTTGGGGCCTTTCACCGTTACGGTGTTATTATTATCGACAGATACCTGCACGCCAGTGGGCAGGCTAATCGGCAGTTTACCAATGCGTGACATATATATACTAGGGCTTAGCAGTGGTTAGTACACGTAGCACAGCACCTCGCCGCCCACGTTCTCAGTTTTGGCCTCTTTCTCGGTCATTACTCCTTTCGAGGTCGAAAGAATGGCAATACCAAGGCCGCTCAGTACGCGGGGCAGGTTCTCCTTATGCCGGTACTGACGCAGACCCGGCGTGCTCACCCGCTGCAAGTGGGTGATGGCCGGGGCCTTGCTGGTAGGATTATACTTGAGGGCGATTTTAATCACGCCCTGGGCCGACGTATCATCAAACCGGTAGCTTTGAATGTAGCCCTTATGATAGAGCACTTTCGTGATTTCCTTTTTGATGTTGCTGGCCGGGATTTCCACTACCCGGTGGTTCGCCTTGATGGCGTTGCGCAACCGGGTCAGGTAATCGGCAATCGGGTCAGTATTCATTTAGTTTACAACAGGCCCACAGCTTGGGGCCGCAAAGATAAGAAAATTTCGCAGCAGTAGCTAGCAGCCCTACAGCGAAATTTCAGTTAAGACTACTGGGCTCGGCTTTCGGGGCGCGGCCCATGGTTTCTTTCGGCAACCTGCCAAAGCGAGTGGGCAAGCCCACCATTCTTTTCGGGGTGCAAAGGTAGCAGGAAGCATGGCACTTATGCAAGTGGCCTTGCAGCTTAATTTTCTAGCGAGTCTCACAGACGCAACTCAGCTGCTTTCAATCCCACTGTTTCATCCCTGCATACCCGCCTCCCGTCGCGCCCAGCGCGGCTTGGGGCTGCTTAGGGTTTCTCCGCTTACGGCGCAACTAAAGCCCTTTCGCTACGGTGCCGCTTTTAGGGGCTATATTACCGCCACAGTAGGCTGTTCTACTGCTGTTTTTCTGCTTCGTTATGGCTACCCCTAAAAGCAAGCTCTTCAGCCGCAAGTTTCGCAACTGGCTGCTGCACCTCATCGTGTCGCGCCAAGACCTGAAATCCATTATCGGCTACACCCTGCAAGCCTTGGCGCAGGATGGCAAGCAGTGGCAGGACAAGCTGGCGATTTTGCAGCCGCTCTACGACAGCTTCGATGCCAGCCTCACCACCCAGGGCAGGGCCAGCGCCGGCTGCATTGCCCACACCCTGCTGGCCGAAACGACTTATACCCTGGTCAAGCAGTTCATGAAGCGGGCCTACAAAGTCAATTTCGCTGCCCTCGAAAAAACCGCGCCTGATACGTTCAAGCTGTTTTTCCCGCAGGGGCGCACCCAGTTCAGCAACGCCACCCGCCAAACGATGGCTACCATCTTCGGCACCTTCGTGCAAACCCTGACCGATAAGAAGAATCTGGCACAGGTGCCCGGCGGCGCAGCCTTGCTCGCCGATGCCCAGAACCTGCTAGGCCAGTACACGACCGCCCGCCAGGAGCAGGACAAGCGCAAGAAGCAGGTCAAAACCAGCGGCACTGACCTCGACGCCGACGAAACCGACCTGCTCACGGAGCTATTCGGCGTGTACGCCGCCCTGCTCGCTTTCTACTACAAGACCCCTGAACGGGCCGAAACCTACTTCGACTTCTCCGTGCTGCCCCGCTCCCAGCGCCAGCCCGAAGCGGATGCGGCTCCCGGCACTTCGGCCCCGGCCTAAGCAAATGTGTGGATGCCTGCTGAACGTTCAACAGACCCCCACGCATTTGTCGAGGTGCCCTTTGAGCGTTCAACAGACACCCACGCATTTGTCGAGTGCCCTGTTGAGCATTCAGCAGGCACCTGCGCAGTTGTCGAGTGCCCCGCTGAGCAGTCAGCGGGGCATTTGTCGTTTCTGACCAGCCCCCATCCCCTTACGGCCCCAAGCTGCCGGGTTTCTGCCCGCCCCACCCGCCCCCGCCGCGGCTTGGGGCTGCTTAGAGCTTCTTATCCAAGCGCCTCCACTTCGGCCACTGGCAAGCCTGTGGTTTGCGCAACCAGGGCTGGCGCGATACCTGCCGACTTCATAGCAGTAGCAATAGCTACTTTCTGCTGCCGTATTCCCTCCTGCATCCCTTGCTGCATTCCGTCGCGTAGCCCTTCCTCTCGCGCTGTTTGGATGGTGTTGATTTCGTCGCGGTAGTTCTTCAAACTGCCCTCGTACTGCTCCCATTCTCCTACCGACATCTGCGCTAAGGCTGCCGTCTCGAATGCCTGCGTGAACACCGCGTCGCTGAAAAGCTGCGGGATGCTTTGCAACTCCTCCAAGTGCTTCAAGAAATACAGCCACTGGTCGAGCCGGGTGGTCAACTCCACTTCCGTCTTGCGGAAGTTGGGCATCTCCAGGTAGTAGTACGTGAGCTTGTCGTAGAACACCACTCCGTGCTGGTTCTTGAGCTTCACCTCGTGCAGTACCTCCCCTGCCTGCCCGGCCGGGTCGTTGAACACAAAGTCCAAGATACCCACGCAGTACACCGTCTTGAGCGCGAAGTCCCAGCTGCCAGCCTCCGCCTGCTTGCGGATAGGAAACGTGGAGTAGAAGACCGTGCGGTCCTTGAAGTAGTTCTGCTTAGCCTTTTGCAGCTCTACAATAAAGCGCTCCCCCATTTCGCTCTCGCAATAAATATCGAAAATAGCTTTGCGCTCCGCCAGGCCAGTGCCCGGCTGTTCGCTATTCTTAAACGACAGTTCCCTAACCTGCGCTGTCGGCGGCAGCAGCGCATTCAGGAAGTCGCGCAGCAGCGGCTTGCTCGCTTCCTGCCCAAATATCTTCTTGAACCCAAAATCGGTGAACGGGTCGAGGTACTTCGCTTTCATCCTGTAAGGTACCACGCACCCCACCGCAGCCACCCCTGCTCCCCCTGCGGCTCTCAGCTGCCGGGTTTCTGCCCGCCCCACCCGCCCCCGCCGCGCCCGGCGCGGTCTAGGGCTGCTTAGGGTTTTTTGCCCAACGGCCCCACTGCGGCCCCAGTTGCCAGGATTCCTGCCCGCCGCAACCAGCGCGGTCTAGTGCTGCTTAGAGCTTCTTACTCAACGCCCGCAGTCGGCGCGGTACAGCGCCACCAGCCCTCCTGCGGTCCCAGTTGCCCCCCAACCACCCCCACCCCCGCCGCGGCTTGGGGCTGCCGGGGGTTGCTGGCGGCTGGCCCCACCCCGGCCGGGCCACCGAAAACGGAATGTTTTGGCTGGGAATCTTAGTGTACGCCTATTACTTTAGCATTCTTAACAAAACGCGGTTGTCATGCAACATATATACATAAAATTTACCTGGTTTACTTACTGGATTGCGCCGCTGATTATTGGCTTGAGCTGCTTTTATTTCTTTCCAATACTAGGCTGGTTGACTAGGATTGAACATCAGCCTGAGCAATGGATGAAATGGGATGATGCTCTCACGGTGTGGACATTACCTATGCTTGCCCTGATTGGAAGCGGCTTTATTGTGAACGTTAGCGAAAAAAATAAAATATTTACATTAATATATGTAATACTCGGTCTTTGGTTTCTTTTTTTGGTAGCCTTGGTTGGTGCCGCTAGCAGTATTAGCCCTAAAACATAGCCTAGAATGGCTTAAATCTGTTGGTGACGATGTGAACTACAATTTTTTGATTTTTAACAACCTTGTTTCCACCTCTTTTCGCCCTGTTCAATTAGGCGAGAAGTAGTTACCAACGAAAAAAGCTCTGGCAAATTAACGCCAGAGCTTTTTAATAGACAGAGTTGAGCCTATCTACCAGCTCGACTTCGTCACGCCGGGAATCTTGCCGGCTAGCGCCATTTCGCGGAAGCGAACGCGGCTGATGCCGAACTTGCGCATGTAGCCACGGGGGCGGCCGTCAATCATGTCGCGGTTGTGCAAGCGCACGGGCGACGCGTTGCGGGGCAGCTTGTCGAGGCTGGCGTAATCGCCGGCAGCTTTCAGGGCCTTGCGCTTTTCGGCGTAGCGGGCTACCAGGGCAATGCGCTTGCGGGCCCGGGCTTTGATGGATTCTTTAGCCATTATTCAACTTCCTTTTTAGCGTTGGCGAAGGGCATACCAAAAGCGCGGAGCAACTCGTAGCTCTGCTCGTCGTTTTCGGCGGTGGTTACGAAGGTGATATCCATGCCGGAGATGCCTTTGATTTTATCAATCGAAATCTCGGGGAAGATAATCTGCTCCTTCACGCCGAGGGTATAGTTACCCCGGCCGTCGAAGCCCTTGTCGTTGATGCCTTTGAAGTCCCGCACGCGGGGCAAGGCTACCGTCAGCAGACGGTCCAGGAACTCGTACATCCGCTCGCCGCGCAGCGTTACGCGCGCGCCGATGGGCATACCTTCCCGGAGTTTGAAGTTCGAAACCGAGCGCTTGGCAATGGTCGGAACCGCTTTCTGACCGGTGATGGTCGTCAGCTCTTCCACGCCGTTGTCCACCAGCTTCTTGTCGGCAACGGCGGCACCGATGCCCCGGTTGATGCAGATTTTGGTAATGCGCGGTACCTGCATGATGCTCTTGAACTGGAATTTCTCCTGGAGCGCGGGTACTACTTCTTTCTGATATTTATCTTTCAGTCGAGCCATTATCGTAGCGAATTAAGCGTTGGCCGAATCAACCTTCTTCACGTTCGACACGTGGATGGGGCTCTCGATTTTGGTGATGCCACCCTGGGGGTTCTTCGCACTCGGCTTGTTGTGCTTGGTTACCAGGTTCAGGCCCTCTACGATGACGCGCTGGGTCGAGCGGTTCACCGACTTGATGGTGCCGCGCTTGCCTTTTTCGTCGCCGGCAATAACGAGCACGTTGTCACCTGTTTTTACGTGCAGCTGCACGGCCGGAGCTTTTGCTTTTGTTGCCATTGGTTAGATTACTTCAGGAGCCAGCGATACGATTTTCATGAACTGCTTCTCGCGCAGCTCCCGGGCCACCGGCCCGAAGATGCGCGTACCACGCGGCTCGTCGTTGTTGTTGAGCAGCACGGCTGCGTTGTCGTCGAAGCGAATGTAGGAACCGTCCTTGCGGCGGATTTCCTTCTTCACACGCACGATAACGGCCTTGCTCACGGTGCCCTTCTTGGCATTGCCCGAAGGAATGGCCGACTTGATGGCCACCACGATTTTATCGCCAACCGTTGCGTATTTCTTGCCCGTGCCACCCAGTACGCGGATGCAGAGGACTTCCTTGGCACCGCTGTTGTCGGCTACCGTCAGGCGGGATTCTTGCTGTATCATCGTTCAGGATTATTTAGCACGTTCAACAATTTCCACCAGGCGCCAGCGCTTGGTTTTGCTCAGGGGGCGGGTGCTCATGATGCGCACCAGGTCACCTTCGCCGCACTCGTTCTTCTCGTCGTGGGCATGAAACTTGGTAGTTTTGCTCACGTACTTGCCGTAAATCGGGTGCTGGTGTTTAGCCACTACCGCAACCGTGATGGACTTGTCCATCTTGCTGCTAGTGACTTTGCCCACAATTTCTTTCCGCATGTTGCGGTCCGAAGCTGCGTCGTGGGCCGGCAGCAGGTTTACTTGAGTCGGTTCCATTATTGAGCGCTGTTAGAAGCCTGCTCATTGTTCCGACGCGAGATTTCCGTTTGCAGGCGGGCAACGGCTTTGCGGGTGACCTTGAGGCGGCCGGGGTTTTCGAGCGGGCTGATAGCGTGCGCAAAGCGCAACTGCTGGCCATTGGTTTGCTCGGTTTTAAGTTGAGTGCGCAGGTCGTCGAGCGACAGGGCGCGGATTTCCGTGTTTTTCATCGGTTAGGCAGCGTTCTCTGCGTAGTCGCGGCGAACTACAAATGAGGTACGAACCGGCAGCTTCTGGGCCGCCAGACGCAGCGACTCCTTGGCAGTTTCGAGGCTCACGCCATCCGATTCAAACATAATCTGGCCGGGCTTCACGCAGGCCACCCAATACTCGGGCGAACCTTTACCCTTACCCATCCGCACTTCAGCGGGCTTCTTGGTAATCGGCTTGCCGGGGAAAATGCGAATCCATACTTGCCCTTCGCGTTTCATGGCGCGGGTCATGGCGATACGGGCAGCCTCAATCTGGCGAGCCGTAATCCACGAAATTTCCAGCGACTTAAGCGCGAACGAACCGAAGTCTATGGAGCTGCCGCGGTAGGCCAAGCCTGTTACGCGACCCTTTTGCATCTTGCGATACTTGGTCCTTTTCGGTTGTAACATGTTAAAAAAGAGAAAGAAACTTGAAAACTAACAGAACGTCGTGCCAGCAATACGCCAGCACGACGTTCTTTTTATTAAAAATCTAGCGACGGGGGCCGCCACCCTGGCCGCCACGGTTGCCACCGCCAGCGGGGCCACCGGCACCACCACGATTGCCACCGCCACCCTGGCCGCCACGGTTAGCACCTGCACCGGCACCAGCGGGGCCATCACGACGCGGGCCACGGTCACCACCGCGGTCGCCATCACGGCGCGGGCCGCGGTCGTTGCGGTCACCATCGCGGCGCGGGCCACGGTCGCCGCCCCGGCCACCACGGTCATCGCCTTGGTTGCCAGCCGGAACTTGGTTGGGCGATAGGTCGGGCTTGCCGAACACCTCCCCGCGCATTACCCACACTTTGATGCCGATTTTGCCGTACACCGTTTGGGCTTCCGACAGGGCATAGTCGATGTCGGCGCGCAGCGTGTGCAGCGGCGTGCGACCTTCTTTGTACTGCTCCGAGCGAGCAATTTCAGCGCCACCCAAGCGGCCACCGCACTGAATCTTGATGCCTTCAGCACCAGCCCGCATGGCGGCCTGGATAGACATCTTCATCGCACGACGGAACGATATACGAGCGGCCAACTGCTGGGCGATGCTCTCACCTACGAGACGAGCGTCCAGCTCGGGGCGCTTAATCTCGAAGATGTTGATTTGAACGTCCTTCTTGGTGATTTCCTTGAGTTCGTCCTTAATCTTGTCGACCTCCTGGCCACCTTTACCGATTACTACCCCCGGGCGGGCCGTGTTGATGGTGATGGTGATGCGCTTGAGGGTACGCTCGATAACGATGCGCGAGATACCACCCTTTTGGATACGGGCGTTGATGTACTTGCGAATTTTCTCGTCTTCTACCAGCTTGTCGGCAAAGTCCTTGCCGCCGTACCAGTTAGAATCCCAACCTTTGATAACGCCGAGGCGGAAGCCAACCGGATTTACTTTCTGTCCCATTGTCGATTAAGCGTTAGCGGGGGTTTCGTTTGGAATAACGCCGCCGAGCAGGTCGGTTGCGTTAGCGAGTTTGTTCATCGCACGAAGCTCTTTTTTGGAGAGCTGCGACAGCAGCGGCGGGCCCACTACCAGCGTCACGTGGTTGGAACGCTTACGGATGCGGTGACCACGGCCTTGCGGCGCGGGGCGCAGGCGCTTGAGTTGACGGCCTTCGTCTACCATGATTTCGGTAACGTAGAGGTCGGCATCTTCGATGCGCTCGTCTTCGTTTTGCTGCTGCCAGTTGGCCAGGGCCGACAGGAGGAGCTTCTCTACTTTTTCGGCACCGGAGTTGGCTTCGAAACGGAGCAGACCAAGGGCTTGTGATACGCGCTTGCCGCGTATCAGGTTGGCTACCAGACGCATCTTGCGAGGCGAGGTAGGCACATTGCGGAGTTTGGCGGTAGCTTCCATCTTAGCGCTTGCCTTTATCTTTTTTGGCGACGTGACCACGGAAGTTGCGCGTGGGCGCAAACTCGCCGAGCTTGTGGCCGACCATGTTTTCAGTTACATATACCGGGATGAACTTGTTCCCGTTGTGTACCGCGAAGGTGTGACCTACGAAGTCGGGCGAAATCATCGAGCGCCGCGACCAGGTTTTAACCACCGTCTTCTTGCCAGCGCTTTCCAGCGCTTCTACCTTTTTCTCGAGCCGGAAGTCAATGTACGGCCCTTTTTTGAGTGAACGTGCCATATATTACTTCTTGCCTTTGCGGCTGACAATGAGGTTCTCCGAATACTTGTTCTTGTTGCGGGTCTTCTGACCCTTGGCGAAGATGCCGTTACGGCTACGCGGGTGACCACCCGACGACTTGCCTTCACCACCACCCATGGGGTGGTCAACCGGGTTCATAGCCACACCACGAACGCGGGGGCGACGACCAGCCCAACGGTTGCGGCCGGCTTTGCCCATCACCACATTCATGTGGTCACCGTTCGAGACGGTGCCCACCGTAGCGGTGCAGGTAACGAGCACCATGCGCATCTCGCCGGAAGGCAGCTTCAGCGTAGCGTAGCGCTCTTCGCGGGCTACCAACTGGGCGTAGGTGCCAGCCGAGCGAGCGATAGCGGCACCCTGGCCGGGCTGCAGCTCAATGTTGTGCACGATGGTACCAAGGGGCATCTCGCGGAGCGGCAACGCATTGCCAACTTCGGGAGCCACACCGGGGCCCGATACGATAACGGTATCCACGCTCAGGCCCGCAGGGGCGATGATGTAGCGCTTTTCGCCGTCGGCGTAGTGCAGCAGGGCGATGCGAGCCGTGCGGTTGGGGTCGTACTCGATAGTCTTCACCGTGGCCGGAACACCGTTCTTGTCACGCTTGAAGTCTACGATACGATACTGGGTCTTATGCCCGCCGCCGATGTAGCGGTTCGACATTTTACCCTGGGAGTTGCGGCCGCCGCTCTTTTTGAGCGAGGTCAGCAACGACTTCTCCGGCGTAGCTGTGGTCAGCTCGTCGAAGGCCGGGGCCACGCGAAAGCGCTGGCCTGGCGTAGTGGGTCTGAGTTTTTTAAGTGCCATTACTAGCTAGTTGGGCTTTTGCGGCGAAGGCAACTACAGGTTGCCGTAGAAATCAATGAGGTCACCATCTTTCAGGGTCACAACGGCTTTTTTGCCGTGGGCGCGACGACCGGTAGCCTGGCCACCTTTGGTAGCTTTCGACTTCATTTTGCCAATCGTGCGCATCGTGTTGATGCTGGTCACAGTGACGCTATAAAGCTGCTCAATGTCTTTTTTAATCTGCACTTTGTTGGCCGTGCGCTCTACCTCGAACACATAGCGGCCAGTCGACGAAAGGCCATTGGCCTTTTCTGTAATGATGGGGCGTTTCAGCGTGCTCATTATTCGGCGGAGTTGTTAGCGGTGTACAATTGCTCCAGGGAGCGCAGGCCGTCCTCGCTGATAAGCAAGGTGTCGGTGTTCAGCAGGTCGTGGGTATTAAGTCCGATAGCGGTCGAAACTTTCACTTTCTGCACGTTGCGGGTGCTGAGAAGCAGATTCTTGTCGGAGGCTTCGCCGGTCACGTACAAGGTCTTGCGGCCGTTGTTGAGCTTCAGGCCATCAAGGATAGCTACGAAGTCTTTTGTGCGGGGAGCACTCAGCACCAGGTTTTCTACCAGAGCCACTTTGCCATCGCGGGCCAGCACCGAGAGGGCCGACAGACGCGCAACGCGCTTGGTTTTCTTGTTGAGCTTGAAGCCGTAGTCGCGGGGACGCGGGCCGAACATGCGGCCGCCGCCTACGAATACGCCCGACTTCATGGAGCCGGCACGGGCACCACCGGTACCTTTCTGCTTTTTCAGCTTCTTGGTGGTGCGCGAGATTTCGGCGCGCTCCTTCGATTTGTGCGTACCCTGGCGCTGGTTGGCCAGGTACTGCTTCACGTCGAGGTACATGACGTGCTCGTTCGGCTCGTGGCCAAACACGGCGTCGGACAGCGTAACCTTGCGGCCAGTGTCTTCGCCCTTGCTATTGAATACGGACAGTTCCATTATCTAGTCGAGCTTAGCAGGTTATTTCTCCAGGACCACGTAGCCATTCTTGGCACCGGGCACCGAGCCGCTCACCAGAATCAGGTTTTTGTCGGCTACCACGCGCATCACCTTCAGGTTCTGAATCTTGACGCGGTCTGTGCCCATGCGGCCACCCATGCGCATTCCTTTGAATACGCGCGAAGGCCACGAGCACGCGCCGATAGAACCGGGGTGCCGCAGACGGTTGTGCTGGCCGTGGGTTTGGCCACCTACACCCTGGAAGTTGTAACGCTTTACAACACCCTGGAAGCCTTTGCCTTTCGAGGTGCCGACCACGTCGACAAACTCGCCTTCTGCGAACAGTGTGGTTTCCACGGTGCTGCCGAGGGTATAAGTGGTGATGTCGTCGGTGCGGAACTCGACCAGACGTTTCTTAGGGGTGGTGCTAGCTTTAGCGAAGTGGCCAGCCAGGGCCTTGGTGGTATTCTTGGCTTTTTTCTCGCCGTAGCCGAGCTGAACGGCATTATAGCCGTCAGTTGCGACAGTCTTAACCTGCGTCACTACGCACGGACCCGCTTCGATGAGCGTACAAGGGATATTTTTCCCGTCCGGAGTGAAGAGGCTTGTCATACCGATTTTTTTACCGATGATGCCAGGCATTCGAGTGGTTGTTAAATGGACACAAAAAGAAAAGGCCCGAGTGGCCTTTTCGCTAAGGGAGTGCAAAGGTAAGGTTTTTCGCCGGGAAAAACCAACTTATGTCAGAAATAATTTTCTATCAGCCTGTTAGGCGGTAATGGCTAAGCTCAGTGCGCAGGTTAGGCTGGCTCATCGGCTGGCTCTGGACTAGTAGTGAATGTAGGAGTAGCGGCCAGTAACGGGAAAAACAACCCGATTACTACTCCGATATTGCTTTCGAGGGTGTATTCGACGGTGAATGATACGGTTATAATAAGGTAAATAAGTAGCAGCAGAATATTACGCTGCCTGATGCCTACCCACAGCAGGTAGTAATAGCCAAACAGAAATACCAGCAGCCCTAAAACACCATAAGAAGCCAAGTTATAGATGAACTGGTTGTGCGGTAGTACGTAGCGTTTAGGGTCGATATCGGGGAAGCTATAGCGATACTGTTCCGCCATCTTAGCTGGCAGTTGCATCTTGCTTACCCCAATAACCGGGTGGTCTTGGATAATGGCTGAAGCCGCTTGAAAGGAGTAAACCCGCGCCGTAACTGAATAATTGACCCAGGCTGCACCCTTTGAATGAAGTTGGGAAGCGTCATTACGAGTATTGGTGACCTTATTTCGTAGCGTTGGGAATAGTAAGTAGCAGCCAGTCCCCAGCCCTACCATTAGCACGACGCCGGCCAGCGCCGTTTTCCACTGTCGCAACTGCCACCCTAGCCACAGCAGCCACAGTAAGCCAGCGGCATACATGGTGACAATACCACTACGCACCGCAAGCATATGCTGAAATAAGAATAGTAACGCTACGCTCAGCACAATAGCTAGGCGCACCCAGTACGGTAGTTGGCGGCCAAAAATCAGCACAATACCTGCTAGCACCGCAATGCTAACGAGTAAGCTAAACCGGATGTGGTCGGGCTCAGTGGGCATTACTTTAGACTGCAAGTACAGGCTTTCTATCTCCTTATAGTGCAGTGCATAGTTGATAGTAGCTCCGATGGCCGCCAGCAGGCAGCACGCTATTAGCAGAAACCAAGTATTACGCTTGTGTAGCGCTTCCCAATCGGGCAGCAGCAGAAAAGCCACTGGTAGCAGAATAAAAGGCAATTGCAGGATTAAGTCTCGCCATAGCTCTTGGTTATTCCAGCTGTTTTGGGCTAGCCCCGTCACAGCATGCACCAGATATACCAGCAGGAAACTCAATAGCTCCGGCCATCGTCGCCACTGGCTGATACGTTTCTGGTTGAGCGCATACCCTACTCCGGTCAGAAACAAGCCAGCCATGCCGATGCTTGGCAACACCAGTACCCAGGCTGATACAAAAAGCCCCACGATGATAACGGCACTCCAGAAGAAGCTTAGCTGCCGTACCCTCGCCGAGGAAAAGAAACTCCACATTCGGAAAACGCTACGTAGTAGCAGCGCGGTAAATACTTATCCAGTCACTATACTACGCCAAGCTACCAGATGCTTTGCAAAGGTAGGGCGTAGCGTAGGGCAATCAAGGTAAGTCGGCTTAATCGGCCACATACAGGGACTCGCCAGACAATAATTCGGCTGTAGGCTATGCCTTGCTACTACTTTTGTTTATGCACCTCCCCCAAGCATCCGTTATTATTTCGGTCTATAACCGATTCGACTTTCTGCAGCTTGTGCTAGCCGGATTGGAAACCCAGACTGAACCGGATTTTGAAGTAATTATCTCCGACGATGGCTCCAATGAAGAGTTCGTTACGCAGTTGGCAGCCCTTCAAAAAACCTCTCCCCTACGTATCCGCCACAACTGGCACCCCGATGCTGGCTTCCTTAAGAACCAGATTCTGAACGTTTCCGTCCGCTCGGCACAGGGGTCACAGCTCATTTTCCTGGATGGCGACTGCATCCCCCACCCTGCCTTCATCGCCGAGCATCTTGCGCTGGGTGGCCTTGGCCGTTGCCTGGCGGGCCGCCGCATCGACCTCTCTGGTCGGCTCACACGGCAGCTGACACCAGAACGGATTCGGCAGGGAATTTTGCAAAACCCGGCTACCATGTTGGGTCAGTTCACCGATTTTCTGCTGCGCCGTACGTTCCATTTTATGAATGGCTTCTATGTAACCAACCCTTTGCTGCGGCGCTATTTCAACCGCAAGGAGCGGGGGTTGCTAGGCGCAAATTTTTCGGTAATGAAAGCCGACCTGGAAGCCATCAATGGGTTTGATGAACGCTATAAAGCTCCCACTTTCGGCGAAGATTCTGATGTGGAGTTTCGCCTGCGGTTGCACGGGGTACAGATAATACCCGTGTTGAACGTAGCCGTCACCTACCACTGCCACCACAAGCTGCTGCCGCGCCTGGAAGTGAGCAAGGCACTGTATGAGCAGGTAGTGCGGGACGGGCTGGCGTTTACGCCGTATGGGCTGGTGCAACAGTGTTAGGAATTGCCCCATAAAAAAGCCCCATTAGCTTTCACTAACGGGGCTTTTTGGTACCTACACCTCAGGCTCAGACTTTGATTTCAACGTCTACGCCGCTGGGCAGTTCCAGCTTCATGAGAGCATCTACGGTTTTGCTGCTAGTCGAGAAAATGTCGACCAGCCGCTTGTAGGTGCAAAGCTGGAATTGCTCCCGGCTCTTCTTATTCACGTGGGGCGAGCGCAACACAGTGTACTTCTCCTTTTCCGTGGGCAACGGAATCGGGCCGCTTACGATAGCGCCGGTGGCCTTCACCGCTTTCACGATTTTCTCGGCCGACTTGTCGACCAGCGTGTGGTCGTAGCTTTTCAGCTTGATTCTGATTTTCTGGTTCATGGTTGGTAGAGGCCGATTGCCTCTTGGTTAACAAGCTGAGAAAAACTATTTACCGCCTTTGATTTTGGCGATGATGGCATCGGCCATGTTCTGCGGCACCGTTTCGTAGTGCGAGAACGTGAGCGAAGCTGAAGCGCGGCCCGAGGAGAGCGTGCGCAAGTCGGTTACGTAGCCAAACAACTCCGACAGGGGCACGTCGGCTTTGATAATCTGGGCACCGCCTTTGGTATCCATGCCCTTCATCAGGCCACGGCGGCGGTTCAAATCACCCGTTACCGGGCCGGTGTACTCGTCGGGGCAAACTACTTCCACCGCCATAATGGGCTCGAGCAGTTTCGGACCAGCCTTGCGAGCAGCTTCGCGGAAACCACCACGAGCGGCGAGTTCGAACGACAGAGCGTCCGAGTCAACATCGTGGAAGGAACCGTGATAGAGGCGCACTTTCATGCCCTCAATCGGGAAGCCAGCCAGCGGCCCTTGCTTCATTGCTTCTTCAAAGCCTTTCTGAATAGGGGCAATAAATTCGCGGGGAATCACGCCACCCACAATGGCATTGTCGAATTCGAAGCCGGGCTTTTCGGGCTCGGTTTCTTTCGGGCCAAGCTCAAACAGGATGTCGCCGAACTTACCACGGCCACCAGTTTGCTTTTTGTATGTTTCGCGGTGGTCGACTTTCTTGGTCAGAATCTCCTTGTAGGCTACCTGCGGGGCACCCTGGTTGATTTCCACCTTGAACTCCCGACGCATCCGGTCGATGATGATTTCCAAGTGCAGCTCGCCCATACCGCGCAGTACGGTCTGGCCGGTTTCCTCGTCGGTGTTTACGCGAAGGGTCGGGTCTTCCTCAATGAGTTTGGCAATCGCCATACCCATCTTGTCGACGTCGGCCTGCGTTTTGGGCTCAATGGCGTAGCCGATTACCGGCTCGGGGAACGACATCGATTCCAGTACTACTGGGTTTTTCTCGTCGGTCAGCGTGTCGCCGGTTTTGATGTCCTTGAAGCCTACACCCGCCGCAATATCGCCCGCCTGGATTTTGTCAATTGGGTTTTGCTTGTTGGAGTGCATCTGCATGAGGCGCGAGATACGCTCCTTCTTGCCGGTGCGGTTGTTGAGCACGTACGAGCCACCATCGAGCACCCCGCTATAGCAGCGGAAGAAGCACAAGCGGCCTACGTACGGGTCGGTAGCGATTTTGAACGCCAGCGCGGTGAATGGCTCCGAGTTGTCGGGGTGACGCTCGATTTCCTCGCCGGTATCGGGGTTGGTACCGATAATGGCGGGCATGTCGAGCGGCGACGGCAGGTAGGCCATTACGGCATCCAGCATCGTCTGCACACCTTTGTTCTTAAAGGCCGAGCCGCAGAGCACGGGCGAGAATTTCATGTCGATAACCGCTTTGCGGATAACGACCATCATTTCTTCGCGGGTAATGCTTTCCGGGTCCTCAAAGAATTTCTCCATCAAGGTATCATCGTAGTCGGCTACGCTCTCGATGAGCTTTTCGCGCCACTCGGCTACGGTATCCACGAGGTCTTCGGGCACCGGAACTTCGTTGTACGATTTGCCTTCGGTAGCGTCGTCCCACACAATGGCTTTGCCCGTGAGCAGGTCAACCACACCTTTGAAGGTGTCCTCGGCCCCAATCGGGATTTGCAGCGGCACAGGGTTTGCACCGAGTTTGTCGCGAATTTCAGATACGGCTTTGAAGAAGTCGGCACCGGCGCGGTCCATCTTGTTCACGAAGCAGATACGGGGCACGCTGTACTTGTCAGCCTGACGCCATACCGTTTCCGACTGCGGCTCCACGCCCGATACGGCGCAGAACAGTGCCACGGCACCGTCGAGCACACGCAGTGAGCGCTCCACTTCCACCGTAAAGTCAACGTGACCAGGGGTGTCGATGAGGTTGATTTTGTACTGATGCGTGTCGGGCACGGTGTTGCCCTGCGCATCGGTGGGGTAGTTCCAGAAGGTAGTAGTAGCCGCCGACGTGATGGTGATACCACGCTCCTGCTCCTGTGCCATCCAGTCCATCGTGGCAGCGCCGTCGTGCACTTCCCCGATTTTGTGGGTCTTACCCGTGTAATACAGGATACGCTCCGAAGTGGTAGTCTTGCCCGCGTCGATGTGGGCCATGATACCAATGTTGCGCAGATACTGAAGTTCTTTATTGACTGCCATTAGTGATAGATAATGAGGTAATGAAGTGATGGGGTGATGAGGTAATCAGTGGGCAACATAAAAACTGCTCACTTCATTACCTCATCACCCCATTACCACCTTACTTTTTTTAGAAACGGAAGTGCGAGAAGGCCTTGTTAGCCTCGGCCATCCGGTGGGTGTCGTCCTTTTTCTTAACAGCGGCACCTTCACCTTTAGCGGCGGCGATGATTTCGCCGGCCAGCTTGTCTTTCATGGTTTTCTCTCCACGGCGACGGGCGTACTGAATGAGCCACTTCGAGCCAACGGCAATGCGGCGGTCGGCACGCACTTCAATCGGCACTTGGAAGGTGGCACCACCTACACGGCGGCTTTTTACCTCTACCGTCGGCATCACGTTGTTCAACGCTTTGCGCCACAGTTCGAGGCCATTCTCCTTGGTACGGGTTTCCACCTGCTCTACGGCATCGTAGAAAATGGTGTAGGCCAGGTTCTTTTTCCCGTCATACATCATGTAATTGACGAAGCGGGTTACGAGCGTCTCCTTGAACTTGGGGTCCGGCAGGAGAATACGCTTTTTCGGTTTGGACTTGCGCATGGTTTATATAGTTGTCAGTTGTTAGTTGTTAGTTGTCAGCTGTTTTGGCGAGTTTAACTGGCCCTCACAACTGACAACTAGCAACTGACAACTAATAAATTACTTCTTCTTAGCGGGGGCTGCTTTGCCCCCTTTACCAGCGGCTGCGGCGGGCTGCCCCGGCTTCGGACGCTTGGCGCCGTACTTCGAGCGGCGCTGCAGGCGGCCACTTACGCCGGCCGTGTCGAGGGCACCACGGATAATGTGGTAGCGCACGCCTGGCAAGTCTTTTACCCGGCCTCCGCGAATGAGCACAATGCTGTGCTCCTGGAGGTTGTGGCCTTCACCGGGAATGTATGCGTTTACTTCCTTACCGTTGGTAAGGCGCACACGGGCCACTTTGCGCATAGCCGAGTTCGGCTTCTTAGGCGTGGTGGTATACACGCGAGTGCATACGCCCCGACGCTGCGGGCACGAATCAAGAGCGGGCGACTTCGACTTGGTAGTCAAAGCCTCACGGCCTTTCCGTACGAGTTGGTTGATGGTTGGCATTTAGCGATTAGTTGAACGGAGGCCGTTTGCCCCCAAATTTTCAGGCCCGCAAAGATACGGAATGAGTTCGGCAATAGCAAACTCGCTGAAGAAGTTAATCTTTCAATTTGCGCCAAAACACCGACAGGCTTTCTGACTTTTCGCAACTGCTTCTCCAACCTGCTGGCTTTTGCAACGCTTCTCACTCGTTGCCGTTCAATCACCCACCTCTTTCACCTCACAACCTACCGCTATGGGCCTCGCCGAACGCCGCCTCGCCGAACAAATCAAAACCGAGCAAGTACCCCGGTTTCAAGCCGACTTGCAAGCTGCTATGGGTTTCGCCCCCGAAGTAGATATTGAGTGGGCCAGTCTAATGACGGATACGCAGCGCCCACTTACCCGAATGCAGGACAACTTATTCACCCCGCTGGTCGATGCCATGAAAAGTATCGGCCGCGATGCGATGGGTAAGGAAGCGCTGGCCGAGAGCATCCAGAAAATCGTCATCCGCAATGTAGCAACTGAGCAGGCTACCGTAACCCTGGCCGACAAAACACTCACTCTAACCGCCGCCCTTGGCGATGACACTTATTACAGCTTAGGCTACTCCGATATTGTGAGCTATTTGGAGCCCAAGCTGTAATAACCACCCATTCCTAAAGCAAAACGGGCAGCCCTCCACGCGGAGTGCTGCCCGTTTTGCTTTAGGAATGGGTGGCCTACGCTTCCCCTACCGCGCCCCCAAAGTTCATCGGGTAGCTCGGCGCATCCTGATGCACCTTGATGGGGCCGTAGCTCTGCTCGAAGCGCTGGATGTTTTCCTCCAGCGCCGAGAGCAGGCGCTTAGCGTGCTCGGGCGTGAGCACGATGCGCGCTTTCACCTTGGCCTTGGGCAGGCCGGGCATCATCCGCACGAAGTCAATTACGAACTCGCTGTTGCTGTGGGCAATCAGTGCCAGATTGGCGTATTCGCCTTCGGCAATGGCTTCGCTCAGCTCAATGTTGAGCGCGTTGGGGTCGGGGTTTTGGGGTTGCATAAGGAAGTATTGGTTACAGGTTAAATAGGCAGATATAAGGCTTTCACAAAATCACGACCATGAAATAAGTAATAGCGCCGATTTTGTTCATCATCGCTAATTCGCTTGCCCCGCCTCAATTCTGAAGTAAATAATTTAGTGTATTTCGGACAATAATCGGTCCCATACACCTCATGATTGATGGAGAGCAGAGGGTTCTTCAGCTGTCCTTGCGCAGGAATCTGACCCATGTCATAGTACTCAGATACTATAAACAGGTTATAACCTTTTTTCCTACAAATTGCTTGGACGCTCGTTAGCGGCAAACAAACGCGGCTGTGGCACTGAGGTCCCCAAATATAGACTAGAGTTGTATCGCTACTTTGGATAGCGTTTAGTAAACTCTCGGCATTTATTGCGTAAATAGTGCCGTTGTCGACAACTGGTATTGGGTTATTCGCCGGAATAAATTCAATTTGCTTTTGCTCATTGGAGGACAACTTCTTGTAACCACTATGGAACCCTGGTGTGTTTGTGATGCTACATCCCTGCATCAGTATAACTGCAACGCTACCAACTATTTTCAAGGAAGCTTTCATACTGTATAGAAATTCAAGGCTTTATAAATAAGAAACCCCCGACTAGCTCGCGCCAGCCGGGGGTTCGCTTTTACAAACCTACGTCATTCGTTATTCCGAAACGGCCGTTTCGCGCGGCTTGGCACGGGAGGGGCGCTTGGCGGGCGAAGCCGAAGCTGCCTGCTCGGCGGCTTGGGCCGCCTGGCGGTTGGCGTACTCTTCCTTCGACGACACCTCCACGCCTTGGTACTCGCGCAAGCCAGTACCGGCCGGAATGAGGTGGCCGACGATTACGTTCTCCTTCAGGCCGAGCAGCTCGTCGGCTTTGCCACGGATGGCGGCTTCGCTCAGCACCTTGGTCGTTTCCTGGAAACTCGCGGCCGAGATGAACGAGGCCGTGCCCAACGATGCCTGCGTGATGCCTTGCAGCGTAGGCCGCGATACGGCCGGCTGGGCGTCGCGCACTTGCACCAGGGTGAGGTCGCGGCGGCGGAGTGACGAGTTTTCGTCGCGCAGCTTGCGGGTGCTCACAATCTGGCCGGGGCGCAGCTCTGTCGAGTCACCGGCATCGGTTACTACTTTCATGTCGATGATGGTGTCGTTTTCCATCATCAGCGAAAGCTTGTCCACGAGCTGGTTTTCGAGGAAGCTCGTGTCGCCGGCGTCCATCAACAGCACTTTCTGCATCATCTGGCGGACGATAACTTCAATGTGCTTGTCGTTGATTTTCACACCCTGCAAGCGGTACACCTCCTGAATCTCGTTCACGAGGTACTCCTGCACCGAGCCGGGGCCCTGAATGTTGAGGATGTCGCTCGGGGTGATGGCACCGTCGGAGAGCGGAGCACCGGCCCGCACGAAGTCGTTGTCCTGCACGAGGATGAACTTCGAGAGCGGCACCATGTACTTCCGCTTCACACCGTCTTTCGACTCCACGAAGATTTCGCGGTTGCCGCGCTTCACCGAGCCGTAGGTTACCACACCGTCGATTTCCGACACTACGGCCGGGTTCGACGGGTTGCGGGCTTCGAACAGCTCCACTACGCGAGGCAGACCACCCGTGATGTCGCGGGTTTTGCCCACGGCGCGGGGAATCTTCGCCAGGATGTAGCCAGCTTTCACTTTCTTGCCGTTCTCGACATTCAAGTGAGCGCCAACCGGCATGCTGTACGCTTTAGGCGCGTCGGCATCAGCCCCTTTGGCGGGGTTGAGGAGCACCGAAGGGTTCTGCGCCTTGTCTTTCGACTCGACAATCACCTTCTCGCGGAAGCCCGTCTGTTCGTCGGTTTCCTCACGGTAGGTGATGCCTTCGGTGAGCGCATCATACTGGATGGTACCATCGAACTCGGCCAGAATAACGGCGTTGTATGGGTCCCAGTTAACCAGTTCCTGGCCTTTCTCTACCTCCTGGCCTTCTTTCACCAGCAAGAACGAGCCGTAAGGTACGTGGTTGGCGATGAACACCTTACCAGTAGCCTTCTCCACGATGCGAACTTCGCCCGAGCGACCCATCACCACGTTGGTTTCGCCCCCTTCGGAGTTTACGCCAGCTACGGTGCGGATGTCTTCGAACTCCACCACGCCAGCGAATTTCGCCTTGAGGTTGGCTTCTACGGCAATGTTCGAGGCCGTACCACCTACGTGGAAGGTACGGAGCGTGAGCTGCGTGCCCGGCTCGCCAATCGACTGCGCCGCAATAACGCCCACGGCTTCGCCCTTCTGCACCATGCGGCCCGTGGCCAGGTTGCGGCCGTAGCATTTGGCGCAGATGCCGCGCTTGCTTTCGCACGTCAGCACCGAACGGATTTCCACCGACTCGATGCTCGTGTTATCGATGCGGCGAGTGGTTTCCTCCGTAATCTGCTCGCCGGCGGCCAGAATCAGCTCGTCGGTCAGCGGGTCGATGATGTCGTGCACGGCCGTGCGGCCCAGGATACGCTCGGCCAACGGCTCCACGATGTCCTCGTTGTCTTTCAGCGCGAAGGTTTCGGTACCGCGCAACGTGCCGCAGTCCGGCTCGTTTACGATAACGTCCTGCGACACGTCCACCAGGCGGCGGGTCAGGTAGCCGGCGTCGGCCGTTTTCATAGCCGTGTCGGCCAGACCTTTACGGGCACCGTGAGTCGAGATGAAGTACTCGATTACGTCGAGGCCTTCTTTGAAGTTCGACAGAATCGGGTTCTCGATAATCTCACCTACCGAGCCTTGCAGCGACTTCTGCGGCTTGGCCATCAGGCCACGCATCCCGCCGAGCTGACGAATCTGCTCCCGCGAGCCCCGAGCGCCCGAGTGCATCATCATGTAGATGGAGTTGAAGCCCTGGTTCTCCCTTTCGAGGCGACCCATCAGCGTCTCCGTAATCTGCGAGTTGATGCGCGTCCAGACGTCGATAACGGCGTTGTAGCGCTCGTTATTGGTAATCAGACCCATCTGGTAGTTCTGCGTTACGGCAGCTACGTCGGCCTGGGCCTGCTTGATGAGGATGTCCTTTTCCTTCGGAATCTGGATATCGCCCAGGCCCATGCTTAGCCCGCCTTTGTAGGCCGACTGGAAGCCCAGCGTCTTGATGTCGTCCAGGAATTGCGCCGTGCGGGCCATGCCCGTGCGCTTGAACACCATCGAGATAATCTGCTGCAACTTCTTCTTGGTCAGCAGCTCATCCACGAAACCTACTTCGGCGGGCACGAGCTGGTTGAAGAGCACGCGGCCAGCTACGGTTTCAATGGTGCGCTGCACCAAGTCGTCGTTCTCGTCGCGAACCATCGTGCGCACCTTGATAAAGGCGTGCTTCGAAAGCTGCTTTTCGTTGATGGCGATAACCACCTCTTCGTCCGAGTAAAAGGCCCGGCCTTCGCCCTGAATCGTCTCTCCTTCAGTCGAGCGCTTGCCCTTCGTCACGTAGTACAGCCCGAGTACCATGTCCTGCGACGGCACCGCGATGGGCGCGCCGTTGGCCGGGTTCAGGATGTTGTGCGACGCCAGCATGAGCATTGAAGCTTCCAAAATAGCGGCCGGCCCCAGGGGAACGTGCACGGCCATCTGGTCACCGTCAAAGTCAGCGTTGAAAGCGGTACACACCAGCGGGTGCAGCTGGATAGCCTTGCCCTCGATGAGGCGTGGCTGGAACGCCTGGATGCCCAAGCGGTGCAGCGTAGGAGCCCGGTTGAGCAGCACTGGATGCCCGCGCAGCACGTTCTCCAGGATGTCCCACACCACGGCGTCCTTGCGGTCCACGATTTTCTTAGCCGACTTCACCGTTTTCACAATGCCGCGCTCGATGAGCTTACGGATGATGAACGGTTTGAACAGTTCGGCCGCCATGTTCTTGGGCAAGCCGCATTCATGCAGCTTCAACTCCGGCCCTACCACGATAACCGAACGGCCCGAGTAGTCCACGCGCTTACCCAGCAAGTTCTGGCGGAAGCGGCCCTGCTTGCCTTTCAGCATGTCGGACAGCGACTTCAGCGCCCGGTTGCCCTCGGCGCGCACTGCATTCACTTTACGTGAGTTGTCGAAGAGCGAATCCACGGCCTCTTGCAGCATCCGCTTCTCGTTCCGCAGAATCACCTCCGGCGCCTTAATTTCAATAAGGCGCTTCAGACGATTATTGCGGATGATAACGCGGCGATACAAGTCGTTCAAGTCGGAGGTCGCGAAGCGGCCGCCATCCAGCGGCACCAGCGGGCGCAGCTCCGGTGGAATCACTGGCACCATGCGGATTACCATCCACTCAGGCTTGTTCTCCACGCGGGTGGCGGCGTCGCGGAAGGCTTCCACCACGCGCAGACGCTTGAGCGCCTCTGCTTTCCGTTGCTGCGAGGTTTCGTGCGCGGCCGAGTCGCGGAGCGAGTAGCTTAGCTCATCGAGGTTGATGCGTTCGAGCAGCATTTGCAGCGCGTCGGCCCCCATCTTGGCGATGAACTTTTGCGGGTCTTCGTTGGGCAGCAACTGGTTTTCGCGGGGCAGCTTGTCGATGATGTCCAAGTACTCGTCCTCCGTGAGGAAGTCGAGCTGCTGTACACCTTCTTCGGCTTGTACGCCGGGCTGCACCACTACGTAGCGCTCGTAGTAGATAATCTGGTCGAGCTTTTTGGTGGGCAAGCCCAGCAGGTAGCCGATTTTATTCGGCAGGCTCTTGAAGTACCAGATATGTGCCACCGGCACCACCAGCTCGATGTGACCCATGCGCTCACGGCGCACCTTCTTCTCGGTCACCTCCACGCCGCAACGGTCGCATATGATGCCCTTGTAGCGGATGCGCTTGTATTTGCCGCAGTGGCATTCCCAGTCCTTCACCGGGCCGAAAATCCGCTCGCAGAACAAGCCACCCATTTCGGGCTTGTACGTGCGGTAGTTAATCGTCTCGGGCTTCACCACTTCGCCGGTGCTACGCTCCAGAATTGCTTCGGGCGAAGCCAGCGAGATGGTAACCTTGGAGAAGTCCTGTACTAACTTCTTGTTTTTTGCGAAAGCCATTTAGATTGGTTTTTAGCTGTTAGCTGTTTGGCTTTAAGCTGTTAGAATCTTTTCCAACAGGTCGACGCTACGAAAAGTGCTCTGCGGGTCGGACAGGTACGCCACGCAGTAGTTTTTCGTCAGGCCTTGAATACTCACTATACATAAGAACCCGACTCCTTTTACTACCCTGACCTGTCTCGGGATAGTGGTTTCGTATCGGGCGCTCTAACCTAAATCTTATAACTATCGGCTGATGAGAAGAAGATTGTGTAAAGCCCTGATAGTAACAAAAATCCTCCTAGGCATACAGAAACAGTCTTATGCTTTTCAAAAAAGCTGTCTGGTTTCGCTTCGCTTCCAAACAGTCCTAAAGTTTTCACAAGTATGACTGCTCCTAGAAGCAGCCTCGTTCCTCCAAACAGATAAGGCAGGTATTCTATCACAACAGAGAATTGTTAGGAGTTGGCCACTTTCGCAACCAACTCCTGTACAAAATCTAATCCAGCGCAATCTCTAGCGCCAAACCACGCAACTCGTGGATAAGTACGTTGAACGACTCGGGGATATTGGGCTTGGGCAATACGTCGCCTTTTACAATGGCTTCGTACGCTTTGGCCCGGCCTACCACATCGTCCGACTTGATGGTCAGGATTTCCTGCAGCACGTTGGAAGCGCCGAAGGCTTCCAGCGCCCACACTTCCATCTCGCCGAAGCGCTGGCCACCGAACTGCGCCTTACCACCCAGCGGCTGCTGCGTGATGAGCGAGTACGGCCCGATGGAGCGGGCGTGCATCTTATCGTCTACCAAGTGACCGAGCTTGAGCATGTAAATCACGCCCACAGTTACGGGTTGGTCGAAGCGGTCGCCGCTCAAGCCGTCGTACAGGTACGCGCGGCCCCAATCGGGCAGGTTGGCTTCGGTCAGTTCATGGGCAACTTCAGCTTCGGTAGCACCGTCAAAAATCGGCGTAGCGTAGGTGCGGCCCAATTTCAGGCCAGCCCAACCAAGCACGGTTTCGTAAATCTGGCCGATGTTCATGCGGCTAGGTACACCCAGCGGATTCAGCACGATATCCATCGGCGTACCGTCGGGCAGGAAGGGCATGTCCTCATCGCGCACGATGCGGGCTACCACCCCCTTGTTACCGTGGCGGCCGGCCATCTTGTCGCCCACTTTCAGCTTGCGCTTCTTGGCGATGTAGACTTTGGCTAGCTGCACGATGCCGGCGGGCAGCTCGTCGCCAACTTCCAGCGTGAAGCGGTCGCGCTTGAAGCGGGCCGTGATGGTGTTGCGGCGCTTGGCGTAGTTTTTCACCAGTTGCAGCAGCAGGCCATTCACGCGGGCATCGGCGGTCCAGCCTTCCAGCTGCAAGTCCTTGAAGAGGTTCACCTCTTCCGGCACGGCGTAGTTGCTCTCGTCGCGGTAGGCGTTTTTGTCGGGGAACAGCGCTTCGCTGATGTTCTTCCGGCCAAATTTCAGGCCCTTCGTCAGCACATCGTCGCCGAAGCGGTGCTTGACGCCCTGCGAAGTTTTGCCTTCCAGCAAGCCCACCAGCTTGTCAATCATGATGGCTTTCACGCCGCGCAACTCGCGGGCGTAGCCCTCCTTCAGGTCCTCGACTTCCTTTTTCGACTTAGCCCGCAGGTTCTTGTCCTTCTTAGGCCGCGAAAACAGCTTGGTGCCGATAACCACGCCCTGCAATGAGGGAGGCGCCTTAAGCGAGGCATCCTTCACATCGCCGGCCTTATCGCCGAAAATGGCGCGGAGTAGCTTCTCTTCCGGCGTCGGGTCGGTTTCGCCCTTCGGCGTAATCTTGCCGATGAGGATATCGCCTTCCCGTACCTCCGCGCCAAGGCGGATGATGCCGTTGTCGTCGAGATTGCGCACGGCTTCTTCGCTCACGTTCGGGATTTCCGAGGTCAGTTCTTCTTCGCCGCGCTTCGTCTCGCGCACTTCCAGCTCAAACTCCTCAATGTGAATCGAGGTGAAAATGTCGTCGCGCACCACGCGCTCCGAGATGACGATGGCATCTTCGAAGTTGTAGCCCTGCCACGGCATGAAGGCTACCTGCATGTTGCGGCCCAGCGCCAACTCGCCTTTGTTGGTGCCGTAGCCTTCGCAAAGTACCTGGCCCCGGGTTACGCGCTCGCCGTTTTTCACCAGCGGCGTGAGGTTGAGGCAGGTATCCTGGTTGGTGCGGCGGAACTTGATGAGGCTGTACGACTTACGCTCGGCATCGAAGCTCACCGACATTTCGTCGGGCGTCAGGTCGTACTTGATGATGATGCGGTTGGCATCCACCGAGTCCACGTAGCCATCGCCTTCGGCGATGATAAGCGAACGCGAGTCGATGGCCGTGCGGCCTTCCAGGCCCGTACCCACAATGGGGGCCTCGGGGCGAAGTAGGGGCACCGCCTGGCGCTGCATGTTCGAGCCCATGAGGGCGCGGTTAGCATCGTCGTGTTCCAGGAACGGAATCAGCGAAGCGGCTACCGACACAATCTGGTTCGGGGCCACGTCCATGTAGGTGTATTCGCCGGGCTCTACTACCGGGAAGTCACCTTCAAAACGACCTTTCACCAGCGTCTGCGTCATCTGGCCCTCGTTGTTGAGCAGCGAGTTGGCCTGCGCGATGTGGTGCGTGTCCTCTTCCTCGGCAGTCAGGAACTTCACGTTCGCGCTCATATCCACCGAGCCGGATTTCACCGTGCGGTAAGGCGTTTCGATGAAGCCCATCGAGTTCACTCGGGCGTGTACACAAAGCGACGAAATCAGGCCGATGTTCGGGCCTTCCGGCGTTTCGATGGTGCAGAGGCGGCCGTAGTGCGTGTAGTGTACGTCGCGCACCTCGAAGCCCGCCCGCTCGCGGCTCAGACCTCCCGGCCCGAGCGCCGATACGCGACGCTTGTGTGTCACCTCGGCCAGTGGGTTCGTCTGGTCCATGAACTGCGACAGCTGGTTGGTACCGAAGAACGAGTTAATTACGCTCGACAACGTACGGGCGTTAATCAGGTCAACCGGCTTGAAGTCCTCGTTGTCGCGCACGTTCATGCGCTCCTTGATGGTACGCGCCATGCGGGCCAGGCCCACGCCGAACTGGGCGTAAAGCTGCTCGCCCACCGTGCGCACGCGGCGGTTGCTCAAGTGGTCAATGTCATCAACAATGGCCTTTGAGTTGATAAGGCCAATCAGGTACTTCACAATCAGCACAATGTCCTGGTTGGTAAGCACCCGCGACTGCTGCGCCATGTCAATCTGCAGCTTCTTGTTAATGCGGTAGCGGCCCACTTCCCCGAGGTCGTAGCGCTTGTCCGAGAAAAACAGCTTCTGGATGATGTCGCGGGCAGTCTCTTCGTCAGGGGCCTCCGTATTACGGAGCTGACGGTAAATCTGCTCCACGGCTTCCTTCTCCGAGTTGGAGTTGTCTTTCTGCAGAGTGTTGTAAATAATGGCGAAATCCGCAATGTTCACGTTCTCCTTGTGCAAAATTACCGACTTAGCGCCGGCCTCCACGATGGTATCGATGTCGACTTCGCTAATGGTCGAGTCGCGCTCCAGCAGCACCTCGTTGCGGTCGATGGAAACCACTTCGCCGGTGTCCTCGTCAACGAAGTCTTCCGTCCAGGTTCGCAGCACCCGGGCGGCCAGCTTGCGGCCGACAGCTTTCTTGAGGGTTTTCTTGTCAGCCTTCAATTCTTCGCTCAACCCGAACAAGTCCAGAATGTCCTTGTCGGTGCCGTAGCCAATGGCGCGGAGCAGCGTGGTAACCGGGAATTTCTTCTTGCGGTCGATATAGGCGTACATCACATTGTTCACGTCCGTGGCAAACTCAATCCACGAGCCCTTGAACGGGATGATGCGGGCCGAATACAGCTTGGTGCCATTGGTGTGCTTGCTTTGGGCGAAGAACACACCCGGCGACCGGTGCAGCTGCGACACGATAACGCGCTCGGCCCCGTTAATAACGAACGAGCCCTTCTCTGTCATGTACGGAATGTTGCCTAGGAACACTTCCTGCTCAATAGTCTGGAAATCCTCGTTATCCTTGTCGTTGCAGATGAGCTGCAACTTGGCCTTCAGCGGCACTGCGTAGGTCAGGCCGCGGTCGATGCACTCGTCTACTGTGTATTTGGGCGGGTCGACGTGGTAATCGATGAAGTTGAGTACAAAGTTTTCGCGCGAGTCCGAAATCGGGAAGTTCTCAGCAAACACCTTGAACAAGCCCTCGTTCGTGCGGTTGGCCGCAGCGGTTTCGAGTTGGAAGAATTCCTGGAACGACTGCACCTGCACGTCCAGAAAGTCCGGGTACTCAATTACTTTTCTAATCTTGGCGAAGTTGATTCGCTCACTGGCGCTGGTCAGGTGCATCACCTCTTTAACCTCAGGCGCAACTGGTGCTTTCGATGTAGCCAATTGAAAAATTGTTAAAATGTACCACGTAAGCTACTCTGCTTACGCTAGTTAACTTTTAGTATTTATCGAATCTGGAAGCTTGCTTTCACACCAGCACCTACGGTAAAAGCCTTCAGACAAACCCAATTGTTACAAGCGCAGTAAAGGACCTTACCACGTTCATTGTCAAGCGAGTACAAAACTCCGACGACGTTCAACGTGATAAGGTCCTTTAGTTGCGGATTACTCCGTTCCAAATGAGCGAAGAGAACTGCTAGCGGTAGACAACCAAAAGCCAAGGCTTTCGGTTGCAAAACGTTGCTTATTCCCTAAATAGGAAAAGACCTAGCGCGATGCCAGGCCTAATCCAATTCGGGAACAAGCCCGTAGGCGAACCTACTTAACTTCTACCTCAGCACCAGCTTCTTCAAGCTGCTTTTTGAGGGCTTCGGCTTCGTCCTTGGTTACACCTTCTTTCAGGGGCTTGGGAGCACCGTCAACCAGTTCCTTAGCCTCTTTCAGGCCCAGGCCGGTCAGGTCCTTTACCAGCTTCACTACCTGCAGCTTAGCGCCACCAGCAGCTTTCAGGATTACGTCGAACGCGGTTTTCTCTTCGGGAGCTTCAGCAGTAGTGATGGGGCCACCGGACATCATTACCGGCGCAGCAGCAGCTGGCTCGATACCATGCTCATCCTTGAGGATTTTAGCGAGTTCTTGTACGTCTTTAACGGTGAGGCTAACGAGCTGCTCAGCAAAGGCTTTCAAATCTGCCATTGTAATAGGGGGAATGAAAAAATGTTGTTGAAATGAAAATTGAAAGATGAAAAAGTTGAGCAGCGGTTAGCCAGCAGCTTCTTCTTTTTCGGAAAGCGTTTTGAGAAGGCCAGCCAAGGTGTTGCCGCCGCTCGACAGGGCCGAGATAACGTTCTTGACGGGCGATTGCAGCAGGCCTATAAGCTCCCCAAGGAGCTCCTGCTTGCCTTTGATAGTGGTAAGGCTTTCGAGCTGGTCGGCCCCAATGTAGATACCAGCATCTACATAAGCCCCTTTCAGCGCGGGCTTGGGCGTTACGCCCCGGCCGTAAGCCTGCGACTTGTAGAAGTCCTGCAGCAGTTTAGCTGGAGCCGAGCCGCTCTCTTTCGAGAACAGTACACCCGACTGGCCTTTTAGCGCGGTGTCCATCTCCGTAGTATCGCCGCCGAGGGTATCGAGGGCTTTACGGATAAAGGAGTTTTTGTACACCTTGAATTCCAGGCCCCGGCTGTAGCAGAGGCGACGGAAATCGTTGATTTTCGCTACCGACATCCCGGAGGCATCGGCGATATAGAATGCGTTGTGCGACTGGAACTTCTCGCTCAACTCATCCACGAGGGCTTGTTTTTCTTCCCGATTCATGGTTGGTTGATATTAATTAAGTAGCGGAAGAAACCGTGCTGTCGACCGGCACAGCCGGCGACATGGTGCTGCTGAGCGTGATGCTGCGGATGTATGTGCCTTTCGACGAAGACGGCTTCAAGCGGCCCAACGTCTGGATTACTTCCAGCGCGTTCTCGGCCAGCTTGCTCGGGTCGAACGAAACTTTACCTACCGAGCAGTGGATGATGCCGGTTTTATCGACTTTGAAGTCGATTTTACCAGCTTTCACTTCCTGCACTGCCTTGGCTACATCGGTCGTAACGGTGCCCGACTTCGGATTCGGCATCAGGCCCCGAGGACCAAGTACGCGGCCCAAACGACCAACCTTAGCCATTACCGAAGGCATGGTGATGATTACGTCGATGTCGGTCCAGCCTTTCTCGATTTTAGCGATATAGTCGTCCAAGCCTACGAAATCGGCACCAGCCGCAGTGGCTTCGGCTTCTTTGTCGGCCGGCACGAGGGCCAGCACGCGAACGGTTTTGCCAGTGCCGTGGGGCAGCGTGGCTACGCCGCGCACCATTTGGTCGGCTTTGCGGGGGTCTACGCCGAGGCGCACGTCGATGTCAACCGAGGCGTCGAACTTGGTGTAGGTGATATCTTTCACCACTTGCGCGGCGTCGAGCAGGCTGCGCACCTGCGTCAGGTCGTGTTTGGCAAGGGCTTCCTTGCGCTTTTTGCTGATTGCTGCCATTGTGTATATCCTCCGGTTAGTTATTCAGCAAAAGGCGAGTCGCCCTTCACGGTGATACCCATGCTACGGGCCGTACCGGCCACTTGCTTCATGGCCGACTCCACCTTAAAGGCGTTCAAGTCGGGCATTTTGGTTTCGGCGATGGTGCGAACCTGCTCCCAGGTCACGGACCCTACCTTGTTGCGGTTGGGCTCTTTCGAACCGTTTTGCAGCTTGGCGGCATCCATGAGGAGTACCGGCACGGGTGGGGTTTTGATTACGAAGTCAAACGACTTGTCTGTGTACATCGTAATCAGGACGGGGCAGATTTGGCCGGCTTTATCCTGGGTGCGCGCATTAAACTGCTTGCAAAACTCCATGATATTCAAGCCTTTACTACCAAGCGCAGGTCCAATCGGCGGCGCGGGGTTCGCGGCGCCTCCCTTTACCTGAAGCTTCAGGTAACCTCTTATTTCTTTGGCCATTTGGTTGAGTAAGCTGCGGCCTATGCGACGTAACTCGCTTTGGCCTCAGTTCAGGTAAATACTCCTAGTGGAAGCCCCGCCTGACCGGAGTGAATATCAGGCGGTTTTTTATGGTGCGAGTTACTGGTCCCTAGTTATGAACCAAGAACCCGTTACTCTTTTTCTACCTGCGTGTAGCTCAACTCTACCGGTTGGGCGCGACCGAAAATCTTCACGATGACGTTGAGCTTTTTGCGCTCCTCGAATACTTCGTTCACGTTGCCGCTAAAGCCGTTGAAAGGGCCGTCGATAACTTTCACCAACTCGCCTACCGCGAAGGGAGTTTCGAGCTGCGCCGTTTGCTCTTCGGCTTCGTCTACCACGCCTAGCAGGCGGTTGACTTCGGTGAGGGACAGCGGAACGGGCTTGGCGTTGGTGGTTTTGGTTTCCTTGTCGCCCAGGAAACCGATAACACCCGGCGTGGAGGTGATGATGTTCTGCACCTCCCCGTGGGTGAGGTCAGAGTGGATGATGATGTAGCCGGGGTAGAGGTTGCGTTCGCGCACGCGCTTCTTGCCGTTGCGCATCTCGAAAACTTTCTCAATCGGTATCAGCACCTGCGGGAGTAGCTCCTGCAGATTGTGCCGGCCGATTTCGGTTTCCATGTAGGTTTTGGCCTTTTTCTCCTGGCCGCTCACCGAGCGCACCACGTACCATTTCAATTCACCCATTTGTATAAACCTAGCGGGCGAAAGATTTGTAGAATGCGTCGAGGGCCGTATTGAAGGTCACGTCCATTAGGCCCACTACGGCGGCAAACACGAGGGAGCCAATGAGAACCAGGCCGGCGCTTTTCTGCAGTTCGGTAGTCGAGGGCCACGTTACGTTGTAACGCATTTCCTCGATGGTGTCGCGGAAATAGGTACTTAGCTTAGCCATGTCGCAATCAAGCCGGTAGCGGCGGGAATAAAACCAGCCGCAACTGCAACTGGGGTGGCACGAGTGGAGAGATTCGAACTCCCATCAAAGGTTTTGGAGACCTCTATTCTACCCTTGAACTACACTCGTAAAAAACAACCCGGGGGCGCTATTTGCCAACGGGAGTGCAAAGGTAAGAGAAGCAGGTGGAAAAAGCAAGCACTACAAGTGTCTTAGCTCATCAACCTCTAGGGTTAGGACTATTATACCTGTCTTTCTCCTACTTAGCGAGGAAGGCTCTTATGTCAGAAGAATTGTCGCCAATAACCAAGAAAGGCCACCCAAATGGGTGGCCTTCTGCTTTTTAAACTTACTGAATGCCGTATTACAGTTGACCTTTTTTAGCGGCCTTCTGCATCTTCTCATTGGCAAAAATGGCTACTTCTACACGGCGGTTGGCCGCTTTGCCAGCTACGGTGGTGTTGTCGCCTACCGGCTGGGTTGAGCCGTAGCCTTTGGCCGCAATGCGGCTGGTATCTACTCCTTTTGTGGTCAATTCATTGGCTACGGCCTGAGCACGGCGCTCGCTCAGGGGTTGGTTGATGGCATCGCTGCCCGAAGCGTCGGTGTGGCCTTCGATTGTTATGTTGGTATCGGCGTACTTTTGAAGGGTAGTAGCTAACTCGTCGATGTTGCCAGCAGCGCTTGGCGTTAGGGTAGACGAGTTACTGGCAAATAGAATGCCTGATGCGAAGGTAATTTTAATGCCCTCGCCGACCCGCTCTACAGTGGCGCCGTCCAAGTCACGGCGTAGTTCGGCAGCCTGCTTATCCATTTTGCGGCCGATGAGGGCACCACCGGCACCACCTACTACGGCACCCAGAATGGCACCTTTGGCTGTGCCTGACTTGCCACCGATAACGCGGCCCAGGATAGCCCCGCCAGCGGCCCCACCCAAGCCCCCGATGATGCCACCCTTCACCGTTTTGCTCATGCCTTTGGGCTTATCGGTGGAAACAGTAGTGGTTTGGGCCTGGGCAAAATGCCCTAGCAACAGCAAGAAGGCTAGCAAAGACGAAAAGGAGAAACGGAAATTTTTCATGAGAAAAAGAAATGAGGAAATAAACAAGAGCTTGCCCCAGCGGCAATGCGAAGGCAAGTACGGCACTCTGCAACCACCTTGCCAAACCGGACTATTGAAACGGGCATTTTTAGTTACAAGCCAGTTGAGTACCCTGTTTCAACAGAAAGCCCGACCAAGGTCGGGCTTTAGGGCAGAAACTGGCAGCTTTGCAACTGCTACTTGCTGCGGTAGCGGTTATAGCGAGCGGGGTCTTTCTTTTTATCCTGCTTGCGGCCCACGGCTCCACCACCTACAGCCCCGGCCCCGGCTCCTATCACGGCCCCGGTTTTGCCACCAATAAGGCCGCCTACTACCGCCCCGCCTACCCCGCCTACTACCGCGCCTTTAGCTTTGCGGCTCCAGCCTTTGGGCTTGTCCTGGGCCTGGGCTACTGAGGCGGCTAACACGAACAGCAGCAAGAAGAAAGCAAATAATTTCGGGCAGGTTTTCATAATATCGGGTTTAAATTAAATGAATGGGTTTTTGGGAATACCAAACACCCGTTTTTTAACGGGGTGCTCTGCCAGCAGGTTACTTGCCAGCTACAAAAAAGAGCCCGAAGCGCAGTGCTTCGGGCTCTTTTACGAATATGAGGTTGGTTAAAGGGTGCCAGCTTCGGCAGCCTTTTTCATTTTCTCGTTAGCGAAAATGGCCACTTCTACGCGGCGGTTGGCTTGCTTGCCTTCGGGCGTGGTGTTGTCGGCTACCGGCTGGGTTGAGCCATAACCTTTAGTAGTAATGCGGCTACTAGCGACACTCTGGGCCGTAATACCGTTGGCAACAGCCTGAGCGCGGTTTTCGCTTAGCGGTTGGTTGATGGCATCGCTGCCCGAGGCATCGGTGTGGCCTTCCACAATTACGTTGGTGTCGGGGTATTTCTGAAGGGTAGCAGCCAGCTTCGTAATGTCGCTCTGCGAGGCTGGGCGCAAGGTGCTGCTATTGCTGTCGAAAAGGATGCCCGAATCGAAGGTGATTTTGATGCCTTCGCCTACGCGCTCTACTTTGGCGTTAGCCATGTCGCGCTGCAGGTCGGCCGCCTGTTTGTCCATTTTGCGGCCAATGAGGGCACCACCCGTACCACCCACAGCGGCCCCGATGATGGCACCAGCGGCAGTGCCGCCTTTGCCTCCGATTACCCGGCCTAGGATAGCCCCGGCTACGGCCCCACCGCCAGCACCCAACAGGCCACCTTTAGCGGTTTTGCTCATGCCGCTTTTGCGAGCACCCGTGCCATTGTTGCTCGACAGGTCGGGCTGGGTAGAGGCTTGCTTGGAAGAAGCACAAGAGCCGAGCAACATGACAAAAGCCAGTAGCACAGCGAGAATTGATTTGGAAGTATTCATTCTTGGTGAAGAATTAGTGAAAAATAGCGTAAACAATCGGACCTTATACGCAAAAGCCCGCGCTGGTTGTCAGCGCGGGCTTTTCCAACAGTCGTGCCAAAGCCAGAGGCGCAGTGCCTGCCAACTCATTTACTCGGCTTAGAGGGTGAATGGATAGTTTGCCAGCAGCAACGGGCTTAGCTGTGCCAGCAGGTGGCGGTACTCGTCGGTATCAGCTTCACTGAGCGAGCTTTTTGCCTCATACAGTTCATCCAGTTGCTTATTGAGGAAGGCATACTGGAGCCATTGCTTGAAGGTGAGGCCCAGGTCAGTGAAATTTTGCCGAGCTAGCTCGCCTTGGTTGTGGTCGTAGAAATAGACCTGGCCTACTTGGTCGAACAGCCAGGAATCGCCTTGTCCGTTGCGGCCGAAAAACCAGAAGTCGTTTATTGCCGCCGCCGCATAGCCAGCTGCCCAATAGGCGGGGTTAACAAATTCTCTAGTCTCATTTATTGCCTCAGCGCTGCTCAGCAGAATGCACTCCGAGGAGATTTCGGTGGTTGGCAGGCGCGTAGCCAGCTCTTGATATAGCTCGCCAAACGGGAAAGCCAGCACCTTGGGAAAACGCTGCTTGCCTTGCGCACCAACCAAAAGCTGGCTCTTAATGGCCAGTACCTCCACAATTGCCAGCATCTTGCTCAGTAGTTCGGCCCTACTTCGTCACCATTCCAAATAAGTCGGCCAGGCGCTGCTTCAGTTCGCGGCGGTCGACTATAAAATCCAGGAAGCCGTGCTCCAGCACGAATTCGGCACTCTGGAAGCCTTTGGGCAAGTCTTTGCCGATGGTTTCTTTGATGACGCGGGGACCCGCAAAACCGATGAGCGCGCCGGGTTCGGCAATGTTGAAGTCGCCGAGCATGGCAAACGAGGCCGTGACGCCTCCTGTGGTAGGGTCAGTGAGCAAGCTTACGTAGGGCACGCCAGCCTCGGCGAGCAGGGCGAGCTTGGCCGAGGTTTTGGCCATTTGCATAAGGGAGTAGCCAGCTTCCATCATGCGGGCCCCGCCCGAGCGCGAAATCATCAGAAATGGCACCCGGTGCTGGCGGGCGTAGTCGATGGCACGGGCTATTTTTTCGCCCACCACCGAGCCCATCGAGCCGCCGATGAAGCGGAAATCCATGGCGGCCACTACTAGCGGCTGGCCGGCGCTCAGGCCGTGGGCCGTGCGCACGGCGTCTTTGAGGCCGGTGTTTTTTTCGGTGGCCTGCACCCGCTGGGGGTAGGCCTTGGTATCTACAAAGTGCAATGGGTCGGCCGAGGTGAGGTTGGCGTCCAACTCTTCGAATTTGCCCTCATCAAACAGAAACTCGAAATAAGTGGCGGCGTCGATACGGTCGTGGTGGCTGCAGTTGCCGCACACGTGGAGCAGACGCTTGTGCTCAGCCATCGTGGCTACGGTTTTGCACTCGGGGCACTTGTACCAGAGGCCGTCCGGAGTTTCTTTTTTTTGTTCGGTGGGGGTGCTGATGCCCTTTTCTTCGCGCCGGAACCAAGCCATATAGAGAAAAGCGGCCAGCCAGATGCTGTACGCTTTGGATAAGTTTAAAACAGGATGACAAAAATAGGCACGGGGAAAGCAGGAATTAGGAATAACCTGGCGGCATCCCAACTGCCCAATTCCTAACTTGCCTCACTCAATTACCTGCCGGATACTTATTCCTTCCTTGTGAAACGCTCCTTCCTCTCCCCCACTCTGCCGGGCCTGGCTCTGCTGGCCGCCCTCACCAGCTGCGTCACGGCCAAGCGCTACGACGACTTGCAAGCCCGCGAGCAAACCGAAGCGCAGGCCCGAGCCGCTGCCGAAACCCAGGCCCGCCAGGCCAAAGCCGACCTGGCCAAAACTAGCGCTTCCCTGGCCGACCTGCGCCAGACGCAGCAGCGCCTCGTGGCCGACTCAACCCAGAATGGCAATGCCCTGCGCCGTACCCGCACCCTGTACACCCAACTTACGGACAGCTACGACAAGCTGCTCAAAAACAGCGACCGCGCCCTGGCCGACCGCAACAGCGACTACACGAAGCTGGCCAAAGACCTCGCCACCCGCGAGGCCGAGCTCGGTGCCCTCGACGTGAGTCAGCAGAAAACCAAAGCCGAGCTGGCCGCCCGCGAAGCCAAGCTGACTGAGCTAACCCAGGCCCTAGCCGACAAAGACAAGGCCGTGAACGACCTCAAGGCCCGCGTAAGCAACGCCCTGCTCTCGTTCAACTCCAAAGACCTGCAAGTGAAGCTCAAAGACGGCAAAGTATACGTGTCGCTAAGTGAGCAATTGCTGTTCAAGTCTGGCTCGACCATGGTGGACCCTAAGGGCCAGGACGCCCTCAAGCAACTGGCCACCGTGCTACAGGAGCAGAAAGACGTGAACGTGGTGGTGGAAGGCCACACCGACAACGTGCCCATCAAGGGGGTGGTGAACGGGGCCAAAGACAACTGGGACCTGAGCGCCCTGCGCGCCACCGAAATAGCCCGCCTGCTGGCCGGCAGCGGTGTGCCCCCGGCGCGCATCACCGCCTCGGGCCGCTCGCAGTACGTGCCCATTGCCGCCAACGACTCGCCGCAGAACAAGGCGATGAACCGCCGCACCGAAATTATTCTCACGCCCAAGCTCGATGAGCTGTTCCAGATTCTGGACAGTAACAGCGGCACGGCAGGCGGCAAGTAGCGCGCCTTAGCGAGCGAACCAGCACGTCCTTCCTCGGCAAGCTTGGAAAGATGCGCTGGTTCGCTGCTGGCTACCTGCCCAAACCCAAAAAGCCCGCTCTGCGCTAAGCAAAGCGGGCTTTTTACTATGCTTCGAGAAGCTAGAACGAGAGGTTTACCCGCCCGAAGTAGTACGCACCGTTAAAGCCAAACTGGTTGGCACTGTAGAGGAAGCGGCCCCGGTTGGAGTTATCGAGCGAGGAGCTGAAGCTGGTGGCGGGGTCGACGGAGAAGTTGTTGGGGTTGTTGCGCGGGTCGACGTAAATTTTGTCGGGGTACACATCGAACAGGTTGTTGACGCCCAGCGTGAGGCCCACTTGCTTGGTAAGCTGCGCGCTCACGGTGAGGTCGGTAATCCACTTGGCCGAGAAGGTCTGGTCGAGGTTGGCGCGGGTGGGGTCGGCGTCGGCCGTCTGGATTTCGCCGAAGCGCACCGAGCGGGCCTCTACGCCAAACTTGCCCACGGTGTAGGCAGCCGCGAGGTTGATTTTGCTGCGTGGGTTGCCGCGCTCAAGGCGGGTGCGCTGCTGGCGGTCGAAGAGGCGGTTTTGCAGGTTGTTGACGCCTGCTGTCTGGTCGTTGTTGATGGTCGAGGACGAGGTGTTGAAGCTCGTTACCTCCGTGGCGTTGAAGTTGGCGGCGGCCGTGAGCAGCAGGCGGCCGGTGCCCACCGTGAGGCGCTCGTTGGCTACCAGGTCTATGCCTTTGGTGGTGGTATTCACGGCGTTGGCGAAGAATTGTACCTGGCTCACGGCCTGCGTGCCCAGGATGGTGTTTACCAGCGGGTTGGCGCGGGTAAACGACGACGAGAGCACGATGCGGTCCTTGATGTCAATCCAGTAGGCATCGGCCGTGAAGGTGAGCTGCCGGGCCACGGTGGCGGTGAGGCCCAGGCTGTAGTTGGTCGATTTTTCCTGCTTCAAGGACTCCACCCCAAAGCCCGGCGTAGCGTCGCTGATGCCGTTGCGCACAATGGGGCTGTCGTTGTTCACGGTAAGCACCTGCTGCGGCAGGCCGCTCACAAACTGCGTGCTGGTGTTGTTGAAGTAGCGCTGCTGCAGCGACGGTGCCCGGAAACCATTGCCGATGGAGCCGCGCAACGCCAGCCCGTCGATGATGCTAAAGCGGGCGGCGGCCTGCCCGCTCACGTTGCTGCCAAAGTCGCTGTAGTTTTCGGCGCGGCCCGCCAGGTGTAGCAGCAGCCGGTCGGTTACGTCGCTTTCCAGATCGAGGTAGCCCGCCACGTTGGTGCGGGTCTTGTTCAGCTCGTTGGCCGGCTGGTAACCGGGGAACACCTGCGCCCCGGCGGCGGCCGGGCTGCCGTTGCTGGCCGTGCGCCCGCCGTTCACATACGAGGCATATTCGCCTTTCTCAATCAGGTAGTTATCCACCCGAAACTCGCCCCCGGCCGCTACATTGAGCGTGGCCAGTGGCCCCACTTCGGTGTAGTGGCGCGAGATGCCCAGGTTGGTGGTATTCTGCATAAACGCCAGGCGGCCGGCGTAGAAGCTGGTGGGGTTTACGATGCCCGCGCCCTGCGGCAGCGAGGCATTGATGGAGCCATCGACGGTGAAGGCCAGGTTGTTGCGCCCGAAGGTGTTGCTCAAATCCACGGCGAAGCCGCCCAGGCTTTTGCGCACCCCCAGCGTGCCGGTCGTTGATAACGGTGTTGATGAAGGGCAGAAAGCCATTCGGAAACAGCGACAAGTCGCTCTGGGTGGGCTGGTTGGGCAGGCGGTTGAAGCCCGGCCCCCGGCCCGTGCGGTACGAGGCCGTGGCGAACGCATACACCTCGTAGCCGCCATTGAGTTGGTATTGGCCGTTGAGCGCCCCGCCAAAGTTGCGCGAGGACGATTGCCCCACCCGAATGTCGTGGCGGTCGAAACCGTTGGCTGCCACCAGGGCATCGTCCTGAGCCTTAAGGTCGCGGCGCTGCTGCTCGGTGGCGGCCGAGGCCGGGTAGTTGCCGCCATTGGCCCCGAGGTAAATAAGGGGCGCGGTGTCGCTAAACGAGCGGTCGGTGTAAGCGCGGTTCAGAAACTGACCGCTCAAGTCCAGGAAGCCCCGGTGGTTGAGGTTGATTCCAGTGTTGAAGTCGACCTGCTCGGTTTTGCCGTCGTTCTCCGTGGTTTGGCCGTAGGTGCTGCTGGCGCTGGTGTGGGTCGAGTCGTCTTTGAGCTGAATATTGATAACGCCCGCAATGGCGTCGGAGCCGTAGAGGGCCGCCGCGCCATCGCGCAGCACTTCAATGCGCTTGATGCTGGCCACCGGAATGGTGTTGAGGTCGGTGCCTACCGAGCCACGCCCGATGGTGCCATTGATGTTTACCAGCGACTGGCTGTAGCGGCGCTTGCCATTCACGAGCACGAGCACCTGGTCGGGGCCGAGGCCACGCAAGCTGGCCGGGTCCACGAAGTCGGTGCCGTCGGAAATAGACTGGCGCGACGACTGAAACGAGGGGGCCACGTAGGTCATCACCTGGCTCACGTCGGTTTGGGCGAATGCCTTGATTTCGCGGGCCGAAATCACGTCGACCGGCGCCGTAGTGAGCACGTTGGAGCGGCCCTCGGTGGCGCGCGAGCCCGTCACCACCACGTCGCCGAGGTCGTTGGCTGAGGCTGCCAGTTGCACTGTCAGGCTTTTGCGGCCCGCCACGGCTATTTCCTGCGTGGTAAAACCGATAGCCGATACGGTGAGCGTAGCCCCCGGCTGCACCGAGAGGGAGAACTCGCCATTAGCTCCGGTAGCGGTGCCATTGGTGGTGCCGCGCTCTAGCACGGTAGCGCCGGGCTGGGCTTCGCCCTGCGTGCTTAGCACCCGGCCCGTGATAGCCACTTTTTGCGCTTGTGCCACCAGGACCACTACGACGAATAAAGGAGTAAAGAGTTGTTTTTTCATGCGATAGATAAAATTTGTGTAAGAGATGAAGCCAGCAGGTTACACAAAGTTCTATTATGCATAATTTTTCTAGAAATAATTTTATATTAGCCCAACCTCATTTCACTGCAAATAGCTGGTTTGGTGTACTTCTGCCTTTTCCAACCAAGCCATTTGACTAGCAATACGAGGGGAATTCGAGTGCGTGCTTCGTCAGCAGCTTACCCTACTCACTACTGTTACGCCGGGCGGGGAGTAACGCTCAGCTTTAGCTTGGCGCATCGCCGCAACGCTCGCGTCCGAGGCCGTTGCGTTAAGCGGCACGGTTCCGGATTCGCCGCCACGCGGCGATGCGCCAAGCTAAAGCTGAGCGTTACTCCCCGCCCGGCGTAACAGTAGTTACTCACTCCCACCAGCGTCCTGGCAGCGGGCCAGCGGCCACTTCCACGCGCTGCCCCGGCGCAGGCAGTAGTAGTGGCACCTCTGGCCCAGCCAGCTCCAGCAGTCGCTGCATGGGTTGCTGCCAGGCATGAAACGCCAGATTGAACGTAGCCCAGTGCAGCGGCAGCAGCGGCCCGCCGCCTAGTAAGCGGTGCGCCGCCAAGGCGTTAGCCGGCCCCAAGTGAATGTCGGCCCACTCGGGGTCGGAGGCGCCGATTTCCAGCAAGACTAAATCGAAGGGGCCAAACTGAGCACCGATTTGCTGGAAAGCTTCATCGAAGGGGCCGGTGTCGCCGCCGAAAAACACCCGGTGCTGTGGCCCGCGCACCACCCAGGAGGCCCACAGGGTACGGTCGCGGTCGAGCAGGCCCCGGCCCGAGAAGTGCCGGGCCGGCGTAGCCACTACCTCGAAGCCGGGGGCTATGGAAGCGCTTTCCCACCATGTAAGCTCGGTGATTTTGGTGGCGGCTACGCCCCAGCGGCGCAGGTGGGCACCCACGCCTAATGGGCAGAAAACCCGCTCGGTACGCCCCGCCAGCGCCCGAATGGCCAGTGGGTCGAGGTGGTCGTAGTGGTCGTGCGAGAGGACGATGCCATCGAGCGGCGGCACATCGGCCAGAGCCAGCGGCGGGGCAAAAAACCGCCTGGGGCCCGCCAGCTGCGAGGGCGAAGCCCGCCCGGCCCACACGGGGTCGGTGAGGAAGCGGCGGCCATCGATTTCGAGCAGTACCGCGCTGTGGCCCAGCCAAGTGGCCCGCAAGGCATCGGCAGGCACTGGGGCAGCCAGGGCAGCGGCATCGGCCCGAAATGGCCCCAGTGGTTGGCGCGGCTCCCGCTCTGCCTTTTCGAATAATTGGCGCTTGAGCAGCGCCACGTAGCCCGAGGGCGGGCTAACGCTGGTGGGCAGTACGTTGTAGTAGCGGCGGCCGTCGTGGCGGGGTTGCAGGAGCATTGCAGTAAGGTAGCAGTGAGCCTGTTAAGACGCACGGTTGGCGGCGATGCTTTAGCCGGTGCCTGGTGCCTGGCAGCCAGCAAGCCGATGCAGGCTTTCGAGTTGGGGCGGTGCCGTTCGGCAGCCGTTGCGCCGGTCCGACGTCCTAGGCGTCCGACCGGTTGCCGCCAGAACTGCCGTAACCGGCTAGCTCAACGGCTCCACCGGCCACCGGTCGGACGCCGAACCGAAAGCCAGGCACTATTTCAGCCGGTAGGCCAGGCCCAGGCGTAGGGCGTTGGAGTAGGCCTGGGGGTTGGTGGTGATGTTGTTGGCTGGGTAGTAGTTGGTTAGGCCATAGGAATAGCTAACGGCCAGCCCCAGGTGGGTGGCCCAGACGGTAGCGTCGGCGCGCAGGCGGAAATCGGCCGAGTTGGCTGGCGTCCGGTTGGTATCGACGCTGTAAGTGACGCCGTTGGTTTGGGTGCCGCTGCCGTAGTCCAGCGCCCGCAACACATAGGCCAGCTCGGGGCCGACGAGGCCATCAAGGCTCAGCGTCTGGCCCTTGGCTCGCCAGCCTGCCCCTATGAAGCCCGTCGCATACTGCGTGTAGAGATGCGTGGTGCCGGAGGCGGAGTAGGTGTTATTCACCACCGTGCTGTTTGTGTTGACATAGAGAATATCCGTTTTGGTGTGCAGGAAGTCGTAGCCCAGGTCCAGGGCCGTCAGGAAGCCGGTTTTGGCTACGCGCTGCGCCCGGATACCGGCTCCGAAGCCAATGCCCGTATCCTTGCCATAGGGGTTCTGGGTGTAGCTTTTAGCACCTGTAGCGGCACTGCCGCCCTGCACATACGAGGAGGTTACCGCGCTCTCACCCCGGAAGTTGGCCGCCGTGGCACTTGCCCGACCCGAAAATTCAATCTGCTGGCCAAAGGCGGAGCCAGCCACCAAGGCGATGGGAAAAACAAGGAGGTATTTCATATAAACGAGGAACAGCCGCCTGGCCCAACCGGACCGGTTTAGGCAGATAAAACAGCCCATTGGCAAATGCCTGAGCTAGCAGCCCACAAATTTCGGCGCTACTGCCCTTGTGGCTACTATCCAGTAGAGCCGCTTGTACCCAGGCAGGGTTGCGCAGCCTAGTCAAACCCACCATCCCGCAGGGATAAAAGCCATATTGACAGCTATTTACACATTAACTACCATCCCTGTTGCCGACTACGAAGCCACCGGCCTACGTCGGCGCATTGGCACCACCCGTAGGCGATAGTAGTAAGCTGGTCGATTTTCAGTGGGCATCAGCTGCTACTTCAGTAGTGCCTGCACCGTTGGCAGGGCGGCGGTGGCCCAGCGGTGCATTTGTGGGCCGGTGTAGTGCAGGCCGTCGGGGGTAATCTGGCTGCGGTCGGGGTCGCTGGCGCGGGTCAGGGGCGTAATATCCACGAAAGCCACGCCGGCCTGCTGGCACTCCTGCCGGGCTACGGCATTGAACTGGTCGATTTCCTGACCAATGCGCCCGGCGTCCTGGCCCTCGGCAAACGGCGTTTGGCCCCAATCGGGGATGCTGAGCACAACTACCCGGCTGGCCCAGCCGCCCGCGTATTGCTGGGCCGTAGCCAGCAGCGCCCGAAACTCGGCGCGGTACAGGGCCACCGACTGGCCCCGGTACTGATTATTAACCCCAATCAGCAGCGATACCAAGCCGTAGTCGGTGCGGTGGTTGCCGCTGGCCGCGATAGCATCCTGCAACTCACTGGTAGTCCAGCCGGTGCGGGCAATAATGTCGGGAGCGGCTACCGGCTGGCCTTGCTCGCGCAGCATGGCGGCCAGTTGCACGGGCCAGCGGTCGGCTTCGGCCGCGCCTTCGCCGATGGTGTAGGAGTCGCCCAGGGCAAGGTAGGGAATAGCGGTCCCAGTGGTTGGGGGAGTAGTCACGGAAGTAGAAGTGGAAGGAGCAGCACACGCCGCCAGCGCCCCAGCAAGTAACAACAGAAAGAGAAATCGCATAGCGTAGAAGGCTATTCCAGCCAACTGCTACCTACGGCCCGGCGGCCAGCCTGGGTTGGCTAAAGGCGGATTTTACTCACGGCTTTACTTCAAAGACCACATCGTAGACTGCCACTACGTGAAGCTTACGCAGGGGCGGCGTTTGAATTTCGGTAATGGCCTGCCGGCCGACTCGGGCTTTATCCTTGAAGTAGCCCTGCTGCAGCTCGTCGGAAAACTGGGCACCGGGCAGCACTTCTACCATGGCTACCACGCCACCTAGCTGGCCCCCGGCGGCTTTCACTACCGCGCTGGCTTTTTGCCGGGCGTTGGTAGCAGCCTGGGTGGCTACCTCGGCTTTGGCAGCTTCCAGCTTACTGCTTTGCAGGTTCACTACACGCAGATTGTCGGCCCCGGTTTGTACAAACTGCGGAATCAGCGTATTCACCTGCTGCGGGTTATCCAGGGTGAGGCGGTACGTCTTGGTGAGGGCCACGTTGGTATTCGTGACTTTGGAAACCCCGCCGTAGCCACTGGCCGTGAGTTCTTCCAGCACCAGCTTGCTACTGCTGATGCCCGCTTGCTTGAGTATCTGCTGCATACTCTCCTCCTGGGTTTGGGTGCGTTCACTGGCCTTTACATTGTCCGAGAAGTGATATGTCAGTAGCAAATCGAGCTTCTCGGGCTCAATGTCCTGCTCGGCAATGCCGCGCACAAGTACGGTGTGGGGTTGAGCCGCAGCAGTTTGAGCCGCAGCCGGGCAGGCAATGAGCAAGCCGGGCACGAGTAAGAACCAGATTGGGCGCATGAGACAGGAAATAGGCTTTGATGAGGCAGATTAGTAGGGGCAGGGCTTAGCTACGCAGGCCGCTAGTAGCGCGGCTCCTTCGGTTGCCCCCGCCCCTACAAGCAGTAACGCGCCGTGCGCAATCAAGCCCACGGCGCGTTTGTGTTGCGCAAGCAGCCAGGAGGCTACCCCTCCCCTATCGCCTGGGCGAGGTCGTCAATTAAGTCCTCGGCATCCTCGATACCTACGCTCAGGCGGATAAGCGAGTCGGAGAGGCCAGCCAGACGGCGCTGCTCGGCCGGGATGCTGGCGTGCGTCATGGTGGCTGGGTGGCCGCTCAGGCTCTCGACGCCGCCGAGGCTTTCGGCCAGGGTGAAGAGCTGGAATTTTTCCAGCACGGCAATGGCGTCTTCCTTACGGTCGCCCTTGAGCACGAAGGAAATCATGCCCCCGAAGTCACTCATTTGCCGGGCGGCTACGGCGTGGTTGGGGTGGCTCTCGAAGCCGGGCCAGTATACTTTTTCCACGCGCGGGTGCTGGCGCAGGTACTCGGCCACGGCGCGGCCGTTTTCGCAGTGGCGCTGCATGCGCAGGTGCAGGGTTTTGAGGCCGCGCAGCACCAGAAAGCAGTCTTGCGGGCCGGGCGTGCCGCCGCAGGCATTCTGGTAGAAGCTCAGGCGCTCGAGCAGCGCGTCGTCGTTGAAAACCAGCGCGCCCATCACCGTGTCGGAGTGACCCGCCATGTACTTGGTGAGCGAATACACCGAGATGTCGGCCCCCAGTTCCAGGGGCAACTGCAGGTAGGGCGTCGAAAACGTGTTATCTACCGCCAGCAGCGCCCCAGCTTCTTTGGCCAGGGCAGCAGCGGCGGCAATGTCGATAACGTTGAGCAGCGGGTTGGTGGGCGTTTCGACCCAGATGAGCTTGGTGTTGGACGTTATTTTTTCGCGCACCGTGGCCATGTCGCCCATTGGTACGAAGTGAAATTTGATGCCGAACGGCTCGTACACCTTGGTGAAAAGCCGGTAGCTGCCGCCGTACAGGTCGTTGGTCGAGATGACTTCGTCGCCGGGCTTAAGCAGCTTCATCACGCAGTCGATGGCAGCCATGCCCGAGGCAAACGCCAGGCCGTGGCGGCCGTTGTCGAGGGCGGCCAAGGCATCTTGCAGCTGGGTGCGGGTGGGGTTGTGGGTGCGCGAGTACTCGTAGCCTTTGTTGTCGCCCGGCGAGCGCTGGGCGTAGGTCGAGGTTTGGTAGATGGGCGTCATGATGGCCCCGGTTTCGGGGTCGGGGTGCACGCCGGCGTGGATGGCTTTAGTGGCAAACTTCATCGCAGATTTAACGGATTTAACGGATTTCGCGGATATGCCCACTGCGTGGGCTGACGGCGGGGGTGGGAAGTGGTTTGGCAAAAGTAGGTGGGAGCAGCTTGGAATGAGGCAGATGGGCTATATTGACCGGCCATTACCCTACCTCACCTGTGGTGCTTATGAAAAATTCTGTACGCTACCTACTGCTGCTGCTGCTGCTATTGGGGGCAGCCACCACGCAGGCCCGGCCCAAACCCAAGCCGGGCAAGCCCAGGCACCCGGCCATTGTGCTGGACTCGGCCGCCATGCAAGCGGCCTATTTCAAGGCCTACGCCGACTCCGTGAATACTGCCCTGCACTACCAGCAGGGGCACCTGACGCTGCCCGGCGGCATCGGCGAGCTGACGGTGCCGCGTGGCTTCCGCTACCTCGACTCGGCCCAGGCCAGCTTCGTGCTGCATAAGCTCTGGCACAACCCGCCTCAGTCCAACCTGGGCATGCTGTTTCCGGCCGACCGTGGCCCCCTTGACGACAGCACCTGGGCCTACACCATCCGCTACGACCCCATCGGCTACGTGAAGGACGACGATGCGAAAGACATCAACTACGACGAGCTGCTGACCGATATGCAGCGCGAGATGGAGGAAGAAAACCCCGAGCGCACCGCCGCCGGCTACGATGCCGTGCACCTGCTGGGCTGGGGTGCCACGCCCTACTACGACAAAGCGCAGCACACCCTGCACTGGGCCCAGTTGGCTCGCTTCGGCAGCGGCCTCGACCAAACGCTTAACTACAACGTGCGCATCCTGGGCCGCAAGGGCGTGCTCATTTTCAACGCCATTGCCGGACCGCAGCAGCTGGCCGAAATTAAAACCAGTATTCCTGGCCTGTTGGCCAATGTGGCGTTTGCCCGCGGCGAGCAGTATGCCGACTACAGCCCCGGCATCGACCAGGTAGCGGCCTACACCATTGGGGGCCTGGTAGCGGGCAAGGTGTTGGCCAAAGTCGGCCTGTTCGCCGTCATTCTTAAGTTCTGGAAGCTGGGCATCCTGGCTTTGGGTGGTGCCTGGGCGGCTATCAAGCGGTTTTTTGGCGTCGGCAAGAAGGAAGCGTAGGGTACGCTTCCGCTTGCCAGCACCTGGCCGGAGGTAGTTTCTGAAACTCCCGATTGCTTCTGTAGTTGCTTTGCATGGCAAGCTAAATCTTACCCTGCCCATGACCTTTCTGCGCGAGCTTTTCCAAAAAAACTTCTCCACCCTGCTCACCATGAGCTTGCTGGTGCTGGTGCCGCTGCTGGGGTCGGCGTCGTTGGTAGGCGTGCTGGCGCAGCACCAGGAGTTTATGCAGCACCTGTCGGCTCTGCAAATGCTGGGCTACTTTGCCTTGATGGGCGTCACAATGGCCCTGGCCCTCACCAACAGCACCTTCGTGGTGATTGTGACAGGCTATTTTCTGGGCTGGGCGGGCCTGCCGGGTATGGTCGTTTCATATGCGCTGGCGGCGGCCCTGGGCTACGAGCTGGCCCGCCGCCTCGACCACGGCAAGCTGCGCGGTTTCCTGCATCACTTCCCCAAGGCGGACACAGTACTCACCGAATTGCAGCACCAGAGCTGGCCGCTTATCCTGCTCACGCGTCTCTCGCCGGTGCTGCCGTTTGCGCTCATGACCTTCGTGCTGGCGATAGTGGGGGTGCCACGGGGGCGCTTCCTCACGGCCTCGGTGCTGGGGATGTTGCCGCGCAGCCTGTTTTTCTACTGGCTCGGCACCAAAGCCCAGGATGTGTGGGCCCTGCTCCGCAACCCCGACCAGGGCACGCTGCCCAAGCTAGTAGTCATCGGGCTGGTGGTGGCCTCACTGTTGGGCCTCTACGTGCTCTTCAACCGGGCTTTGCAGCGGGTGCTGCGCCGCCACACTGAGGCCACCTGATATTTTCTACCTGATGCTGACGGGCTTGCTAGCAGCCACCGGTTTTTTGCGCAAAAAAAGCCGGGCCATTTTTGGCCGGCCGAATTTTTTACCTACCTTTGCAGTCCCAACCCGGGAATTGGTTGTATAGCTCAATTGGATAGAGCATCTGACTACGAATCAGAAGGTTTAAGGTTCGACTCCTTATACGACCACGAAAAAGCCCCTCACGCTACCGTGAGGGGCTTTTTTATTGTCTTGGGGGGCAGTTTCGGGGGCAGTTTTTGTCGAGCTAGATTATAAACGTCTGACTGCGCCAGAAGCGAAATAGCCCGTAACCGACGCCGGCGGCCAGTAAAACCAGGCCTGTATTTCGCCAAAAGTGCCCCGGAGGCTCAGGTGCTGCTACGGCTACCTGCCCGGCGTCCTGGCCAGTGTCCTGCTGCAGCCCGTAACTCGTGAGCGTCACGGGTGGCGCGCTGCTTCCCTGGGACAGGGCCTGGTGCAGGAGGATGGCCTCGCCTACGCTCATGCCCCCGCCGGTACTGTTCCCGTAGTAGTGGTTGACTACTCGGGTAGGTGCTGACCGCGCTGGGGACGTGCCCACGAAGGAGCGCGTCACGGTAGCCGTCCGCGAAACCGTGGCGGCCGGCCGCGAGCTGAAGGTGAACGTGCGCGAGGGCGAAGCCGAGAAGCCGTGGTAGGCAGGCGCGCTGTGGAAGCCGCCGAAGCTGGGGTGGGTGCTCACAGTCGGGTGGCAGCTTACCACTGGGCCAGTGAACGCCGCGACTTCCACATGGAGGGGAATAACCACCGTCGCCGGTTCCGGTGCAGGATACGGGGTGGTTGTGGGGGAATGGGCCTGGCTGGTACTGGCCAGCAGGCTGCCCGCCGCGAGGGCGAGCATCGCAAAAACTCTCATAAGGAGTTGGCTTTGGGGTTGGTGAAAAAAGTAGAGCCCAAAGATTCTGCTGCACCACGCCCACAGAAAGGACAGCAATTAGCCGGCTAGTTGCCGGCGGTACCGCTTCACGCTCGTCTCGCTCACGCCCGTGGCAGCCACTACCTGGTGCACCGACATGCCCGCCTCCAGGCAAGTTTTCACCTTGGCCAGCTTCTCGGCATCGGCCCCGGCGCGCCGGCCGAGGTGCTTGCCCTGCGCCTTGGCCAGGGCCGTGCCGGCGGCGGCACGCTCGCGGATGCTCTCGCGGTCGTACTCGGCTAGCGCGGCAAAGATGCCCAGCACGAGGCGCCCCGCCGGCGTGGCCGTATCGATGCCCAGGTCGAGGGCTACGAAGCGCACGCCCTGGGCATTGAAGTCGGCCACCAGCTGCATGATGTGGCTGCTGTTGCGGCCGAGCCGGTTAAGCCGGGCCACGGTGACCGTATCGCCGGCGCGCAGGCCGGCGAGCAGCTGGTCGAGCTGCGGGCGCTGGGTCGTGGTACCGCTGATTTTCTCCTGGAAGATGCGCTCGACGCCGGCCGCCTGCAGCTGCTCTAACTGGGTATCGAGGTTCTGGTCTTTGGCCGAGACGCGGGCGTAACCGAAGTGCATAGAAAAAGGCCAGAAAGATGGGGCCAGCAAGATACAACGCTGGCCCCACTTTCTGGCCCCATCTGCCGGGGTAATTACGCTCCCGCTGGCGTGGGGCCGGCAGGGTACACCTTTTTGGCCCCTACTGCTTGCTCCGAATGGCCGAGTTGTACTGCACCTGCTTGAATTCGTCGGTGCGGGCCTGCGCCTCGCGCAGGTTGAGCTGCACCTGCAGGTTACGCTGCCAGGTTCTAACGTCGCTCAGCTGCTGCACCATCGCTAGGTTGGCGTCGAGCACCTGGGCCATCACGGCGTAGAGCTTCTCGCCGTCGCTGCTGGGCGAGGCGGCCGCCACCGGCAGCGCCGCCCCGGAGCTGGCGGAGGTGTGGCCCCCGCCATCGAAGCCGCGCAGGCGCCGGGCTTCGAGCCACTGGGCGACGGCCGCTACCTGCGGGTCTTGCAGCTGCCACTTGGGAATGACGTACTCGTCCTCGTGCACCACGCCCGCCACGGCGAAGCCCGAGCCATCGAGCAGGCGGCCGCTGCCGCCCACGCTCATGCCCGACATGGCCAGCAGCTGGCCCATCGGCGAGATGGCCAGGCCCGCCCCGGTGCCGGTGGCCCCGCCCGCCCAGTAGCTGCCGCCGCCACTGCTGCCCGAGTCGGTTTTGAATACCTGACCCAGCGCCACGCTGGTGCGGGCCACGGCAATGGCCGTCTGGATGGCGCCCATCGCGATGCCGGCCGCACCCATCGTTTCCCCGTTCAGGGGATTCTCCGCTTGGTATTCCCAGATTTGCTGCACTTCCTTCGTGCCGTCGACCAGGATTTTGGCAGCTGCCAGCGCCACGTACAAACTGTGGTGCTTTTTTCGAGCATCGGCGTCTTGGTCAAGCATTTGCAAGCCCAGGCTGAATATATCGGAGGCAGCGCTCATGGTCTCCTGCATAAGCAGTTTTTTTTGCTGCTCTTCCGTCCGCTTGAACTTCACAGCCTGCTCACCCTGCTGCTTCTGGTCTTTGAGCATGGCCGCAGCTACTTTCTTGTATTCAGCGCTTTCTCTACCCTGACTCTTTTCAATTAAGGCCAGTTCCCTTTCAAAGGCCGCTTGCCGTATCTCGTACCTCTTCTCGTCAATCTGCCGCTGCAAGTCTAGGCTGGCGTGTAGGGGCTTTTGAAATTCCTCCTGCTGGCGAGCCGCACGCTCCTCCTCGGCCTCTACCAGCCGGTCGGTTTCCTCCTGCTTCTTTTTATACGTTTCGGCATTGTCCTTATCGGCTAGTTCCCCTTGCTTCTGGCGCCACTCAGCATCCACTATATCCAAGTCAGCCACTAGCTTTTTCTCAATGTCGAGCTGGCGAGCTGCTTTTTCCTGCGCCGTGCCGGTGAGTTGGGCAATGTCCTTTTTGGCCTGGGCCTCCAGGGCCACCCGCTTGAGTTGGCCCTCGGTATAAATCTTCGATAGCTCGGTAGCCAGGTCGTCCTCCCCATCACGCGCCACTACGACGGCGTGGCGCGCCTGGGCCAGCATCTCCTGGTGCAGCTTCTCGGCCTCAATCTCAGCCAGGCGAATTTTCAGGGCTCTAGCGACGTCTTTATCATGCTTGGCCTTGCGCTCCTTTCCTAGTTTTTCGTAGAACTCCTGGGCCAGTTTCACGCGCTTGTCCTGTGCCTCAGCCAGGATGATGCGCCGCTCAGCCGCCGTTTTTTTGACATCCTCCAACTCCTGCGCGGCCGCGTTAGTCACCAGCTGCTGCTTGAGGTGCATCTCCTGCTCCGTGTCGGCTTTTACCTTGGCCAGGCGCTCTTTCAAGTCGGCCTCCTCATTTTTGAGCCGCTCCAGCCGGGCTACCTTTTCGGCCGCCTGGCGAGCCTTTTCCCGCTTGTCGAGAGAATCCTTGATGCGCTGCTGCAGGCGCTCGAGATTCTCCCGAGCCCCGGCGTTAGCCGCTGCCTCGCGGGCTTTGCCCTCCGCCTCGTATCCCTCGTGGAACGCACCAGCGGCCTTTTTGCCGGCATCCCAGTACATGGCTTTCAGACCACTGACTGTTTCGCCCATTCCTTTTTTGATGCGGTCAGAGTTACCAGTGAGCGCCCCGATAAGAATGTCGCCCAAGCCCGTCAGCGCCTCAGCGGCCCCCTTGACGTAGGTTACCACAAACTCTTTCAAGGCCGCGCCCATGCCCGCTACTACGGCCCGAAACTTCTCGCTTTTGTCGTAGAGGGCAATAAAGGCCCCCACCAGCAGCATGGCCACGGTGACGACTAACCCGATGGGGTTGGCGCGCAGGCTAACGTTGAGCCCATCCTGCGCGAACTTCCAGGCATTCGTGGCCGCAGTAGTAGCGGCCTTCCACACCAAGCCTGCTTTGGTAGCGGCATTACTGGCCAAGCTAGCTACTGTTTCGTTTATTAAGGCAATATTCAAGCTTGCCACCGCCCCTCCTAGCAGTAGTAGAAGCCCCCGATTCTCCTTAATGAAGGAAGGCAATTCCTTCAGCAGCCCCAAAAAGAAGCCCATCGTGCTCAGAATCGCCATAAACACGGGCTTGAGACTCTGCCCCCACGCCACGGCCACCTGGTCACCGGTGTCGCCCAGGTTGGAGAGTTGCCCCTCCAGGGTCTGGCTCACCATCGCCATGCCGCCCATCACCCCTTTGGCATCGCCAAAGGCTACGATGGCCGCATTGATGGCTTCGGGCGTGTTGGCCACGGTCTGCTGCACACCTTTAAAGGAGAGCGAGACCTGGTCGCCGGACTTGCTGGCCGAGATGCCAAATTCCTTGAGCCGCTCAAACTCGCCGGTGCCGGCATCGAGCACGGCCTCCGTGAGCTGGTCGAAGCTCTTGCCCTGGCTGGCGGCCAAATCGCCGAGCTTGGTCATCTCCGTCATCGAGGGCTGCAAGCCCCGGTTTACGAACTTGAGGAAGCTACTGGTCAGTTCGTCCACCGAGAACGGCGTCTTGGCTGCCATCGCCTGGATATCAGCCAGCGCCTTCTGCGAGAGCGACTTGCTGCCCAGCGCGTTCTCCAGCACGGCTCCGTATTTCTCAAACTTAGCCGTGGTGTCGAAGATGGATTTACCCAACTCGAACACCTTGCCGATGGCCGCTTCGATGCCCCCACCAACAGCAAAGGCGAAGGCGTTGGCAAACGCCTGCTTCATCAGGCCGGTGGTGGCCGTCACGCCCGCTACCTCCTGCCTGACTTTGGTCACGCGCTCGCGCATTTCCTGTAAGTCATCGATGAGCTTGGCCCGGCCGGGGTCGTCGGCCGCCATCTTGCGGAATTGCGCGTTGAGCACGGCTACGGCCGCGTCCATTTCCTTCAGGCTCGCATTGGCCCGTTGCCCGTTGACGATTATCTCAACGGTTCTCTCTTCTCCCGATTTTGCCATCCCGACTTATCTCCTTCACTAGTTCCAACGCTACAAAGGTTTGTGGGTAGTAGTCATCGAAAAAGGACAAGAGAAAAGGGGCTTCTTACGAGATGTACTGAGTAAGTTATACTAGAAAAATCCGTAGTTTTTCTAGCATAATATGGGGCTTGCACTGACTAACGCAAGCAGACTTAGTGCGGAACTTTGCTGCATGGAAGATGAAGCCAAACGCAGGAGAGTAGTGGACGGTATTATCAGGTTCACAGAAAATACGCCACTCGCTGCGACGAAGCAGGAGCGTAGCTTATTAGACAGGTATGTCCAGGGGGGGCTGAGTATCGACGAGGTTATTCTCCTTAGAAAGGGGGCGAATACCAGGGAAAAACGCGACCCCGCGCTACTAGCAGCTAACGCGGGTTTTCTATTACCTTAAAAACTCACCTGCACCGGCTCCTGGGGCAGGGCCGCGCCGGCGGAGGCAATCATGGTCTTGCCTACTAGGTCGGAGTAAAGCTCGGCCAGGGCCTTGGTTTCGCGGCTCATTTGCCGGCCATACCAGCGCTTGGCCCGGCGCTCGTGGCGCAGCAGCTTGCCGCGGCCGTTGCGCAGGCGGTTGTAGTCGGCCCCGGCCTGCTTGGTGACGCCCGCGCCCATGCCCCGGCCCACGCCCATGTCCACGTACATCCCCTGGATGGCGTAGGCCAGGCGCAGGCGCAACTCGTCGCCACCGGCCGCGCTGACCAGCGAGCCCACAAAGCTGTTGTACAAGTCGCCGCTGGCGCCCACCTTCAGTTTCTTAAGATTCGAGCGGAAGCGCTCGATGCTGATGCGCAGCCACTGCTCGGCCAACTGCCGCTGGTCGGTGGCGAAGGTGTCAAGTAGCTCGCTCATAGCAACTCCTGGTACGTAAAGGTGGCCGATGTGAGGTGGCTGCCGGCTTCCACCGTGAGGCTGATTTTCTCCCAGAAGCCCAAGTGGTAGTCCACCAGCTCCGCCTGGCTCGGGTCAAGCGTGAGCAAGTCGCCCACCCGCAACTCGCTCTGGTAGACGTGCTGCACGGCCCGCGCGCGAAAGTCCAGCCAGCCCTTGTGCCACACCTGGTAGAGGCCTTGGGTGCCCGGCCACTGCAACGAGTAGCTGCCCACCGACGTGCCGGCCTGGTTCACCGTGCCGCCGGTGCCGAGCGGATAGAGCTGCCCCGTGGAGTCGGGCTGTAGGCCCCGGTTGAAGAGCAGGCGCAGGCCCACGCGGCTCTCGTCGCCCACGTCGGCGTTGCCCGGCACCGCGCCCTTGCCCTCGTAGGCAGGCACGAGCCAGTTGCGGCTGCCCTCCGTCACGTCGACCTGGTGCAGGGTGCCGGCCTTCACCGACTGTTGCTCCCCGCCGGCGCCCACGCGCAGCTGCTGCCAGGCCGTGTCGAGGGTTTTGTCCAACTCATCGTTGCCATCCGGCTCCTGCTGGAGTAAAAATCCGTTGCTCGTGTTGGCCGTCGACGACTGCCACACGCCCGGCCGGGCGCGCTGGCCGGCCGCGGCACCGGCCACCATGTCGCGTAGGGGCGTCAGGCGCACTTGCCGGGTCAGAGGGTTGACGTAGAGCTGCAGGCAAAAAAGCCCAGCCACGCCCAGCAGCAGGTCGGCTACGTCGATGGCCGGCACGTGCCGATTCAAGGTCACGGTCGCCGGGTCGAGGCAAAGCCGGTCGGAATAGAACACCAGTTGGTTAATCTCTACGTCGGCCGCCCAGGCCCCCGTCAGCTCATAGCCGAAGTGGGCCAGCACCGTGCGCAGTACGGGTACCAGGTAGGGCTGCGGGGCCAGTACCGCGGTCGTGGGATAGGCACCATTGTGGTAATTCAGGTAGCCCTTATAGGCCGCCGGGGCCTTGTCCTTGTCGCCGTAAAAGGTAGCATTGCGCACCGGCAGCAGGGCATAGGCCATGGCATTGCCCGTCCGGTCCAGGGGGGCGGTGCCCAAGTCGAGCGCGTCGAGCTTCACGTCCTTAATGGCGTCGGCCAGGTCGGAGGCATCGGTGATGAAGTTGTATCTGAGCAGCCGGGCCGGCCCATCCACGCTCAGGTAGAGGAGCTTGCCCCGGCGCCAGCGCACCTCGTCCAGGTACACGTCCACGGCCACCGGCGGCGGGCCGCCCGCCCCCCGGTAGAGGTGGGGGAAGTTGAGCGCCACCAGGTTCTCCCGCGCCCAGGGCAACTCAAACGGCAGCGACCAGGTGCCGGGGATGGCGTCGGCCTCAAAGCTGGGATTGTCGATGTCGAGGCTCAGCTCGCTGGGCAAGAGCAGCGCTTGCTGCGTGTCGACCGTGACCAGGCGCATCATGGCGTGGGCCCTTCCCCGCCGGCGACCGGCGTCACCAGCTGGCCGGCCACGAGTTGCGGCAGGTGGGGGCTGAAGTGGCGCTGCTGCGGCAGCTTAAAGTCAAAGGCCAAGCTGGCCAGCCCTTCCGCCTCGTCGCGCACGGTGAAGGTGGCCGCCACCACCGTGCCCGGCCAGTAAACCCCGTCCTTTAATAGGGTCACGCGCCGCGCCTGCAGCAGCTCCTGGTCGGCCAGCACCTGGCCGCGCCGGCGCGGCCCCGTGGCCACGCTCACCGTGCCCGTGCCGAGGCGCTCGAGCGTGGCCACGTCGCCCAGTTCGGGGTCGTAGGCCGGGCGCTGCGCCTCGGTGGCTACCACCTCCAGCGTCTGCTTGGCCGCGCCCAGGGCCGCGAGTACGTTGACGCCCCCCAGGGAGTTCGTGTAGAGAAAAAAGCGCTGCTGCGGGTAATAGGCCCGTTCCAGCACGAAGTGGCGCACCTGACTCACCAGCGTACCGGCCGAGGTGGCCAGCCATACGTCGTAGCCGGCCACGTCGGGGCCGGTGAGCCCGCGAGCGGCCGGCCCCACGGCCAGGCAGTACACCTCCCAGCGCTTCACGGGCAGGATAACGGTCAGCGCACTCTGCGAACTGGTACCGTCCAGGTGGCGCACTTTTAGCCACACTTCCACAGCGGTGTCGGCCGTGGCGTGTTGGTAGTACAAGTAGGCCGGCTGCTGGGGCAAGACGCGCTGGTAGTCGGGCTCCCACGTCAGAAACGGCTGCGCGGCCGCCTGGTAGCCGGGCCAGGTGCCAGCGGCCGCCCCGGCCGGGTCCAGGCCCCCGCACAGCACCATGTGCACCTGGGCCTGGCTCAGGGCGGCCGGCACCGGTGGGGTGCCGTACTTCTCGGCACTTTTGAGGTAGAAGCGCTTAAACAAGCTGTCTGCCCGGCTCACCAGGTTGCTAAACAACGCGGGCCGGTGCTCAGCCACGCAGGCATCGAGCAGGGCCTGCACGTCAAAGACCGTGCGCCCCTGCACGTCGGCGGGTTGCTCTAACTCAGGGCCAACCTGCACGAAGGTGCCGCTCAAATAGTCCAGCTCCACCCACACTTGCGCCACGAAGCTCAGGTTGGGCTTGGTGGTGGGGTCGGCCCGGTACGCGGCGCCAGCATCGAGGGCCAGGCGCACGGGGTTTTGGCTGAAGTAGCAGCGGCTGGGCTGCAGCGTGACGCTCACCAGCTGCGTGGCCCCGTGGGCATCCGTCACCGTAGCCGGGTAGGTGCCGCTGGCCAGGCCCGTGCGCAGCAAGGTGGTGGCCCCGTCCGTCCAAGCCACGGCGTAGGGGGCCACACCCCCGCTCACGAGTAGCGTGATGCTGTCTTCGGTCTGCTGCACCACGACCTGTAGCTGCGCGTCGCTGGTAACGACGCACGTAACGGTGGTTGAAACCCCATCCTGGTCGCGCACCACGCACGTGTAGGAGCCAGCTTTCAGGTTCGGGCGCTGCTGCCCGGCGGTGGGGTCGTCGGCCCAGGTATAGGTCAGCGGCCCAGTGTTGCCCTGGTAGCCGTTGAGGTAGATGCTGCCCGTGGCCGAGCCGTAAATGCCGGCCGGCGTCACGGTTTGCGTGACGGCGATGGGCTGCAGCGTCGTCAGGTTCTGCGTCACCGTCCAGCCGTTGGGGCTGCCCGTGAAGAAATTCTGAAAGGCCAGGTTGAGCTGGCTGTCGTACTGGGTGGCCTCGATGTCAAAGGCAATCCGGGGCTGGTTGGTGAGCAGCTCGTTGCCCAGGTCGCGGGAGGCAGACACGGTGTAAGGCAATCCAGCGGACTGCACGTCGAACTTGACCAGGGCCAGCAGGTTATCCACCCCTTGCTTGACGTAGTCCCGGCCCACGTCGTCGGGGTCGGGTACGGCAAACTCGTGCTGAGACGTGAAGGCGCCCCGGTAATAGTCTACCCACACGCCGCCCAGGCGCAGGCGCACGTGCTGGGTCTGCGCCCCCCGCACGTAGTCGTTGAGGGCCCAACTGGCCTCAATGGTGATTTTTGCTAAGCGTTCGCCGGCCATTGGTTAAGCAGTAAAGTGAGTGGCGTCGTAGGTCAGCTCCGGGGTGGCCCCTTCGCGCCAGCTGAAGTTGAGGCGCACGCCCACGCTGCTGTCCTCCAGCGGGCCGACGTGCTCGAGCCAGGCGTCGGCCACGCTGATGTGGGCTTCGTACTCCTCGCGCAGCTGCTCCACGAGGGCCGCGAGCAGCTGCTCGGCAATTTCCTCGCAGTTGGCCACGGCCGCGTCGCGGGCGGCGTAGTCGTTCTGGTTAGCGCGCTGCAGCACCAGGTAGGCGGCCCGGAACTCGCGGCTCAGGTAGTCGCCCTGGTTGTCTTGGTAGTCGAGCTGGTAGTTCTCGGCAATGAGGAAGGGCTGGCCCTCCGGAGCCTTGAGCTTGGAGCGCAGGCTGCGGTAAAACTCCATCAGGTCGAGCTGCTTCTGCACGGGGTCGGCCGAGATGAAGATGCGCAGAAAGCGCCCGTTTTGGGGCGTGGCCGCGATGGCCTTGTGGCGGCGGGCCAGCTCGCTGAGCAAGTGGTTGTAGGTGGTAAGGCGCATAAAAAGTGGTTAGCAAGCGTGCTGCTGGGCTTCGTGCTCGCGCCGTAGCTGCTCGGCACGGGCCAAATCGTCGTTCATTTTAGCCAGCACGACGTCCAGCGCCTGGCGGCCGGTTTCGGCGTAGTTGCCGAACGCCTGCCCGCTCAGCTCACGCAGCACGTGCGCCCAGCCATCCGGGTGCGCCTGGGCCTCCCCTTGCTGGGCGGGCGTGAACACGTGCGGGTAGCGCTGCTCCAGCGCGTGCCGGCAGCCCCGGTAGTAGGTGAACACGGCCAGCTTCACCAGGCGCGGCAGGCGCGCCACGCGGGGCAGGCGGGAGTCGAGCAGGTGCTCGTTGAAAGGCTCGCGTCGGTCACCGGCGTAATCGGGTGCCTGGGGCCGGTAGGGCCGGCGCTGCGGGCGGTAGAGCGCCGCCACCAGGTGGTCCAGCCACTTGTCCTGCTGCTGGTCGTTGGCGAAGGCCACGAAGTAGGCGTCGGCGAAAGCAAACTCCAGGAAGCAGACGCCCCCCAACTCGTCGGCCGGCCCCCAGAGTGGGCGCTGGTACCAGCGCCCGTTGAGCTGCGGCAGTAGCTGCGTAGTGAGCGTCACCGGCCCGGTGAGCAGGAAGTCGGCCAGCCACTTGATTTCCACCAGCTGCACAGGGGTGAATCGGAGCAAGGACAGCGGCGTGATGCCCAGCAGCACCGGCAGCAGGTGCAGGCGCTGGGCCGTTTCGTTGGGGTAGTGCCCGTATAAAACAGGCAGCAATCGAAGTAGCTGCTCGGGGCTCAGCTCGTTCCAGGTGGCAGCCACGTGCTTGCGTTGGGTGCCGATTTGTACGCTATGCATACCCAAAGTTGCCGGCAGTTCTAGTCCTTAGAAAGGACAATAAAAAAGCTCGCCCAACAGGGATTTTGCATAAAAAAAACCGGAACCACTGGCTCCGGTCTTTCTCCTTTTTTAACAAACAAATTGCTGATGTCAAAGTCAGCACCCCCCTTACGGCTCAGGCCCGCGTCAGGTTCGGATGCGGTACTCCTGGCTGCCGCAGTGAGCGCAGTGCTCCATGCCAGTTGTATGCCAAGCGAGGTTCTTGTAGCTACTGCTTAGCGGTGCGGGCCTGCCGCAGCCAGTGGCGGGCATCGGCCACGTCGTGAAAAATCTGCAAGTCAAAAGGCAGGGTTGCCAGCAGCCGCGAAGTCAACACGTCGTGGGCTCGGTCGGCCTGCACGATGTGGGCCACGTAGCGTAGGCCCAGGCGACTCGCCTGGGGCACCCATACTTCAGCCAGCCATTCCAAACTGTCGAACCAGGGGCCAGTCATCTGGGAGTTGTCATTGAGCAGCAGCGTGCAGGGTGCCTGAGTGGCCCGTAGCAAGTAGGCTTCTGCGCCGCGCATCGCCTCGGCGGGGTCAACGTAGCCGCGCCAAGTAGCTTGTATCCAGCCTTCCTGCTCGTCGTACGAGAGGGCGCAGGCGCTGTGGTCTTTGGGGTCGGTGTTGAGGTTGAGAAACATCGGGTGAGAGCAGGCAGTGTGTTACGCCTTCGGTTTAGCCTTACCCCGGCGGCTGTTAAGGCCGCCCTTGCGGCCCGCGGCACGGGCCTCTTCAGTAGTCCACTTGTGGCCCTGCCCGTTAGCGGCCGAAACCTTGCCGCCCTGGCTGGCGATTTCACGCTGCTGCTCTTTATCCATACTGGCGAAGCCCCGGCGACTGGTAGAGGGGGTGGCGTCGCCAATGCGACGAGCGGGACGGGGGCGGGGCGTTGATTCCATCGGGGGCGAATTACGCGTATAGCCGGGGTTAGGTTTGGCTTATTTTGCGGGTCTTTCCGGCTACATGGCCGGGAGGGCTGTTGAGTTGTGGGGTAAGGACAAGCCGGGTGGGCAGAACCAGCGTGGGTTTGGGTATAGCGCGCCTATGCCCCAGGCACCGGCGTCAGGAAGTCGTGTTGCACGAGGTCAGCCACGAAGTGGTCGACCGAGTCGGTGCGAATGGGGTGGCCCCGGTACTGCTCGGCCCGGTGGGCCATGCCCTCCATAAAATCTTCGATGCTGACGCTGGGTGCCCAGGCCATCGCCTGCTGGCGCAGGGCCTGGGCTACTTCCAGGGGGGTGGCGGCCTCTAGCGGCTCGCCACCCAATACTTCGTACTTCATAGGGCTTAGCGGGTGGCCAGCACCGTGCGGCGGCGCTGGTAGTAGGTGGCAATATCGCGCTGGTTGAAGGTAGTAAGCTGCTCAACCGGCAGGGCCGGGGTGGCCAGGTGGGTAGCCGAGTAGTCGATGAGGTTGTGCAAAAACTTTATCCACATGCTGATTTTTTCGTAGTCCGTGCTGCCCGAGTGCTGCCGAAACTCCACCGTACCGTGTACCGAGAAGCTTTTCAGGTTCACCTTGAAGTAGCGGCTGTTGCCGTTGGCCGCCAGGGCCAGGGCCTCTACCGTCGTGGCGGCCAGGATGGTGCGCTCGGCCTCGACCTGGGTACGGCCCCGCAGCAGGCCCAGGCAGTAGGTGGCGTTGTTGGCGCGGCGGGCGGTGGGCATGAGTTGGTCGATAGTGGGCTCGAGCACCAGGTAGTTGCGTACCAGCTGGCGGAAGTGCTCGACGGCGAGGTCGCGAGCGCCGAAGTGGATGTGCAGGCCGCAGGAGGCGTTCACCTGGGCGTTGCAAATTTTGAGGGCGCGGCAGGCTTTCTCTAGTTCGGCTAGCCCCTCCAGGCCGCGCAGTACCGGGCTTACCAGCTCAAAGGAGTTGGGGCCGGTAATGCTGCCGTCGCTAACTATTTTCCAGTGGGGGGTGGTAGCGTGGGTGTAGCCCGCGTCCTGGGCTTGCAGGCCCTGGGCGCGCAGCTCGGCTAGCAAGGCGGCGCGGGTTACGCCAAAAGCCTCTATCTCTACCCCGAAGGTGCGGGTAAGCGCCCCAGGGGTGAAGGCTACGGGTGTTACCAAGGCGCGGGGCGCGGCGGGGGCCGTCGTGCTGCGGCCGGCGGCGAGCCAGGCGGCGTAGACGTTCTGGGCGAAGCCGTAGCCTACGCTCATCATACTAGCTACTTCGCGGCGGCTCAGGCCCAGGGCGAAGAGCTGCTGCATTTTCCAGGTTTTGGTCGTTCCGGTCGAGGCGAGAATTTGGGCGGTGGTCATGTGCGTAAGTCGTTGTGTTGCTTGCGTTTAACGATACAAACAACGCATCGACTAACCCCAGAAGTCAAGTTAAATCACTCGTTTTCAAGTTATTCCATGAACACTCAAGCCCCCTACTGGCACGGTGCAATCAATCCCTACCTTTGGGGCCTAATTCCCGGCCGGCAAAGCTGGGGTTATAGTGAAAAAATAAAAAGCCCTGGCTGCTGGCCAGGGCTTTTTTTTAGTTAATGGCGGCGGGAAAGGCTGTCTACCAACTCCTCCAGGGCCACGACGACCTCGCAGAGCTTGAGTTCCACGTAGCCCGGCGGCGTAAAATCGATGTTGTAGCGCTCGTAAAGGCGCATGGCGTCGGCCGTGGTGATGCCGCGCACGGCCACTACGGGCAAGTTCGGAATCGGTTCCTCTTCCTGAGTTGGGTCAGTAGCCATGAGCAGCGGGGCAGAGCCGGGGAAAATCGCTGCAATCACTTCCGGGCCGTTCGCCCAGTGTGCGGAGGTCACGCTCCTCCTCTACTTCCCCGGCCGAATGCTGTCGGCCGGGGCGAACGGGGTAGTTTTTCCAGAAGTGATTGCGGGGCGAAGATACTCACAGCGGCAGCCAAGCCGGCAAGCGCCGGGCCAGCCAGAAGCCACCGACCGCGCCGACAAGCAGCGCCAGGCCTGCGAGCCAGGCGCACGCCTTCCACGAGGGACCGGCCGCCGGGCGGGTTTCGCTGGCCACCGCGTAGGGCGCGGCTGCCACCGGGGCCTTGGCCTTACTGGCATCGGTGGCGGCACCGGTATTGCCGTTACCGATTTGCAGCGTCACGGGGCCGTTAAACTTGATTTTACGAGCACCGACTTGGCCAGCCACCTGCTGGCGCACGGTGCTGTCGAGGGGCTGACTCAAGGCGCTGGCCAGTTCGTCACCATGGGCACAGCCACTGAGTAGTAGAGCCAACAGGGCCAAGGCTAGTAGGAGGCCCACGAGGCGAAGTAGAAAAGTTTTCATTAGTAGCTCCAGTTAGCGCCCGCGTAGATTTCGCCCTTGCCCCGGCTGAGGCGATGTACGCCGGCGTTGGCCCGCGTTCCGGTGTTGCCCTCGATAGTCACAAAGCCATTGCGGGCGCGGGCCTCCACGCAGCCGATGTGGCCGATGCGCCTGGCGGCCGGATTGTAGAAGCCCACCCGGTCGCCGGGCTGCACCTGGTCGACGCTGCCGCGCACGCCCTGCAGGAAAAACGTGCGCGGGCTGCCGAGCAGGAACCAGTAGCGCGCCCCGCCGGCCGCGGCCGGGAAGGGCAAGGCGCAGCGGGCGTTGGCCGTAGCCTGGAACGAGCCGCACCACTCGTCGGGTGGGGCATTGCCGGTGGTGCGCTGGTAGCTCTCCACTTCGGGGCCACGGTTGTAGCCGTGCTCGCGCACGTAGAGCTGCGAGGCTTCCCAGGCCAGGATGCGCCGGACGTTGTCGGGCGGCCGGGTGCTTACGCCGACTGACTGGCCCCAAGCCAGATGATGGACCAGGCCACTAAGTAGGCCGACCACAAGAAGGCGAAGAATTGCATTTTTTGCCACGGGGTGAGGGATAAGAAGGTTTTGGTAAAGCGCTTTTTGAGCCAGCGCGGAATAATGGGCAGGTTAAACCGGAGGCCCAGCCAGAGAAAGCCGTGGCCGAAGACGAAGACCAGGGCCGTGAGCAGCAGCTTGTGCAGCTGGGTGCTGCTCAGGGGCGCCGCATCGGGGAAGTACCAGGCGAAGCCCACCTGGATGGGATACCAGAGCAGGGCCACGAGCAGGGCTAGGTGCAATTCGTTGTGGCGGAGCAGCCAGCCGTAGAGCAGCTGGTACCAGGCGAGGTGTTGGGGGTTGCGGTCGTGCAGGAATGCGCGCATAGAAAAAAGGGTAAAGGGTGATTAGTCGGGAGTAACTGCGTCGGGCGTGCTCGCCTTGAAGTCGGGCGGCATGGGCAGCTTGCCCTGCACGGCCTGGCCGTAGAGCCACTTGTCCATCGCATGGAAGGCGCGCTCGAGGGCAGCGTAGGCTTTCTTGAGGCTGCCCAGCTCCTCACTTTGGCGCTCCACTTGCCCGGCGTAGTCCTTGAGGTTAGCGGTGACGGCACTGAGTTCGGTGCGCAGGGCGGCCGTTTCGGCTTTGCCCTCGTGAATGGCATCTTCTACCTGCTTGAGCGTGCGCACGATAAACCAGCCCACCAGGCCGAACAGCGCCGAGCAGAGCACGATAACCAGCGCCAGCACCAGGTCTTGGTTGCCGGCCGGGGTTGGAAGGTGGGGCATGGCTAAAAAAAGTAAGTGGGGGAACCGGGCGCGCTCACCACCAGCGGCCGCGGGGCCGTGGGCGAGACGTAGGCGCTGGAGGCGTAGTAAGTGGCAAAGCGCGTGGGCGAGGCCCCGGTGTTGAGGTGCTGGCGCAGCTGCTGCAGGTAGACCTGGGCGTCGGCCTGGGCCTGGCCCGCCTTCTGGCTGAGCAGCTGGCTGAGGTTGGCGTCGGCCTCCTTCGAGTTCGAGTCGTCGGGCCGGTAGACGTTGAGCTCCACGGCGCTGCCGTTGAAGCTCAGGCCCACCTCGCCCACGGCCTTGGCCACGACCAGGTGGGCCAGGGCCGGGCGCAGGTAGCGCTCGAGCACCAGGACATTCTCGGCCGACACCTGGCCGGCCACGAGCTGCGCCTTCAGTTCGGCCAGGTAGTCGTAGCTGAGCACCGGCTCCAGTTCGAAGCGCTCGACCTTGCGCAGCACCGGCAGCAGGGCCTGGTAAGTCAGGCGCGAGCCGGCGATGTCGTAGTGCCGGGTAAACTCGGCGGCCGAGGCGATGAGCAGCTCGCGGGCCTGCTGGTAGGCCAGCGAGCTAGTCCAGGCCGGGAAGTCGGCCGCGTGGGCCTCCAAGTACTCCAGCACGGCTTCGAGGGCGTTGTAGCCCTTGCGGCGCAGACTAGCCGTGAGCTGGTCGATTTGCCACTGGAAGGGCCGCGAGCCGCCACTGGTGACGTAGACGCCGGCGTCGTTAATTTGCAGCTGGTTGAGTGGCAAGTACTCCAGCAGGCCCAGGTTAGCCAGCGCCTCGTGCACCAGGCGCAGCAGCCCGCCCCGGCTGCTGGCCGCTGTGGCCAGCTCGGTTTCTACGTCGGCATCGCTCAGGGCTGTGAGTTCGTTGTAAAGGGCCGGGCCGAGCACCGGGCGCAGGTGCTCGCGCTCAGCCACGCGCAGGTCGGGCTCCACGTTTTCCACATGAAAGCCGCCTCCTGAATTCACCCGGACATGGGCGCAGAATTGTTCGGTGGTGCGAATCAGGCTCATAAGTGTCCGATGGAGTAGCCGACCAGGCAGGCCAGCACGATAAGAAAAATGGCCAGGCAGATGAGCGCCCAGAAGCAGAAGACCATAGCCTCGCCGAGACCATGCTCGTCACGAGCCTTCCAGTAGGGAATGGCCCCTAATACCAGGGCCAAGGGTAGCAGTAGCCACCAGTAGGAGAAAACCAGATGTATCATCTTACCAATCGGTGTTGATGCCCGAGCGCTTGCAGGCATTGCGCAGGCGGGCTAGTTCACGTAGGAGTTCCTCGATAGTGGCCCAGCGCTCAGCCCACGCCTGGTAGTCGGCGGCAGCCTGGTCGCGGTACTGGGCCTGGCTCTTAGTTTGGTAGAACTCGGCTTTGTCCAGGCAGCGCCCGGCCTGCAGCGTGGCCAGGTGGATGGCGGCGGGCAGCTTATTCATTTCGACTGCTGCTTAGGGTCAGCCGCCGGCGTGTTGGCAGTGGCCTCCGTCATCACGAGCGGGGGCGAAAATTTGAAGCGAATGGGCCGGCCGTTGACCGTCCAGTTGTTGTAGCGGGCAATCAGGTTGAGCGGCTCCAGCACCAAGTCCATCCAGAACTGGGCCGTGCTGATGAAATTGGAGAAGAGCACCCGGGGCTCGCTTCCCCCACCGGCCCCGCCGCCCATGCCCTTGCCGGGGCTCACCCCCATCAGGGCCGGGGCGTAGCCCACGGCCGTGTAGATGTGGCTGCTGGCCTCCTGCGAGTCCTCGATGTAGATGCCGTCTTTCAACTTGTCGTCGATGGCCGTAATCTTGAAAGCCGACACCTCGTTGCCCTTTTTGTCGGTGAAAGTGGTCGCCATCACCGTTTTACCGGCCCCGTTGGTGCCGCTCATCACGCTGTTAAAAGCCGTCAGTTCTGCCTCCAGCAGCGCCTTGCGCTCGTCCAGGCTCAGGGCCAGCCAGTCGCCGTACTTCCACTCCCAATACGCCTGGTGAATCTCCACCAAATACTTCACCGAGAGCTGGTTTTTAAACAGCATCTTCTTGAACTCGGGGATGGCCGCGGCCACCTCCAGCCAGCCCGAGCGGCGCAGCGAGTTCCAGGCCACGAGCTGGTAGAGCGCCTTGTCGGCGCTGGGCACGCTTAAGGGGTAGGCGTAGTTAAAGCTGTCGGTGCGCGAGCGCAGGTTGCCCACCGCATCGTAGTAGGGGTCGATGAGCGGGATGCGCGTGGTGTAGACTGGGTCAGTGGCCGAGCCCCCGTTGTCCCAGTTGGCATTGACGTAGAGGTAGTCCACCACGCCATTCTTGGGGATGCCATAGCGACACCAGGTCGCGTCCTGCAGCGCGATACCGACGATTTTCTGCCGGTTCTTGCTCAGTATCAGCTCTGGGAAGGCGTTGCCGAAGGTGTTGATATCCTTGAGGCATTCGAAGGCGTAGCGGGCCACGTTGGAGCCCTCCAGAAAGTCCTCAATCTCGGGCACGTACTGGCCCTCAAACACCTTGGCCCCGCTCTTATCGACGCCGCTCACGTAGCCGTAGACCAGCCCCCCGCCGTACATGGCGGCCGTTTTAGCCTCCAGCACCGCCGGCAGCACCGTGTTTTTCTCGATGTCCTTGACCACGGCCTGCGGAAACAGGTTGTCCTCGCCCCAGGGCGAGATGAGGCCCCCACTCGTGCCCTTGCGCTGGGGACTCGTGGGCTCGGCCGCCGGCTGGCTACCGGCGCTACTGCCGCCGCTTACCCCGGCGTTGAGCCGGAATACGGACTGCCCCCCTTCGGCATAGCCGAAACGCCCATCTGGGCTAATATACACTCCCATAAAACTTCCTCCTGCACGTTGCTTTCTTCCTGCCGACCCCTTGGCCAGCCAGGCACTCTCTTATCCTAGTAGGATGCGCTCGCCGTTGAAGGCCAGCAGCAACCAGATGTGCACCTTGCGGCGCTGCGAGCTCTCGCCCACGACCAGGTTGCGCGTGGCGTTGGCGAAGTGGCGCGGCATTTTGCCACTCCCCTCCCCTGCTGCCGGCGTGATGGCCCTGGGCGCGCCGGTCGGCTTGGAAAGCCGGCAGTTGCGCCACTCGCTTATCTGCCCGCCGGTCTTACGACCCCGGTCTAATCGCACAAAGCGTAGCGTAAAGGGTTCCTGCGCCGCCTCCATGCGGGCCAGGGCCTCCACTAGTTTAATCCCCTCCATTTCCTTCCGCACTAAATCAACGCTGCAAAACTGGGGGCCGGCCCTCGCGCAAAAAAGGACAGCGAATTGGTGTCTTGGGTATCGGCTAGGCACCATATCTTTGGCTGTCACAGGCCAACCCTCTTAGCTCAGCTGCCGCCCTTTGCAACCGATACCTTACGCCTCATGCTCCGTCCGATAATTATGGCAACCTACGGCCTGTTGCTTAGCCTAAGTCTACTGCCAGCTGGCCTACTCGCTCAGCCTGCCCACTCCTTTCATTCACTCGACGGTCGTACGCTTCGGCCAGCCGACATTGACCGTACCGTGCGAACGCTGCTGGACTCAGCCCACGTACCCGGCGGGCTGGCCATCGCCCTGTTCGAGCACAACCGACTACGCTTCCTGCGTACCTATGGCTACCGCAACGTAGCTAGTCAAGCACCGCTTGAGCCACAGACTAGTATGTATGGTGCCTCGCTCAGCAAAGCCGTCTTCGCGTACCTGGTAATGCAACTCGTGCAGGAGCGGCAACTCGACCTGGACCGGCCCCTCTACCAGTACTTACCGAAGCCACTACCCGACTACGAGGCTTATCGTGACCTAGCTGGTGACTTTCGCTGGCAGCGGCTAACAGCTCGCATGGCCCTGACCCACACTACGGGCCTACCAAACTGGCGCTGGATTTCCTCTGATAAAAAGTTACACTTCAAGTTTGACCCAGGCACCCAATATTGGTATTCGGGGGAAGGCTTGCAGTTGCTGCAACTAGTGGTAGAAGCTATTACGCAACAGAGCCTGGTACAACTGAGTGAGGCGCGAATATTTCGGCCGTTAGGTATGACTCATACCAGTTATGTGTGGCAGCCAGCCTTCGAGAAAAATTACGCGCTAGGCTACGACGAGCAAGGCAAACCGCTGGAAAAGCACCGCCGTACCAAGGCCGGCGCAGCTGGTTCAATGGAAACAACACCCACCGATTACGCGATTTTCCTTATGGCCGTTATGCAAGGTCGGGGACTAACGCCCGCTGCCAAGCAGCAGCTCACACGTACGCAGGTGCGTATCCCCTATCGTGGTCAGTTTGGGCCACTGGCGACGGTCGCCGCCCCAGACAGTAATCGCAGTATTCGCCTGGGCTACGGGTTAGGCTGGGGCACCTTCGACTCCATATACGGCCATGCTTACTTCAAAGAGGGACATGATGATGGATGGGAAAACCACAGTGTTGTGTTTGGCGACCAGCGCAAGGCCATCTTACTGCTGGGTAATAGCTCCAAGACCGACACCATCTACATGGCCCTGCTAGCGCGCTTACTGGGGGACTCAAGCACTCCTGCCCAGTGGGAAAATTACCAGCCTTACCGGCAATCAACACCTTAGCAACCTAAATTAACCATTCTCACGGCGAAGTGCCCTGGCGCTATCGGGAAGGCCGTTTTTGGGCGTTTTCAGGCTTTCTCATTCTCATTTTATCACGCAACACCCCAACGTGCACTGTGGGCCGCTTGGCAATTGCCGGGGGGTGCCCAGGGGATATACCCCACAAAAAACCCCGTTTGCAGGCTGCAAACGGGGTTTTCGGGTTTGATGCGCCGCATCTCGCGGCAATTGCCACCTACGCACTCACGATGAGCAGGCCGCCGGCGTTGCCCGCGGCCAGGCTCGCGTGCTTGTTGATGGAGAGCAGGTGCAGGTCCACGGTGTCGGTGAAGTGGGTGGCTTCCTGCCCCGGCACCGTTTTCTTGCGCTCGCTCGTCTTATCCTTCTCGGTCTGCCCCTTGCTGCCCAGGCGGATGGGGGTGTTGGCCATCGCCGTGAGCACGTCCTTGCAGCCTTCCACGTTGAAGCGCACCTTCAGCTGGCGCTGGTCGGCCTCTTCGAGCACCTCGTAGGCCAAGCGGTAGCGCTCGGCGTAGTCGGGCACGCGGCCCTGGTCGAACACCCGCACGCGCCAGTTCGCCTCCTTCAGGCGCTGGGCGAACTGCTCGTTGTAAGTAAGCGCGCTGCCGGCGGCGCGCTGGTTACCCCACTCGTTGTCCTGGATGAAGTCGAACACCTTGCAGGGGTGCGGCTCGTAGTAGTCGATAAACCCCTGGGCCAGGTCGTTGATGAACTTGGGATGCTTGACGTAGAGCCCACGCAGGAAGGCGTACTCGCCCACGTCCAGGTGAGTCTGGGCCAGGGTCAGGGTGCTGATGTGGGTGCCGAAGTCCACCGCGCCCCGGATGGGCAGGTTCGGGCGGCAGTCGCCGTCGAGGCGGCAGTCGCGCTCGCGCAGGCGGGCCACGTCCAGCTCCAGGCTTTCCACGTAGGCGTTGGCCGGGCACTGGCGGGCGTGGCGCTTCAAATCCAGCTTGGGATAGAAGCCCGCCTCCACCGTGAGCGGCCGCTTATTGAGGATTTCGATGTCGAAGACGAAGTCCGATAACTCGCGGCGCTGCTCTTCCAAAAAGCCCACGCCCACGTGCTTGAGGTTGTCGAAGACATTGGCTTCCGAGTAGAGCAGCCCGGCCTTGGTGTAATTTTTACCTTCCCCCCAATCGGCTTTGTTGGGGTAAAAGCGCAGCTGGGTGCTGAGGTGGCGAATCTCCACGTAGAGCTGCTCGCGGGTCTTCCTAACCCGCGAATCCACGAACTCGCGCTGCAGCTGCACCAGCTGGTTGCGGATGGCCGTGAAGTCGTGGCCATCGCGCTGGTAGTAGTCGCCGTCGCTGAGCAGCCACTTGCCCTTATCGCCCCAGGGCATCGACGAGAAGAGGAACTTGCCGTGGTGCATCCGGGCCTTGGGCCAGCGGCCCAAGTTGCCTCGGTTCGAGGCGCTCACGTCGGTGGTGAGCTTCTCGCGGTCGAGCAGCAGGGCCTCGTCGGCTAGCCAGCCGTCGATGTTCATGCCCCGCGAGCTGCCCCCGGCCCCGTCCTGACTGATAAGGTGAAACCCGGCCCCGGTGTAGAAGATGATGAAGTGCTTGTAGCTGAGCGGCGTCTGAAACGGCTCAGGCCACCCCCAGGCAGGGGGTGGCTTACGGCCGATGTAGTAATGCACGTCCTTGTGGTAGCCGAGCTGGCGCAGCCCATCGATGGTCGAGGGCAGCGTGCGCGTGAGCATCTGGGTGTAGGTCGAGCCCAACAGGCCCCAGACTGAGCGCGGCATCTCGGTCACGATGCGGTGAATGAGCCAGGCAATCTTGGTCGATTTGCCCGTGGCCCGGCCCCAGACCGAGTTGGAGCTGGCAGGGGCCGTCATGACGAAGCGCAGCTGCGGTCGGTTGAAGTCGAGCGGCTTAAAATCAAGATTTGCTTCCATGCGGGTTGTCGAGAAGGCCGCCCAACTGTTCGGGCGTGAGGTCGGAGTTTTCCATGCTATCGAGCAGCTGGGCGTAGGTGTCCGGGTCATGCTCGGCCAGCTGGTCGAGGCCGCTGAGCGGGATGGTTTTCGTTCGGCCGCCAGGGCCTTGCACGGTCAGATTCACCACGTAGGTGTTGCGGGCCAGCATTTCGGGCGTGAGGGCGTTGTTGTCCTTCTCGTCGAGGCCCTGGAGCTTGGCCATGCGGGCGATGGCCGTGTTCATGGCCTTCAGGTCGGGGGCCGGGCGGTTGTACTCGTCCTTGGCGGCCGCCGCGAGCTGGAACACGCGCATACTCATGTCGTAGAGCGCGCCGCGCATCCCCTCCTTGTTCGGCCGCAGCACGTCGCCGAACACGTCGGTGGTTTCGCGCAGGCGGCGGTAAGCCGTCGCCTGGGAGATGTCAAAGCGCTCCTGCAGGATTTTGACGGCCTGCTGGGGCGAGTGGTAGTTGAGCAGCAGCGCGTGCGTGGCCTGCATCTGCTCGCGCAGCACTAGGTCACTCTTGCTCAGGCGCGCCTCCCCACCCTCCTGCAGGTAGGAGGCGCGCACGCGGTCGAGGGCCGTTTCCGTGCCCTGACCGTAGTTAGGATTGGGGCTCGTAGGCAGCGAGTTGCTCATGGCTCAGTTCCTGTCCGTTAAGCAGCACCGTGAAGCGCCGCTGGTTGTCGCGCATGAGCTTCACCCAGCGATGCACGTGCACGTCCACGTAGCGCGGGTCTAGCTCGGAGATGCGGGCCTGGCGGTCCGTTTTCTCGCAGGCCACCAGCAGCGAGCCGCTGCCCCCGAAGCCGTCGAAGACCACGGCGCCCGGCTTGCTGGAGCAGGCCAGCAGGTACTCCAGGATGTCCAATGGTTTCATTGTGGGGTGCTCGGCATTGCGGCTGGGCCGGTCAAAGTGTAGCACCGTGCTCTGCTTGCGGTCGGAGCACCAGGTGTGGGCCGCGCCCTCCTTCCAGCCGTAGAGGATGGGCTCGTGCTGCCAGTGGAAGTCCTGGCGGCCCATCACGAACGACTGCTTGACCCATACCAGGCACTGGCTGAGCTTGAGGCCCGCATCGAGCAGGGCCTGGCGGAAGTTGGCACCCTCGCTGTCGGCGTGAAACACGTAGATGGGCGCCCCGGCCCGCATGTAGGCGTAGGCCCCGGTATAGAAGTCGTAGAGGAACTGGTAGAACGAGCTGCCGCTCATCTTGTCGTTCTCAATCTTGAGGGCCTTCTTGGTTTTGCCCTGGTAGTCCACGTTGTAGGGTGGGTCGGTCAGCACCAAGTCGGCCAGCACGCCTTCGCCCAGGGCGCGCTCGATAACGTCCATCTCCAGGCTCGAGCCGCACACCAGCCGGTGCACCAGGCCGCGGCCGTCGCTGAGAAACTCGTACACGTCGCCGAGCACCGACACCGGCGTGGCCGGCAGCACCACGTCGAACTCCTGCTCCTCGGCCGGCAGTTCCAGCGAGGCCGAGAGGTCGGCCAGCTCCGCCAGCGCGCCGGCATCGAGAATGCTGCCCAGGTCGATATCGCCGAAGTTGGCCAGCAGGCTCTCGTAGTCCCACTCGCCGGCCCCGACGTTGCTCGTGACGTTGTAGCGCTTGAACTCCTCCTCCGTGAGCTTCCGGTTGGGGAGGCGCACGTCAATCAGCTCCTCACCCCGGCCCAGGTCGAGCAGGATGCGCAGGCGCTGGTGGCCGGCCAGCACGACGTTGTCGGCATCGAGGATGGGCACCTCGACCAGGCCGAAGTACTCCAGGCTGGCCTTGAGCCGGGCATAGCCGGCCTCGCCGAGCTTGCGCGGGTTAAACTCGTAGGGCACCAACTCGCGCACGCGGCGCTGGGCATTATGCCATTCCAACTTCACAACTTCTCCTTCACTCATGGCTTCTGTAGCTTACTCTCCAGTAAAATGATAGCCGCCTGCACCTGCTGGAGGTCGAGGGCGCGGGCGGGGTTTTTCTTCAGTTTCGAGGCGCGGGGGCGCAGGTTGGCAAGCAGGCGGCGGATTTCGCCCTGGTCAGTCAGGCCCGAGAGGTTCGGGCGGGGCGCCACGGCTTCAGCCGGCGCGCCGGGCGTTTGGTAGCTATCCGTGAGCAGCTCGCTCACCACCACGATGCGCTCACTGGCCACCCGGCGCTCCTCGTCGGTGGGCAGCAGCTCCAGTTGGCCGTGCAGGCGGTGGCGCTCGGCGTACCAGCTGCTGCGCTGCAGGCACAGGGACTCGTCCGGGGGCGCAGGCACCACAGCGGCCGGTTTTGGGGCCACCGCGGGCGGCACGGGGCCGGGTGCTGTCGGTGGGGCGGGGCTTAAGGCAGCGAGCGCCTCGCGCAGCTTCTGGCGCGTAAAGTCACTGGCCCCGCGCCGTAAGGCCGTGAGTACCACACGGCTCTTGCCGTGGGCCTCGTAGAGGGCAACCCCCTGGGCATAGTCCTGCCCACCTTTTTCCAACCACTCCCGTATCTGCTTCACGGTGCAAACTTTGCACGTACTTTAGCCGTAGAAAAGGACAAAAAAAGCGCCCCGGCTTTTGGCCGAGACGCTGAAAAAGGGAGACTCCTGCTCCTCCAAGCTCCTCCTCACGCTCCCTTTTTCTTCTTGCCCTTAGCGGGGCCGGTGGTTCGCGCCACCGGCCCCGCGTTCGTTAAGGGCAGTTCCTTGCGCCGCAGCCTGTCGAAGCCGGGCACCGCCACCAACTCCTCGGCCTGGGCGAGCGTGATGCGCGTCAGGTCATAATCACGACCCAACTGGGGCACGTGCACGAGGGTGGAGCGGGTGCTCAGCTCGAACTGTTCGGCTACTTCAGGGCGCAGCATCGGTTAGTCGGGTAGCAAGTCGATGGCGCCTTCGTAGAACTGGTGGCCGTTCTGGTAGGCTTCTGCCTTGTAGATGGTGCCCTTGCGGCCGCCCGAGAGCTTGCCCGAGTCGTAGCTGCCTACAATCTCGGCTCCCAGGTCTTCTGCCCCAATCTGTTCGACGGTACCGTCCGGGCATTTGACCAGCATCAGGCAACTCTCGTTCTTGATTTGGCGAGCAAACTCAGCACTGGCTTTCGTGTTGCCCGGGTTGAAGAACTCCAGGCTGGCCTTGGCCCCACGGCCGTCGCGCTCGCCGGTGGGGTCAATCTTGAGCTGCGCCGTATCGAGGGTAGCATACGCCTTCAGAAAGCCGAAGTCCTTGCCAGGAGTGGCCGGATTAGCCTTGAAAGTGTGCGCGCCGTCGATGGTGACCGAGTCGCCGGCGGCAGTGGTCGTCTTAAAGCCCTTGATGACGTCAAACCAGCGCAACGGGGCGATGTAGACAGTCTGCTTGAGGCCCGGCTGGTTGTCTTTGCCCTCAGGGCCGGGCAGGTGGGTGAGTGTGGCCATTAGTGCGACTCCTTACCTTAAAAGTGAAACAATGGGCCAGGGAGCGTCTACTCCCCGGCTTCGATTTTGTGCAGGAAGCCCACGCCGGCGGCCACCAGCTCCTGTACCAGCGCCTCATCAGTGCGCAGCTGCTCGGCTGTGTACTCGACATGCTTGTACTTGAACTTGGGAGCCAGCACCTTATAGTCGTGGGTGCCGTCTGAAACGATGACGGTGTCGCTCTGGGCCTGGCGGGCATCGGCGCGCTTGAGCTGGGCCTGCAGCTCCTCGACGAGCTGCTCCGACTCGTTGAGTTCGCCCGCCACCTCGCCCGAGCGGGTGCGCTCGTCGGTGAGTTGCTGCTGCAACTCGGCCTTGTCGCGGTTGGCGTTCGTAAGCGCTTCGCTCAGGCTATCCACCCGGCCGGCGAGCTGGGTCTTTTCCTGGCTGGTGGCCTCCAGGTCTTTTTTGAGTTGAGCGTTCTGCTCTTGCAGCTGCTCTTTGTTTAGTTCAGCCATGAGTGGCAAGTAGTTACAGGTGAAAAAACAGTAGTACCCTTATGCGACGAGCCAGCCCCACTACAGGAGCTGGCCGCCGGCTTCGCCTAGACCAGGTCGCGGTCGTTGGTGAAGACGATTTCGGGAATGATGAAGCCGATGCCCATGCTGAAGTCGGTGAAGAACTTGAGCATGCGGTCGATATTCTCGACCTGAATCTGGGTCTGGTTCTGGATGCGCTTGCGCAGCATCACGGCGTTGGCCACCGGCGTGCACCAGAACTTGTCCGTGCTCTGGTGCGAGACCAGGCCCTTGAGCGTGATGTTGGTGTTGTTCACCGTCGCGTTCAGCGCGCCGCCACCGGTGTTCTTGCCATACTTGCGCTCCTGACCGCGCAAAAAGCGCCGCTCCAGCGTCTCGGAGCAGCCCAGCATCATGGGGATGTTCCAGTACGCCTTATCGATGCCGTCGACCCAGCCTTCAACCTGGTTCACGAAGCCCAGCGGGTCGGGGTCGAGGGCGCCCGTGATGATGGGCGTGATGCGACCGGCCGTGATGTGGCGGTTGATGGTCACCTTGATGCCATCGAGCGAGGTGCCGGCCGCGCCGGGTACACCATTAGTGGGGGCCACGTACACGCCCTGGTAGATTTCGAGCTGCTCGATGTCCTGCTTGGTTTGCGGAATCAGGTACACCTCGCAGTACCAGCGCACGAAAGGCCAGGCTTTGCGGTCGATTTCCGGGCCATCGAGAAAGCCCAGCCAGGTGGCTTCCAAGTCGTCCGGATACTCCTGGGCGTCGACCTTCATCTTGAACTGCTTAATCTCCACCGGCACGAACTGCACGTTGGCCAGGGGCGTGAACGCTTTCTGGAAAGGCTGCACTACGCGGGAAAACAGCGTCTTAGCTGCCCGCCAGATGGTATCGTCCGTGTTCACGGGCGTGAACATCGACTCGGTCTGAGTGGCGCGACGCAGCAGCTCGTAGAGCCGGGCCGCGTTCTGGCCGTTGTTGAGGTAGAACGCTCCGAACTGGGCGACGACGTCGGCGATTAAAAGTGACATGAGGGGAAAATTTACGGGGTAAAAAAGTGCGTTCTAGCGGGCTGCCAGCGGCTTAGCCACCCATCATGCGGGCGTGCGTTTCGGCCACGATTTTCTCGTTCTCGTCGCCGCCCTCCTCCGCCACGTCGGTGCCGGTCTTGATGGGCGTCACGCCCATCGTGCCGCGCTGGCTGCCGTAGGTTTCGGCCTCCGTCTTGTACTTGTCGCGCTCGGCCACCAAGGCGGCCACGTCAGTGGCGCCGGCGGCGGCCAGGGCCTCGGTCATGGCCGTGAGGCTAGCCTGGCTGGCGCTCATCGCCTGGTGAGCTTCCTGGGTGATGAGGGCGGCGCCGGTGACGCCTTGCGCCTCCAACTCGTCGTTGGCGGCAGTGACCAGGGCCGCCGTCAGGGCGACACCGGAGAGGCCGGCCAGGGCGGCGACGGCCGGAAATTTGTTTTTCCCGAACATGGTGGGGGGGTGAGGTGAAGTGGAAGCGGAAGTGCCGCTGGCTTGGCCAGCGGAAGTATCATCCTGAGCCTCGGCCAGCTCCAGGGCCAGGGCCACGGCCCGGCTGAAGGTGCCGATTTCATCGGCCAGGCCGTTGGCCACGGCCGCGTCGGCGAAGTACATGGCCCCGTGCAGCAGCTTCTCGCCCTCCGGGGTGGCCAGCTGCGGGCGGTTGGCCTGCACGGTGGCGGCGAACTTGTCGCGCAGCGGATTGAGCACGCCCTGCACGTAGGGCTCGTAGTTGCCGGCGAGCAGCTGGTTGAAGTCCTCGTTCTTCTCGTCCGAAGCGTCGGCCCGTAGGCGGTGAAACTTGACGCCCTTGGCCTCAAGCTGGCCCTGGTAGTCGGCCACGGTGCACATCACCCCGATGGAGCCCACGGCGCACGTGTCGTTGTTGAGCACGATGCGGGCGCAGGCGCTGGCTGCCCAGTAGGCGGCGCTGGCAATCAGGCCGTCTGAGTAGGCGACCACGGGCTTGCTCAAGCTTTTGAGGATGGCCCCGAACTCGGCCGTGCCGTCCACGGCGCCGCCACCCGAGTCAATGTCGAGCACATGGGCTACGACGTTCTCGTGGGCGTCGGCCGCCAGCAAGGCCCGGCCCAGGCTCGCGGTACCGGGCACGTCGGTGCAGAGGCCCGACTGGTCTTGCTTCATCATCACGCCCTGCAGGCGGTGCACGGCCACCGAGCCCGTGGGGGCCTCGTCGTAGCCGCGCACCTTCTGGCGGCCGGCTACGGTCGTGGCGCCCTGCGGCTGCAGCTGCGCCACGACCAGGCGCTTGGCCTTGGGGGCTTCTGCTGCCGGCGCTCCCGCTGGAGCCTCCCCGTTGAGCAGGCCCGCTACCAGGGGCAAGTAGGCCAGGGCCGTTTCGTGCTGCAGGGCAAAGGGGCCGCGTAGAATGGCAGAGAGCAGGTGGTTGACGCGCATCGGGGGTAGCTAAGACGAGGCAAAGCTGCCGGCCGGGGCGGCCCACTGAAAGGACAGTAAAAAGCCCCGACGAGCGGGGCCTTTCGCACGCAGGCCTACTTGCGCCTGGCCCGCCGTATCACGCAGATGAGCAGGAGCACGAAGACGCTGCCCACGCCGCAGGCAGCCCAGATGGTCGCTGGCTGGGATAGAGTTATCATGCGTATTTACCCATTTTAACGGCCTGGAGCATATAATCGCGCACCATCGACAAGACGATAACGGGGTATTTGCGGCCCACCTCCTTGAAGTAATCACCCTGCAGCGCGTACTGGTTGTCGGATTCCTGGCAGCGCTTGACCAGCGCCAGCCAGTCCGTATCGGTGGCCGGATTCACGTAGCGGATGCCTACGATTTCCCCGTGCCCATCGGGCCGCGAAAAATCAGCGCTCACCAGGGTACTGTTATCAGCCACGAGCGGCACGGGCTTGGGCTTGAAGTTGGCGTCCACCAGCTCCGGGCCGCACTCGTCGGGGGCGTCGAGCTGGAGCGAGCAGAGTACTACCTCCGTCTCAATCAGCACCGAGCACTCCCCTTTGCGGTTGAGGCTGAAGCTAAAATCCACCAGGCGGGCCTTGGCCATGAACGTGCTATCCTGGTACTGGCGGCGGCCAATGAGGACCTCGACCGGGCTGTTGTCGGTTTCAGAAAACATAGTGCTTACGAATGAAAGCGGTGGAAAAAGTAGTTGCTCTGGCCAATTGCCTCGGCCGGCGTGAGCACGCGCCGGTGAATGGCGCAGGCCGCGATGTCTCCCTGGAAGCTGTAATTGCTGGCGTAGGCGGTGCCTTGCGGCCCGGCTCCGAGAAAGAAGGTGCCGCTGGCGGGGCGTTCGTCCAGCATACTATTGCCCACGTCGGCCAGCGGGGCGTGGACCCCATTGACGTAGAGCTGCCCTCCCCCGCGAATGTTGCCGTGCGGATAGATGGCCGTAATCACCAGCAGCGGCTCCAGCTGCCCGGAACCAAAGTAATGCCCGTAGTGGCTGCCGGCCAGCGTGTTGAAGGCGATGCTGACGGCCCCAGGCCGCCACAGGTCGAGCAGACCGTTGGTGGTGTTGAGGTTCCACCAGAAATCATCCGCTGCGTTGGCGGCCACCTTGCTGACGAGCGTAATACTGAGGCCCGGACTACCAGGCACTACCAGCCCGTCGAAGTAGGCCGACACGCCCCGCTGCAGCGCCACGGTGGGCTGGTGGTTGAAGTCGGCGTTGCTCGGTGTGTAGCTGCCGCCACCAGCCAGCACGCGGCCATCGACCTCGTTGCGCCAACCCGTCACCAGGTTGGTGGCCGCATCCACGACCAGCCCACTGGGCTGGTAGTAGGCAAACAAGTCCTGCGTCACCAGGATTTGCGGGGCCGCCGGCTCGGACGGAGTACAGCGGTGCATGTATAAAGCTGCCATTAGCTGCGCCCCCCGTTTAGAAACCAGGTATCGAGGTCGATGTGGTGCAGGGCGGCTTCGGCCTTGGGCGGCACCTTGTAGCCGCCACTCTCCGAGATGACGGTAACGCCACTGGCGAAGGTGACGAAGACGTTGCCCGTGCCCAAATTCCGAATCTGCACCGCGCCGTCGAGGGCGAGCGGGGCTACGCTGTGCTCAGGCAGCACCAGGTTAAGGTCAGTACTGGCGCTGAAGGTGACGATGTAGCCAAAATCGGTAGTGGCCAGCGTATAGTCCGTGTTCTGGACGGGGGTGCGCGGAATCTGCGTCGCGACGGCCGCCAGCTGCGCGGCCGTGACGCTGCTCTCTACCAGTGGCGCAAAGGGGGCGTAAGTGGGGTCGGAGTTCAGACCGGTTGGCAGCGGGTTGCTGGCCTGGTGGAGGTAAGCGCGTACCTCAAAGAGTCGGGCGGTGCCATCGGGGAACACAAACCGGAACTTGTCCCCCGCATTATAGGGGTGCGGCGAGCCATCCGGGTTCTGGATTACCAGCTCCGGAAACGAGTCGATAACCTGCTGACTGGTCCCGCTCACCTGCACCCAGGCAGCCGGCACGGTGGCCACCGTGCCGGGCTGCTCATCGACGAGGCCCTGTACCGCGCCGCCGGCGTTGGCCACGAGTTGGAAAGTGACGGGCGGAGCGGGCAGGTTTGCCTGGGCCTGGGCCTGGGTTTGCCCGTTGCGGGCCACCGCGCTCATGCCCACGATGCGCATCGCGGCCGGAATGGTGCCGAGGCTATCCGTGTAGGGCACGGGGTACGTGGCACCCTTGACCTGGCGCACGTTGAGCGAGGGCAGAAAAACGGCCGAGTCGCGCAGGTCGCCCAGCAGGGCAGCAAAGCGCGGGCCGTCGATGTTTTGAAACTCGTTGTCGGCCAGCAACGGCACCCACTTGGCGTAAAAATCGTCCTCACTCAGCTTTGCCATGCTGCAAACCTGCCCCCGCCAGCGCCTATTAGAAAGGACTTCTAGTAGCTCAGCACCACCTTAAAGCGGCTCTTTACCGTCACTACCGTGCCCGGCGGCACGCTGGCCATGAGGTTGCCGTGCGCATCCTGGATGCGCACGTACCCGGCGGCGCTCACGGCCGAGAGGCTCTTGCCCCCGCCCAGCACCGGTACGGCACCCGTATAATACGGAGCGCGCCGGGTGGCGCTGCCCTCCAGGCGCAGCTCCACGCCCGACTTGCTGGCCGGGTTCTGGCCTTCGCCCGTGGTGGTGAGCAGCACGTACTCCTCGGCCGAGCCCACCAGGCGCCGCCCGCCACCGGCCTCTACCAGCAAGAGCAGCAGCGGCCGGCGGTCGAGGCTGGAGAGGGCAGCAAGCACTTCAGCGCTGGGCTGTGGGCGCTGGGCCGTAACGCGCAGCTGGTAAGTAGTAGTGCCGCGCTCGGTCTTAGGCGTTTCCTCGAACTTGAGTGTGTGGGGCGTGTAGGGCAGCGGGCGCCAGCCGGCGCCGGTGGCCAGCGAGAGGTCGGGCGCGACCAGGCCGGGGCTGCTCAGCACGGGGTCGGCCAGCAAGTCGGCCTGGGGCAGGTAGTAGGCCGCTACATAGCCGACTAGGTTTTGGTTGGGAGCCTGGCTCAGGGGCGGTAAAACAGGCGAAACGGCCAATGGACAAAGGTTAAATTTTAATGGACAAGCACTGCGCAGAAATGGACAACTGCTACGTAGCTGCCTGCGTAGGCAGCGGCACCTTTTTGGCCTGCTTTTGCAGGTCTTTCAAGTTCAGCAGGCCGGTGAGGCTGGCCACTGGCCGCTTGCGCTTCTTGCGCTCGGCCCAGTAGCGCTGCCAGGACTTTTGCAGGGTATCGAACTGAATGTCCTCGTCCTGGAAGCCATACTTGAGCATGTAGCCCTCGATGGCAAACTTGGCCTGCTGCCCGTGGTCGATGGCTAGCTCCACGTACTCGTGCATTTTCTCGTGCACCAGGTCGTTGACAATTTTATTCAGCTCGTACACCGTTTTACCCGTGAGTGGGTGAAAGCCGCGGCCCTTGCCGTACGGCCCCAGGTGCACATGCCACCGCGAGGTGTAGTCGGTGAGCAGGTGGTCGCGCCGCGCATCATGCAGCGGTCGGCGCAGCGAGTGAAACAGCAGCAGCCCGAACTGGTCGCCCACCGAGAGGAAGTAATGCTCCCCTAGGTGGAAGTGTAAGTATTTCAGGACATGCGGCTGGACGGGTACTTGTAGGCTATCCATGAAACTGACGTGATAACAGGCTAAAGCTACGCGCAAAACCAGCGCCAGAAAAGCACTCCCTATCGCGTGAAATCAATATACCGTTCCAGGCGTAGGCTCGCCTGCTGCACCTGGGCCCAGGCCAAGCCTGCCGTTGGGGCCAGGGGCAGTATCTTCATCAGGCCCGCCACCTCGTCGTAGCGCAGGGCCAGCACGCGGGGCTTGGTGGGCCGGGGGCTAGTGCGCTCCTGACGGGCGCGGGCCAGCAGCCGGTTGCCCACCCGCGTGAGCGGGCCGAAGCACAGGGCCAGGCTCGCTGACACCCGGGCCGGCTCCTCGCGGCTGAGCTGCTCGGCGAGCACGCACTCGATGGCGTAGGCCAGCTGCTGGGCCTCGCCCCAGTGCAGGGCAATGCGCTGGTCTAGGTGCGGCAGTCTCATGGCTTATTCGCCTGAACCAGTTGTTCGTTTTTGCATAAGGGGCACACCACGTAGAAGTAGTCATAGGATGCGCCCCACTGATTCTCTCCCTTTCCCACTTTTACGTCGCCCTGCTCCACTTCTAATACGCCCTTGCATCGCATGCAGGTCGTGCGGAAGGGATAATTGAACTGCGGACGGTTGTCTTGAATGACTTTCATTTACTTACAGATTTTGGGGCTGGGCGTGGTGCAGGCCCGCCCATTCTAAGATGTTAAATTCGCGGCCCTGGGTGCGCTCGCAGAGCCGGTAGTAGGCCATCTGGTGGCCGAGGCGGTTGCGCAGCACCCGCAGGTACTCCAGGCCCGTAGCGTCGTTGCTCCAGCAGTAGAAGGTGCACTTGCGTAATTTGCCGGCGGCCTCCGGCGTGCCGGGGGCGCGCTCAGCAAACACGACGTAGAGCCAGTAGCGCGCCGTTTGGCTGAGGGCGCTGGGCTCGGCGCGCTTGGGGGGCAGGGGCTTGGTAGGCGGGGTCTTGGTCAGAAAGTCGTTGAAATCCTTGTAGCCCCGATACAGCTCGTTGTGGGCCTTGACTTTAGCGCGGGTGAGTACCTGGCGCAGCAAATGCAGGGCGCGCTCGCCAGCGGCGTCGTTGTCGCCGAACCAGTGCACGCGCTGGGCCTCCTGCAGCACCGGCAGGGCCTCGGCGAGCATACTCACCGAGTTGAGCACCAGCACCGTGCTCTCGAAGTACGAGCAGTTGAAATGGGTCAGGGCCGAGAGGTAGTCCACAAAGCCCTCGAAGACGAGCACCTCGTCGCGCTTGCGGCCTGTCAGCCAGGTGAGGCCCTTGCCCCCGATGGTGCCCTGGAAGCCCTGGCTGCGCACCTCCCAGCCGGCCTGCGTTTTCCAGCCCAGCCCGAAGTAGGGCTTCTCGCGCCGGCTCGTGCTGGTGCGGTAGAATAGCTGCTGCAGGTGGGCCTTGGTGCGCTCGCTCTGCTGCACCAGGCGCCAGTTGATGCCCCGCCGGCCCAGGTACTCCACCAGCGGCTTCCAGGCCAGCGGCTCCACGCGCACGTCGGAGAAGGTGACCTTGCCCGTGAGGTAAGTCTCGCCCACCGGCGCCGGCGGCAGGGCCAGCTCTTGGGGCGTGGCCAGGTCGGCCGCCCAGGAGCGCAGCGTGAGCCGGGCCGTGGCCAGGTCGACGCCGGCCAGGCGCATGATGAGCTTGAGCACGTCGCCGCCGGCCGCCTTCTGCCCCGGCTCGGGCGTTTCGCCGAAATCCACCCACACGTTCTTGGGTTCGCACACCACGAAGCTGGCCGTCTTCTCGGCCCGGAAGGGGGAGAGGTAGTAGTAGTTGCCGCCGGCGGCCTGGCCCACCGGCACGTGGCCGAGCTTGGCCAGTAGCGACAGCAGGGGAATCTGTTTATCAGCGGCGCGGGCCGCCTGGGCAGTAAGGGAAGGAGTCGCCATCGGGTGGTTTTTCTTGTTTTTTAGGCAATGCGGCCCCTACCCACGCGGCCGGCGGCCGGGGGGAGGGTATCCGTGGGGGCGCTCGCCGCGCCCCGCCCTTCTTTTTTTTTCAGCTAGCCCCGACTTATGCCCATTTGGGGTGTGGAAAAGTCGGCTGCGAACCGGCGTTCCTATGCTTCATAGCATTTATGAGAGGCCCTATCTTATAAAGGTGCCCTAAATGCCCGCATTGGGTTTTTTAAGTAAAGCGGCGGGTACTGCTTCCGAGATTTTGGGCCAGGGCGCGCAGGGCAGCCAGCGCCTGCTCAGGCGTAGCCAGGGGGGCCACCATGGGGCTTACAGGTAGCAAAGCTGCCGCCACGGCAGGCGTCGCGTCAAAGACAAACAATTCGGGGTTGAGCAGCAGCTGCAGCCCGCCCTTGACCTGCACCTTGCCGCGCAGAAAGCCGTACTCGATAAGCGCCAGGATGTGGCGGTAAGCCGTCTTGGGGTCGCGGTTGCTGCCGGCCTTGGCCATCGCCGCCCGCGTGGTGCGAATGGCCAGGTTGATGGCCTGTGGGGCCGCCTTCCACTCGGCGATGAAAATGCGCACGATTTCCTTGAGCGTGTGCACCAGGTTGCCCTTGAGCTGGGGCAGCTTAATGGTCTGCTGCGGGTGCAAGTGCTCCTGCAGGTGCGCTGGGGCCGGGGCGGGCTTGATGAGCTGGGGCTGGGCGAGGAAGCGCTTGAGGGCAGCCCAGGTTTTGTCGTAGTTGAGGCGGAGCTTGGGAATGAAAGCGGGGCGGTGCATGGGAAAAGGAAAAGGTGGAAAGGAAAAGGGCTCCCCGGCCGGCTTCGAGACCAACCTAGCCGCGCAGCTAGTCCCACCCAGGGCGCGGTCGTCAACGAACTGACGGGGAAGGAAAGCGCCCGCCCGGCGCTAGGCCGGGCGGGCGTCAGGGTCAGCTTGGCGCCTCGTGGCGCACACGCAGCACTTTGTGCTGCGCTTGAATGGCAGCTTGAATCGCCTTCTGGCGCGTTTGCAGCGCATCGCGGTCGAAGCGCAGGCCCTGCTCGAGGCCGGCATCGAGCCGGTGGCGGCCCTGCTCGTGCTCGTTGAGCTGCTCGGCGACCAGCACTAAGTGCTGGGTGATACCGAGCAACTCGTCCTCGAGCACGCTCAGGCTGCGCGGGCGGGGCTGCGGGGCGGTGGGTAGTTCCTGCAGGGGCCGCAGGATGACCTGCATGCCGAGGCGCTCGAGGTTCTGGAAGGCGCAGGCCAGCTGCGTGCTGGCGGGCGCGGAGGAGTAGACGTTAACCTGGCTCATGCGGGCAGTTCGTCTGGGCGGGAAAATGAACCACGCTCGCCCGACCAGGGCTGCTGGCGCTGGGCCAGCGACTCTTCCATTTCCTGCAGGCAGCCCCGATGCACCTTGCGCAGGGTGGCGTGCCGGCAGAGCTTGTCGAGCAAGGCGATGTGCTGCTCGGTGTCGGGCGTGAGCCGGGTCAGGTCGCCGGCCAGGTTCGTGATGGAGGCGTCGTACTGCTCGAGCGCTTCCTTGTGCTCGTCGATGCCGAGTCGCATAAAGCCGTCCAGGGTGACTGTTTCAATACTCATGGGTGGCAAAAGGGGGTTAGGTGAAAAAAGCATTAGGAAGCCCGGCGCAGGGCCTGCTCGGAATCGAGCACGCGCTTGGAGCGGGTGGTTTTAGCTGGTGCCGGTGCCCCGGCCGGCGGCAGGGCCAGCTGCGCGGCATCGAAGCCCATGCTCTGCCCGAAGGCCAGCAGCGCCGAGCGGGGCACCCGGACGTAGCCGGGCGAAAATTCCAAGGTGAAGAGCTTGAGGAGCTGACCCTTCTGGTCGTACTTGCCCTCGCTTATCCACTTGCGCACGGTCTTGGCGCTGGTGCTGGTAAGCGTCGCCACCTGCTCGATGCTCAAGAAATCGTCGGCCGGCTGCGCGGCCGCCGTCTGCTGGGCCAGAATCTGGCGCAGCAAGTCCTGGATGGGCACTAGGTCGTCGGGGGTGAGCAGGGTAAGGGCGAGCATGGCAGCTAAGCAGCTTGGTGGAGACAGAATTCCTGGCGGTGGTCGGGCAGCGTGATTTCCTGGATGCCGGCCGGCAGCTCGGCCACGAGCAGCACCTCCTGGTCGGTGTGGTTTTCCTCCACGGCCGAGCGCAGGTGCGGGGGCATCGGGCCGGCTACGTACACGCTCCAGCCGTTTTGGGCCGTGTAGCAGTAGCCCAGGATGGGCTGCGGGGCGGCGAGCAGGGCATCGCCGGGGTGAAAGGCGTTCACCCGCACCCGCTTGCCGGTGGCAGCGTCCGTGAGGGAAATCTTGGGCAAGGGCTTGGGCATGGCGTGAGAGAATAGAAGGCGGGTGAGAGAAGGAGTTAGGCCACGCGCACGCGGGCCGGGGCAGCCAGGCGCAGCGTGCCGCTCAGGCGCTGGCGGCGCTGCTGCTCGCCGGCCAGCACCAAGGGGGCTTCCTCGCGAAAGCGCGGGTGCTCGGCCGTGATTTCCTCAAGCCGGCGCTCAAGCTCGGGCAGGGGCGTGAGCTTGAGAATCAGGGGCGGTGGCAGGTGCTGGTGCAGCAGCTCGTGCAGGTCGCGGATATTGGGCAGGGCGGGCGGGGGGTCGGGGGCCTGGTTGAGGCGCATGGCAAAGGGGGGTTAGGTGAAAAAAGGGGGTTTACAAGGCAGGATGGGGTAGTTTGGCCAGCAGCCGGGCGTTGGCCAGGCGCACGCAGTTGCCCACGAGCCGGCGCACGTCGCTGCCGCGGCGCACGTGCTGGGCCGTGAAGAGGGTTTCCGTTTGGGGCTGGCCAGGGTAGCGCACGGTGAGCCAGCAGGTGGCACTGGGCACGGGGCCGCTTACCCAGGCGTAGGTCAGCTCGAAGCGCTCGTGCTGGGGGCCTTCCCAGTAGGCCAGCACGGTTACTTCGTGCGGGCGCTCATGCTCGGTGGCCGTGAAGCCGTGTTTGCGCAGCCAGGCGGCCACGTGGGCGGCCAGGTCGCGTGGGCCTTTCGGGGCCGCGTGGTAGGGGGCCTGCGCTTCCATCAGTTCAGCACGAAGGTGCCGGCGGGAAGCAGGCGGCCGGGAATGTCAAAATCGGGCATCGAGTGCTTAATCAGGGCGCAGAGGTCGCCCAGGTCGGGCACCTTGCCCAGCTTCACGTTGCCCAGGCGCACGGCCGCCGAAGGGTACTGGCTGCCGTAGCCAGCCTGGATGGTGCGGTCTACCGCGTAGTGCGGCAGCTTGAGACAGACCAGGGCTAGGAGCAGGTAGTATTTCTCCTTCTCCTCCAGCGGGCCGGTGATGAATTTATCCAGGGTCAGGCCGACGTAGGACTTCGGCGTATCGGTAGATGCAGCCATAAGAAAATTGGTGTAGCTTTGAAGCCGTATGTACAGGTTTACCTTAGCCCCTTGTAGCGATGGAGTTTGACGATTATGTCCGGCAGGCCAATGGCTTGTATAGTGCCTTGCTGGAAAGCGGCGGCCAAGACCGGGTGGCACTGGAGCAGGCCACCAAGGCCGCTTACCACGCCCTCGATAAGCTGCCGCCAGCCTCGAAGGCGAAAATGCCTCCTCACTGGCAGCGTGAAATCGACAACCTGCTCGACCTCTACCGGCAGCTCACGGCCGACTCCCAGGTCTGGCATCTGGAAGACCGCCGGGGCTGGCTGGACGAGGTGCTGGAGCTAGTGCGTTCGGTGGGGCGCTAGCCCGCGCCTGCTGCCAGAGCTGCGAGCGGGCCAGCAGCCAAGCCAGCTCGTCGGCCGTGTCGAGCAGCAGCCAACTGAAGCACTGCACCAGGTGGTAAGGGCGCGAAAAGGCGGCCGGCGCATCCAGCCGCCGCAGGAACGCCCGCACCCGGCCCTGCTCGCTGACCAGCAGCAGGGCCTCGTACTCGGGCGCGGTCCTCGTGGGCCAGTAGGCCCAGAGTACCTGCCGCTCGCCCACCGGGTGTTCGGCGATTTGGAAGCCCTGCTCGGTGAGCACGGCGGCGTAGGGGGCCAACTGGTCGTCCATCGTGTTTGACAGAATTCGCGACTTGCTGTGTTACTTGCCGCTAAACCTGTACAAACATACGGGTGTGAACTCTCAAAGTGAAGCTTCCCTTTGGAATCTTTTAGAGAAATAGATTGCAAAATGGAGCAACAGCCTATCAATCAGCGCCTAATTTTTTTGCTGAAAGAGCTTAAGATGAGCGCTCGGACATTCAGTGAGAGAATTGGTGAAAGCCCTACTAACACACAGAACTATGTAGGCAAACGAAACGCCGAACCCCGTGCAGGATACCTCGAAAATATACTGCGCCACTTTACAAGTGTAAATCCACTTTGGCTTCTTACCGGAAACGGTGAGCCTTTCCTACCCGACCAACAATCTGGCACCACCCAAACAGGAAATTTTAACCAGTCCGGCACCAGCAACAAGCAGACGATAAAGGGCAACAAGGGCAACATCCAGAACAATGCTGGAGGCGGCAACACGATGAACAACGTCACTCTAGACGACTGTAAGCGTGACTTAGCTGATGCTCAGAAAGAAATAGGCTTTCTCACCAGCCAACTAGCCGAGAAGGAGCGCACCATTCAAATCCTACTCAAACAGATTCCTGCTTAAGTGCCTAACTAATGACTCCTGAAGAAATAAAAGTGGTAGTTGAGCAGGTGCTGGCGAGTCAGACGCTGGCCCAAGACCGACTGAAAATTGCCTTGGAAACTGCCGAGAAAGAGATTCAACATCTCCGCGACCACCTTGCTACTAAGGATGCCATGATTGCCTCGCAAGAAGGTGCGCTTGCCTCGAAGGAGGAGATTATTAGCCTGCTGCGGGGCGGGTATAACCGGCCGAATTAATTCATCACTCAACACCCACCACTCATACTCAACACCCATGAAAGGATTCATCAATGTTACCATGTATGACAAGCCTATGCTGCTTGCTATTAGTGCTATCGTGAGTATTGCCAAGCGTGATAACGGCACCTGTACTATTACAATGGTTACGCCCGTAGCTATAACCTCTTCCTATCCGGTTGTGCTACCCGGAGAGACCTATGAGGAGATACTGGCGTTGCTGGAGCAGGCCCAGTAGCCTACCGCTGACGTACTGCTTGGTATACCAGCACCCCTAGTACCCACACGTGCCGGGGGCCTCCGTCCACGGCCTGCTCAGAGCGGTACACCGTCACGCCAAAAAGACGGACACGTACGCGCTCAGTGGGGAAGCGGGATGTGGTGAAATATTCTGATGAATCCTCAATCCGTGTAAGCATGGTAGCAGGCAGTTAAATGGTTTCCCAAAACTCCTGCTGACCGTGACACTTGCAAAGGACACGGGAATCAATAGCTAACCTTCTCCCACACCTCCACCTTGAGCTTTTTTCTGTCTTCTGCTATGGCGTAATCGCAGGGCGGAATTAATTCAACGGTCAACCCTACGTGCTGGGCCTTGTCCAGTTCTAGTTGTAATTCTGCTACTAGACGCTTAATAGTAGCGGCTACTTGTTGCTTGTCGTTGCTCATGGGGCAAAGCTCCCACTAACACACTTCTCCAAAAAGGACAGCCACCCCTGCCGGCACAGTGGGGCCAGTAACTTCCGCAGCCCCAGCTGCGCCCGTTGCGGCGGGGTGGGGGTGGGCGGGCGAATCGACTTATTTTTTACTTATGGAGCAGCTGTTTTCCAATCCGTACATCAACATCTACCTGCACCAGGGGCTACCCAAAACCATCGAAATTCAGTGGCTGGATTTCGTGCCCAGTGCCGATTTTCGAGCCAGCATGCGGGAGATGGTTCACCTGGCCCGTCAGCACCAAGTGACGGTGTGGACAGCGGACAACCGCCTGATACGCGCCCTGCGCACGGCCGACCTGGCCTGGACGGGCGAGGAAGTACTCAAACCAATGGCCGAGCTAGGCGTGCGTCGCTTGGCAGTGGTCGAGTCGCTCGATGCCATGAACCGCATGGGCGTCACGGCCCTGTTCAGCGACGTCATCCCCGGCACCCAGATGAGCCAGCGCTTCTTTTCCAGCATGGAGGAAGCGCGGGTCTGGGCGAAGGCGCCCCTGTAACTACGTTTCCCCTAACGCACTCCCCGCTCCGCAACGCGCCGGGGCTACTTCGCCTCTCTAGCTCCATGCGTCCGCTACTGACCCTTCCTTACCTACATCTCTCGCTGCACGAAGGCCCCGCACCGGTGCTCGAACTGCAGTGGCTGAGCTTCGTGAACAGCGCCGACTTTCGCGCCGCAGCCACCCAGGCCCTGGAACTGAGCCGCACGCACCACGTCAAAGCCTGGCTCGGCGACGACCGCCTGCTTGGTGCCGTGCGCCCTCGGGACTTGGAATGGGCCGAGCAAGCCATCCTGCTACCCCTTGCCCAGGCTGGTCTCGAACGATTTGCCCTGCTCAAGCCGCAGGATAGGCTCAACCACCTCACCATTGAGAGTATGTATGCCCGCGTTATACCGGCAGTGGATTTCGAGATTCGGTATTTTGACGACCTGACGCTTGCCCGCGCCTGGGCCGGCGGCAGGGCCATTTAGTATCCACTACCCGCAGTTAACTCACTCATCTGTGCTTGGGCGGGCTGCCCCACCCATACTGGCACGGTGGAGCAGCCGCAGTTGCGCCCGTTGCGGCGGGGTGGGGGTGGGCGGGCGAATTAAATTCACTTTTCCTTTTTCCCACTTCACTTTTTTCCATCTTCACTTCCTATGGTACTGCGTCCGTATTCCCTGTTGGCCCCCGCGCTGCTGCTCACTAGCCTGCTGGCCTGCTCCAAAAAGCAGGAAGAAGTAACTCCCGCCGAAGTAAAAAACACCGCCAGTTACAACTACGACGGGCAAGTGGTCAGCTGCATAGCCAAGCAGGCAGCTATTGCCTCCCAAGCGCCTGGCTACGATTACCTACGCGTAACGATGACCACTTCGCCTGCGCCAAGCAGCGGCCCTGAATACCTCCAACTCGCCTTCCGCCGGCCAACCGGCCAACCGGCCACCACCTACCTGCCAGTGAGCGAGAGCACGGTGCTCTACAACAGCGCCAACCCTCAAGGTCTGACATTCCAGTTCCTGCTGGCCAACCGCACCTTCGAGGAGAGCGGCAGCGTTTCGGGCACCTTTTATGGCGAGGCACGCACGTTGGTGCCCGGCGGCACCTACACGGTGGCGCACACGCTTTCTAGCGGCACCTTCACCAACGTGCAACCATAGCACTCTTCGTAGGTAGTAGCCTCAGATGCGCTCGTTGCGGCGGGGTGGGGGTGGCTATGGCGGCGGGCTGATTAGTCACTCCCAACCAACAAAATCAAGCTTTTTTCGGGCTGAACTATTGACTCACGCCAATTTGTTAAGTAATTGCTAAACATTTCATGCCAGCAGCTAGTATTCGTCCTCGGGAGCGTCCTCAGTTTGAAACGGCCGTACTGGAGCTGGCGCGGCCGGGCAGGTTAACGTTTGTAAAGCTCTTTAAAAAAGGCATTTGTCAGTTTGATACGTTCTTAACCCAACTTGAGCAGGAAGGCGGTCATGAGAAAGAAGTAGATAAGGCCATTAACCTCATGGACCAGCTCGCCCGACTCAAGCGCCTGCGGGGTGAGCAGCACCACAGCCTCGGCACACTGGCCTACAGTGTGGGGGGTCGCCAGCACGAAGTGACCCTGTATGAGATAAAAACTACTAACCTGCGCATCTACTACTTCCACGACCCGCCCACAACCGAAGTGGTGGTGCTTATGGGCAAGAAAAACACACAGCCCGAGGACATCTCTTCTTTCGAGGGGCTAGTAGACCAATACCTCAAGTTTCGCCATTCCTGAATCGTTTTTCCTATGTTTACTCGCCGTGCTATCCTCTCCCGCCCCACCTACTGGCTCACCGAAAACCGCATGGACTTCATGCGAGCCGTGGAAGACTACATGACCAAGCACAGCCTGAACCGCAAGCAACTTGCCGAACACCTGCACTGCTCGCGCAGCTATATCTCACAGATACTCAACGGCGACACCAATCTGTCCCTGGAAAAGCTCTATGAAATTGCCTTAGCTATTGGCAAGGTGCCTACCACCAAGTATGAGGATTTGGAAACGGTACTGGAGCGTGATGCCATTAACTGCCAAGCATCCCACGAGGAAGTAACCCGCGTCATGACCGGCTCCATCTCCCTTTATTCTGGCGAAGAAGTACCCGAGTTTGACCAACTAGCGCTGTAGCGACTGGCTCTACTTGTAATCTTTCATATGTATGGCTACTAGTTCATTAACCGCCCGAGTGCGGGCAATTAAGCTTCTATCGTTTGGATATGACCGCCTGTTTAAAGCAGCGGAAGGCACTTCTATTCAATTCAAAGTTCAAATTACGCACCATATACCACCCAAAACCACTCGACTAGAAATATTGGTAGCTATCACATACTTGAAGAAGAATGTAAAGCGCCCGAAACCTCTGCTATCGGCTGAATGCCTGACTGTTTACCAACTTAGTGGAGTAGAGGCAGCTACTGAAATAGATGAGAAATCTGGTAACTCAGTGGTTGATATACCGGAGGACATAATGCAGCGAATGCTTACCGAGTCTATCTCCCATGCTCGCGCTTTGTTGGCAGCTCAGACAGTAGGCACCGCTTTTGGCGGCACCCATATAGAAGTACAAACTACTTTTCCTATTGATAACAGAGTGAAGTTATAAAACAGTCATTAGCTACCAGCACTACTACAGCCCCCCAGCTCCCACAGGCAGCAGTGGCGGGGCTGCAATAGCCACCTAGCCACTGCCCGCCCCCACAGGGACTGCGGCGGCGGGGGTGGGTTAGGTGCCGCGTCCGTTACTTCCTAACCACCCTTGGCCCCTGCCGGCACGGTGGGGGCTTCAGTTTCTTTCCCATCCTCCCATATGCGCCTACTTTCCTCCCTGCTACTGCCCCTGCTACTGAGCCTGTTGCTTGGCTGCTCCAAAAAAGACGACGCCACGCCGGCCCCGGCGGCCAGCATGGCCAGCTATACGCTCAGCGGCGTCACGCGCACCTGCCAAGCCACGGCTAAGACGAGCGTTGCGCCGGTCACCCCAGCTTATGACGAGCTCGTCCTGAACTTGGTCACTACCCCGGAGCCCGCCAGCGGCAAAGAGTACGTGGTCATTTATTTTAATAAGGCGGTGGGCGAACCAGTATCGAAGTACCAATGCGCTGGTATCGACTACTTCAGCAAGAACAGCACCGTACACGCCCGCTACGATGGCGGCGCTACCTCCGTCACCCAAACCAGCAGTGGCGGCTTCTCCGGCACGTTCACGGGCAACCTCGTCAGCACGATACCCACTAGCGGCAGCAGCATTACCGCTGGTGCCTTCACTGACTTGCACCCGTAATTGCTTCCCCGTCCCGGCCGGCCCGGTGGGGCAGCTGTCTTTCTGAGCTATGAAGCGCCTACTTCTCCCCTACCTACCTTGCTAGCTCGTAGATACATAGCAAATTAGTCAGCCACAAAGCGCCCCTGCCAGCACCAGCAGGGGCGCTTTGTGATTTGTATCAGTACCCTATCTACTTACTACCTTGCTCATTAAGGGAAGTGACCCACTACCTACGTCCTGTTCTATTTTATAAAGGATGAAAATCTCCCGCGAGCTGCAGCGCGACAAGCTCAACGCCGAGGGCCTGGCTCCCATCCGGCTAGTGGTGAGTTGGGAGGGCAAGCGCCTGCGCCTGGGCACGGGCTGCCTGGTGAGCCCCGCGCACTGGGACGCCAAAACCAAGCTCGTGAAGGTGCAGCCCGGCACCCAGCACAGCAGCATCAACCCCTTGCTCACGGCCGCCAGCAACGCCGCCGGCGAGGCGGCCGAACTGGCCCGCAAGCAGCAGCGTCGGCTGCCCGAGGCCGAGCTGCGCGCCGTCCTAGCGGCCGCCCTGACTCCGGCCCCGGCCGAAGCGCCAGCTGCCGCGCTCTCAACGCTGGCTCCGGCCACCGACTTCGAGAGCCTGCAGCGCGAGTGGATACGGGCGCAGGTGAGCCAGCCACGGGGCCGCACGGGCAAGCCCCTCTCCAAAACCACTAGGGCCGGCTTCGAGGCCACGCTGCAGCGCTTCTTGCAGTATGAGCAGGCCCGCGGCATCGTGCTGCGCGTGGAAGAGCTGGATACGACCTTTTACCAGGACTTCCGCGCCTATATGCTCGACGAGTTGGGCCAGGGCCTCAATACGTTCGGCAAGCACGTCTCGCGCCTCAAAACTTTCCTGGGCTGGGTCGAGGCCGAGAAGGACTTACCCGTGCACCGGCACTACCGCAAGTTCACGGCCCCCAGCAAGCAGGGCCAGGTAGATGCCCTCACGGCCAAGGAGCTGCACCAGCTCGCCGGCCTCGACTTCAGCGACCCGGCGACGCTCGAGCAGCTGGCCAGCCTGCGCGTGGAGCTGGGCCGCAGCACCGGCAAGCACCAGGACCAGGACTCGGCCGACGCCTGGGTGGCCCACGTGGAGCTGGCTCGCGATAAGTTTTTGCAGTGCTGCTACACGGGCCTGCGCATTTCGGACGCCAACCGCGCCGCCTGGAGGGACGTGCGCGGCAACCTGCTCGTACTCCACGAGATTGCCAAGAGCGACGTGACGGTGTACGTGCCCTTCTACGACGACGATTTATTCAAGCCCGTGGCCCTTGCGGAGCGCTACGAGCACCGCTCCCCGCTGGACTTACTCGTGCCCGAGTGCTACCGGGCCAACGAATTCCTGCGCGTCGTGCAGCGCCTGGTGGGGCTCACGCGGCTCAAGCTCACCACCAAGATTGGGCGCAAAACCTTCGTGACCCTCAAGCTCTATCAGGGCGTGCCCTCTAGGATGATTATGCAGGCCACGGGCCACCAGACGGAGGAAGCCTTCAACGCCTACGTGGGCGTGGACGAACTCGAACTCGTGCAGCAGTTCATGCGCCAGTCGGCCCGGCGCCGGGCGGCGTAGGGGGGCAGTTTGGGGGGCAGTTTCGGGGCCAGCGGCTGCCGGCCGTTTCCACTCGTTGCCCTGCGATGCAGCTTGCGGTGGCTCCAGGGGGGCGTTTGGGGGAAACGGCTGGAAACCAGTGCCCGAAATAAAGTCCTTATACGACCACAAAAAACCCTCTCTACAGCCCGTAGAGAGGGTTTTTTATTGGTTTAATATGCAATCAGTATGCAGCCCTTCAAAAGTGGGCACTGGGATGCTAGATTCTTCTGCTTTCCAGGTGGGATGGCGACTATAAAAAAAGTTTGGGGATTTTAACGGAAGTTTCAAACTATTAGATTTCCAAACTCTATAAGAGGGCATTTTAACCCCATAGTAGATGGAAATGACCCTTTCCCCCAAAGAACTCGGCGCTCTTGCCGACCAACTCCTCGCTGTTTTCATCCCGCGCTTTGACGAAGCCCTCAAACGTACCCTGACCGTTCGCAGTACCTCCTCGGCTCAGTTGACGGTCAAGGAGGTCGCCGAACAACTTAAGCTTTCGGAGAAGACCATTCTTAAGTACCTCGACTGCGGCAAGCTGGCTGGGGCGAACATCTCTACTATTGGTAAGCCTACGTGGCGCATTAGCCAACAGGCAGTACAAGTTTTCCTAGATAACCGTACTGCTAGCCAGATTAAAGGGTAAGCTAATGATGTAAATATTCTTCCTGCCTAAATCATCAGGGCACTGTACTGAGCTTGTTCAAGCGCCTATCACTATCAAATACCATTTGCACAAGAGAATGATGCTTGAATAGGCTCGGTATAACATTCCTGTTACTAACGCTCGTTAATATATTATAAATTATTTATAACTTGCATTCAATTCATACTTTTCAACCAAATACAGTTTGAGTTCAAGTTATCGTCTCGATTCTATAAAAACGAAACGATAACCCCTAAGAAGTGTGATATTCATATAATTCATTTAATTATTAGCACTACTGTCTTTAGTTATTTCGACAGTACTATTTCCTTCCGATTCTGGGGCTGGAATCGTACGAACCTCTCCTTCTGTTTGCTGCTCTTCTGAATCAGCACTCGGAGTAGGCTCTGCTTCTTGAGGTTGCTCTATTTCGTGTTGAGTTTGAGGTTGCTCAGACGAAGCAGCCTCAGTAGCCGGAACCGATTCGGTAGTTTGAGTTTCCGTCGCCGCTGACTGCTCAACTGAGGAAGAACCTAAGTGACTACTGCATTTGGAGCCAACAAATGTCCATACCATACCCGCCACAACCAACATAAGTAATAGTTTTAATCTACTTTCCAACGGATTTTGGTATTCTCGCGTGTTACCAGCAGCAATACTCTGCCGCATTTCCAGTCGGCACTTTTCCGAGCACACATTATACCAGCCCCCGAATAAGCCTTTGCTCCCACTTTCAGGATAGTTTCGTCCACAGTAATCACAGCGTATCATTCACTTATATTTTTTCTATGAAGAAAACCGGCTGTCACCTGCCATGAATGGGTCATGGCTGACGGAAGCCAGAATTTTGGCTCAATATAGGCAGAAAATTCCCAATGTATGCGCCGACGCATACACGAAGGTTACGAGGTTATCGGACTTTAGCGGCAGCTAAAAGTTCACCTGAGTGCCCATAAGAAATCCCGAAGGCATTAAAGCATTTGGCAGGCACCTACGGTCTGTGCGTGAAACGCGTAGCCTCTCGCTGCAAGAGTTGGGCGATAAAGCCAATGTGGACAAGTCTACCCTTTACCGTATTGAGGTTGGTCTTGCCAGTCCTAACCTCGACTTAGTAATTTCTGTGGCGCGGGTCTTGGGGTTGCAGGCATTCGAACTACTGCAACATCCCGCCATCAGCGCATCGGATGACGGAAGAAACTAACCTTACGTAGCCTAGTGGAAGAAACGAATAGGCTCAACTCGATTACTTCGAGTCAACCAATAGCCTCATCTATATATCCATCAGCCGTGCCGAGCGCATCAGAAGCTTCGCGCAGTGCGGTCAGCGCATCATCAGAAGCAGTTCCTCGCTCACCTTGCTGTAGCGCCTCCGGCATATTATCATAGTATTCTTGCTCTTCATCTATAATAGCTTCCAGGTTCCCCATTATCACTTGGATAGAAGCCTGCAAGGCGGCTAAATTTTTACGACGGGCTTTATTCATGGGGTAAAATTTTAGTAATACTCTTCTATATAAGCATAAGATTTCTCGAACAACTCGTTGTCTTTGTGCAGTTGATATTTGAGAAGCGCTTTACGTAACTCACTCCTTACTAGACGCTTACCAGCTTCTGTAGTTTGCCAACTTGGAAACCGGACCTTGCGCACAATCTCGTCAATATCGTTTACGATGCGCTCTACAATGGCGGGCGTATTGTCAGTGCGTACCTCTTTAAAGAGTTCAGTCAGAGCGGACTTAGCGGTTACCTGTTCAGGTTCAGGTTTTTCCGTGGCTTTTTCGGCTTGCAAGGTTTCTTTAGCAATCTGGCAGAGTTCTTTGATGAACTCGATGCTACTGATTAAGCCCTTCTCGGCACGTTCCCGCACTTTTTCCAGCCGCTCACTCAGCGCGACGAACTCTGGATTACCGTTACCTCGCCCCAGGCGACCAGCAATAATTTTCGCCAGCTTTTGTGCTTTCTGCGGGTCGCCGGCATTCATCAAATCGTCAATCACGGCGGCGTTGAGGACCAATTCCTCCATATCGTCGTGTACGCCGCTAACGTGGACGTGCTCGTGAATGAGTCGGGTAGTTTCGGCTCCCAACGCAAACCAAAGTAGCCGCCCATTGTCGGATGCAGCCGGACGCACCGATTGGTAAACTTGCGACAGCCATTTATAGTCGGTGCGATACGGGGTCAGTACCGCATCTGGGCTGAGGGCTTCCCATACTTTGGTCAGCGTACCGTAATCGGCAGCGAAGGCATCGCGCTGCTCGTTGGTAGCGAGGTAATCCTGGGCAGCTTCCAACCCCTCGAAGCCTACCAGCGTACGGTCGATACCGGGAAAGTGACCCAGCGCCTTTGCCATGAGGCTCGGCAGCAAGGCTTTATACTCCTCCATGCTGGTTACCACGTTTTCCATCGCCTGGTCGTCGAACGCCAGGGCTTTCGCCGTGTCATCGAACACGCCAAAGTAGTCGACCACCCGTCCGAAACCCTTATTGGGATAGAGCCGGTTGGTTCGGCAGATGGCTTGCAGGAGGGTATGGTCCTTGAGCGACTTGTCCAAGTACATCGTTTGCAACACTGGGGCATCAAAGCCGGTGAGCAGCTTCGCCGTTACAATCAGGAACTGTAACGGGTGCTTGGGGTCCTTGAACTTGTCGAGCAGCTTTTCCTGCTGCGCGCTGTCGAGCGCCCACTGCTTTTTGAACGCTTCCGGGTCATTGGCGGTGGTGGAAATAACTACGGCGCTACTTTCCGGCGACAGTATCTTATCTAGCTCCTCCTTATACTGGACGCAGGCATAGCGGTCGGGCGTGACAACCATTGCCTTGAATCCGTGGGGCAGCACATGGGTCTGAAAATGCTGTACGATGTCTTCCGCGATAGCATGTACCCGTTGCGGGGCTTTTTGGAACTCAATGATATTGGCAGCGCGCTTACTGAGCGTGTTCTGGTCAGCTTCGCTCAAGTTAGCGCGCTCGGCTAGTTCGGCAAAGGCGGCGTCGAGTTTTTCCTTATCTACGTGCACTTCGGGCAAGCGCGGCTCGAAATGCAGTTCCAGCGTTTGCTTGTCGGCAATGCTTTCCTGGAAGGTATAACGCGAAAGGTAGCCGCCCTCGTCGGTTTCGGAACCGAAGGTGGCGAAGGTATTCTGGTCCCGCTTATTGATTGGTGTACCGGTCAGACCGAAAAAAAATGCATTAGGCAGCGCCTCGCGCATATAGATACCTAAATCGCCTTCCTGGGTGCGGTGAGCCTCATCGCACAACACGATAATATTACCGCGCAGATTTAGGTCCTTAGGTGCATCCTTGAACTTCTGAATGGTAGTAATCAGCACCTTACGGGTGTCCTGCGCCAGCTTGGTTTGCAGGTCCTTGATACTGTCGGCGCGTTCCACGTTGGCAACCTCGGCGGCGTTGAAGGTGCCGCCAATCTGGTTATCCAAGTCTTGCCGGTCTACCACAATGAGTACGGTCGGGCTCTTGAGTGCTGCCAGCCGCCGCAGTTTCTGGGCAGCAAATACCATCAGCAGCGACTTACCCGAACCTTGAAAATGCCAAATAAGCCCCTTCCTGACTTTGCCATCCACCACCCGGTCTACAATGGCATTGGCTCCCTCAAATTGCTGGTAGCGAGCCACTACCTTAATTTTACGCTTCTTGGAGTTGGTGGCATAGAGGGTAAAATTCGCCAACATGTCGAGTAGGGTGGCGGGGTGTAGCAGGGAACTGAGCTGCTTGCCCACTTCCTTCAAGCCGATGGCATGTACCAGTTCGTCGGCAGGTACGCCATCGGCGGCTTCGAGCCGCCAGGGACACCAGAATTCGAGTGGGGTACGCACTGCACCATAGAAGAACTCCTTACCTTCGGTAGCGAAGTTCAACACATTAGGCACGAATAGCGGCATCACCGAATTCTCGTATACCTCATGAATTTCGTAAGCACCGTCCAGCCACGACACAGCGGGTCGCACGGGGGTTTTAGCCTCGCCTATCACCAGTGGGATGCCGTTGACGAATAGTGCCACGTCCGGGATTTTCAACTCGGTACCAGTGCGAACATGAAACTGATTGGTAGTCAGATACGTGTTGCGAGTTAGGTCCTGGAAGTCAAGCAGACGCACGGTTTCATGTTGTCCATCCTTGCCGAAGGGCATCGATTTCTCGCCCCGCAGCCACTTAGCAAATTCCTCATTGGCACCTACCAGCCCGACTTCCTGCACGGTGAGCAGGATATTGCGTAGCCGGTAAATTACCTCGTCGGCGCGGCTCGGTTGCGCCTCCATACTGGGATTCAACCGGATAAGCGCGGCTTTCAACTCGGTTTCCAGCAGCACGTCGGTTTCCTTGCGCTTGAGCTGACTGCCGGGTACGTAGTGCCAGCGTGGCTCGGCGGGCATTTCCCCAGTCCCGTAGGTAGGAACCGGCTCCTGCGCTTTGTTTTTATCGTTGAGATTTACACCCGTCAACTTGTGGATGATGGCGTACTCGACCGTATTTAACTCGTTGAAAGCCATTGATAGATGAGAGTCGGCTGCGGATAAGTCTGGATAGTAGTTCGGCAAAGAAACTACGTAGGCGCTGGAATACCCAGGTGCCATATGGTGACTACCGCAAAATGTACCCTACTTGCTGCTCACGGAACAAAAAAAGCCCCAGACGAGTGTGACTGGGGCTAAACTTGGTTATCGGCGTAGCAGTCTATGACGCAACCGCGACGCGGGGCACCTTGAAGTACGTCATATCCTTTGTTAGCTCTGGGCAGCGCACGGTTTTGGGAGCAAATACTTGTCCGGGGTATGTTGCCACGAACCACTGTAACAGCACATCCAGGTGGTGCAAGGCTTTTTTCAAGTGCTTATCACGGGTAAGCTGTGCCGGTTCCGATTCTGGTCCATCAACAGAACATATGTAGCGCGAGCGGCGCGACAAGTTGCTCAGCATCTGGTAAGAAACGAAAATATCTTCTTGCAAACGGGTGGCTACTACCGCGCTATACGGGTTGATGACCTGTTCCACCTTCTTATGCGAGCGGAAGTGCATATTCGCCTGCTGGGCAATATGCGCGTTTATCAGATGCACCGCCGTGTAAAAGCACGCTGTTACCTTCCAATCCCACTTATTAGGAATGGCGTTGAGATTTTCCAGGAAATCCAAATTGGACCTGACTTGCGTTACGTGCGCTGCGAAATCTGCCACGGTAGAGTCGGCAACCGTTAGTCGAGTTGCCCGTGCAGGAGGACTTCTTCGTAGTGAGATGGGGTAGGCAATTGGTCGCTAACCTCCACCACCGTAGCACTTACCCGGTAGTCAGCCCGGCAAAATTCCGTATTGACTGCCGCTTGCGCTAGGTAGAGTGCCTTTTCCGATTCGTAGTCGTCATCAGCCACTACTGCCCACACGAGCAACGACGAATGAGCGACGTCAAATGCCAGCCGTTGCGGCAGATGTCCCGACTTCAACAAATGGGTAATAAACGTGAATACCGCCTGCTTTGTCAGCAGTTGATTCATAGCGTCCTTCGTTTTCGCGCCCACCGTAATGACATCATCATTGATGAGGGCATCATAGAACTCTTTAGTTTCAGTAGGTGCGATATTCTTGTCAAGCAGCAGCTTATCCGTTTTAAGGGAGTGAATTATGCTGCTAAACCACTGGTCGCGGGCTTGTTCAGCCGCAGTAGGACCGGCTTGACCGATAGTGGGATGCTGAGCAGTAGCCATAGGTGAAACGAGTGTGATACAACCAGAAACCAAAAGCCTCGCGACGAATTCGCGTGGCAACGGGCGGCGACGGCTCAAGCCAAAAGCTGCGGGCAGGTGGGACGATACCCGTGGTAGTGCTGGAAGTGGTAGTGCAAAGCTAACGCAATTCTGCCAGAGTTGGTTTGCATGAGCTTGGATTGTGCCAGGAAAATTTCGGCGACCAGCGCACGAATTAGCAGGATTTTTCCGTGAAAGCGACTTTTCATGAAACTTTTGTGAGCAAGTTATGCACCCAGCAGTAAAAGCCCTTTTATCAATTGAGTCTTCAACTCTACCACGCGGGCGCATACACGCGTACACATACGCGGGCAAGGCACATTGGCTTTATCCGGGCTAGCCCGGCTTTGTTAGTCCTAACGATTTTTTTTCTACTCACTAGAAAACTGCTGCCCCGGTAGCTGCTGCCAGCAACTGCCGGGGCAGTACGGACCGGGCTTCGTTCCCACCTCGTATAGCTCGCGTCCGGTTCGCACTGCGAAACCTGTGTCCACTAGCGGTTGCCGGCGTGTTGCGCCCAGTGAGGAAGCCAGCTAGCGTAGGACAGCTTTGATGTCCTCTACCAACTGCCCGAACGATTGGGCGTGGGTGTCAATAAAATCCAGCGTCATCATCACCTTGCTGCCGTGCAGTTGGGATACGTCTAGCCAGGCATCCGAGCCGTGCTTTTTCATGGCTTCGAGCTGCCCGATATGAATGGCTACGGGGGCAAGGGTGGCTTGCAGGTTGGTTACGTAGCGCAGATTTTTCTGTACATAGGCTATGTCCACGTCTTTGGGGCTGCCTTCGCGCCCGATAACGCACAAGGCAAACGGCTCGCTGGCAGCGGTTGCCCGCTTTGTCTGGGACTGCGCCAGCCGGATGGGGTCGGGATTATCTTTTTTATGCGACTTTACTTCGATGTAGAAGGACTTGCCGTTGCTTCCCCGAACGACAAAATCGTAGGAGCCAATGCCTTGGTAAAAGATTTTTGCCACCGTCGCTTTGGCGCCCTCGCCACGCTCGATGCTTGCCGTAATGCCGGCATCCTTAAGCGCAATCAGGAAGGCTTCCTCCATTTGAGCGCCAATGCGTTGCAAGTGGGCAAAACTGGCTGCGTCTGCTTGTAACTGCTTGGCGTACCGCAGCATTTCGGTCAATAGCTCTTCGTTTTTGGCAAGCCGAGCCATTTGCCGCAGCCACTTCATATCCACCCCCGATTGGGCAATGTCTACCAGGTCGTCAATATCATCGGGGTTGTGTAGCAGACTCATCACCTTATCGCCCTTACCACTGCCATCCATTACCAGGGTAAACCAGTGCGTGCTCAGGCGCTCGTAGAACTTGCCCAAGTATTTCTGCGCCAACTCCTTGTTTTCTTCCGACTTACGGCACCATTCGAGCAGGTGCAGCAAGGGTAGCAGGTGTTCCTTGTAGTCGTCGCTCGCCAGTGCCGTGTTGGCAAAGGCAGTCAGGGCGTTGCCCAACTCGTCAAACGTGAAGCGCTGAGGCAGTTCCAGTGGGATGCCGTTTGCTAGCAGGAGCGGCTTCCAGTCTTGGTCCTGGTCGCATTCTTTCAGAATTGCCAGCAACGTTTCATCCAGGGGTTGTTCGCGGGTGCCGGCGTTGTACAGGTCTTCGTAGGCACACAGCTCATCAAGTTGGTTGGGCACGATGTTACCCACCTTTAACAGCCCCTGGTTGGCGGGGCTGCTTGCCAGAAACTTGAGGTAACCGCCGAGCCAAAACCGGGCGCGGTCGTCCGACTCTGCCCGGAGCAGGGCTGCCAGCCCGCTTACGGTTTCCGCCTCCGAGATAAGTTGGTTGAGGTGCAGCGTCATGAGCTGCGCGGCTTTGCTAAGGTCAAAATAACGCAGGCTATCTACCTTCTCCCAATCTTCTTCAACATGAAGCAGTTGCTTCGCTTGCTCGAAGATGCCTTTGCGGTAGGTCGCGTCGTCCGCATTGGGCGATTCCAGCCGCAACAGGTCAATCAGAATCTGCGGCGCGTCGTCGCGTTGCAAGAAAGCCGACTCCAAGGTGTCGGCGGGACTCAGCCGGACTTTAAGCAGCTCGTTGATTTCCGTTGAGGCGTTACGCAGCCCCCGGTCTTTGTGGGCGTGCCCCGGCAGCACCACGTCACGGTGTGCTAATTCGTCGCGCCACAGCAATTTTAATTTGTGCAGTACATCGAGTACGGGCTCAGGAATTGGCTCGTCAGCTCGCTCTACGTGCAACTCGTCCAGCAGGCACAGTTTGCCTTGCTTGTTAGGTACGGCGGCAATGTCATTCAGCAGGCTGAGTTGGCTGTGCGCCGCCAGGTAGGCGTATAGCTCGTTGAGCCAGGCAATGGCTGCCGCCTTGCTGCCGTGCTCGCCCTGGTGCATCGGCAGCGCCGCCAGGCTACCGCAGTCGGCTGCCAGACGCAGCAAATCCTCGGGCGTAAGAAAAATAATTTTCCCCCAGCTTTCCAGTTCCTCCTCCACGCCCATTGCTCTTATCCAATCGGGCAGCAGGTCGCGGCGGGGTACGGCAGCCGCGCCCAGAAAATCTGCCGCCAGCGCCCACAGCGCGTCGTTGTCTTCCTGGCTGGCGTTGGCGCGGAAGCGGGGGATGCGGACCTCGGACAAGGGTACGGGGATACCGGCTTCTGTTTCGACCAGGGGCAACTCGCGCAACTCGTGCCGCCAAGCGGTTTGCAACTGCTCGTACCATTTGCGGGCATCGGCATCCAGCCCGTCGCCCGGCACTTCGGGCACGCGGGTGTTCGCCAGCACGTAGCGGTTGCGTACGTTTTGCGCCAGCAGCCAGCGCGTAAAGTCGAGGGCTGCTACCTGGGCAGCGGCTAGCAACTCCCGGTTGCGCTGGATTTCCCAGTCTTCGGCGGCGTTCAAGAATATGCCATCACGACGCTCATTTGGGTAAAAGTCTGAGCTGTTTAACGCAAACGGGAAATGGAACCGCTCGGAGCCAATCAGGGGAAAGTCGCGGTACAGTACTGGCTGGTTGGCAGACGGAGGCACCAGGGCGGGCGCGGCGAAGTCCATTACTTCTGCCAGCAGGCGCAACTCGCTGGTTTCGTAGGCGTAGAAATGCCGGTGGGTAGGCTCCACGCCGGGCGTGTCGGCACTACTCGTAACGGTGTAGCCGGTTATGGCACCGTGTTGCTGCACCAGCTCTACCTGGAATCGGAGCGTGCTACCGTCGAGCTGCATTACCTGCACCGATTTGATTTTCTGCTCCGGCACGTTGAGCAGGGCGCTAGGCAGGGTCAGGAGCAGGTCGGCGATGCCTGCCGCAGCGGCTTCCCGGTTTTCGGGCGCTAGCAGCTCGTAGCTGAACTCGGTGTCGTAGTCGGTCCTCTGGCGGCGCTCCTCGTACTGGGGCTGCGGGGGGAAAGCGTCGTCGTTATCTTCGAGTTGCAATACTTGCCGCGACGTATCCCGAATACTGTCTAGCAGGGCTTCGGCGGTAGCGCCAGAGCGGTCGAGGTCGATGCTGAACCGGCGATACCCCCTGCCTTCGCAGTCCACGACTCCGGCTACGTGGATGATAGTAGCCAGCAGGTGGGTGCTTATGAAACCGGTGCCCCATTTCCCGGTCTGCGCCTTATTACTACTATCCGACAGCTTCGAGCTAACCTGCTGAATCAGAGAGGTAAGGTTATCGATACTGAACGGGTTGCCGTTGTGGCGGAACCGCAAATGCGTAGGGGTATGCTCCACTACCACGCTCACCCACTCGAACCGATTATCTACGTCTTTAGCGTTTTGCAGCAGTTCCCACACCCAGCGCCGGTTCGACAGCTTCTTGTTTTGCCGTAGTTCTTTTAACGTCTTGAAAATGTCCCGCGCCGACAACATATAGTTGTTGCGGTTCATGCTCCTCTGTACGGCGGATTCTTGTATCGTAGCACCAGATTCCATAATGAGTTAAGAGCCTAGGGGTGAATGTTAGGCGGAAAAAATCTGGTTGATAATTTGAAATTTTACTTTGTCGTTTTGTGACGCGGCGACCTCGCACTTTTCTATTGCATTATCAATGCGTTTTATTTTCTCCTCATACACAGTTTGTTCTTCTCGTGCCGGTAGATAAAGACTCATTTCCATAAGCGTTGACTTGTTCAACTTGGGACGTGTTGAACCTGAAACGTAGTCAGATATGTCGCTATTATTGAAATACTCCTTGACCAAATACCTGCTAGCATTGGTTATTCTGAGGACGTGTGCATGATTATTTACCCAGCATTTACCATCCACCTCGTATGCAATATCTAGGTTTCTAGTGCTGAGGTTTTCACCGTCCTCCGACACCAGCAAAATAGACTCATTATAGAGGAATCCTTCTACGTAATCCACAATACCGCTTGCGCCGTAATAAGGGTAAACACCGGCACTTCTATCAGATTTTTTTACGGGTTTACGTTTGCCATCTAGGCAAACGGCAATTTCGTCAATCGTAAAGGATTCAGCTTTAATGGGGTCAAACAATTCACGTAAGCTTTCCTTTTTAACGGCTCTCAATGCATTAAGCCCTTTTAGTTGTTCCTCCCCCACCGCATCCGCCGCCCACAGTAGTTCCGCCAGCCGGGCTTGCTGGTCGCGGGGCGGCAGCAGAAACTCGTAGTCGGCTAAATCCTGGAACTTGGTGCGCGGCGACAACGACCCCGCCGAAGTCCGCACCGCATGGTCGAAGAAGCCATCCGAATGCACCAAAAATGGCAGTAGCTGAGGCAGCAACTGCTTTTCGTTGGCTTCCAGTACCAGAATGTCGCCGGAGCATAGCCCCGCAAACTCGGCTAGGGCAGCTTTGCGCTGGTAGGCACGGCGCTTACCAAATAGCACCTGCCCCGGCTGAAACGTCCGCGTGAAGGTGGTACCATCGGCTATGCTGCCCCAGGTCTTGATATGCAAGGAATTGGATTCGATGTGCTCAAGCCCTATCACCCGTTCCAAGCCAGCGGCTTGCGGGTCGCGCACCGTCGTGTTGAGGCTACGCGCCACGTCACCAAATTTGACCTTCTTCCAGGTGGTTTTATCTAAGTTCTTCACGCGTCCTGTAGTTCTGTCAATAGGGTAGTCAAGGAAAGCCGCAGTTCAGTGGCAGCGTTGTTCCACTCCTGCACCGTCTCATACAAACTGATTGCTTCAACTGGCAAGCGGGTCTTACCAGCATACAAGCTGATGTTGAGGTTGCCGCCGTTGGCGAGCACATCCGCCACCGGCACCACCTTAGCAAAGCCTTCCACGTCCTGAAAATCGCGGTAGGTTTCCAGAATTTTTTGAATGTGGTGCTCGCCCAGGTGGCTGATGGTTTTCTCCGTTTTCACCTCCCCCACGGCATTAATAAACAGGATACGCCCCTGCCGCTCGGCGGGCTTACGGCTGCGGCACAGCAGCAGGCAACTCTCCATTGGCGAGTTGTAAAACAGGTTCGGACCCAGCCCTATTACCGTGTCCACTACATCTGCCTCTAGCATCTTGCGCCGGATGTGCGCCTCCTGGTTCCGAAACAGCACCCCATGCGGGTGCAGTACCACCGAGCGCCCCGTGTCGGGCTTAGTGCTGCGCTGAATGTGCTGCTGAAAGGCGTAGTCGGCACAACCCTGCGGCGGGGTGCCCCACAGGTTACGCCCCCAGGGGTCGTGAGCGAACCCGCGCTGGTCCCAGCGCTTAATGGAGTACGGCGGGTTTGCCAGCACCACGTCGAACTGCCGGAGCTGGTCGTGCCGCAACAGGCGCGGCTGGCTTAAGGTGTTGCCCCTGGCAATCTGGAAGTCCTCAATACCATGCAGCAGCATATTGACCCGCGCAATCGAAGACGTTATCAAGTTAATTTCCTGCCCGTAGATGCGCAACGTGCGGTACTCTTGCCCGGCAGTCTTGAGCTGCAAAGCGGCGTTGAGCAGCAGCCCGCCACTGCCGCAGGTTGGGTCGTAGATGGATTCCCCCGGCTGCGGGTCCATGAGCAGCGTCATCAGCCGCACTACCGTCCGGTTGGTGTAAAACTCGGCAGCGGTGTGCCCACTGTCGTCCGCAAATTTCTTAATCAGGTACTCATAGCCATTACCGAGCTGGTCTTGCGGCACGGCAGCCAGGGTCAACGTGTACTGCGAGAAGTGCTCGATGAGGTTGAGCAGGGTAGCATCGGCAAGCCGGTCCTTGTTCGTCCAGTTGGCATCACCAAAGATGCCGGCGAGCACATCGGGGTTCGCCTGCTCAATCTGCTGCATCGCCCGCTGCAAGGCAGCTCCCACGTCGGTGGTTTGCGCCCGCACGTCGCGCCAATGCGCCCCTTCAGGTATCTGAAAGTGGTGCTGCTCGGCAAAGGAGGCATAGTCCAGGTCATCGCCCGAAGCCTGTAGTGCCTGCGCGTATTCCTCATCATATACGTCGGCAATACGCTTAAAGAATAGCAACGGAAAGATATACTGCTTGTAGTCACCCGCGTCGATGTGCCCGCGCAGGTGAACGGCAGCGCCCCACAGATACTTTTCGAGTTGGGCTTGGGTCATGGGGTAGTACAGCTAGAAAGTGGGTAAAGCTACGGCGAGCTACTGCCCCGCCCAAGCTCCGTGTCGTGCCAGCAGCAGGAAAATGGTGCCAATGCCGGATTCTGCTCCAAATGGCGGCATTTTGGCAAAAACGGGCGGCGCTTTGGCAAGACTGCGGAGACTTTGCCAAAACGCCGGCTACCCCGGTGGCAGCCAAACTGGTAAGTAAGGTAGCTGGTCGCGCCCGGCACGACGCTTGATGCCTATATTGAGGGCATAAAAATATAAATACCCTTCGTAAATAGACAAATTATGAACCCATTCGGAGGCAATTGGACAGCAGAAAAGATTGACGTGTTTATGAAATACGTCAGCGCGTACCTCCAAATAATGAAAAACCAATCCCACTTTCGCCTGCTGTACTTCGATGGCTTCGCGGGGTCGGGCGTTATTAACCCCGACGAGGACCCCGACCAATTTATGCAGGGAGTAGCCACGCAGGTACTATCCATTACGGAGCCGCGTGAGTTCGACCTGTATATGTTCGTGGAGAAAAACCCCGACCGCGCCGCCAACCTGCAAGCGCTGGTTGAGCAGTATTTTCCAGACAAGGGTAAACGAGTACGTATAGCCGAAGGTGACTGCAACGAAAAGCTCTTGCTGTTAGCGGCTTACATGCGCAGCCCTTTGCACCGCAACGACCGGGCACTGGCATTCATCGACCCCTTCGGAATGCAGCTAAGCTGGGACACACTGGCTGCCTTGCGGGGAATAGAAATGGATGCCTGGATACTAGTGCCAACCGGCATCGGCATCGGGCGGCTGCTCAAAAACGACGGGCAGATTCGCCCCGCCTGGATGGCGCGGCTACAAGATTTTCTCGGTATGAATGAGGAAGAAATTAGAGGCTATTTCTACCGGGAAGAAACGACGCACACCCTATTTGGGGCGGAAACCAACGTGGTGAAACAGGAACGCGCCGTGGAGCGGGCGGGACAGCTTTACCGGGAGCGAATCAGGGCGGCTAACATCTTTAGCCACGTTTCGGAGCCGTTGATTTTGAAGAATTCCAGAAATTCCGTTATGTATCACTTTATTTTGTGCTCGAACAATGCCGTGGCATTGAAGATTGCTAACGATATTACCAGGAAAATTAACCGCAGATAACCCTATGGCACAGTCAAGCATCGAGTGGACCGAGATGACCTGGAACCCCACTACCGGGTGTGACAAGCTCTCTGCCGGCTGCAAATTCTGCTACGCCGAGGTCATGAGCAAGCGCCTGCAAGCGATGGGCGTGCCGAAGTACGCGGCTGGTTTTCGCACGGTCAAGACCCACGAAAGCGAACTGACACGCCCCTTCGAGTGGACAAAGCCCCGCACCGTGTTCGTGAACTCGATGAGCGACCTCTTTCACGAGGACGTACCGCTGGACTTCATCCAGCGCGTATTCCGAACCATGAATGAGTGTCCCCAGCACCAGTTTCAGGTCCTGACTAAGCGAGCAGAGCTACTGGAACGCTACTCCCCCTTCCTGACCTGGACTCCCAATATCTGGATGGGCGTGTCGGTAGAGGACCAGCGCGTTGAGTTCCGCATCGAGCACCTACGCCGAGCGCAGGCACACATAAAATTTTTATCCCTAGAACCGCTGCTGGGTCCCCTACCCGACCTCGACCTGACCGGCATCGACTGGGTTATCGTGGGGGGAGAATCGGGTCGCAAGCCGCGCCCGATGGCGCAGGAGTGGGTAGAGGATATTCAGCAACAGTGCGAGCGGGCTGGGGTACTCTTCTTTTTTAAACAATGGGGGGGCACCCGTAAAAAGGTTGCTGGCAGGACCCTAAATGGCAAGACATACGATGCCATGCCGCTGGTAACCCATCAGTAGAGTTGTCCCTGTGGCGTATTACTGCTATAGTAACTCAAACTCGGTCAGCAGCTTGCGAAAGCGGTCTTCTGCCTGCCAGGATGCCTGGGCTGCTGTTTCCAGATTTGCCAGCGCTTCTTCCAGGCTCGGCAGTGCGTCCACAGCCATCCGCTCAATGTATAGCGGTATATTCAGGTTGTAGTCGCGCCGAGCAACTTCGGTAGCGTCCACCACCCGGACGTGGTGGGGCACTTCCACCCCAGCAGCATACCAGTTGTAAATGGTATCGACGTGCGTGGCGTCTAGAAAATTCTGTGCCCTGCCTACCCTTACCTGGTTGGCAGCATCGATGAACAGCACCTTGCCACGCCGTACCTCGGGTTTCTGTGCCCGGAACACGAGCAGACACGCTGCGAGCGAGGTACCATAAAAAATATTTCCTCCCAGTCCGATAACGGCATCCAGCTTATCCTGCTCGATAAGTGCCTGCCGGATGCGCCCTTCGGCACCTTTGCGGAACAGTGCCCCGTGCGGCAGTACCACTGCCATGCGCCCCCGGTCGGGTTTCATGGAAGAAATCATGTGCTGCACCCATGCCATATCCCCGTTCGACTTGGGCGGCACCCCGGCAAAGTTGCGTCCGTAAGGGTCAGCGCTCCATTCATCCACGCCCCACTCTTTCAACGAGAAAGGTGGATTCGCCACCACGCAGTCGAACTGGCGGAGCTGGTCGTGCTGCACGAATGCCGGGTGCCGCAACGTATCACCCCGCGCAATCTGGAAGTCCTCAATACCGTGCAAAAAGAGGTTCATTCGGGCTATAGAAGCCGTATTTAGGTTCTTTTCCTGTCCAAACATCCTCAACGTCCGGTAGTCGCGCCCAGCTTGGCGCAGGTGCTCGGTACTTTCCAATAACATCCCCCCGGTGCCGCAGGCGCAATCGTACACGGACTCGCCCTCCTGGGCATCTAGAATCAGCCCAATGAGGTGAACTACGGAGCGCGGAGTATAGAATTCACCAGCTTTTTTGTTGGTCAGGTCGGCGAAGTGCTTGATAAGGTACTCATAGCTCTGCCCCAGCACATCCGGTTCGACTGCCTCATTGGAGAGATTATAGAAGGAAAAATGCTCAATCAGGTTATTGAGCAGCGAGTCGGGAAGTTTCTCCCGATTCGTCCAGGGGGCATCTCCGAAGACCCCGTAAAGCTGCTGCGGGTTAGCAGTTTCGATACCTCGGAATGCTCGTTGAATAGCCTCGCCCACGTTGGTCGTCACCTGGCGCACATCTTTCCAGTGGTAGCCATTCGGGATAACAAAACGGTGCATCTCCTTCAAAGCGGCGTAATCAGCATCACCACCTGATTCAGTCAATGCCTGCGCGAACTCGTCGTCATAGACATCGGACAGCCGTTTAAAGAACAGCAAAGGAAATATAAACGACTTAAAATCAGAAGCATCTACGGGACCTTTCAGTATCCAGGCGGCTTGGGAGAGGTGCTGTTCGAGTTGGGAGAGCGAGAGCTTTTTCATTAGATTTTTACCCTTGATGGCACATGTACTTATCCAGTAAAGGCACCTCATTATTGAAAGATAATCACCATCGTCCTTACTTTGCATATCCATCGCGCTTGCGCTCAGGCAGGATACAAAATTTCAGTTAAATCCATGACTCAACCAAGTTTTTGCAAATTTATGTTAACTCTGAGTGAGGTAACATTATTTAGGCAACTTCAAGCCTCAGCAATACAATCATTGACAAAGCAGAAGGAAGTCCCATTCTTAAGAGGAACTCCTGTAGAAAAACACTCTTCAAGCTTAATAGAAGAGATAGGGAACATTACATTAAGCCCTAACGCAGAAGGCAACTTTGCTGTAAAAACGACCCATGACTCTTTACATCACATTGTAAAAGGCATTCAACCAGCAATGACTGCAATGGTAACCAATAACCTAACGGAATCAGTTATCGAGAGCCAAATCTATGATTTTCGCTCAATCTCAGAACTTTATTTTAAATTGACGTATTCACTATTACATCTTTACAATTTCGGCAAATGGTAGCACCCTTGTAGACTTCTCAGTTACTTGCTTTTTAATTTGATGAAGAGTCAAAATTGATTCGCATTAATATGTGCGCCAGAATATAATGGGCAGGTTTCGGCGAGTGGTTCAGTGCTGAGTTTAGGCGCAACTCCTACCTCAGCGAAAAACGAGTCTAGGACGAGCTTTTTTACCTCATCCTGATGCTGCACCAGGGTCACTATTGAATCATGAATGCTTACAAACCAGATATTTCGCTTAATCAACTCCTCGCCAATAGTCTCTAAGATGACCTTTGCCTCGGCACGTTGCATCAGAATAGCAAGCTGTTCATGCCCAGTGCTTTTGTATTTGTCAATCAGGTCAGCGACTTCTTTAAAGTGCTTACGGAACATTTTTCCTTCTGGTGTCGAACGGGAATACCGTGTTTTGCAGAAAAATATTTTTCCAAAGAAATCCTTCTTGAATATGCTACGCTGGCGCTTCGTGATACTGCTGCTCGCATAACATAGTAGCCTCATCATCTCCTCGTAGAACTTACCGTTAGCAGTAAGGTCGATATAGCGCTGCACCGACTCCGGCAACTCCTGCCCTTTGTAGTCAGCACGCAGAAGCAAGGATAATAAGTAGGGTTGAGAATTGGCGATGTCCAAATTAATGAGGTTCCACTGCTCAGAGTATTGCTTGTGGTAGAGAAACTGACGTAGGTCAGAACTAAGGTTAGCGATGTTGGTAAAAATGCGACTTTTTAGGTCTGGCTGTTCAACAAAATACTCTCCCTTATCAATTTTATCAATGCTCTTGTGTTCCAAATCTTGTTTGTCTATCAAGAAGCTCTTTATGCAGCTTTCTAGCGTAACTTCTTGATTATTATTATCTAAACAAGCTTTTTCTACTGATGTAGGAGGAATAAGAGAGAATGATGATTGATAACTAGAAAACAGCTTGTTGTAACATCGATGAGCTAACAATTCATCCTGCAATCTGCCATACTGCTCATACACAGAATTATACACCTTAATAATGTTTGCTTTATTGCTCGCACTCATTACTAGTTGCAACTGAGAGAGAAATGGATACAAGAAAGCGTAGGAATTGGCTAGTTTATCATCTACATACGCTTTCGCCTGATTTGCTCGAATACCTATCTTAGCCAGGTTTTTCCAAGTTGTAGATTTTGAGTGCCTTTGCTTATACCTATAGGAAGCCGCCCGTAATTTCTCCCCAAATACCTCCTCCTTGAATACATCACGTAGAATGGCTTTGCTCCGGTAACGAGGAGCAATCCGGTAGCCATAACTTTTTGAACCGTAGCTACCGTACAACTTCTTATAATCGCACTCGATTAATCCCACTTCAATCATTTCTTTTAAAATTCGTTTGGTATAGTTCTTCCCCAGAAACTTGGTAAGGGTGTCGAAGTGGAGATTGACGTAGCCATCTAATTCAATAGATGAATCGAATATCTTTCGCTCCAATATTTTGTGTAACACGTAGTTCCACTTGTCTTGGTGGTCATAAATTCCCTGGGTGCTGTATCCCATCCTGGGCATAAATAAGCGTACGTCTATACTGGCTGGCACCAGCAATTGTCCTTGAACGGGCATAAAATTTTTTATTTTTCTGGTGTTCCACGACCAGAGCATAAAAATTTTATCGGGTTGGAACGCGACGGGAGTAAAAATTTATGCCAAGTAAAACCTCCCGTCGCCCCGCCCGGAGAGCTGTCCGGGGCAGTAATCTATATATTATACCCAAGAAACGCAGTTTGTTTTTGATGTAAGACGCTAATTTTACTTCTAACAGTAAGCGGTAGTATTTACTTGATGGAGCTTGCTTATCTTCCAACAATGTATTATCTTTGACAATCCTCAATTGAGTTACTTATCTTTCTTCCACAATTATTTGTATACCAACACCATAAGTCAATGTGCCGTTTGATTGCAGGCGCGTAATGAAAAAATATTTTAGTTGACACTGGCAGATTCTCAAACTAACGGGAATCGAAAAACTATAAGCCCAGAATTTTTGGATTAGCCAGCTTTGGTAGCCCAGGTTCGTCAACTTAACCATTTTTCATTACCACTATGAGTACCAAGACCTATTTGGCAGCCCGTAATCCCTCCTCAACCGACGTAGCCATCTACGCGGAATACTCTCACGACCGCAAAGTGAAGCGTGTGCCCACCGGCGAACGCGTTCCTCTGGCGCAGTGGGACAATGTTATGCGCTCGATGATTGGCACCGGGTCAGCAGCAATCAACAAAACCATTAATAAGGTGCTAGCTACCCTGGAAGCCCAGGTGCAGAAGCTTTACCTTGAAAACGGTAATGTGTACCCTACGGTCGAGCAGTTGTCCCAGCAACAAAATCAGCAAGCCACGCACATTCAAGCCGTAGCAACCGAAACACCGCTCACCAGTGTGCTGGTCGCATGGATGGCAACGAAGGAGGACTGGGCAGACAGTACGCTCCGCAACTTCAATACGGTTTTGGCTAACATCAAAGACTACGAGCAGGCTCATGGCGTAGTGTGGTATCTGTCGAAGCTAATTAATGAGGACATCCGTAATTGGCAGCAGTGGCTTAAGAAAGCTAAGCCGGGCAAGCAGCAACAGGGTTATAACGACCAGACGCTACACAAGCGGGTGCGGCTGCTCCGGCAATTTCTGCGGCAACACCCTGCCCCACAGGTAAACCTGAACCATGAGGCGACGAAAGCATTGCATGCTACCATGCAGACTATTCCGTTCGTATTAAGCCAGAATGATTTGAATGCTATCGAAACGCTTGACCTTGCGCACGACCAACGATTGGCAGAAATCCGGGACATGATGGTGCTTCAAGCCTTTTGCGGCTTGCGCTTCTCTGACTTGGAACGACTAACGGAGCGTCACCTTACTGAATCACATATCAGTATTCGGATGAAGAAGAGCGGAGCCAAAGCCGTGCAGGTATACATTCCGTTGGTGCGGCAATCGCGGCAAATCATTGCTAAGTATACCACTAATGGGACACTACAATTACCATTGAAGTATAGCCAGGAATTCAATTATGGGATTCGAGCTGTGTGCCGGTTAATTCCCTCTCTGCACGCAAACCACACACAAGACCGTCGCCTCCGGGGTAAGGGATTTGAATATACGAAGCCCAAGTATAAGTTCGTTACTTCGCATACTCTGCGTCGCACTTTCGTTTCGATTTGTTTGGACAAAGGATTTGCGACCAAGGAGGTGATGAGTTGGAGCGGGCATACTACCCTGTCCGCCTTCCAGCGTTATATCGGAGCTACGGAACAGCGCTCGGACAACGGCAAAGAATTTGATGCCCGTTGGGAAGCTGCCCAAATCACTCCGGTGACTACCCAGCAAGTATCATTGACATTGAGCCAAGAGGACCTGCGAAATATTCTCTCTGGCTTACCTATTAGCGCTGAGGCAAGGCAGGTACTCTCGGCGCAGTATGCAATCAGTATGCAACCCTAGTCGACCCTAGCGGAAACTAGCGGCATTGATACTGTATATTGTTACGGAAAACAGCCTAACGCCAAGCACCTAGGCAGCTTTGAGTAATACAGCAGAATCTTGTACTCTCCTTATACGACCACGAAAAAGCCCCTCACGCTACCGTGAGGGGCTTTTTTTATTGTCTTGGGGGGCAGTTTTAGTATGCCATGCACTTGACCACGGTACTCAGCGACATCTTCAAGGCGCGGGCGATGGCTTGATTCGACGCCTCACCGGCCTTGGGCCACTGCATCTGGTCGACCACCTCGGCGCTTTTGGTGGGCGCGCCGAGCTTGATGCCGGCAGCCTCCTTTTTAGTTAGGGCCGCCTTGGTGTCCTTGCTCACCTTAATTAAGTCCTAGGTGGCGATGGTGGCTACCATCAAGACGATGACGTCGCCGAAGGGCCCAAGCGAGTTGAGGTAGGGCTCGGTAAGGGATTTGTAGTTCACTCCATGGTAGCGCAGTTCCTTCAGGTACTTGAGCGTGGCCAGGGTCCCTTCGCGGCTGAAGCGGTCAAGGCGCCAGAACACGACCAAGTCGAACTTCTGCTGGTAGGCATTGAGCAGCAACTGCTTAAGTTCCGTCCGGTCAGCCTTGCCTCCGTTCTCGCGGTCAGTAAAGACGCGTTAGATGATACCATGGCGCTTGGCAAACTCGCGCAATTGATGCAGTTGGTTCTAGGTGTCCTGGGGTGGTATAGCTAGACAGGAGAGAATTAGGCACTAATTTCCCCTTCTCATGGAAAAAGCCTCTTCCTCCAAACGGCCGCGCTATGACGCTGCC
>JBPBPU010000141.1:0-175285 GCA_050954465.1 Janthinobacterium lividum
GTGCCGCAGCTTCGCAGCTATTCATTGTTTTTCAAGTAGTTACTACCAACATATCGCCGCTTCGCGGCTGTCCCAGCGAGCCGAGTGCGTAAGTCCTACCAATACAATTCAGGGGCAGAAATCAGGCAAGAGTACGATTTTCTGACCAGGTTTTTTAAGAGTCCTGTTGCCACTACCATACTCTTGGGGCTGCTGGCGGTTGGCGCCGCTTGGCTGGGCTGGTGCATCTGGCAGGAGGCGGCGGGAGTAGCGTATTGCCCGCTGCTACTGTTGCTGTTCTACGCATTACTGTGGGTCGGTACTACCGACGAGCGCGCATGAGCCGATAACGCTTGCAACTTCACACCGGCCATGCCCCAGAAATTCGAGCTTACGCTTTGCAATTACCCGCTATACTTCTGGCTGGCTCTGACTGGCTTTATGACCGCGCTAATGTTCTCGCTAAAGGTCTTTGAGTTGCTGCCGCAGTCTTGGGGCTTTGGCGGAGTGCTGCTGATAGCTGCCCCAACTATGTATGGAGCTTATCGGCTGCTTCGGCAACTACCCTTGCGCCAAGCGTTAGTGCTGGTGGAACCCGGTGGCCTGCTGGTGCGCTACCTGCGAACAGGCCGGGAAATAACCATTAATTTCGCCGATGTACAATCGTACCGCGACGAGCGGCTAAACGACGGGCGAGAGCTGCGGTTTCGGCTGCGCTCGGGCCGCAAAATAAAGCTGGTGGTCAACGATTTTTTAGGGCCAACCGGCGACTACTATGGGCTGCTATAGGCAGTGGGAGAGGCAATAGCCCGCTTCAACGCTGAAGTAGCGCCGGGGATTAATGCAGCGGCAATTACGCGGGAAAGGAGTTTATATGAAAAACTCGCTGGCAAAGTGCTGCTGGTGGCGGCCATTGCTGGAATGGTGCTGACTGGCATAGGGCTACTGAGTATTGTAAGCAATAATCTGCGGCATGGCAAGTCAGTGCTAAGCAGTTTGTTGCTTGGGGCAATCGTAGTTCTAAGCTTTGCCTGGCTCTGGTACGCCGTTCGTCAAAACCAGCGCAAATAGCCGCCCGCCCCCGCGAATCTTCCCGCTCCGGCCGGTGTTTTACCTTTGCGGCCAGTTAATCAGCATCCCCGCTTCTATTCGATTTGTTAGTACCCCAGAACTTCGAGGCCAAAATCGGCTTCACCACCCTGCGCGAGCTGCTCGAGCAGCTCTGCCTCTCGGCCCTGGGCCGGCAGCATGTGGCCAACATGCAATTCATCACCCAGCACGAGCAGCTCAGCAAGCTGCTGGCCCAAACCGACGAGTTTCGGCAGCTGCTGGCCAGCGGTGCCGAGTTTCCGGGTGCCCACTACCACGACGTAACCGCCCACCTCAAGCGGGCCGCCCTGCCGGGCGCCTACCTCGACGTGGCCGCGTTTTACGAGGTGAAAATGAGCTTGCGCACCATCCGCGAGGCCCTCACGTTTTTCACCCAGGCCCCCGAGGGCGTGTACCCCAGCCTGCGCCTGCTCGGCATCGGCATTCAGGCCGACCGCAACCTGCTGGCGGCGCTGGACAAAGTGGTGGACGACGAAGGCCAGGTGCGCGACGACGCCTCGCCGCTGTTGCGCCAGATTCGGCAGGAACTCATTCAGCGCCAGGGCCAATTGCGGCGGCAGCTCGCGGGCGTGCTGCGCCACGCCAAAGCCGAAGGCTGGATTCCTGGCGATGCCGAGCCCACCATCCGGGGCGGGCGGCTGGTGCTGCCCGTCATTGCCGAGCACAAGCGCCGCGTGCGCGGCCTTATCCACGACGAAAGTGCCTCGGGCCAAACCGTGTTCATCGAGCCGGCCGAAGTCTTCGAGCTGAATAACGACATCAAAGACCTCGAAAACGCCTACCAGCGCGAGTTGATACGCATTCTCACCCACCTTACCGACCAGCTGCGGCCCCACCTGCCCGACCTGCGCAAGGCGTACAGCTACCTCGGGTTGCTCGATTTTATTCGGGCCAAAGCGCGGCTGGCCCGCGAGCTGGACGCGCAGTTGCCCGAACTGAGCGCCCGCCCGCTGCTGCGCTGGCGCGGCGTGCGCCACCCGGTGCTCGCCCTCACTTTCCGCGACCAGAACAAAGTCGCCGGCAAGGATGCCGAGCCGCGCGAAGTAGTGCCGCTCGACATCGAGCTGACCCCCGAGCAGCGCATCCTCGTCATTTCGGGGCCGAACGCGGGCGGCAAGTCGGTATCGCTCAAAACGGTGGGCCTGGTGCAATACATGCTGCAATGCGGCCTGCTAATACCCTGCGACGACTACTCCGAGGCCGGCATGTTCGACGATATTCTGCTCGATATCGGCGACGAGCAGAGCCTCGAAAACGACCTCAGCACGTACTCCTCGCACCTGCTGGCCATGAAGCAGTTTGTGACCCTGGCCAACAAAAAAAGCCTGGTGCTGATTGACGAATTCGGCACCGGCACCGAGCCGAGTTTGGGCGGGGCCATTGCCGAAGCCGTGCTGGAACAGCTCAACCGCGAGCGGGCGTTTGGGGTGATAACCACGCACTATACGAACCTCAAGAACTTCGCCGAGCGCACCGAGGGCCTCGTGAACGGCGCCATGCGCTACGACCCCGAACGACTGCAGCCGCTCTACCGCCTCGAAATCGGCAAGCCGGGCAGCAGCTTCGCCATCGAGATTGCCCGCAAAATAGGGTTGCCCAGGCAGCTCGTGGAGCGCGCCACGCAGCTCGTGGGCAAAGATAAAATCCGCTACGACACCTTGCTCGAAAACCTGGAAAAAGACAAAACCGAGCTGGAAGCCAAGCTGCGCGACACCGAAAAGCTGCAAAACGGCCTGCGCAAATTTACCCAGGAGTACCTGGACCTGAAGAAGCACCTCGAAGATACCCGCAGCGAAACCCTGCGCGAAGCCAAGCAACAAGCCAAAAAGCTGCTCCAAAACACCAACCAGCAGATAGAAGCCACCATCAGCGAAATCCGCAGTTCGCAAGCCGACAAGGAAACCACCAAGCAGGCCCGCGAGAAGCTCGATACGTTCGTTAAAAAAGAGTTGCAAGTAGAGCCGCCCAAAGCCCGCCCCACCCGCGAGCTGGCCGAGGCCGGCGCCCTGCACCCCGGCGACCGCGTGGCCATCCTGGGCCAGGAGGGCCACGGCGAGGTGGTGAGCGTGAAAGGCAAAACCGCCGAAGTGCTTTTCGGCGGCCTCAAAACGCTGGTCAAAATCAACCAGCTCGAAAAGCTGAGCCGCGCCGAAGTGCGCGAGCGCGAAGCTGCCCTGCGCAAAGCCGCCACGGCCAACGCCAGCGGCCAAAGCCTCGACCTCACCGGCCGCATGTCGACTTTCAGCCCCACCCTCGACCTGCGCGGCGAGCGCGCCGAAGACGCCCTTACCAAGCTTATGTCGTTTGTGGACGATGCCGTGATGTTCGGCATCCCCGAAATGCGCATCCTGCACGGGCGCGGCAACGGCGTGCTGCGCCAGGTAGTGCGCGACTACCTGCGCCAAACCCGCGCCGTAGCCAGCATCGGCGACGAGCACGCCGACCGCGGCGGCGACGGCGTGACGCTGGGCGTGCTCAAGTAGGATAGCCAGGAAACGCCAGAGTCATTGACTGTAACCGAGGCACATTGTATCGGTGCTGCCTGGGCGCTGCGGGCGGTTCGGGCTACCTCTGGCCATGAGCAGGTCGATAGTTCTTAAGCTGCTATTGATGAGTGGAGTAGCTGAGCTGTTTGCTGGCTCTGCCGTGCACGGGCAGGAACAGTTCGCCGCTTACCCATCCTTACCCACCCTTACCCACTGCGCAAGAGATACAAGCCCGTACTTATGACCTTGATAGCGCAAAAATTTGGGCGACCAGGCCCTTACGCACCCACATTCGCCAGTAGCTAGATTCGCTGCTTTACAAGCGCGAGGGGTACGTATATAAGCTAACCCGCTTGGTGTGAGTTTTGGCTGGGCTGGAAAAACAGAAAAGCGCCTCCCTCCGTTTTTCTGTTTTCTCGGGCGAGAGATGGCAGCTAAGCTGGACAGCGACGCTTTTCCAATGCAACTGCACGTGCTCGTAGCTGACTTTTGCCCCGCCACTGGCCCCCACGGCGGCGCTGAGGTGGGGGCGCAGTGCCGGAGCAAACGAGGCCCGCATGCCGCCCGCACTGCCCGCGAGGTAGTAGGCCTGGTCCTGCTACCTCGCGGGCAGCGCGGGCCCAGCGAATGGGCCTCTTACGCGTGGCTCCAGCACACGAGCACGAGGCGCGCCTCTTTTTCCCGCCTGCCGGACCGCAGCCAGGGGCTGCGCCAGCTCCAGCCCTACTACCCGCTGCTGCGCGCCTGCCAGCAGCACCTGGCCGCAGGCAGCGGCACGGCCCAGGCCCCCTACCAGGCCCTGGAGGCCACCGCCCTGCCCGTACGGGCGCTGAGCCGGCACGGGCTGGCTGGCCGGGCACCCCAGTTCGCGTTTCGGCACCTGCAATGGGTTCCATCTGCGCGCCCCGCGCGCCCGGCCGCATGAGCCAGGCAGTTTGCTGGCCCGCGTAGCGGCCAAATGTGGCTTACATAACCTGCTCCTCGTGTTCAACTTACGCCTAGGGCGGCTGCCCCTGGCCTTTGCCGACCTCTTTCCCTTCTCAAACTCACACCAAGCGTTGAAGCCCGGTGAAAAGGTGTCTTTCCGTCCCGGCGCTGAAGCGCCGGGCAAAGTAGGCGAGGACTGCCCATGCGCGACCCCTCTAAGCCAGTACTGCCCCCTGCGGCCCCGCTTTTTTGCGGGCTTTACGGGTGCGGTTCAGCCACATGATGGTGCCGGTGATGGGGAACGTAGCCCCCAGCAGCACAATAACAAAGGCCAGCATTTTGGTGGGCCAGCCGAAAATAGCGCCCGTATGTACGGGCTTGAACAGCCCCCGGATGCGCTGCCCTATCGGCTGCTGCGCATAGGTGGTTTGGCGCAGCACCTGGCCCGAGTACTGGTCGAAGTACACGTCGTTGGTGCCGCGCTCGGTGAGGGCATCGGTTGGCCGGATACCCACCTGAATACTGCCCGTCGGCCCTTTGGGCAGCTGCACGGCGTAGCTCTCGGCGGCCGGGGCTTGCTGCCGGGCAGCGGCCAGGGCGGCATCGGCGCTGAAGGCAGCTCCCGCTGCCCCCGGCACAGTGGAAGTAGGCGGCTCGGGCCGCTCCCGCGACGAGTGGGTGAGGGTATTGATGGTGTTGCCGACCCAATCGAAGGCCATGCCGACGCCCGTAAGCGCCATGATGAACAGAAACAACGAGGCGTAGAAGCCCAGCACAATATGAAAATCGTGGTTGAGGCGCTTCCAGCTGCTACCCCACTTTATGCGCAGGCGCTGGCTGAAAGCCTTGCGGGCTGTGGGCCACCACAGCACAATGCCCGTGCCCAGGATGAAGAGGAAAATAACGGAATTAATGCCCATAATGAGCTTGCCCACCCGGCCCGCCACCAGCCCCCGGTGAATTTGCTCGATGAAGAGAAAGAACGACTCCTGCTGATTCACCTCACCCAAAACGGCCCCAGTGTAGGGGTTCACAAACACGCGGGGGCCGTTGTTGCGGCCTCGGCCACCCTTGCCGCCGGGCCCGCCCGGCTTACCACCCATTGCGCCCTGGCCTTCGCCGCGCTGCTGCTCCTGGGCACCGTCACGGCGTTGCTCGCCCCGGCCTGCGCCTTGAGCTTCAGCAGCGCCAGCAGCTGGTTTGCCGCGTTGCTCGCCCCGGCCTGCGCCTGGGGTTTCCCCACGTTGCTGCTGGCCCTGGTCGCCAGGGCCGCCGCGCTCGCCGCCGGGGCGGTCGGGGCCAGCCAGGCTTACTTCCACGGTGCGGGCGGGGTCGGCGAAGATTTTAAAGCTGCTGATTTTGCCGGTGGGCTTGTAGGCTTTTACGGCGTCGGTGAGTTGCGCCAGCGAGAGGCGCGGGGTGGTGGCGGCCTCCACGTAGTAGAGCTTCGAGTGCCAGGTATGCTCCAACTCGTCCTCAAACACCAGGATGGAACCAGTGAGGCACACCACGACCAGGAAAAGCCCCGAAGCCAGCCCGAGGTATAAGTGAATGCGGCGAAAGAAAATCTTCATACAAGAAGTAAAGGGAGTTTAGCAAAGAACCCCGCTGGGCAATGAGCAATGAGAGAACGTCATGCTGAACGCAGTGAAGCATCTCTACCGCATCGTTGAACAGGTAGCGCAGCGATGCGGTAGAGATGCTTCACTGCGTTCAGCATGACGTTCTTCTACTGCTTTACTCATTTAAAACCGGTAGCCTATAGTAGTGAGGAACTGGCGCGGCGGAATGGGGTTGATGCTGTAGCGGTCGTGCACCAGGTAGTTCAGCTCGTTGGTGATGTTGGAGAGCTTCGCCAGGATGGAGAAGTGCTGATAGGTGTAGCCGGCGCTCAGGTCGATGGTGGTGAAGCCATCCAGCGAGATGGTGCGGCTGTAATAGGGAACGTATTTGGGATTAGGCACCGTAGTGCCCGGCGTAGTACCCGCAATGGTGGGCTGCAGGGTAATGGGGTCGAGCACGGCATTGTTGTTGCCGCCCAGGCGCTGGCCGGTGTAGAAGGCCGAGGCCCCAAGTTTGAGGCCGCGCAGGCCGGGCTGGTCGAAGGTGTAGAAGATGGAGGCGTTGGCGGTGTGGGCGGGGTTGTTGGTGAGGCGCTCGCCGCTGAGGGGGCTGCCGATGGCCGTGCCGGCGTTGGTGTAGCGGGCGAAGTTGTAGGCGTAGCCGGTGTTGAAGTAGAAGTTCTTCGCGAAGCTGCCGCTGATGTCCACATCCACCCCGTCGCTGGTGGTTTCGCCGGTCAGCTCCTTCACCGTCGTCACGGCGTTGGGATTGCCGTTCTTGTCGTAGGGCGCGGTTTGGGCAAAGTTGCTGTTCACGTAGCGGTACACGGCGGCGTTGGCAAACAGGCGGCTGCCGAACAGCTCGGTTTTCACGCCGGCCTCGTACTGGTTCACCAGCGAGGGCGACAAATTCTGGCCGTAGATGTCGGTGCCCGTGTTGATGAGGAAGTTGTTGGCGTAGCTGGCGTAGAACGAGAGCGTGGGCAGGGGCTGGAAAATGAGGGCCCCTTTGGGCGACCAGGCTTTATCTATTTTCTCGGCCGCGCCGGGGCGCGTCAGTTGCTTGTCGTAGTTGGCAATGCTGGTTGGCTGCGTATTCTGATACGAGTAGCGCACCCCGGCCAGCACCTTAAACTTGGGCGTCAGCGTCACCAAATCCTGCACGTAGCCCCCAAAGCGGTACGAAGGCGAGGTGGTGCGGGCCGTATCGAGGATGGCCGGTACGTCGGTGCGCTCGGTATATTTAGTAGGGTCGAGCAGGTTGATGGTGCCGTAGCTCGCGCTGATTTTGCCCGTCGCATCCTGGTACTTGAAGGTGGTGCTGGTGCTCACAATGCGCAAGGCGTCGGTGCCCACCAGCAGCTGGTGCCCCAGGAAGCCGGTCATGAACTTGCCGTTCAGGTTGAGCTGGGCGTTCCAGTCACGCTCGCTGGTATTCACCGCGCCCAGCGTGCGGGTGTAGTCGCCGTTGGCGGCAATAGCGTTGTTGGGCACGGCCAGCCCGAAGCCATGCACGCGGGTATCCATGATGCCGGCAATGGCATTGAGCCGCCACTGCTCCGAAAAGCGGTGGTTGAGCACGGCCGAGCCACTGCTCTGGTCGGTCACGTTGTAGGCCCAGGGCGTGTTGATGAAGCGCGAGCGCGGCGTATTGGGCAGTAGCTGCGACTCCGTATTCAGGTTGATGATGCCCACGCCGGCATCAGGCGTAATGTCGGAGCGTAGGTAGTCGCCCTGCACCAGCAGGTCGGTTTTCTCGCCGAACTTATAGAGCAATGAGGGGTTCACGTAGAGGCGCTTCTGCGTCACCACGTCGCGGTAGCTTTTGGCATTTTCGTAGGTGCCCACCACCCGGAAAGCCAGGTTTTTAGTGAGCGGCCCGTACATGTCAACAATCGGTTTGTAGAAGCTGTAGCTGCCCACGCGCATCTCCACCGAGCCACCCCGTTCGAAGCGCGGCTTCTTGGTGATGGTGTTGATAATAAGGCCGCCCGATACGTTACCGTAGAGCAAAGCCGCCGCGCCTTTGAGCACCTCCACCGACTCCAGCGTGCTGGCATCGGGGAAACCCTGGGTGTTCATCAGCAAGCCGTTTTTGAAGATGCTGCCGCCCGCTCCGCCAACCCCGATGCTGTAGCCCCGGGCCGAGAACGTCTCGGCCACGCCCCCGCGCTGCTGGGTCAAGCTCACGCCGCTTACGTTGCGCAGGGCGTCGCCGAGGCGGTTTATCTGCTGGTCGGCAATAACGGTGCTCGTCACTACGCCCGTGCTCTGGGGCAGGTCGAGCGGCGCAATATCAGCTTTGCTGGCCGAGGCGCGCCGGTTGCTGACGGCCGTGCCACCCGTCACCACTACCTCGTTAAGCTTGGCAGCGCTTTCGGTGAGGGCAAAATCGGCCTGCGTGGCCTGGCCCACCGCCACCGTCACCGTCTGCTGCTGCGGCTGCAGGCCCACGTAAGACACTTGCAGCAGGTAGGTGCCCGGCTCTACGCCCGTAATCTGAAACGAGCCGTTTTCGGCGGTAGTAGCGCCTTTGCCTGACTTCGCAATGCCCACGCTCACAAATGCAGCTGGCTGGCCATCGCTGGTGCGGATAACCCCCCGAATGGTGCCTGGGCGCTGCTGGGAGCGGTCGGTAGCCGCTGGTATGCCAGGTGTTTGGGCCTGGGCCAGAACAGGTAAAAGGGCAGCAGCGGCAGCAGAAAGTAAGAAATGGCGCATCGGGCTATTTAGAATCGTTCAAATCTGCTGCAAAACTACAGACTTGTTTGGACTGATTCCAAATAAAAATTGACCCGCGTGCACAAAACTTCACTGGGTGCGTGAGTTCTACTACCAAAAAAAACGGCTGTTGTAGGGTGCGGGGCTTGCCCCCGCCCGTCGCTGAACGATTGACGTAACAACGACGGGCAGGGGCAAGCCCCGCACCCTACAACAGCCTGATAAGGGGCAGTTATTCCTTGGTAAACACGTAGCTGCCAGCGCCTTGCTTGAGCGTAAGCGTCGGTTTGGCCGGGTCGAACTCGATGCGGATGTGGGCGGAGTCAAAGGTGAAGATGCCGGGGCTCACGGGGTCGAGCAGAAACGAGTCCTGGCCGGTGGCCTGGCTGCGCAGGGTGGTGCCCTCCGGGGTCATAGTTATTTTGAGCGGAAACTGGGGGCTGGCGTAGGTGCCGGCGTAGCGGGCCAGGTCGGCGGCAGCGGGTACGAAAGTGCTGGGCGCGAGGTTGGGCAGGTGGTAGGGGCGGCCGTAGTAAATGCTTAGCGCTGCAAGCCCCACGTCGTTGGTCGAGTACGAGCCACCGTTGCTGCACACGGCCAGGGCCAGCTTGTCGGCCGGAAAATAGGTGGCCTGGGAGGTGAAGCCGTCGATGCCGCCCGTATGGCCGTAGCCCGGTTGCGTGCCAAACGGCATCGCAAACAAGCCCCGCCCAAAGTGGTCGCGCATGGTTTGCATAGCCGCCAGGCTACTGGCCGCCACCAGCTTGCCCCCGAACAGCGCCGTCAGAAATCGGTCGAGGTCAGTGGGCGTCGATACCACGGCCCCCGCGCCGCCAGGAATGCTCAGGTCGGTTTCAGTAGCGGGTTTCCAGCTGCCGGCCGCTGGCTCGTAGGAAAATGCTTCCTGGGGGCGGGAGCCGATTTTGCCGCCGTAGTAGGTGTCTTTCAGGCCTGCTTTAGTGGCTATCCGCTGCTGTAGGGCTTGGGCATACGGCTGCCGGGTTAGCTTCTCCACGATGTAGCCCAGCACCACAAAGTTGCTGTTGCTGTACGCAGCTTTGGTGTCGGGCGCAAAGTCGGGCGTGGTCTGGGCAATAATAGCGAGCAACTCGGCCTGGGTTTTGGGTTGCGCCAGGTAGCTTTCGTAAGCCGGGTCGCTAGTGAAGCTGTGCAGGCCGCTGCGGTGGCTCAGCAGCTGGTCGATGGTAATGGTTTTGGCATTGGGCAGCTGCGGGAAAAAGGTAGCCAGCGGCGTGCTCAGGGTCAGTTTTTTCTCCTCAATGAGCTGAAAAATCATCACCGTGGTAAACACCTTCGTGATGGAGCCGATGCGGTAGTGCGTAGCCGGCGTGGCCGCCACCGGGGGCGTAAGCTGGGCCGCGCCAAACGCCTGGCTGTACACCACCTGCCCGTCGTGCGTGAGGGCCACGCTGCCCATCATCCTTTTAGTGGCTGCCAGCCCGGTAAGCAGGCTGTCGAGCTTGGCGGTGTTGAAGGTTTGGGCCGCAGCCGGGCCAGCCAGCAGACCCAGCAGGCCGACATAAAGCAAGAAGCGGTGCAACATAGCGAAAGAAGAATAAGGTGAGGCAAGGTAAATAGCTGCTCCGGCCAACGCACTACAGCCAGTCCCCAAACAATGAGCAGCAACCGTCCGGCCAGCTTTTCCGCGCTCCGGCCATCGGGCTGCCACCCATTGTTGGTCTGTGGTTTGTGCGCAGCCAGCGCACAGTGCAGTTACCGGGCTGCTACTGGCTCGGCTGCCGGGGCGGCGGGCAGGTAGCCGGGGCGCGTCACTACCAGCACGCGCTGGCCGGCCAGGGCCGGCGCGGCTAGCTTCTGGCGCAGGCTCTGCTGCCGAAACTCGCCGATGGCCTGGTTAATCTCGTCGAGGGTGGCGCTGCGGGTAGCGGTGGCAGGAGGGCCAAACCAAGCGGCGTCGGCCTGCCACCAGTGGCCGCTGGCGGGGCAGTATTTCTGGTAAGCAGCGGCTAGCTCGCCCAGGTTCTGGATGGCCTGCTCGGTGCCGGGCAGAAACTGGCGGCTATTGATGAGCAGCTGCTGCATTGAGCGGATAGTGAGGCGTTTGGAGAAGCCGTGCTGCTGGCGCTGCCACTGGGTTTGGCGCAGCAGGCAGTAGAGTTTGAGAGGCTCGGGGGCAATGCGGGTGCGCAGGTAGGCGTATTCGGCCAGCGGGTCATCGAGCCGCTCGGCAGCCGCCTGGTGCTGCTGGGCCAGGTAACGCACGTAGCCACCCTCGCCAAACTGATTGATGGTAGCCGCCTCAGTGCTGGCTACGCCCAGGTCGGGGCCCTGGTAGAATACGAGGGTCGGCTTGCTGGCTGCAAACGCCTGCCGTAGCTCGGCATACTGGGCATTGGCAGCATCCTGCGAGGGCGCGGCCTCGAAGTACGTCACCTGCGCGGGCCGTTGGAATGCCGCCGGGGTAGGCACTCCCACCAGTTCCTGCTCATCGGGAACGGTAAGAAACGACTGGGCCGAAGCGGCGGTAGAGAACAGCAGTGCCGAAGCCAGGAGGAAAAAAGAGGTTTTCATGAGGCAGAAAAAAGAAAAAAGTGAGAAAAGGAATTGCAGAAAAAGAGCGTGAGAAAAGCGTTGAAATCTTCGTTATTACCAGCCGTTGGTGGCTACCCACCAAACCCGCCGCCGCCCTGGGGGGCGCTTTCGATGCGGCCGGCTTTGGCCTTGGTGGCCCCGATAAACCAGGTGAAGCCGAGCCAGCCCACGCGGGTTTCGCGCTTGCTGTAGAGGGCGGTTTGCAGCTCGGGCGTGGCCAGCTCCTGGCGGCGCGACTGCGTATTGAGCAGGTCGGAGACGCGCAGGGTGAGGGCGGCGCGGTCCTGAAACAGGCGCTGGCGCAGGGCCAGGTCGAGGCCGCCGGTGGCTAGCTGCCGGCCCTGGGCGGTGAGCACCGTGGAGCGCACGTTGCCGGTGAGCTGCACATCGAGGCCCTTGCGCGGCTGGAAGCTGTTGCTGAGGCGGGCGTTGCCGGCCAGGGCAGCCTGGTTGGCGGCATCGGCGGCGTTGGTGGCAATCTGGGAGCGGTAGAGCGAGCCGCTCAGCGAGAGGCGCCACCACTTGGTAAGGGGCTGGGCGTAAGTGAGTTCGAGGCCCAGGTTGGTGGTGGTGCCCAGGTTCTGGAAGGTTTCGGCCGTCACCACGCCCAGGTGGCTCAGGCGGGTGGCGGTGGTGTCGATGCTGCGGACGCGCTGGATGGCGTTGTCGGTGAAGCGGGCGAAAACGGTGGTGGTGAGGCTGGTGCCACTGGCCAGGTTCAGCTGGTGGCCCAGTTCCAGGTTGTGGCTGTATTCGGGGCGCAGGTTGGGGTTGCCGGTGCGGTAGTAGCGCGGGTCCTGGTAGAGCTGCAGGGGCAGCTGCTGCATAAAATCGGGCCGGTTGATGCGGCGGGCGTAGGAGAATTGTAGGCGGCTCTGGCCGTCTTCCTTACCCAGCTCGCGGGCCACAGTGGCCGTCGGAAACCAGCTCACGTAGCGCTGGCTCAGAGCGGCGCGGCCATCGGCTAGCTCGCCGCTTAGGAAAGTGCCCTCGGCCCGCAGGCCACCCACGGCGCTCCAGCGCTGGGGCAATTGCTGCTGAAAGTTGACGTAGCCGGCGGGCTGAATAGGGGTGAAGGTGTAGTCGAACGAGCGGGTGGCATCGCGGACGTAGGTGCCGGTAGCGTCGCTGGCCGTCAGGGTTTCGGTGCTGCCCCGGTTGAAGCTGGCATCGAGCTTCACGCCAGTTTCGAGCTTGCCTTTGCCGTTGGCAGTGGGCCGGGTGTAGTCGAGCTGAGTGAAGAGCAGGTTGCCGCCTACGTGCTGGTTCTGGCGCTGGCCACCCGGCGCGGTGCCGCCCGTAATGGTCTGGCCCACCGGAATGTCGGCCGCAATGTTGACGCTCGTGACGCTGGCCGTCAGCTCGCGGCCTTTGTGGGCCTCGTAGGTGTGGCGGTAGCTGGCGTCGCCTTCCAGCAAGCTCACGCGCACGTCCACGCTTTGCTGGCCGTATTGGGTGAGTACGGTGGGGCTGCCCACGGTTTGCTGGGTCAGGGTCTGGTCGTTCAGCTCGGTGTGGTGTTCCCAGTTGGGATGCACGTTCAAGCTCAGGTTTTGCTCTTTGCTCAGGTCGTAGCTCAGCCCCAGGTTCAGGCCGTGGCTGCGGTTGTGGTTGGTGCCGGTGCCCTCCTGCGTGGTGTAGAGCGAGTTGCCGGGGCCGAGCAGGGCGGTTTGGGTGCTGGTGCTGGTTTCGCGCTGCAGCTGGTCGTTGCCATCGTAGCCCAGGTTCCAGGTGGCGCGGCCGTGGTGGCGGCTCAAACTCAGGCTGGGGGCGTACTTGTCGCGGGTGCCCAGCGTGAGGTTGGCCTGGCCGTTCCAGCCCTCGGGCTTGTTTTTCTTGGTGATGATGTTGATGACGCCCGCCCCGCTGGCATCGTACTTGGCCGAGGGGTTAGTCATCACCTCAATCTGGGCAATCTGGGAGGCCGGCATCTGGTCGAGGCGCGGGCCGCTGCCGCCGTTGGAGATGCCGGCGGGCTTGCCATCCACCAGTATCGTCACGTTGCTGGAGCCGCGCAAACTCACCGTGCCGGTAGCATCTACGGCCACGGAGGGCACGTTTTCGAGCACGTTCACGGCGGTGCCGCCCACGCTGCTCAAGTCTTTTTCCACGTTAATCACCGTCTTGCCCAGCTCCTGCTGCACAATGGCCTTCTGGCCCGTCACCTGCACCTCGCCCAGCTGCTGGCTGGCGGCGTTGAGCTTCAGCACCCCCAGGGCAGCGCTAGCCTGGCCGGGAGCCACGGCTACGGCCTGGGAGTAGGGGCGGTAGCCCAGGGCCAGTACCCGCAGCCGGTAGTGCCCGGCCGGCACCTGACTCAGCGCGAAAGCGCCTTCGAGGGTGGTTTGGCCGCTGGCTGCCAGGCTGGTATCGGCGGGCTCGGCGTGGCGCAGCAGCACCGTGGCGAAGGGCAGCGCCTCGTGGGTAGCGCCATCCTGCGCCGTGCCGGCCACGGTGGCGCGGGTAGCAGCCGGGGCGGTTTGGGCAAAGGCAGCCGCCGGCAGCAGGCCGAAGCTGGCAAGTAAAAAGCTGATTTTCAAGGACGTGTTCATGGCGAATGGAGCGAAAAAGGTTTTCAGAACAGGCACGGGGGTTCCGTTCCCAGCCGGCCGCGGTTCCGGTGGGTGGGGGTGGGGTGCCTGCGGGCAGCATGAAGAGGGTTCAGAAATTAGGTAGTTCGCCCGGAGTAGGCGAGGCTGGCAGCGGCCGCCAGGGGTTAGCGGGCGGCACCAGGTTGTGGGTTTAGAGTGGTACTTGGTGTTTGGTAGAACAAACTTACAACAGGTACTTTGTTTCGCATAGTACTGTTTAGAAAATATTTTCAGAAAACCCATTTGCAAGCTGCCAGCAGGGTTTTTGCTCAAAATATTTTTTCGATTTTTTCTATTACATCCTTTAGTTGTCGTAGTGTTGTAGTGTATTACTTTACTAGTATACCACAAAGGTAAGCGTAATTTTCGCATTGCCAAATTTCCCCATCTTTATTTTCAGGCCTTACGCCGTCGTAGCTCCAAACTCTGCTTGGAGAGTCGTTTGCGCCATTTGGGTGTCATCTGGCGAAGCCAACGACCAGCCAAGCAGCGCTTAGAGCTACGGCAGTGTAAGGCCTGCTTTTGTCTGGTATCACCCCAGGTAGGCCAACATTACAGCGGGTGCGTAGCGAACTCATCTGGCCCGCACCGGAATGCGCACAAAAAAGCCCCACGCCAGGCAGCGTGGGGCTCTGCTTAATAATTGATGTTACGCACCTGGCGCGGGCCTCTGGCCCGTGCCAAATTGCTGCGGGTCTCTGGCCCGCACGGAGAGGGCGAAATCGTGCTGAAAATCGTTCTACCGGGCGGGCCAGAGGCCCACAGCAGCTCGGCACGGGCCAGAGGCCCGCGCCAAGTGTGAGTAAGTTAGGCCACTGGCGGGGCCTGCTGGTTGGCCACCATCTGCGTAAAGCTTTTGGCCGCCGCCGAAAAGTCGGAAGGCAGCATAATAACGGTGGTAGTATTGTTGTCGATGCCGATTTCCGAGAGCATCTGCATCCGCCGCAGCTCTAGCGAAAACGGGCTTTTCTCCATCTCCATTGCGCCCTCGGTCAGCTTCTGCGATGCTTCCAGCTCGGCCTCGGCCTTGATGATGCGGGCGCGCTTTTCGCGGATGGCTTCGGCCTCGCGGGCCATTGCCCGCTGCATGGATTCGGGAATTTCCACGTCCTTTATTTCGACCAACTCGATTTTCACGCCCCAGGTTTCGGTGGCGGCGTCTACTATTTGCAGCAGCGCATTGTTAATCTGGGCCCGCTCCTTGAGCACCTCATCGAGCTGGTGCTGCCCGATAATGTTGCGCAGCGCCGTTACCGAAAGCTGGTACACGGCCCGGTTAAAATCAGCCACTTTAATAACCGCATCGGCCGGGTTCGTGACCCGAAACCAGAGCACGGCATTTACCTTGATGGTTACGCTGTCTTTGGTAATGGTTTCCTGCTGCTCCAACTCCACAGTTTTAGTGCGCATATCGAGTGTTTGCTGGCGCTCGAGCACCGGAATGAGCCAGTAGAGGCCCGGCCCCCGTGTGCCGGTGTAGCGGCCCAGCCGAAACACAATGGCCCGCTGGTATTCCTGCGCAATGCGCAGGCTCATAAGCAGTAATACAACAGCAACGGCGAGCAACGGGAGCCAGAACATGGGAACAAGGGGTTAGTATGAGGAGTATATCGTGGCGGGTGACGGAGCGTTACAGGTGGCAGCCTGCCGTCAGGCCAGTAGATTAAATAGGGCTATTTCTGCCCGGGCCCCGAAGCGTAGCGGCAGGATGCTGGTGCCAATGCCTTTTGAGACGTACAGCTTCAAGGAATTGATGCGGTACCAGCCTTTTAAATAGTTGCCGCTTCCCGGTGGTAAAAATGGCACGAAACCAAGCACATTAACCTGCCCACCGTGGGTATGCCCCGACAGTACAAAGTCAACCGCCGTGTCTTTGTTTATCTGAGACGCTATAGCCTCACTGTACTGTGGGCAATGGGTTAGAATTAGGTGATAGTCACTGGGTTGATAATCGGCTGTTGCTGCACTAAAGTCAGCTTTACCACCCACATAATCATCAATGCCCGTGATAGAAACGGTTTTGTGGCGCAACGAATATTGCCTGGTCTGGTTTACCAGTAAATCACAGTTGTTTGCCGCATAAACTTGGCGCAGCTTGCTCAAGTCAACATTGCCCCAGTATTCCCAATTACCTAAAATAGCGACTTTCTTGATTTTTTTATCAAGCAACTTCAAGTAGCTGTCGAGCAAAGCAATATTTCCAGCCGCATCAATAGCATCGCCGGTAAGTAGGATGAGGTCTGGTTGTAAACGATTAATTCTTTTCGCTAGCCGGGTGAGTTGATAGGTGAGTGAAGTAAGGTGCAAATCGGAGATTTGAACAATGCGGATATTAGCCGTATGCGGTGTCGCTGTGCCAATATGGAACTCATTGAGTTCAATAAAATACCTTTCAAACCAGACGGAATCAAGCAAAGCGGCCCCAATAGTGGCTGCCAGGCCGGTTCGAATAAACATTCTTCTGGTAATAGCCACTGGATTCTTTTGTAGTGCTTTACTGCTGTGCTTCCCATTCCCGTCGCAGCAGCGCATACTGGAATTCACTGCCCCATTTTCCCTTGAAGAAAATATTCTCCACAAAATGCCCTTCCTGCCGGAAGCCCACGGTTTGCAGCAGCTTAATGGAAGCAGTATTTTCCGCATCCACCGTTTCTACCACGCGGTGCAGCTGCTTTTCGCCAAATAGAAATTGCAATAGCGCCAGCATGGTTTCCCGGGCGTAGCCCTGCCCCTGGGCCAAGTGCGAGAGCGTGATGCCAATTTCGCCGATGCGTGGGTCGTGCTCGTGCAAATGCAGGGCGCAATCACCGATAAGCTGCCCGGTATCCTGGCGCTCGATGCCGTACTGCACCCACTCGCCGGGGGTGCCAAACTGCCGGTGCTGCTGCTGCCCGATAAACGCTGCCGCGTCGGCCCGCGTCATGGGCTCGAAGCTCTGGTAGCGCGTCACGTCGGGGTTGGAGCGGTAGAGGTGAAAATTGGCCTCGTCGGTGGGGCACAGGGGGCGAATAAGCAGGCGGGAGGTAGTAAGTGGGGGCATCAAGGCTAGGTGTAAAGCGCGTCGAGTTCGTCTTCGATGTTAGTGGTTTTGCTTAAAACTTCGGCCAGCGACTGGCCCAGCACTACGGCGTCTTCGTAGCCGAGGGCGCTGGCACCCACGGCCACAACAGGCACGCGGGCGGCATCCCGAAAATCGTACGCATAAAACTTGCCGCCGCCATTAAAGGCAATAGGCAGAAAATAAGGTGCCCATTCGGGAAAGCCGTAGCCGAAATAATACTCGCGAATGCCTTGCAGCGAAAAATAGCCGAACTCCCGCTCCCCGTTCGTTATTCCACCACCGTCCGAGTATGTCAGTAGCTGGTGGTGCTCCTCAAGCAAGGTGAATTCGGGCGGAATAAAGAGGTTTTTATTGCGAATAAACTGCGGGTGTAGCTCTCCAATACCGGGGTACAAGTTTATTTCTTCCTCGGTCAGCGGCTTGGAAAAGAAATCAGGTGCCACTTCATCTAACAGGCCCGGTTGCTTATCAAAAAACTCAAGCTTGGAGTACCACATATCGCTGTTTTAACGCTAAAATATTCCCACCAAACTCTACAACAGAAGCTGCCCAACCACCGCGTATCAGGTATCGGTAGTTACGTCGTCCCAGTCCTGCTCCGCGTACTGGATGAGCCAGTTGAGCGAATGGTGCCGCTCAAACACAACGCCTTTATCCATATTGGCGGGGGCGGCTTCGTTTTTCACCCGCGCACTCACGCAAGCCCAGTCGAGCCGCAAAATCAAGTCGGCCTGGTCCAGGATTTCCTTTTTGTTGCGCAATCTGGCTTTTTGCCGAAACTGCGTTTCGGTTAATTCATGAATAATTTTCACGTCGGCCGCCACGTTGCACATTTGGTCGGGATAGACCAGTTCGTTGACGAAACCCAGCGCCCAGAGCAGCGTGTGCAAGCTTTCGTAGCGCCAGTTGGCATCTATCTTTTGCTGCTCGGTGGGCTGTTTAGCGGTAGCATAAAGCTGCTCTTGAGGCGTGAGCTTCGACGCGATGCGGTAGTCTTGGCTCATCTCCGCCAAATGCTCGGGCTCCAAGCCTTCGCTCTGCAGGCCCAGGTAGCACAGGGCCAGCGCCCGGTCCACTACTTCATCCTGGGTGCGGAGGCTAACCTGCGCTTCCGGGTCTACAAACAGAGCCGTAGGGTTGGCATAAATGGGTACGTGGTGGGCCTGGCAATAGGCTTCCGACTGCGCCCGGCGGGCCTGCTGGTCGGCAGTGGGCGTAATATTTTCGACGGGTACGGTGGTGCGGTTTTTCACTTTTGAGGAGGTATCAGGCTGGCAAGCGCAAAAAGCCAGGGCCAGCGCAACGAGAAATATTCGGGACATATGCTTGAACAGCTGCTACAATAAATAGTAACTGGCGAGGTGAAAAGCACGCAAAGTTTACTGCGCTTATTTAGCGCAAAGCCAGCAATTTCCTAGCCTTGCAGCACCGGAAGTAGGTGCTCCCAATTTAATTGCCGCGCAAAGTCGAGCGCGGTTTTGCCGCTGGCCGTTTTGACGTCGCGGTCGGCGCCGGCTTGCAGCGCTACCTCCACCGAGGTGCGGTTGCCGGCAATAGTTTCGCGGTGCAAAAAGGTGTAGCCTGCCTCGTCGGCAGTAGTTATTTCAGCTGGGTAATCCCGCACAAATTCCTGCACTTTTTCGCGCATATTCAGGCTCATGGGGTGTTCTACCAGGTTTTCGGGGTGCTCTTTTTGCCCGTACACTACCAGGATATTGTTGAAGTCCCCGAAATTCAAGCCCCAGGCTTCGTCGTGCTCCCGGCGCTCCTCCTCGCTCATGGCCGCCCGCATGGCCTGAATAGTGAACCCGCCGTAGCTCTGCCCCTCGCAGTAAAACAGCCAGTCGCTGACCTTGCTTAGCGGCACCTGCACGAAATCGCCGTTTTCCACGGTAGTCAGCTCGTCGGGGTCGTTTATCAGCACGCCGCTTACGGTATCGCCGTCGAAGGCTACGTCATTGAGCCACATATATTCCACCAGCGGCAGCTCGGAGCCCGGTAGTGGCTCCTCAAACGCCACCTTCACGCAGGCCAAATCCAGGGCCGGCACAATGCGGCGTGCTTCCCAGGAAAGCTCGCGCCAGAAATACTTGAACGTAGCCTGCGCCTGCTGCATGGCGGCGGCCATTTTTGGGTCTTCGGCGGGGGAGTAGAAAATTTGATTTTCGTCCATGAGTGGGTTGGCTGTTTGAAGGGTTTTCAGACTTTTACTGGTTTGACAAATCAGTAATTGTGCTGCGTTATATGGAAACTGCCCTGGCTATTACCAGCGCTGTCGAGCACGAATAACCTAGTCGATGATTTTTCTCGTTGCGTTCCAAATTGTGCGTACGGACGAATAACCAATCTGGCTATCGGTGGCAGTGCCTTTTCAGAGTCAAGTTGCAGGATAAGCAAGCTGTCACGCCGCTCATAGCGCCCATATACTTTTGCCGAGGAGCCAAGTGGACTATTACGCCAGTATTTGTATTCACCATCTTTCCTAAAAAGCAAATTATCCGAGCCGGTGAAGTCATAGCTTTCAACACTTAGCCATTCCTGCCCGCTATTTATCAACTCTTCACAACTACTCCAAGCCAAGAGCACAACAAAAGGCATGCATACTAAATAAACTGGTGCCAACCGTTTTTCCCACGGCAAAAAGCTGCGTTTTAACACCCTATAAATCGCCAGCAGAAACAAGCCCAGCCAGCAACTTATGCTTGCCAAGCAAAGTATCAAACCAAAAAAAGAGTTACTATGCTCCGCATTATATGCAACGAAGAGCAGACTGCTCACCAGCAGGCCGCAAGCTATTGCAAATCCCTTATTCTCTTTCATGCTCAGTAATGACGCAGAAAATTACCGCCCCACCACCGGCAGCACCGGCGGGCTCTCGTGCCCCTGCGCATCTACGCTCGCTACGCCAAAAATATAGTTGTCTTTGCTAATGGCCAGGTCGGCCGTGAGGCCCTGCACCGGGAAGCGCTGCTGCCACTGCGGGGCGCTGGTCTCGCGCACCAGCACCACGTAGCCACTGGGGGCGGGGCCGCCCGCCGGGGCCTGCCAGCGCAGCTGGGTGCGGTTGCTGAGCTGGGCCGTGAGGACTTCTACCTTGGTGGGGGCAGCGGGGGCCAGGGCCAGGCTGGCGAGGGTAGCCAGGTTTACCTGGGCAGTGCGGCGCAGGTAGCGGTAGTCCACAAACTCAGGCCGGTCGCCGTACACCGTGCCGTTTTCGGTGCGCAGGTCCTGGTGCTGGCGGTCGAAGTTTTCGTTGGTTTCGGTGAAGCGCACCGCCGCGTAGCCTTGCTGGTTGAAGGGTGTGTGGTCGCCGCCGCGCAGAAAGCGGTCGGGGCGGTATTCGAGCAGCACCGCGTAGCCGCCCTGGCTCACGTACTGGCGGGCCGCCGTTTGGGCGTAGCGGGCCAGCTGGCGGCTGGGCGCGTCGTTTTCGCTGCTAAGCTGGCGGCGCTGGCGGGCCTGCTCGGGCGTTTCGGCGGCGGGCACGCCCTCGCTGAACACGCGCAGGTGCAGCGTGTCCGTCACATCGGGGTCGTGGCCGCGCGAGTTGCCCACGATGTCGTTATTGAGCATGGCCACCACATTCCAGCCCTCTTTTTTTGCTCGTTGGGCCAGGTGCGTCGAGCCCAGCAGGCTTTGCTCTTCGCCTTGCACTGCTACCAGTTTTACGGTGCAGGGAAAGCGCTGGCCGGCCAGCACGCGGGCCACTTCGAGCACGGCGGCCACGCCGCTGGCGTCGTCGTTGGCGCCGGGCGCGTCGGCGGTGCGGTTCATCACGTCCGTCACCCGCGAGTCAATATGACCGCTCAGCAGCAGCACCCGCGTATCGGTGGGGTCGGTGCCGGGGATGGTGGCCAGCACGTTGGCCATCAGGGTTTTCTTATCCACGCGCTTGCCGTCGGGCTGCACCGTGAAAGTGTCCAGTTCTACGGTCATTCGGCCACCGCTGGCCTTGCTGTACTTTTTGAACTCCGTAAATACCCACTGCCGAGCGGCCCCGATGCCCCGCGTTTTGCTCTCGGTGTCGCTCAGGGTGTGGCGGGTGCCGAAGCTCACCAGCTTGCGTACGTCGGCCTCCAGGCTTTTGGCCGACACCTCCCTTACCCAGCGCTCAATGACTGGGTCGGTGGCTGGCTGGGGGTGCGAGGGTTGGGCCAGGGCCGAGAGGGGCAGCAAGGCGGGGAGCAGGGGCAGCAGTTTCATAGCGGCTAATGTAGCGCCGTAGCCCGAACTCTGCGAGTCCGCGCAGTGCCGGGCAGCTGCCGTATTCGCCGCCTCACTGAGTCCGCGCTACGGCGCTGCTACCCGGTCGCCATGCGCGTGGGGCGTCGAAACCACCAGAAACTCCAGAGGCTCAAGGGTCTCGTTGCGTAGCTGGTGCGGCTGGCCGGGCGGCACCGCTACACCTTCGCCCGGCCCCAGGTGCAGGGTGGTGCCGCCTAGCTCAAACGTGCCCTGGCCGCGCAGCACGTAGAAAAACTGCTGCGCCCGCTCGTGGTAGTGGCGCACTTCGGCCGTGCCCGGCGGCATAGTTTCCTGAATGACGCTGAGCTGCGGATTGTTGGCCAGGTGCCAGCCGGTGCAGCCCGCGCCCCACGGGTAGCTGGGAGCGGTGGCAGTAGAAATTTTAGTCGGCGCGGGAGTAGTCATACCCCAAACTGCCGCAGGTGGTGGTCGAGGTGCTTCCAGGTAATTTCGCCGAACTCCTGGGCCGACAAATACCCGAACAGCGGATGGTGGAGGCCGCCCGCCGGGTAGCGCGCCGGGGCCAGCAAACTGAGCAAGGTGGCGTGGTCGGTGGCGAAGCTTACGGGCGGCGTCATGCCCAGGCGGGCGTCCAACTCGGGCAGCGTTTTCATGCCGCGCTTAAACTCCTTCACGCGCGTGACGAAATACCACTTGAGCAGCGGCCTGAACAAACCCGGCACGCGCACCGACGTTACGCGTTTTTCGCCCCGGCTCACCCGCAGCTGGTCGGCGCAATGCACCAGCATCTGGCCGGGCGTCATGGTGCCCCAGCGGCGTTTGGTGTCCGGCATCAGCTGAAACAGCCGGCTAATGAGGGCTTTGTTAGCGGCGGGGTCCAGGAAGTTGTTAGCCATAAGAGGAGGGTGGCCAAGCCAGCCGGGCCGCTAAAATAAAACAGTACTCACACAAAAAGTCAAAACCAGCAACCGGGCGCAACTCCTAGGCAGTAGGCTGCTGAATTAGCGCCGCTACGTGCTGCTGCCCGGCTTCGAGGGCTTTATCCAAGGGGCTGCCATTATATGAATTCATGCGGCCCCTGAATTTTGCTTTTGTTGTAAAATCAACTCCATACTTCAGCAGAAGCTGCACGGTAGCCGCGTGGCCCAGGCCGCAAATCCAGAAAAGCAGCTCCGATTTCGGCGTGGTTTCGCTGGCTATATCGGCGCCGTTTTCTATGAAAAGCTGGGCCAACTCGGTATTGTTGCGCCAGCAAGCCTCTTTGAAGGCGGGAGTTAGGTAGGCTGCGTCGATGCCGTTGTCCAGCAGGGCCTTTGCGCCCTCCAGGTTGCATTCGCTCAGGCCGGTAGTATACACCAAGGCACTGGTTTTGACCCCGTCGAGCACATTTACCGCTAGGCCGTGCTGCAGAAGCAGCTCTAGCATTTCGCGCCCGCACCGAATGGCCGCGTAGTGCAGCGCTGTGCGGCCTCCCGCGCCTTTTTGGAAAATATTCGCGCCCGCAGCTAGTAGAAACCGGGCAATTTCCTCGTGCTTTTTCTCCAGTGCTATAAGTAGCGCCGACTGCAAGCCCACATCCCGAATATCGAGGTTGGCCCCGGCGGCCACCAGGAGCCTCACGGCTTTCAGGTGGCCGCTACGAGTGGCTATGTGGAGCGGGGTGCCGTCGAGTCCGGCCTCGTAGGCCGTCAGCTTCTTGTTCAACGCGGCCGGCTTAGCGTGGGCCAGTAGGCGCTGCATCGCCGCCAGGTTGTTGGTCTGGCAGGCAAAGTGCAGCGTGTCATGCAGGGTAGAACCAGGCGCTAGCATCCGGTCGGGGGCTTAGCCCATCGTGTGGTACACGGCCTGCACGTCCTCGTCTTCCTCGAACTTCTCAATCAGCTTTTCCACCTCTTCGGCCTGCTCGTCGGTGAGGCTCACGGTGGTGTTGGGCACCCGCTGCAAGGTGGCGCTCACCACAGCCAGGCCCCTGGTTTCGATGGCTTTCTGCATCTGGCCGAAGTCGGTGAAAGCGGTTTCGACCACCATGTAGCTGTGCTCGTGGCCGTGCTCGTCTTCTTCCTGGGTTTCGTACACGTCCTCGGCGCCCGAGTCAATCAAGTCCAGCTCCAGCTCGTCGCGGTCGAGCCCGGCGGCGGCCAGCTTGAACACGCCCTTGCGGGTGAAGGTGTAGTCGGAGGAGCCGGCCGTGCCCAGGGCCCCGTTGTTGCGGTTGAAGTAGAGGCGCACGTTGCTCACGGTGCGGGTGGGGTTGTCGGTGGCGGTTTCCACCACAATGGCCACGCCGTGGGGGCCGTAGCCCTCATATACCACTTCCTGGTAGTCTTTTTCGTCTTTGCCGGTGGCGCGCTTGATGGCGGCTTCCACACGGTCTTTGGGCATGTTCACGCCCTTGCCATTCTGCATGGCCGTGCGCAGGCGGGCGTTGGAGTCGGGGTTGGGGCCGCCTTCTTTCACGGCCATCACGATTTCCTTGCCAATGCGAGTAAAGTCTTTCGACATGCGGTCCCACCGCTTCATTTTGCGGCCTTTCCGAAATTCAAATGCGCGTCCCATATGCTGGTTTAGTAGGAGGTAGCAGCCCGGGTGGGGTGGGCTGAATGTGGGCGCAAGTTAGCAAGGCGGGCGGGCGCGGCACCCAATTAACTCAACCAAGTAACTCCCGAACTTGGCGCAGCAGGTCAAGCAGCGCGGCCTTTTTGCCTAATCCCAGCGGTGCTTCCACGAGTCTCTTGTCATTCTGAACCGCAGGTAGGCAATGCTAGCAATGACCTGATTGTATGTGCCAGAGCTATTATGCTTTTTAGCATAATCCTGCAGCTCCTTTAGGTACTGGTCTGATGAACCGCCCTCTCCGCCTTCCAAACCAAAGTATTTAGGAGATTCGATAGTAAAAGCGAAGTAATAACCTAATTTATGCTCCTTCTCTGCATGTTTCACTTCGCTTTTTAGTCTGCTCATCAAACGGGCAACTGCATAGGCACGGAAGCTTTTAAATTCGGTTGGTTTAAGCACAATGCCATCGTGAAATTTCCATTTCCAACTGTTTTTTACAACTGATGAATCAGGAAAAAAATATACATCAAGTATAGGCCATAAACCCGACTGAGTAGGTGAAATTTGAATTACGTCGTTAATCGAATTCTGCGCCGAGCAAACGGCTGCTTTGGCCACGAAAAGCAGCACGAGAAGTTTCTTAAGCATAACAGCAATAGTACAACCGTAGCCGGCTGCAACCCGCAAGGCCGCTGTTACTTACCTTGCGCCCATGCTCGTCCTCGCCGCCTTATTCTGGCTGAATGCGCTGCCGGTTCCGGCCGCCCTGCCGCCCCAGACCAGCCCCACCACCGAGCTGGACAGCCTCCAGCGCCGGGCCGCCACCCAGCCCGCCGACACTGGCCTGGCCCAGACGCTCAATGAGCTGGGCTTTGCGCTGGCGCAACTAGGGAAGTTTGGCGAAGCGCGGGCAGTGCTGCGCCGGGCGCAGCACCTGAGCCAGCAGTTGCATTTTGCCACCGGGCAGGTGCGGGCGCTAAGCAGCCTGGGGGTAAACTCCCAGAACGAAGGCAACTTTCCGCAGGCCCGCATCGAGCTGGATTCGGCGGTGGCGCTGGGGCGGCAGCTGGGTGAGCAGCGCAAGCTGGGGTCGGCCCTACTCAACCGCGCCCGCCTTTGCAATGCCCAGGACGACTACGCCTGCGCCCTGCAATCGTGCGCGGCGGCGCGGCAGTTTTTTGCCGCCCGCCACGACTACCCCCACTTGGGGCAGGCGCTTAATGGCCTGGGCAGCATCTACAGCAACCGGGGCGACTACCCCCGGGCGGTGGCCGTGCTCTTCGAGGCGGTGCAACTGGCCCGGCACCACCACGATGCCCAAACGGAAGTGAACTCGCTCGGCAACCTGGGCAACGTGTACGTAAAACAACAGGAATACGCGCAGGCCCTGCAAACCTACCAGCAGGCGCTGCCTCGGCTCGCTGCGCTGCCCGACCGCCGGGCGGTGCCCATTGCCTACCAGAACATCGCCGTTGCGCTCGCCCACCTGCACCGGCCCGACGCCGAAACGTACTTTCAGCAAGCCCTGGCAGGCTTTGAGGCGCTGCACGAGTCGGCCGACGTAGGCCAGGCGTTGAGCGGGTACGCCGACCTCCTGCTGGCCGCTGCCCGTCGCCCCGAAGCCATCCGGGCCTACCGCCGCGCCCTGGCCCTGTTGCGCCCCGCCGACGATGCCAATAGCACCGCCGGGGCCCTCAACGGCTTGGCCGAAGCGTATTTCCAGAGCGGCCAGCCAACCCAGGCAGCCACCTGTGCTCAACAAGCCCTGGCCCTGGCCCAGAGTATCCACGACCTGCCCGACACCCACCTGGCCGCCGCCCTGCTGGCCCGCCTGGCCAAAGCCAGCGGCCAGTACTAGCCGGCGCTTGCCTACACCGAGCAGGCCCAAGCCGCCAACGACTCGCTTTTCAGCCAGGCCAAAGCCGAGGAGATAGGCCGCCTGCAAGGCGACTACCAGCTGCGCCAGGAACAAGACCACAGCCGCGACCTGGCCCACCGCAACGAGCTGCAAACCCTGCGCCTGCGCCTGCGCCAGCAGCAGCAGCAGCAGCTCTGGGGCCTGGGGCTGGGCCTGGGGGCGCTGGTACTGGCCGGGCTGGGGCTAAGCCGGCTGGTGGTACTGCTGCGCCGCCGCAACCGCCTGGTAGAGCAGCAGCGCAGCGAACTGGCCGAGCTAAACGCTACCAAAGACCGGCTGTTCTCCATCATCGGCCACGACCTGCGCAGCCCGCTGCACTCGCTGCACGTATTTGTGGAGCTACTAGCCGGCCCGCCCCTGCCACCCGCGCAGCTCCAGGAGTACACCGGCCACCTCACCCACACCCTCGACCAGACGCTGCTGCTGCTGGAAAACCTGCTGAGCTGGGCCGCCCTGCAGATGCAGGCCGCCAGCCCGCCCCGCCCCGTGCCGCAGGCCCTGAGCTTGGCCGTGGCCGACGCCTTCGACCTGGTGGGCCCGGCCGCCGAGGCCGCCGGCCTGCACCTGCACAACACCCTGGCCGGCACCGAGTGGGTACTGGCCGACCCCGCCGCCGTGCGCCTCGTGCTGCGCAACCTGCTCAGCAACGCGCTAAAATTCACCTCGGCCGGCGGCCAGATAACCGTATCGGCCGAGCGCCGGGCCGACACCTGGCACCTGGCCGTGGCCGATACCGGCCGGGGCTTGCCGGCTGCCATTGCCCGCCAGCCGCTACAGCCCGGCTTGCTGCCCCAGGCCGATACCGCGCCCAGCCGCGCCCCCGGTGCCGGCCTGGGCCTGGCCTTGTGCCAGGACTATGCCCGCCGCAATGGCGGCGAGCTGGAAGTAAGCTGCGCCGGGCCAGGGCAAGGCGCTACGTTTTACCTGGTGCTGCCGGCCGGGGAGGCGGTAGGGTGGTAGCGCACTATAAGGTAGGAGGGCAGGCGGGACGGAGGAATTAGTTTACTAAAAGAACGTCATGCTGAACGCAGTGAAGTATCTTGGTCGCTTCATTGAACGGCGCGGCTGAAGCGACCAAGATGCTTCACTGCGTTCAGCATGACGTTCTTTTAGTAAACTAATTTATCCGACCCGCCTGCCCTCAAAACTCACCTTCTCACCAGATGCTGCTGCACCACTTGCGCCAGCACGGCTTCGCGGAAGCTTTGGCCCAGGGGCACGGCGTGGGTGGCACCCAGGCGCACCTCGTCGGCGGTGACGGCGGTGATGTGGGCGGTGTTTACTAGAAATGAGCGGTGAGTGCGTAGGAAGCAGCCGGGGGCACCTGCTCTTCGAAGTGCTTGAGGCTGACCACGTAATGTGCACGGTGCCATTGAGCAGATGCACTTTCACGAAGTCGCGCATGGCCTCGGCGTAGGCCACATCGGCGCAGGCCAGGCGTAGAAACTGGGCTTCGGTGCGAATAAAAAATTAGCTAGCCGGGGCGGGCACAACTGGAGCCGCCGCCTGGCCCCGATGCAGCCGCTGGGCTTTGTCGATGGCCCGCAGGAAGCGCGGAAACGTGAGGGGCTTCACCAGAAAATCCACCGCGTCGAGGTCGTAGGTGGGCAGCGCGTACTCGGCGTGCGAAGTCAGGAAGATGGTGAGCGGCGGCTGGCGCAGGCCCCGCACCAGCTCCAGGCCGTTGAGGCCGGGCAACTCGATATCGGTGAGCAGCAGCTCTACCGGGTGCTGGCTGAGGTAGACGAAGGCCGCCAGAGCGTCGGCGAACGTGCCGCTGAGCATTAGCGCGGGCACCCGGCCCACGTACCCGGCCAGCTGCGCCCGGCAGAGCGGGTCGTCGTCGAGCACGACGCAGCGCAGGGGAGTGGCAGGAAGGTCGGTGGGCATAGGTGAAGGAGGGACTAGCAGCTACCAGGCAAAACCCCGGCCACCGCCAGCAGGCTGGGCCGAAGCAGGGCCCCAATATACGGGCCAGTAACATGGGGCTGGCCCGGCTGGGGCGGCGTTGGTCTACGCTGCAGCCGCTTCATCGACTTTTTGGGCGGCTCAGGCTACTTTTTTCCTGGCTGGGGAACGGGAAAGGTACTTTTCGAAGACTTTTCTCCGCGCCTATAGTGGCGCAGGGAAGTAGCTGTCTTACCCTTCTCTCACCTTCCGTTTTATGCAAATGCTTAAACCCCTATTGCTCGCCTTTTTCCTGTTCCTGACGCTCAGTGCTAGTGCTCAGTGCCGCGACCCCTTTATCAACCAAGCCTACCAACAGGTAGCCGGCCGCAAGCCAGTAGGCACCGGCGATGCCTGCGAATGCAACAAAAACCTCTACAACGGCGGCACCTGGGGCACGCTCAACGAACTGGTGGGCTACGTGCGGCAAGTGACGCAAACCGGCCTGCGCTTCGGCTACGCTCCGGTGGGCAACAACAACGTGCTGGCTGTGGCCCAGGGTAGCCAAATAATTGCCGTATCGCTCTTCGACCAGGGCGGCAACCTAGTGGCCTCGGGCGGGGGCAACCTGGTGGCATCAGGCGGGGGCAATTTAGTAGCATCGGGTGGGGGCAATTTAGTGGCCTCGGGTGGGGGCAACCTCACGGGCCTTAGCGCCAACACGCCGGGCTTCTCTTTTGGCGGCAACTACGGCACGCTTTCCGTGGGCCAGCGGCGCGTGAACACCAACGGCAAGGGAGCCCTGGTAATCAAATAGTAACTCACCGGTAAACCGCTTACTATGAGCAAGCAAGCTATTCACCGCCGCTACGGGCTGGTGCCCCTGCTGCTGGGGGCTGGCCTGGCCCTGAGCAGTTGCTCCGGCGGGGGCGCCTCGGCAGGCGGCGTAGCGGGCGGAGGCAAGCCGGAAGGAATGTTTTTTATGACGCGCTACTACGTCGGCACCCACTCGCTCGAAAAGTCGGCCTACTACTTCGCCCCCGACGGGCAAGTGTACCAGAACCCCACCGGCCTGGCCGCAGCCAACTTGTCGGCGCTGCCGCCCGGCCAGCGTGGCACCTACGCCGTAGATGGCAAGAAGCTGACCATCAAGCTGGCCGATGGCAACGGCAGCTCCAGCGACGTGGAAGGCGACAACCCCGGCGGCTTCAACTACGAAACTGGCATTTTCACCGGCGTCAAGCCCTTTGCCAAGCCCACCGACTTGCTCGGTGCCTTCGAGGGGGGCAATTCGGTGAGCTTCGGCGGGGGCAGCACCAGTGCCTCCAACGCGCTCACCTTCAAGCACGATGGCACCTTCACCCAGGAAGGCGCCGTGAGCAGCTCGGTCAGCTCCGACCAAAGCACAGCCCACGTGGGCAACTCCGATGCCGGGGCCGGCCACTACCAGCTCGCCGGCTGGACGCTCACCCTCACCGATGCCCAGGGCCAAAAAGCGCAGGGCGTAGCGTTTCCGATTGAAACCGACGAGAAAACCGGTCAGGTCGTGCGGTTCTATTACCAAAACATCGCCTATAAGCGCCTGGGCGCGGAGTGAAGCGCCGGGCAGCTGCCACCTACTTACTGCACTAGAATATGACAACCACTAGGCTGCGTTGGCGGGCGCTGGGCTGCTTCGCCCTGCTACTCGGGCTGCTGGCCTGTTCTTCGTCGGGCAGCCCCAAAGATGGCGCCCCGTTGCCTGGCCGCCTGGCCGCTGGCAAGCCAGAGGGCTTGTTTTTCTTCATGGACACGTTCAACCGGCAGGACGTGTACTACTTCACGCCCGACGGGCGCGTGTACCGCAGCCCCACCGATTTTACGGCGGCGGGCCTCGCCGCCGTGGATGCCCAATGGCGCGGCGCATTCGAGTTAAACGGCGACCAGATGACCGTGAAATGGGACGGCCGCGATGTCCAAACCCAGCACTATCAATTCGACCCCACGGGCTTTGAATGGGATGGCTCCTTTGTCGGCGTTGGCCCCTTTGCCGACGCCAAGCAGCTCACCGGCACCTTCGAGGGGCACAACGACGCCATCGCCGTCGATGCCAATACCACCACGCTTTACCGCACCCTCGCCTTCCAGCCCGACGGCACCTTCACCCGCGACAACTACGCCGCCGCCCACCTCGACAGCCGCCGGGGCACCGACAGCGATGCCCCCGGCACCGTCACCGATGCCGCGGCGGCCTCCAACCAGGCCGGCCACTGGACGCTCGATGGCTGGTTTTTGACCCTCACCGACGAAAAAGGCACCGTGCGCAGCGTAGCCTTCCCCACCAGCACCGACGACAAAACGGGCAAGGTGCTGTATTTCCGCTTCAACGGCACCAGCTACCGCAATACCAGCCAGTAGCGCCGCCTCTCGGCGGCCGCTGGCCTCACTCCCTATGCTCATGAAAAACTCCTTCATTCCTGGCTTTGGTGCCCTGCTACTGCTGCTTGGCCCGGCTGCCCACGCCCAGCTGGCTTACAGCGGCCCGGCCGGCGCGGTAGTTATGCAAAAAGCTAAAAAGCTGCAAGCGGCCGGCGACAAAGCCGGCGCGGCTGCCGCCTACCAGCAAGCCTATGAAGCCTACACCATCGTCGACGACTCGGATGGCATGAAGGCCGCCCTGGCCGGCAAGGCCGCTACTGGCAGCGGGGCGGCGGCCCCTGGCCCGGCCGCCCCAGCCGCCCGCCCAGTGGCTATGGCCCCGGCGCGGCCAGCCGCCGCCCCGGCGCGGGCCCTGGCCGCCCCGGCGCCCGCCGTGGCCGCCGCGCCGGCCCGCCCGGTAGCGGCTGGCCCCGCGCCAGTGGCTGGCCACTTCGAGGGGAGCAAGCCGGTGGGCCTGTTTTTCGTAACGAAGAGCATCCTGGGCAACTTCCGCACCATGACTTACTATTTCGGCCCCGATGGCACGGCCTACGAAGACCCGGTGGGCCTGAGCGCCGCCGAGCTGGCCGCTACCCCCGCTAAAAGCAAGGGCCGCTACTCGGTGGCTGGCAAAACCCTGAGCATTGCCTGGAATGGCTACCCTAAGCCGGAGAGCGACGCGATGAACACGCTGGGCGGCGGCTTTAGCTGGAGCGGCGGGGCTATTTTTTCGGCGGTAGGCCCCTTCCAGAGCGCCGACCAGCTGGTGGGCACTTTCGAGGGCGGCACCTCCACCATCGCTACGGTAATGGGCCAGTCTACGGTATCTAAAACGCTCACCTTCAACGCCGATGGCACTTACACTGGCAGCGGCGTGGCCACGGTCACCACTGCTACCGAAAACAGTATGGCCGAAACCGGGGGCACCTCGCAGCAGGCCGGCAAGTACACGCTCGATGGCTGGTACCTCACGCTCACCGACGCGCAGGGCCATACCGTGCGCGGCATCGCCTACCCGGTGGGCAGCGGCAAGGACAAGGTGACCCACTTCAACTTCAACGGCATGGCCTATGAGCGGCAATAACGACCAACCGACCGCCCGGCAGAAAGCCTGGCGGGTGCTCAAGTACGTGGGGTTGGCGGTAGTGCTGCTGCCGGTGCTGGGGTTCGTATTTGTGGTTATTATGTTGTTTTATAACGGCGGGATACATCGGCCACTGGCTCCTGGCGCCAACGAGCGGGACCTGGTCGAGCAGGACGTCGCCCGGTCGGAAGTCAACGCGGCTACCCACCGTTACCTGGTGGGTCGCTACCAGTTGCAAACCCGCGACGGCGGCCCGTTGCCGCGTTCGCTGCCCACTTACCTGGACTTGCAGCCGGGCGGCCACTATGAGCTGGCAGGCGGCAACAGCCGCGCCCTGGGTCGGGGCACCTATACCCTCGACACCCTGAACGGGCCGTTTGTGCAGTGGCAAAGCGGGCCGCTCACGGGGCCGGACTGGGAGCAGAATGGCTATCTGACAATCAACTCCGCCGACACCTTGCACCGGCTGACTATCCACTTGAAAGGTAACCCCTACGGAGCAACCCCGGAAAGCCCGGCCGCTATCGGGGCAGTGAGCGTGAGGCAGTAGCCGCAGAAAACCAGTCTGCCCCATCCGCGTCGCCGCTGGCTTGCCGGGCCGTGAGTACCGCACTAGTTCATCCACTGCTGTGCGCCTGCCTGCTGCACACCCCCGTGCGAACATATTCCTTTTTTTCGCTTTGAAAGCCCTATCCGCCCTGCGCTTACTCACCCGCTGCCGGGCCTTGCTAGCTTTTTGTTTGGCAACGTCAACCGAGGCAACGGCTCAGACCCGGACGACCGATTGGCAGGTGGGCACCCAGGTAAAAGCCGGCATTGGCAGCTACCGCCCGGCCACTGTGCTGGAAGTAAGCCCTAGCAGAAACTACTACTGCCTGCACTACGCCGCGCCCACCGCCAAAGACAACGAGAAGGAGTGGGTTGCTTCCTACAATATCCGGCCCCGCAACACCGCCCAGGCTATGCAGACCCGCGCAACGGCTGGCCCGCGCCTGGGCAAGTACCTGCTGTATGCCTATGGCGCGGCAGGCACGGCGGGCATGTACCTGGGGTATTTCGAGCTGCGCCCCGGCGGCGACTACCACGGGTTTGCGCCCGGCGGCCGCGGCATCGGCAATAGGAAATATGCCTTCGACAAAGCCCGGGTGCGGGTGTAGTAGCAGAGTGGCCCGTTTGCCAGCCCCAACTGGGGTGGCACCCAGGGGTTTGAAGTATCCCGCGAAGGCAAAACCTACCTCATTCGCCTCAAGCGCAACACCATCGGCACCAACAGCACCGACTCGGCCAACTAGCTGCCCCAGCCAGAGCCGGCGCAAGCGAAGCTGCCGCTGCCAAAAAGCCGAGGCTCTGGCCGGCACCGAGTACCTGAAACTTTCTTACTTCCTTCCCCTAATGGAAAAGTTTTTCTTGCTTGCCCTACTAAGTAGTCAGGTGAATTTGATTTTACATTCATTTCCGACTCTATTCAGGGTTTTCCGGAGTTCGTCTTGCAATCGGTCGAAACCAGTGTAGGCTGCAAAACTGAGCCCTTGATGTTTGCAACAGCGCCACAGGACTTCGATGCGATTAAGTTCGGGACTGTAGGGCGGCAGAAAAAACAAGCGCAGGCCTTGTTCTTCCCACTCGGCCAGATGGGCCTTGACTTCGGCCGAGCGGTGGCAGGAGGCCTTATCAAGTACCACGACAGCAGGCTGGGTGAGCTGATGGCAGAAGTCGTTGAAAAAGAGAACAATATCAGCTGGTTTAATGCTCTGTTGAGTCGAGTAGGCGACTAAGTCGGTGCCATCGTGGCGCAGAAATCCCGCCACGTTGAGCCCTGGCCCACGCGTGGCGGGCAAGGCAATCGGCGCGTGGGGGACTTGCCAGGCGCGGGGCACGTTGGAGATGAGCGAAAAGCGGGACTCATCGTAGTAGTAGAGGTCGAGATAGGTGGCTTCGGCCAGGCCACGCAACTGGGCTAACTGGGTGGTGGCCAGGGCAAAGGCCTGGGGTTCACGTTTGGCTTTGAGCGAGTTGCGTACGCGTTTAAACCGCCACCGCCACCTTTTTTAAGCGCCGTCGCAGCGTATCTTTCGAACACGCGACGGCATGTTGGGTGGCGAGGTCGCTGACTACCGCGTTCAGATTCTGCGGGTGCTGTTCGACCAATTTTTCGACTACAGGTTGGGCGAGAGCGGCCAGTTTGGACTTGCGCCCTTGCCCAGGGGTGTGGCTCAGGCCCGAGAGAGCAACGTCTTGCCAGCGGTCAAACCACTGATAAATGGTGATGCGGCAGACCGAAAAAATGGCAGTTACTTGACTGATAGTATGTCCTTTGTGCGAAAGCAGTAGGCACTGGCTACGCCGACGGACCACCTTATTGGAGCTGGTCGCATACAGCTGCGTCAGCCGGATTTCGTCTGCGGGACTAAGAGTAATAAAGCGCATCCAGCAAATGTAAAAGCTATTCCTACGACTTACTTAGGTACGCTGCTGGCCGCCACTTCCGGCCACGCCCAGGCCCAAAGCGGTGCTGCCTTGCTGCAAAAAGCGGCAGCTCTGGAGAAAGCCGGCAACCTCCCGGCTGCCATCAACGCCTACGATCAGGCCAACCAGGCATTTGGCAAAACCGATGACTTAGATGGCAAGCAAAAAGCCCTGGCCAAGCTAGCGGAGCTAAACGAGCGCCTAGCCGACCAGTACCTGCAACAAGCGAAGGGTGCGCAACCAGCTACCCAGCCCACCGCCGCCCGCCCGGCCCTGGCCGTAGCGGCTCCGGCCGCCGTGGCCCGCCCAGCCCAGGCTGCGCGCTCACTGCCGGCTTCGGCCGGGCCGTTGGTGCAGCCGGTGGCTGGCCGGGTGGCCGGTGGCAAGCCACTAGGACTGTTTTTTATGACGCGCCCCATCCCGGCCTGGCACTCGCTGGAAAAAGCTACCTGGTACTTCGCTCCCAACGGGCAGGTGTTTCGCAATCCGCAGGGCCTCAACGCGGCCAGCTACGCCGCCCTGGCCCCCGGCGACCGGGGCGTGTACCAGGCGGGCAGCATCCGGTGGGCCGATGGGCGCACCGAGGCCCTGAAAATGGCATCGTCCAGCGCCAACACCTTCACCTGGGACATGGGCACCTTCGTAGGTATGGGGCCTTTCACCAGCCCCGCACAACTGGTGGGCAGGTTTGAGGACGGCAACTCCGCGTCCGGGGCCGTCATGGTGAGTGGATTGGTGCTGCAAGCCAACGGCACTTACACGGGCGGCTTTGCGGGCAACATCAGCGCCACCTCGGCCGGCAGCACTGTTACGGTGGGCAACTCCGGCGACAGCGCTGGCCGCTGGAGCCTCAGCAACTGGGTGCTGACCCTCACCGATAACACCGGCCACATCACGCGCGGCGTGGCCTACCCAATTGAGAAAGACGACAAAACCGGGCAAGTCATGCGGTTCTACTTCAGCAACGTGGCCTACCAGCGAAAATAACCGGCTGGGTTTCCGGCGATTTATTAGTCATTATTCACTAACTTACGTTACGCACTGTCGTGGGCTTCTGGCCCGTGCCCAGCTGCTGCGGGCCTCTGGCCCGCCCATTAGAACAAGTCGTTCGGGTGTCGCCCTCCCCGTGCAGGCCAAAGGCCTGCAGCTAGGCACGGGCCAGAGGCCCGCGCCAGTGCGTAACAGCAGTCACTAGGTAGGTCGTAAGATTCGCTGACTACGGCAGCGCCACCCTGGTGCAGTAAGTCAGCGCTTACCGGTGCTTTTTGCGGGGGCGGGCGGGCGGCGCCAGGGCTGCCAACTCATACTCGCCCTTGTTGCCCGCCGGATAGCCGGCAATGGTAATGCTGAGCCGCCGCGTAGCCGCCTCGTAGTGAAAGGTGCCGCGCTGCACATCGGTGCCGTTCTGGTCGGTGAAGCGGAAAAAAATGCTGTCGCCTTGGGTCGTAAATCGCCCTTGCTGGCTGAAATAGCGCGGGCCACTGTCGCCAATCAGCAAGCTCAGGCGCTTGTCGTAGGTGCTGTCGGCACGCAGCGTCAGGGTGCCGCCCACGCCGGGCACTTTAGTCGGCGGCTCATCGGTGGTGTAGTCGTACACGGTATAGGCCGTGTAGGAATACGTGGTATAAAAGGTCGCTGGTGGCCCCGGCAGCGGGGGCAACAACAAAAACACGGAAAACAAGCGGAGCAGCATAAGCAGACGGGCAGCCCAAAAAGGCCACCGCCACGCGACTGCAAAAGTCGTGCTGTGGTGGCCTTTTTATGAATCGCACTACCTCATTTCCGCTTGCGGCGCCCGCTTGCCAGCAGCCAAGCCCCCACCACTACCAGCAGCCCCGCGCCGAGCACGGCCGCCTGTTTCGGCAGGTGGTCGGGCACGGGCGGGGGCAGGTGCTCCACACCGCTGGCATCGGTAATGGCGGGCTCATGCAGGTAGCGGCCCTGGGTGGGCAGCGGGTAATTATCGGCCAGCTGGCGCAGGCCGGCTGCCGCAGCCGGCCCCGTGATTACGGGGCCGTGCCCGCAGCCAATGGCGGCTGGCTCCAGGTCGGCCAGGGTTTGCACCGACTGGCGTGAGGCGTCCCAGTCGTAGTTGAACGGCGTGCCGGCCCGGCTGATTTTGGGCCGCCCCAGCAGCACGGCCGGAATAGAATCGTGGTGGGTGGTGGCAAAAGCATCGGCCCCGATAAGGGTGCGGTCGGCCAGCCGAAACAGGGCAATCTGGCCGGGGGCATGGCCGGGTACGTGCAGCCAGCGCCACTGCGCCAGGTGCGGCGGGTGCTCATCCTCAAGTGGCAGCGCCTGCACCACGTCGCTGAGGTCGGGCAATTGCGTGGGAAAGAACCGGCTGGCAAACGCCAGGGAGCCGCCCACGGTGGGGTCGCTGGGTGGGTAGAGGGCCTTTTGCGTCACGTAGGGCAGCTCCAGCGGGTGCGCCACCACGGGCACGCCCCAGCCCTGCGCCAGTTCCAGGGCTGTGCCCATATGGTCGAGGTGCCCGTGGGTGAGCAGGATTACCTGTGGCTTGGCACCGGGGCCAAACAGTTCTTCGGCGGCTTTCCGAATGGTTTTCTCCGAGCCTGCCAGGCCGGTATCCACCAGCACCCACTCGCCGGGGGTGCCGGTTTCGATGAAATAAACGTTGACGAAGCGCTGAATGCGCAGTTGGTGTACGCCGGCGGCTACCTGGTCCATTAGGGGAGTTGGTTGGGGTGAGCGGGTAGTACGGTGGGGTGGGGGACGTTGTTTGCGAGGCTGGTACTGTGCGGGCGTAACTCTTGGTAGTCATGCGAAGGCTAGGCGGTAGCTTGCGCGCTTTCGTTGGCTGTCACCTGCCTTATGAGACTACTACTAAAAATATTGCTTATAACTGGGGCATCGCTGGCAGCCCTGGCCCTAGCCCTGGTGGGCTGGTTTTACATCTCCGGCGAGCTAAACATCCGCCGGGCAGCGAAAGACGCTATCACCGAAACGGCGCGTTGCGACAGTACCCGCTACGTGACGGAGCAGCCCACCGTGAAGCTGGTAGGTTTTGCCCGCGCCGATATCAAGGAGCTGCATTTTTACCGGCTGGCGGGCCACAAAATCGTGCAGGATACGCTCGTTAGCCGCCCCTACAACGAGAACGAGTATGCGTACCAAAGGATGCCGATTCCGTTTGTCCGGTTTTTAAAAAGCGATACCATTGTGGTAGAAACCCGCAACAAGCGCTATTTCAAGCTCGCGGGCTACCACCATTATGCCTACTTGCACTACGGCATGTTTGGCTACCTCGGCAGCTCCGATTGCCGGCTTTCCGACGACTGCGTAATAAACGGTAAGGCGAGTGAGAATGGGCAGTTGGTGGCGGCCGAGGGGTTGAAGAAGTGCGTGCTGCCTCGATAAGTGTTAGTAAAGCGCCTAATGCGCAGTTGGTGTACGCCGGCGGCTACCTGGTCCATTGAAGGGGCTAGGTGGGGTGAGCGGGTAGTACGGCAGCAGAGGAGGTTCTACTTAGCAGAGGAGGTTCTACTTAACTGATGCATTATAGATTCTGAAACAGATTGTTATGGCCGTCTGCTAGGCATTTGGTAGCTTGCCGTAGGATTGCGCGAAGCAGCGTATGAGGTTGTCCTAAATATTAAACTAGCTCACCTAAAGAAGCGACCCATGTCAGACAGAGATTTGAATCCGCAGATTGCTGGCTTACTCCAACATCATGGCGTTAGAGTTAAGCTAGATGGTGAGTTTGTTAATTCTGATTTGCCAGGAAACATAAAATTTAAGGCAAGAGCAACTTACCAGCAAATTAATGATGCTATCAGCTCTAGGCTTGACGTTACTGTTGTGACTGGCAAAGACGAGGAAATAATCGAATGTTTTGGCGACTATGGCGAAACGTTAAAAGAGGCATTAAGCAAAAATTTGCAAAATTTCGCAGCAAGTAGTTTGCATCCGATACTTGCTGCATTAGGCTGCCCCGACCCTCACGTTTATCATCAAGTAACAGTTGAGGAATGGGAGCTTGATGGAAAAATTTGGGAAGTTTATATGGGTAATTTGATTCCAAAAATTCTCACAAAAAGGCAAGATGAAATAACGCCACCAGCAGAATTTTTCAGTTCCTTTGAACAAGGAATAAAATCGCAGACGTTGAATAATAGACTGCATTGGTTTAGAGGTTATTATTGCCAGGTGGATGACAGAATAACTGTCAGAGAGTTTGTGATGGATAATGGCCCTATGAGCACTGCCAATGGAATTTTTAGGTCGTTACCAGCTATTCCAGATGTGAAATTTTATAGCTGTCGGAATTTTATAGTTCTAAAGATGCTAACTAAATAGGCTTGAAGTTGGTTGAGGTCATATTATAATTACATAGCTTAGCGGTCCCGCGACGCTTAATCCGGCTTATTTATGCCAACGCCCCGCAGATTTCAAAAATCGGCGGGGTGTTGGTACATAAAATAGGCGCACTACTCTACTGCCCCCTTCTCCGCAGCGCCTTGCTCGCCGGGGCCGACTTGCCCTTTTTGCCGGGGTTTTTCTTGCTGCCCTTCTGGCTCTTCTTAAAGTGCTTGCCTTCTTCGAATACTTTGCCGGTGCGCTTGTCGATGGTTTCGCCCGGCTTTATCCACTCCTTTTTCTCGTGGAAGGAGCCTTTGAACTCCGGGTCGGCGCGGCGGCGCTGCTCGTCGAGCACGCGGGCGTGGGTCTGGCCCTCGATGAAAGGCGTGTCGGTGATTTCGACCTCGGCGGGGATGGGTAGCAGCGGAATTTCCTGCTTGATTAGCTCTTGGATGCGCTCGATGTGCTGGCGCTCGGCCGGGTTGGCGAAGGTGATAGCCGCGCCCGTGTGCCGCGCCCGGCCCGTGCGCCCGATGCGGTGCACGTAGTCGTCGTAGATGAGCGGCACGTCGAAGTTGATAACGTGGCTTACCTGCGGCACGTCGATGCCCCTGGCGGCCACGTCGGTAGCTACCAGGTAGCGCACGTTGCCCTCCTTGAAGGCGTCCATGCTGTTGAGGCGGGCGTTCTGGCCCTTGTTGCCGTGGATAACGCGTACCTCACCCACGGGCGCTTTGCGCGTGAGAAAGGCCGCCACCTGGTCGGCGTTTTCCTTGGTGCGGGCAAACACCAGCACGCGCTTAAACTCGTCGGCGTCGCGGTGCAGTAAGTAGTCGAGCAAGTTTATTTTGGTGGCCAGGTTGGGCACTTCGTAGAGGCTCTGCGTCACAGTTTGGGCGGGCTGGGCGGGGGGCGTCACCTCCACCCGCACCGGAAACTCCAGAAACTCCTCGCTGAGCACCGTCACGCGCTCGGGCATGGTGGCCGAGAACAGCACGTTCTGGCGCTTGCGCGGAATCACTTCCAGGATGCGCCGAATCTGGGGCATAAAGCCCATATCCATCATTTTGTCGGCCTCATCGAGCACCAGCGTCGTGAGGTTTTTGAGCACGAGGTCGCCTTTGAGGTAAATTTCCATCAGGCGGCCGGGCGTGGCAATGAGGATGTCGAGGCCCGCTTTTATCGTCTCAATCTGCGTTTTCGGCCCTAGCCCACCGTAGATGGCATAAATGCGCACGTCGGTGTACACGGCCAGCTTTTTGAGGTGCGCTTCGAGCTGAATGGCCAGTTCGCGGGTGGGGGCCAGCACCAGGGCGCGGGGGTGCTCACCCTGCGCGTACTTTATTTTCATGAGCAGCGGCAGGCCAAAAGCGGCGGTTTTGCCGGTGCCGGTTTGGGCAATGCCCAGTAGGTCGTGCCCCGCCAGCAGCAGCGGAATCGTCTGCACCTGCACGGGCGTGGGCTCGGTGAAGCCGGCTTCGGCCACGGCCGTGAGCAACTGCTTGTTGAGTTTGAAATCGGCGAAGGTGGCGGGGGCGGGGGTATCCATCCGGCAAAGGTCGGGCTGGTTTGCTAAGTACCGTGGACTCTGTGGGCTGTCATTGCGAGCAGCGCGAAGCAATCGCACCCGAACATTATCGTTCGCGCCGCCTCCTTCTACCGCTGTCGTTCGGGTGCGATTGCTTCGCTTTGCTCGCAATGACGGTCGATTTCGCTTGCAAATTTCAGCTTGCATCGTATCTTTGCACCTCCAAACCACACACGGTAGATATAGCTCAGCCGGTTAGAGCGTCGGATTGTGATTCCGAAGGTCGTGGGTTCGAGCCCCATTATTTACCCGCTTGTAAAGTCCCCGGATGCGAATCCGGGGACTTTTTTTGTTACTTGCATCGTTGCAGCCCCGTTCCTGCTTTCTTCACCCCCATCCATTCCGCAAAAATGAGTCTTCTTGTTATCGGTTCCGTAGCGTTCGACGCCATAGAAACCCCTTTCGGCAAAACCGATAAAATCATCGGTGGCGCCGCTACTTACATCAGTCTGTCGGCTTCTTATTCTACTAAGCCAGTAAATTTGGTGGCTGTGGTAGGGGGCGACTTTCCCCAAACCGACATTATGACCCTCGAAGAGCACGGCGTAGACGTGACGGGCCTGCAAATCAAGCAGGAAGAAAAGTCGTTTTTCTGGTCGGGTAAGTATAGCAAAGACCTCAACTCGCGCGAAACCCTGGTGACGGAGCTAAACGTGCTCGGCTCGTTTGACCCCATCATCCCCGATGCTTACCAGAACTGCAAGTACCTGATGCTCGGCAACCTGGCCCCGCAGGTGCAGCGCCTCGTAGTGCAGCGCCTCGTCAACCGCCCCAAGCTCATCGTGCTCGATACCATGAACTTCTGGATGGACGTGGCTCCCGACGAGCTGCTGGCCACCATTGAGATGATTGACGTGCTCAGCATCAACGACGAGGAAGCCCGGCAACTGTCGGGTGAGTACTCGCTGGTGAAAGCCGCCCGCAAAATTCTGACCCTGGGGCCGAAGTTCCTCATTATCAAGAAGGGCGAGCACGGTGCCATGCTCTTCCACAAAAACAAGGTGTTCTACGCCCCGGCCCTGCCGCTGGAAGAAGTATTTGACCCTACCGGCGCGGGCGACACCTTCGCGGGCGGTTTCATCGGCCACATTGCGGCCACCGACAACTGCTCATTCGAGAACCTCAAGCGGGCCGTCATTCACGGCTCGGCCATGGCCTCGTTCTGCGTCGAGAAATTCGGCACCGAGCGCCTGCTCAACCTCACCCAGGAGGAAATCGAAGCCCGCGAAGCCCAGTTCGAGGACCTGGTGCGTGTGCAACCCGCCAGCGTGGTGGCAGCGTAGGCTGGATAAAAGAGTAGGGATAAAGGATAAGCAAGAGGTAGTTGCCCATCCTTTATCCCACTCTTTCATCCTACCCGGCAACCCTGCGCAGGCGGAGTGGGTAAAAGCAAGCATCCTCCCACTTAACCGCTTTTTGCCATGTCGCTCGCCAAGAAAGAATCTGACCTCACCAACGATAAAACGTCGGTGAACCCTGCTGCTAATACGAAGCGCAAAAGCACCCAGGTGCAAAGCCCGAACACGACCGATGTATCGGCCCACGGCAACACCACCGACGGCAATAGCGCCGGGCACGGCGTAAATAACATTCGTAATAATCCGCAGGGCAACCGCCCCATGTCGACGGGCGGCGGCAAAGGACCTGGCAAGAAGGGCGACTAGCTTATCCCGACTATATAAATTGAAAAAGGCGTACCGGTAGCACTTCCGGTACGCCTTTTTTTGGTAAGTAGGGCCGCTTATTTCGCAGCCAGCACCCGCACCGAACCCGTGGACTTATCTACGTTGAAGGCGGCGCAGTTGGGCATGCGGTTGACCCAATCGGTGCGCGGCACCAGCACTTGCCAGTAGGTATCGACTTCTACGGCGCGGGCATGGTCAAGCTCGTAGAGGTGGGCCGTAGGCAAGCCAATCACGTAGCGGGCCACGGCTGCTTTGGCCGCCGCTTCGCTAGGCGCGGGGGTGCTGATAGCGGAAGAAGGCAGGCCCGTAGAGTTGATAGTAGGAGGCGACTGGCAGCCCACCAAAGCACTTAGAACGCACAAGAAGAGGATATACGTAGTTTTCATAAAGGGATAAGTGCGGGTATACTGGTGCAAATTACGAGAATTAAGCGGGCGACACAACTTTTTCGAGCGTCAATAAATACAATAATTGGCGAGGATGCCCAAATTGGCTGTTCGTGCCAAACGGCTCGGCCGCGCCGGTGGGGGAGTAGCCCCGGCGAGCATACCAGGCCAGCAGGTCGGGGCGCTCGACCAACACACTCATTTCCAGGTGGGAGCAGCGCAGGTGCTGCGCCTGCTGCTCGGCGTGCAGCAGCAATTGGCGGCCCACGCCGTGGGCCTGGGCTTCGGGGGCTACTGCCAGCAAGCTGATGGTAAGCGTATCGCCGGGTGGGCGGGTAAGGCAGATGCAGCCCACGAGGCCCTGGGCGGGCTCGTGGCAGCACCAAAGGCGGGTGTAGGGTGCCCGAAACAGCTCCCGCAGGGCGTCTTCGGTGATGCGCGGGCCGTGGAACAAGTGCGCCTCGGTAGTCCAGCCGCCCCGCGCCGCCCGGCCCCGGTAGGCCCGGTTGATAAGTACCGTCAGGCCGGGCACGTCGGTAGGGGTAGCGGGGCGAGTGATGAGCATAGGTGAGTAAGCTTTAGCTTGCCGGGTATACGATAGCTGCCCGGATGGGCATAGCAAAGTGAGTAAGCTGGTGGTATGGGTCGGGAGTAACTGGTTCATCGGCAAACTGAAGCTTGCCCTAGACTTTTAGCGGCTGCCATAAGACCTTTGTGGGCCTCATTGAGCAACGGACAAAGCCAGCTGATTATTCGCAAGCAGCTTCAAGCTTAGGTAGTTACCGTGAGTTGTGCGATGAAAGGCTGCCAACGTAATTATAGCAGAAGTTGGTAGCTATACCCAGGAAATAATCCTTAATCAGCCGTTATGTTTAGCCTTGCCCAGCATCTGGCCAAAGCCAAGTACCTGCCCGACCTCGCGCCCGACGTAGCCTACAGCGTGCAGCCCCGCCTCTTTTACGGCTCGTTCAACAAAGCCCGCCCCAACGATATGCGCGAGCAGAGCGTGGACCTCTACCTGCCGCCCTTCGTGCAGAAATGGCAGGTGCTGAGCCTGGACGTGGAGCGCCGCGAAAAAGAACTGCTACGCTACTACACCAGCGTGCTGCAAGCCGCCAGGCAGCACCGCCAAGACCTGCGGCACCTGAATGCGTACTTCGGCCTGCAACCGGTACTGCGCAGCAAAAGCCGCACCCTCGTCTCGTTTCCGTGGCCCGACACGTACCCGCGAGCTGCTGGGTTCCTACGCGCCATGCAGTCCGACAAAACTACCGACACGCTTTACGACGAGGCAGACCAGGGCTGGCAGTTCGAAGCGTACGCCGTAGCCAATAAGCTCTACCTGGCCGACGGCTCCGATGATGACGACCGGCCCGCCGTAGTGTATTACACCGACCGCGACCATTTCGCCCAACTGGCGGCCAGTGCCCTGACGCGCATCCAACAACAGTTGGCGCTGTTCGTGCGCGAAACCGGCCAGAATCCGTGGCAGTATGGAAATCAGGAATTAGGGAAACCGGCGTAACAGCAACTGCTGAGCAGGTTTTCCTGCTTCCTACGCTGTTTTCACGAACCTGATTAGCTCGCGTACCTGATTGAGGAAGCGGGCATCTTCGGAGAGCTTGGCAATTTCCTGGGCGGTTTGGCGGGCCAGGGCTTCGTGTTCGCGGGCGTTGGTGCGGGTTAGCTCTTCCAGATTGGCGTCGAGGCGGTCGAGGAGGCGGGTGTTATTGGCCTGGGTTTGGGCGAGTAGGTAGGCCCAGGAGCCTTCTTCGTCGGCATCGAGCGAATGGGTAATGGTTTCGAGCTTCGATTCCATTTCGGCCACGCGGGTGCGCAGCTCCAGTACGTCTTCGCGGGGGTATTTTACTTGGTGCTGCATCAATCGCAGGCGCTCGCTCAGGTGCTCGTAGGCGCGCTCGGCGGGGCGGGCGAAGGTGAGCGCCAGCGCCGCAATGGCCGCCGGGTAGCCCACCGCGATAACGTGAAAATAGGCCAGTCCAAACAGTACTGCCGCCGTGAGCAAATGCAGCCCAATGGCTACCGCCCGAAACCGCGTGGCAATGCGCCGGGCAAAGGCCACGTGCTCCTCGTTCACTTCCATGCCCTTCGTCCGCGACTCCTGCGCCTCTTCCACCACGCGCAGGGCGGCAAAATGGGCATCCCAGGGCAGCGTAGTCACGATGGCAAACCAGGCCAAGATAGCCACGCCCACCAGCCAGTCGATGAGGCTGCCCACCGGTACGTGCAGCCAGTGCAGCCCAAAATATACCACCAGCACGGCAACAGCCAGGAACAGCAGTAAGAAAATAAAGCCGCCGAAAGTCAGGTCTTTAGAAGGGTTCATAAAGGTGCGGGAAAGCAAGTGGATACAAAAGAACGTCCTGTCGAACTTTCGTTACGCCCTGGCGCGGGCCTCTGGCCCGTGCCAACCTGTTGCAGGCCGCTGGCCTGCCCGTTAGAACAAGTCGTTCAGGTGTCGCCCTCCGCGTTGCAGGCCAGAGGCCAGCGAATAGTCGGCACGGGCCAGGGCGTAACGGCAGTTGTCGAACTTGCCGAGACAGAATGTTCCTTTTCTACTCTTTTATTAGCCGATGCGTCCGCCGTGCTGTTGCAGGTCGGCCTGCGCCCTGGCCCAGCCTTCGGGTGAGATGGCGCGGGTGGCATCGGCAAGGATGGTAGCCTGGAAGCCGGCGCCCAGGGCATCTTTGGCGCTGAAGTACACGCAGTAGTCGGCGGCCAGGCCGGCCACGGTTACGGCCGTGATGCCCCGGCCGCGCAGGTAGGCAGCCAAGCCGGTGTCTTTGCGGTGGCCATTGTCGAAAAAGGCGCTGTACGAGTCGATGGCGGGGTCGGTGCCTTTGCGAAAAATGGCTTCCACGCGGCGCAAATCCAGGGCCGGGTGCAGGGCGGCACCGGGGGTGCCTTGCACGCAGTGGTCGGGCCAGAGCATCTGGGGCTGCCCCTGCCACTCAATTTCGGTGAAGGCGGCGTGGCCGGGGTGGGCACTGGCAAAGCTGCTGTGTCCGGCCGGGTGCCAGTCCTGGGTAGCCACCACGAGGTCGAACTGCGGCTGTAGCTCGTTGAGGCGCGCTATAATGGTATCGCCTTCGGCCACGGCCAGCGCGCCACCGGGCAAGAAATCAAGCTGAACGTCGATGAGCAGGAGAGCAGTCATGCAGGGAGTGGTGAGTTAAGAGTTAATAGCAAGCCAAGCCTATTTACGTAAACCCGGCCGCCGGGCTGCCGGTTATTAAGCTTACTTTTCAACCTCTCACATGAACTTAGCCAACAACACGATTCTCCTCACGGGCGGCGCCACGGGCATTGGCCTGGCCCTGGCCCAGCGACTGCAAGCGGCCGGCAGCCAGGTAATTGCCGTAGGCCGCCGGGCCGACAAGCTCCGTGAAGCCCAGCAGCAGGTGCCCGGCCTGCTCACCTACCAGGCCGACCTCGCCCAGCCCGCCGAGCGCATAGCCCTGGCCGAGTGGGTGCGGCGCGAACACCCCAACCTGAACGTGCTGCTCAACAACGCCGGCATCCAGAACCGGGTGCCCGTGGCCGAGATGGCTACCTCGCTCGATGCCTGGGAAAGTGAGCGGGAGGAAATAGCCATCAACCTCGAAGCTCCTATTCACCTCACGGCCTTATTGCTGAAGCAGTTGCAGGGCAAGCCCGGCGCTACTGTTATCAACGTGTCGTCGGGGCTGGCCTTTTCGCCTTTCGCCCTCATGCCCGTGTATTGCGCCACGAAGGCGGCCCTGCACTCCTTCACCCTCTCGCTGCGCCACGAGGCGGGCAAGCTGGGCGTAACCGTGGTAGAGCTGGTGCCGCCTGCCCTCAACACCGACCTGGGCGGCCCCGGCCTGCACACCTTCGGCGAACCCGTCGCCGACTTTGCCGACAGCGTGCTGGCCCGCATGGCCGCCGGCGAGCTGGAAATAGGCTACGGCACCGCCGAAACCCGCCGCCTGGCCAGCCGCGAGCAACTGGATGCGTATTTTCAGCAAGTGAACAAGTAGCACGAAGCTTTTGCTTCGCGCATCGTTGCGCAGCAACGAAGTCGGCACCGCGCCGCTTGTTTTTAATCGGCCCTGACACCAAGCAGAAGCGGTTGAAAACAAGCGGCGCGGTGCCATCTTCATTACTGCGCAACGATGCGCGAAGCGAAAGCTTCGCGCTACTACGCCAGCCCCAGCACCTGCGCCGAGTGCGTGCGCACGGTGGCCGTGAGGGCTGCATTATCGGCCAGATGCTGGCCGAAGGAAGGCACCAACTGGTGCAGCACCGCCTGCCACTGCGGCGTAGCGGCCTGCTCAGGGAAGCAGCGCTGCACCAAGTCCAGCATGATGCTGACGGCCGTGCTGGCTCCCGGTGAGGCACCCAGCAGCGCCGCAATGGAGCCATCGGCCGAAGTCACGACCTCGGTGCCGAACTCCAGCACGCCGCCTTCCTTTTTGTCTTTTTTGATGACTTGCACCCGCTGGCCGGCTACTTCCAGCTGCCAGTCTTCGGGGCGGGCTTCGGGGTAATACTCGCGCAGGGCGGCGATGCGCTCCTGCGGCGATTGCAGCACTTGGCCGATGAGGTATTTGGTGAGCGGCAGGTTGCGGGCCCCGGCAAAAAGCAGCGGCCGGATGTTGCCCAGCTCAATGGAGCGGAACAGGTCGGTGTACGAGCCGCGTTTGAGGAATTTGGTGCTGAAGCCGGCATAGGGGCCGAAGAGCAGCTCCTGGCGGCCGTTTATCTGGCGGGTGTCGAGGTGGGGCACCGACATGGGCGGTGAGCCCACGGCCGCCTTGCCGTACACCTTGGCCTCGTGCCGGGCTATGACGGCGGGGTTGAGGCACTTGAGCCACTGCCCGCTCACGGGGAAGCCGCCGAAGCCGCTGGCTTCGGGAATGTCGGACTTTTCGAGCAGCGTGAGCGAGCCGCCGCCCGCCCCGATAAAGACGAACCGGGTAAAGACTTTGCGGCTTTGGCCGGTGGCCAGGTCGCGCACCTTCACCCGCCACAGGCCGCCCTCTTTGCGGCTTAAATCCTCTATTTCCTGGCCCAGCGTGAACGTGACGCCCGGCTGCCGCCGCAGGTAGTCGAACAAAGCCCGCGTGAGGGCCCCAAAATTGACATCGGTGCCGATGGCCATGCGCGTGGCGGCCACAGGCTGCGCGGGGTCGCGCCCGTCCATCACCAGGGGTATCCACTGGGCAATGCGGGCGGGGTCGTCGGAAAACTCCATGCCCGCAAACAGCGGCGAGCCGAGTAGCGCCGTGTGGCGCTTGCGCAGGTACTCCACGTTGGCCGCGCCCCACACAAAGCTCATGTGCGGAATGGTGTGGATAAACGACTCGGGCTGGGGCAAGCGGCCGTTTTGCACCAGGCTGGCCCAGAGCTGCTTGCTTAGCTCAAACTGCTCGGCTATCTTGTCGGCCTTGGAAATGTCGATGCTGCCATCGGGCCGCTCGGGCGTGTAGTTGAGCTCGCAGAAAGCCGAGTGGCCGGTGCCGGCGTTGTTCCAGGCATCGGAGCTTTCGGCGGCTACGGCGTCGAGGCGCTCGTACACGGCAATGGTGAGGTGAGGGGCCAGCTCTTTGAGCAGCACGCCCAGCGTGGCGCTCATAATGCCGGCCCCAATCAGGACTACATCGGCGTCGAGGGGCCGGGCGGGCGGGGTGGTAAGGTTCATAACGGGCAAAGATGTTCGGGCTTCCTACGGAAAAAACCACTCGGCCGCCGAAAACATAACTACCCGGCCGCCGTACACAAAGCAGGCAGTTCCCCGGCGTGAGAAATTGGACGAAAGATAGAAAGGATAGTTGCCAGTCTGCAGAACACCAGTGGCCCTGGCTAGCTTACTTCCATCAGCAGCAACCAGCCAACGACCGGGTGGGGCCCAACCAGTAAGTTGCTTAGCCCATGAGCTATTACCGCATCATCTACCAGAGTGCCGCTACCTTCGCCTTGCAGGAATGTGACTTGTTGCGCCTGCTGGACCAAGCCCGGGCACTAAACGGCCGCTTCGGCATTACGGGCATACTCGTGTACAGCGAAGGCCGGTTTATGCAAGTGCTGGAAGGCCTCGAAAAAGCAGTGAAAGCAGTGTTTCACGCTATTACTACCGATTTGCGCCACGGCAAGCTGGAACTGCTCGATAATGGCCCCCTGGCTACCCGCGATTTTCACGACTGGCACATGGGTTTCACTTCCTCCGTGGGGAATTATCCGCAACTCCCCAATTTCCTGCCGCCCCTCGCCATACCCGCCACCGGTGCGCTCCGGCAACTGCTACACGAGTTTCTGGCTGAGTGTGAGCTACCCATCAGGTAGGGAGTAATTGACGTTACGCAGTGGGGGAAGTAGCGCTCAGCTTTAGCTTGGCGCATCGCCGCCCTGCGGCGAAGCTCGCGTTGGTAGTCGTTGCACCAACTGGCGCGGTTCCGGATTCGCCGCTCCGCGGCGATGCGCCAAGCTAAAGCTGAGCGCTACTTCCCGCACCAAACAAAAACTGCTGCTTCAATTCCCACGGGCCGCCTTGGTAGGCCCACAGCGCCAAGCCAGTGCCTTGTGCCTCAAAAGGTTGGAAACCAGCGGCCAGGGTTTCGTGCAGTTGGCGGCCCACCTCCGGCGTTACCTTGTTTTGCACCGTGATGTGCGGCCGCAGCCCCTGCCCATCCTGCGGCGAGAGCCACGCCTGCCAGTGCTGCTGCAACTGCCGGTGCAGGGCACGCAGCTCGGCGTTTTCGAGAGTATACATCACCCCCCGGCCCATGAACTTTACGCCGGTTACGGCCAGTGGCAGCGACTCCGGCGTGCTGGCGGCTACGGCCATCAAGTACGCTGCAATAGCGGTTTCCTCGGTCCCTGGCAAGGCGTGAAACAGCGTGAGGTGAGCGCTGAGGTAGTTGATTTTAGGCGGAAAATGCTGGCGGCGCAGGTCGTCGAAAAACGCTTGGCTAGCTGGGTCGAGCGTCAGCGTGAGGATGAGCGGGGCAGGGGAGAGCATGAATAGTAAACAGGCTACGTAAGTATCTGATTCAGAGCTTTGAAATTTGGGGGCAGCGCAGGGCAGAAATGACCTAATCAGGAGTGGCTGGCGTTGATAAGTCAATGCAGACCGATTTGTTTTTGCCCGTCCTCAACGTTCCCACGCCGACCCTGGCCAGTCCCGAAACGCCCCGCGCCCACAGCGCTAAACTCTGGCTGCCCAAGCGCGTACTTTTCACCCCCGATGCCTTGCAGGAAGCCTACGGCCAGCAAATCCTGGCCCGCGCCACCTCCCTGAACCTGGAAGAGGAGCTGCTCAAAAGCAACCGCCTCACCGGCCTGCGCGGCGACGACGAGCGCGCCACCTACCGCACCGCCAAAACCACCCTGGCTGTGGTGAATGCCCCCGCCGGGGCCCTGCGCCTGCAGCCTACGCCGCCCTCGGCCGACTACCAGCTCAACCTTGCCGAGGGCTGCCCCGCCCACTGCCAGTACTGCTACCTGGCCGGCAGCCTCAGCGGCCCGCCCGTGGTGCGCGCCTTCGCCAACCTGCCCCGGCTGCTCGAAAATACCCAAGCCTACGAGTGCCCCGGCCGCCCCGTGAGCTTCGAAGCCAGCTGCTACACCGACGTGCTGGGCATCGAGCACCTCACTGGTGCCCTGGCCGAAACCGTGCGCTACTTTGCCACCCGCGAAGGAGCCCGCCTGCGCTTTGTAAGCAAGTACGACCACGTAGAAAGTTTGCTGGGCTTGCCGCACCAGGGCCACACCCGCGCCCGCTTTTCGCTCAATGCCGAGCCGCTCACCCGGCAGCTCGAAGGCGGCACGGCCAGTGTGGAGGCCCGCATCCGGGCGCTGCGGCAGCTGGCGCTGCCTGTGGCCGAGGGTGGCGGTGGCTACCCGGTGGGCGTGGTGCTGGCCCCCATCATGCCTCTGCCCGACTGGCAGCACCACTACGGCCAGCTGTTTGACCGCCTGCAAGCGGCCCTCGATTTCGACTGCGACCTCACCGTAGAGTTCATTACCCACCGCTTCACGCCCGGCTCGAAGCAGGTGCTGCTGGGCTGGTACCCTAATACCAGCCTCAACCTGGAGGAAAGCACCCGCGCCGTAAAGCGCAACAAGTTTGGCGGCGTGAAATACGTGTACCCGTCGGACTCGATGAAGACGATGAAAGCCTGGTTCACGGCGGAGTGGCAGCGACGTTTTCCGCACGCCCCAGTGCAGTACTGGACGTAGCGGGAGTAGCTTCGCGATATACCAAAGCAGCACCCATGACCGCAGGCGAATTCTGGAATAAACAGGAGTTCAGCTACCTTGTGACGTACTCCTTCAACCGGGGGCCGAAGCTGGAAGCCTACCAGCAAGCGGCCCAAGCCTGGTTCAAGCTAATCCGGGCTTCATTGCTGACGGCTCCACCTGCTCAGCTGTCGGCCCTGCGGGAACAGTTGCGCCTGTTGGAGCGGACGCATGACCTTACCAGGCTGTCACTAACCGACGAAGCTGGTGCCTTTCACCTAACCGCCTCGCCAGTTTCGGTCATTAGCCAAGGCACCTCTGCGGCACAGGAAATAGCGGGCCTGTTCCAACTGCCCGTAGTTGACGAGCCTGCCTGGATGTGTGCCCCGGTTTACCGCGATGCCTTGGCCTTTTATGACGAACAAGACCAACTGCTGGGGGTGCTCAACATCTGTTTCGACTGCGAATGGATGGTGACGCACACCGGCCAGCGCGTGCAGGCCGATACGGCTGCCTACGAGGGGCTACGCGCCTGTCTGGGTCGGGCTGGCCACCTGCTTGGGCAGCAATACGTCAACACCCGCAGCGGTAATCTGGGTACTCCGCAAAGCCCGGCGCGGCCCGCTCATCAACCCGAATGATGCGGTCGAGGCGCACTTCTTCGCCCGAGGCGAGCACGGCAAACTCGGCGTGGTCGCGGGTGACGAACGTGCGGAAAACGGCTGGGCCCTGGCACAGCTCGCGCAGTTCGTTGAAATATTGCAGGTATACCTGCCGGCGCAGGGTAGCGGCAGCTTCCAGCTCGTTGTAGAAGCCGCAGGTAATGGGGTGGTAGTCGGTAGGCATAAGAGGGGAGTATACCGCGAAGTAGGTGGGCGGGTTGGCGCGATAAAGCCAGGTCAGGTAAAGCAAGTCAGCGGCCTATGCGTCTGCCCGGCTGGTTTTCCTGATTCAGTTCTGTAGATGAGCTTTTTAAATTTGCTGGCCCGGCAGGTAATGCAGCAGGCCGAGGTAATAGCCGCCCGGCGCATTGCTGCGCACACGTACCGCCTTACCCTGGCAGGACCAGCTTTAGTGGGCTGGGCCTACGTACCCGGCCAAACACTGAACGTGTTTTTCGGACTGGCCGCAGCCGGCGACGAAGCCAGTCTGCGCAAGCGCACTTACTCCATCTGGGGCTACGATGCGCTGGCGGGCCGCCTGGAGCTGGCCGTTTGCACTTTTTCGGGCGGGCCGGGGGCCCAGTGGGCGGCCCGGTGCCGGCCCGGCGACGTGGTGCATTTCTACGGGCCCGGCGGCAAGTTTCTGCTCGACCCCACGGCCCCGGCCTATGCCCTGCTCGGCGACGTATCGTGCCTGGCGCACCTCTACGAGTTGCGCCGCCATGTGCCCGTAGGCGTGCCCGTGGTGAGCGTCGTCCACGCCTACCACGCCGACGACTGCTTTCCCGACTTGGATGGCTCGTTGCCTCTGCACTTCGTGGTGGCCGACACCCTCACGGCGGCGCAGTACCTGGCCGCCGCGCAGGGCCTGGTGCCAGGGGCGTTGGTGTACTGGGGCGGGCCGCAGGCTACCTGCGTGGCGGGGCACCACCTCTTGCAGCGCGAGGAGCACTGGCCCACTGAGCGACTGAAAACCAAGCCGTTCTGGAAGTAGCAGGAGCGGCAGCTACTGGCTCTGGGCCTTGGCCAAGCGGTTGCGCTGCTAACTTGCCGGCCCACCCATACCGGCCCCTTTATGCCTGCCCAAACTGCCATCCCCGAACTCAACCTCGAAGCTACTTCTCTCGCGCAGGCCGCCGCCCCCAGCCCCGGCCGGCCCATGCACTACGAATACCAGCCCCAGGAGCCCGTGAAGGCCGCCCACGGCACTACTCTGCGCTGCCGCACCTGGGAGGCTGAAGCCGCCTTGCGCATGCTCGAAAACAACCTCGACCCAGCTGTGAGCCTCGTGCCCGACGAGCTGATTGTGTACGGCGGGGCCGGCCGCGCCGCCCGCAATTGGAAAGAGTACCAAACCATTGTAAAATCGCTGAAAGAGCTGGGCCCCGATGAAACCCTGCTCGTGCAGTCGGGCAAGGCCGTGGGCATCCTGCGCACCTGGGCCCACGCCCCCCGCGTGCTCATCGCTAACTCCAACCTGGTGCCCGCCTGGAGCACCCAGGAATACTTCGATGAGCTGGATAAAAAAGGGCTGATGATGTACGGCCAGATGACGGCCGGCTCCTGGATTTATATCGCCACCCAGGGCATTTTGCAGGGCACCTACGAAACCTTCGGGGCAATGGCAACTACCCATTTCGGCGGCACGCTCAAAGGCACCATCACCGTCACGGCTGGCCTCGGCGGCATGAGCGGGGCGCAGCCCCTGGCCGTAACCATGAACGACGGCGTGTGCCTGGTTATCGAGCCCATTGATGAGCGGGTGAAGCAGAAAATCCGCGAAGGCTATGTGGACGAGCAAGCCCGCGACCTCGCCCACGCGCTGGAACTCTGCCAGCAGGCCAAAGCGGCCGGCAAGCCCTGGGCCGTGGGCCTCACCGGCAACGCCGCCACCGTGCTGCCGCAGTTGCTGGAGCTGGATTTTCGGGCCGACATCGTCACCGACCAAACCTCGGCCCACGACCTGATGGACTACCTGCCCGAAGGTGAAATAGACGCAGTGCTAGCCCTGCGCACCAACGACCCCGCCGAGTTCAAGAAGCAGGCCCTGGCTGCTATCGTGAAGCACTGCGCGGCCATGCTCGAAATGCAAAAGCGCGGCACCGTGGCCGTAGACTACGGCAACAACCTGCGCGGGCAGGCCGAAAAAGGCGGCTTGCAGGTGCGCGACGAAGCCGGGCAGTTTCTGTATCCTGGCTTCGTGCCGGGCTACATCCGGCCGCTGTTTTGCGAAGGCAAAGGGCCGTTTCGCTGGGCCGCGCTCAGCGGCGACCCGCAGGATATTCTGCGCATCGACCGCGCCCTGCTCGAAACCTTCCCCGACGACAAGCTGCTGGCCCGCTGGATTGAGAAGGCCCAGGCCAAAGTGCCCTTCATCGGCTTGCCCGCGCGGGTGTGCTGGCTCGGCTACGGCGAGCGCGAGAAATTCGGCCTCGTGATAAACGACCTCGTGGCGCGGGGTGAGGTATCGGCCCCCATCGTCATCGGCCGTGACCACCTCGACTGCGGCTCGGTGGCCTCGCCCAACCGCGAAACCGAAGGCATGAAAGACGGCTCCGACGCCGTGGCCGACTGGCCCCTGCTCAACGCCCTGGCCAACTGCGCCAGTGGCGCCGACTGGGTGAGCCTGCACAACGGCGGCGGCGTGGGCATCGGCAACAGCACCCACTCGGGCATGGTCATCGTAGCGACAGGCACCCCCGAAAAAGCCGAGCGTCTGCGCCGGGTACTCACCACCGACCCCGGCCTGGGCATCTTCCGCCACGCCGACGCGGGCTACGAGCTGGCCCAGCAGGTGGCGCAGGAGCGGGGTGCGCGGATACCGGGGCTGTAAGTGAAATGATATGAGCAATAAAAACCGGGAACGGGTAGGGGGCGTTCTGCTGATTGTTAGTGGTTGGCTTCTTGGTGGGATAGGTTTTGTCGAGCCTATTCCTGCACCCTTGAATATAGTGATATTACTGTTGATGTTTCCCACTTATAGGGGTTGGGCTACTCCTGATTGCCCGAAAAACAAGTAAGTCCTGACCATGCCCAAACTTTACGAATACCTCGGCCTCATTATCTTTTCCTACTCCAACGAGCACGAGCCCACGGCCAGTGCAATGGCCAGGAGAGCAAAGCCGAGTTTATTTTAGCGGAGGGCGAAATAGTGGAAATCCGCATCACGGAAGTGAAAGGCAGTCGTCCTTTCACAGGCAAAGACTTGCAAAAATTCAAAAAAGTAGTCGACGTTTATGCCCAGGAAATTCATGCTCGATTTGTCGCAGGTGAAATGCTTCAAATTGTCGCCTTTTATCACGGGTGACAATACTACCCGGCACCTACTTGTCGAACTCAAAACCCGGCTCGAATAGGTCTTCCGTCCTGGAACCCGGCAGTGGGAAAAAGAATATTTCACCGAGCAGACAGCTTACGATTTCCCCAGCTATGATACTGCCCAAGCTTACCTGCGCGAATGGGAGGAAATATGGCAGGATTATTTAGAGGAATAAGCTTGGTGGCAAGGAAATGGCTGCTTGCATCGCAGTGTGGCCGCTTCCTTGTCAACCTGCTCGCAATAACCCCCGCCCTCCACCCGTTCTCCCCTAAACAACGGGCCTATATGAAACTGCTCCTGTATCTGGCTTTCCCGCTGGCCTTCACCGCCTGCCACGGCCAGCAGCCTGCCGCCGACAGCACCGCCTACTCGGCCCCGGCTTACAAGGCCACGCTGCACCGCCTGGCCCAGCGCCGCACGCACCTGGCGGCGCGCTATACGCAGGCCCGCACCGCCACTGCCCGCGCTGCCTGCCTGAAGCAGGCCCGGCAACTGTTTCTGACCAGCCTCGACAGCACCATTTTTCCGGCCTGGGAGGGCACGCCCTGGGCGTTTTACGGCCAAAGCTGGGAGCCGCGCCAGGGCACTATTGCCTGCGGCTACTTCGTGACTACCGCCCTGCACGACACGGGGTTGCGCTTACAACGCACGCTGCTGGCCAAGCAGACCTCGGAGTGCATTATTAAAAACCTCACGAGTGAGCCCTACATCCACCGCTACCACGGGCTGAGCCAGCTTGAGTTTGTGCACGAGGTGGCCGCCCTCGGGCCGGGGCTCTACGTGCTGGGGCTCGATTTTCACGCCGCCTTCCTGCGCGTGCGCGAGGGCGGAGCCGTGCAAATGGTGCACTCGTCGTACGTAGGCCCCGGCACGGTAGTGCGCGAAGCCGCTGACTCCAGTCCGGCGCTGGAGTCGAAGTACCGCGTGGTGGGCAAGGTATCGGCCGACGATGCCTTTCTGCGCCACTGGCTGCTGGGGCAGGCGCTGGCCGTACGCGGGGCCACGGTGAAAGAGTAATGGGCGTAATGGGTAATGGGAGCAATGTCGTTCATTTGTGAGAACGACATTGCTCCCATTACCCATTACGCCCATTACTCCATGCCCCACCTGCTCCAACTCAAAGTCACCCTGAGCTACACCTCGCCGCCGGTGTGGCGGCGCCTGCTACTGCCCGATACGCTCACGTTCTGGGAGCTGCACTTTGCCCTCCAAATTGCCTTCGACTGGACCAACTCGCACCTGTTCGAGTTTCGGCGCGGGCGCTATCCCCAGGAGGAAATCCTGACCATGCCCGCCCTGGCCGGGCAGGAAGCCGCCGACTGGCTGCCCGAAGGCGGGCGCGACATGCGCACTGCCACCCTGGCCGAAATGCTGCCGGATGTAGGAGCCAGAATTGAATACATCTACGACATGGGCGACAACTGGGAGCACCAGCTGCTGGTAGAAAAAGTGGAGCCGCTGCCGCCCGGCCCGGTGCCGCCCGCTACCTGCCTCACCGGCCGCCGCAACGGCCTGCCCGAAGACATTGGCGGCGTGCCCGGCTACGAAATGCTGCTCGCTGCCCTCACCAAAAAGCGCCTGCCGGCCGAGTTTCACGAGTTTCGGGGCTACGACCCGGCCACCTTCGACAAGGAGTACGTGAACGAAGGCCTGGCGCGGCTGCCCGCGCTGGTGCGCGAGTTTGAGGACTTTATGGTGGCTACCGGCCGGCCACTGGCCCCGCTGCCGGCGTAAGTTTGCCGGCCATGCCCAACGCCCCTTATACCCTCCTCATCCAGCACGCGGCCCAGGTGCTTACCCTGGCCGGCGACTTGCCTAACCAGCCCCTGGCCGGCCCTGCCCAGCACAACTGGCCCAGCATCGAAAATGGCTACGTAGCCTGCGTGGGCGAGCGCCTGGCGGCCGTCGGCCCCATGCGCGAGCTGGATGCCAGCCGTGTCAGTTCCGCTACCCGCCTTATCGACGCCACGGGCTGCGTGGTGCTGCCGGGCCTGGTAGAGTGCCACACGCACCTCGTGTTTGGGGGCAACCGGGCGGCCGAGTTTGAGCGCAAGCTGCGGGGCGAAACCTACCTCGACATCCTGGCCAGCGGCGGCGGCATCCTGAGCACCGTGCGCCAGACCCGCGCCGCCACCGAGGCCGAACTGCTCGACAACGCCCTGCACCACCTGGCCGGCTTCCAGCGCTACGGCATCACGACGGTAGAGGCCAAAAGCGGCTACGGCCTCGACCGCGACACCGAGCAGCGGCTGGTGCGCGTGGCCCGGCGTGCCGGCCAGCTGCAGCCCGTACGCGTGCTGCCCACCTTTTTGGGTGCCCATGTGCTGCCGCCCGAATTTAAGGAAGCTGGTTCCCGCGCTTACCTCGATTTTCTGCTGCGCGAGGTGCTGCTCGACCTCAAAGGCGAGGCCGCCTTCGTGGACATTTTCTGCGAGCAAGGCGCGTTTTCGGTCGAGGACAGCCGCTATTTCCTCGAGCAGGCCCACCACATGGGCTTTGGGCTGAAAATCCACGCCGAGCAGCTGCACGACCTGGGCGGGGCCGAAATGGCCGCCCGCCTGGGTGCCACCAGCCTCGACCACCTCGACTACCTCACCCCCGCAGGCGCGGCCCGCATTGTGGCCGGGGCTCCGGCCGCCGGCCGCTTGCCCGTGGCCGTGCTGCTGCCGCTGGTGCCGCTGTTTTTGCGCCAGGAGAAATACGCGCCCGGCCGCGCCTTCATCGATGCCGGGCTGCCTGTGGCCATCAGCACCGACTTCAACCCCGGTTCTTGCCCCAGCAAAAACCTGTGGCTGGCGCTGTCCGTGGCCTGCCTCAAAATGGGCCTCACGCCCGCCGAAGCCGTGGCCGCCGTCACCTACAACGCCGCCTGCGCCCTCGATTTGCAGCACGATACCGGCTCGCTCGAACCCGGCAAGCGCGCCGACGTGCTGGTGCTGGAAGTGGGGAGCCTGAGCGAAATTCCGTACTGGCTGGGCGAAAACCCGGTACGGGACGTAGTAATAGGGGGGCAGTAGGGTAAGCTTTAGCTTGCCAGTAGCGCGCCTACGTTACTCTCCATTTTCAAAAACTTACTGGTAAGCTGAAGCTTACCCTACACGTATGCGCCTCTACCAAATCGACGCCTTTGCCCGCCGGCCCTTCACCGGCAATCCCGCCGCTGTGTGCCCGCTCCCCGAGTGGCTGCCCGCCGAAACCATGCAGCTCATAGCGGCCGAAAACAACCTGGCCGAAACCGCTTTTTTCGTGCCGCTGGCCGGGCCGGACGCCGATTTTCACCTGCGCTGGTTTACGCCCACCTTCGAGATTGACCTGTGCGGACACGCTACCCTGGCCACGGCCCACGTGCTGTGGCAGGAGCAGGGATTTACGAAACCCGAAATTGTATTTCAGAGCCAAAGCGGCCTGCTGCGCGTGCGCCGCGAAACCGATGGCAAACTGGTGCTCGACTTCCCCAGCCGCCCGCCCCGGCTCCTGGCCCCGGCCGACTACCCGGCTGCCCTCACGCGCTCGCTGGGGCCGGGCGCGGCCACGCCGCGGGCGGTGCTGGCCTCCCGCGATTTGGTGGTGGAGTTTGCCCACGCCGACGAGGTGCTGGCCCTGCGGCCCGACTTTGTGGCCCTTATCGACCTGGGCTATATCGGGCTGATTGCCACTGCACCCGGCAGCGGTGCGGTTGATTTTGTGTCGCGTTTTTTCGCGCCCGAAGTGGGCGTGCCCGAAGACCCCGTTACCGGCTCGGCCCACAGCACGCTTATCCCTTTTTGGGCCGAAAAGCTGGGCAAAACCGAGCTATTTGCCCGCCAGGAGTCGGCGCGGGGCGGCGAGCTGTGGTGCCGCCTGCACGGCGACCGCGTGGATATTGGGGGCTATGCCGTGACGTACCTGCGGGGTGAAATCGAGGTAGGCGCGGGGGAAGCTGTAAATCGGTAAACGGGTGGTTTAGAGGGTTGAACCGGTAAATGCGTTCGTTAAAACAGAAAGCTGGGCAGTAGCGGCTAGGCCGGCCGTACTTTTAACCCGGTATTTTAGCTCGTCCTTATTTATGCAGTCTGCCCTCGCTCCACTCACGTGCGTCATCGTTGATGACAACGAGATTAACCGCCTCACCCTGGAGCATTTCATCGACCTCACGCCGGGCCTGAGTTTGGTAGCCTCGCTGCCGGGCAGCCTGGAAGCGCTGCAGTTCTTCCGCGAAGGCGGCGTCTGCGACCTGCTGCTGCTCGATGTAGAGATGCCCAACCTCACCGGCCTGGAGCTGGCCAAGCTACTGCCCAAGCCCGCGCCGGCCCTGGTGCTCGTGACCTCGCACCGCGATTTTGCCGTGGCTGCTTTCGAGCTGCAAGCCCTTGATTACTTGGTGAAACCCGTGGAGTTTGCCCGTTTCAGCCAGGCTATTGCCAAGGTGCTGGCGGCCCGGCCCAACCGCGTAGTTACCCCGCCGCCCGCTAACTCCCACATTTTCGTGAAAGTCGGGGGCCGTTCGCTGCGCATCAACTTCGATGAGGTACTCTACATTGAAGCGCTGGCCACGTACTCCATCATCGTAACGGCCACTCAAAAGCACATTGTGTACCTCACTCTCAAGGCTCTGGCCGAGCGCCTGCCCTTCAGCAATTTCCTGCGCGTTCACCGCTCCTACGTCGTCAATATGAACCGGGTAGAAGCCGTGGAGGACTACATGCTCAAAATTGGCCAGTACGAAGTGCCGGTGGGCAAGTCCTACCAGGAGACGTTTTTGAAGCATCTGCGCAGTTTGTAAGGGTGTAGGGTAAGCTTTAGTTTGCCCTACGCCTCCTCACCCTCTCACCTCCCGCGGCAGCGCGTCCAAAGCCTGCTGCACCTGGGCAGCCAGCTGGGCGGCGGCGGCGGGGAGCTGGGCGTAGTGCTGAGGCGCGGCGGCTTCCAACTCGGCCACCAGGGCAGCTACCTCCGGCACGCCTAATGATTCGAGGCTGGGCTTGAAGTGATGCACGATTCTGGCCACTTCGGCCCAGTTGGCACTGGCGGCGGCGGCCTGGAGCTGGGCGAGGCTGCCGGGCATATTCTGCAAAAAGGAGCGAATTATTTTCTGCACAAACTCTTCGCGGCCCCGCGAGAGCGCCCGCAGCCGGGTGAGGTCGTAGGGCAAGGTGTGGGGCAGCATGCTTACCAGGGTGCGGTAGAGCTGCTCCTCATCGAGGGGCTTGGGCAGGCAGGCGTTCATGCTGGCGGCCAGATAGCGCTCGCAGTCGCTGCGGAAAGCATTGGCCGTGAGGGCCACGATGCGCGTGCCCGCCCGCGCCGCATCGGGCAGGGCCCGGATGGCGGCCGTGGCTTCGAGGCCGCTGAGGCCGGGCAGCTGAATATCCATGAGCACCACGTCGTAGAGGGCCTCGTGGGCTACCCGCGCCACGCCCGCATGGCCGTCCTCGGCTTCATCTACGAGGGCGCCCCAGCCTTCGAGTAGCATGCGGGCTACGGTGCGGTTTATTTCGTTGTCTTCTACCACCAGCAGGCGGCGGCCGTGCAGGGCGCCGGTATCGTAGGCATCGGGCGTGGGGGCGGGCAGCTCGGCCAGCGGGGCCTTGGGCAGGGTGAGGGTGAAGGCAAACGTACTGCCCTTACCGGGCTCGCTGCGCAGCGTCAGCTCGCCGCCCAGCTGCTGCACCAGCGCCCGCGAAATGCTTAGTCCCAGGCCGGTGCCGCCGTAGCGCCGGGCGGTGTCGGCGTAGGCCTGGGTGAAGCCCTCGAAAATCAGTTCCTGCTTGTCGGGCGCAATGCCAATGCCGGTGTCCTCCACGCTGAAGCGCACGGTGAGCGTGGTATCATTTTCAGAAAGCTGCTCGCCGATGACGATGACCCGCCCGCCGGCCGGCGTAAACTTCACGGCGTTGGCCACCAGGTTAATAAGTATCTGATTGAGGCGGTGCTCATCGCCCAGCACCCAGGGGTAGGCGCAGGTAGTGCGTAGCGGCGTGCCGGCAAAGTGCAGCCCTTTCTCGGTGGCCTGGGCGGCGAGCGGGCGCAAAGCCTCACCCATCGAGTCGCAGAGGTTGAAGGGGCGGGCTTCCAACTCCAGCTTGCCAGAGGTGATTTTGGCGATGTCAAGCACGTCGTTGATGACGTGCAGCAAGTGCTGGCCCGAGTGCCGGATGGTGTTCAAGAACTCCTGCTGGCGGCTGTCGAGGGCAGTTCTGGCTAGTTGGGCGGCCATGCCCAGCACGCCATTCAGAGGCGTGCGAATTTCGTGGCTCATGTTGGCCAGGAAGTTTTCGCGGGCCTGCACGGCGGCTTCAGCGGCGGTTTTAGCTTGCTTGAGCTGCTGCTCGGCCTGCATTCGCTCGGTAATATCCTGGCCGTAGCTGATGGCGTAGAGCGGGCGGCCCGCCTCGCGCACCAGGTGGCTGTCGAAGAGCACGTGGCGGGGCTCACCATTGGGCAGGGCTATAGTGAGGATGCCGCGCTGGCTGCCTTCTTCGGTCAGGCGCTCCAAGTAGTCGGTTACGTCGGGGCGGAAGCGGGGCACGGCCAACTCGTGCAAAGTGAGGCCGGGCAGGGGCCGGCCGAGCAGGGCGTCGGTGGCCGGGTTGGCAGTAAGCAGCAGGCCGTCGAGGTTGTGGGTGCAGATGATGGCCTTCGAGTAGGTCATCAAGTCGTGGTACAGCTCTTCGCGGGCGTTCAGGGCCTGGCGGGTCAGTTTCTGGGCCGTAATGTCGGTGCTCACGCCCAGCACCTGGCGGGTGCCGTCGGGGCGTAGCAGCAGGCGCTTCACGGTATGGTAGTAGCGGGTTTCGCCGTTGGGCAGGGTCAGGGGGTCTTCGCTGACTACCTGCTGGCCGGTGGCCAGTACCTGAGTATCGGCCTGCGCATAGCACGCTAGTTCTTCCGGGTTGTTGGTGAGGTAGCTGTCGTCGGGAATGCGTCTCAGCTGGCTTATCAGGGTGTAGAGGTCGCGCATGGCCTGGTTCTGAAACACGGTGCGGGCGTGGGCATCGCGCACGTAGATGAGGCTGGGCGTGGTGGCCAGAATCTGCTCCGTAAAGGCTTTCTGCTCGGCTAGCTGGCGCTCAGCGGCTACCCGAGCGGTAGTTTCGGTGAGGTAAAGCAGCGTGCTGTTGGCGGGCGGTGCCTGATGCACTGCGGTGAGGTGAAAGCTGCGGTCGCCCAACTCGACGTGGCCTTGGCGGGCGGGCGTATGCATGGCCTCGCGCAACTGCTGGTGCAGCTGCTCCACGGCGGGCAGCGCCAGGCCCCAGTGCAGCACCCGGGCGGCGGCATTGGCGAAGGTGAGCTGCCCGTCCTGGCTGAAGCGCATGAGCGGGTTTGGGTTGTTTTCGGGGATGTAGGCCGTGGCTTGCAGGGAGGCCAACTGACTGCGTAGCTCGGTTAGCTCGGCCTGCACCTGGGTTAGTTTGGCCGGTAGGTCGTCTTCGGTGAGTACAGTTTTGGCAGAGTTAGATACCATAGATTGACAAATTACGGTACCGGAGGCTTACCCTGCCGCCCACCGAGCGCTATCCAAAGCTAGACGGCCCAGCCTAGCACCTCTCAGTCATTTATACCAATGGCGGGTTTTGCTGGCTGAATGGACATATTTTGCTACCAAACCTCAATTGCCCTGCCAGGGCCAGGCAGCCACTACCTGGAGCGGTTGCTGCAGCGGGTACAGCAACGTGGGCAACTAGAAGGGTCCTTTTTTTCAGACTTTTGTAGTTGCCCACGTCGCTGTATCTTGGTGGCATGAAAACACTGCTATGCTTCCTTGCTTGCCTGGGGGCCAGCCTGCCGGCCCTGGCCCAAACCGCGCCCGCTGCCCGCGACCTGGTAAAGGAAGGCACCGCGCTCTACGACCAGGGCCAGTACGACCAGGCCATTGCCAAATACGAGCAGGCCCTGGCCGCCGAGCCGGGCAATATAATGGCCCAGGCCGAGCTAGCCCTGACCTACAACACCCTGAACCGCCATGCCGAAGCCAAAGCAGTGTGTGAGAAATTGCTCAAGCGCCACCCCGACGCCGGGGTTTTGGCCTATGTTAGCTATGGCAACAGCCTCGACGCATTGGGGCAGTTCAAAGAAGCCGAACAAGCTTACCAGCAAGGGCTCACAAAGTTTTCCGATGCTGCTGATGCATTCCAGCTTTATTACAACCTGGGTATTCTACAGGCAACCCGCAAACAGTATGAGCAGGCCACTACCAGCTTTCGGCAGGCGGCAGTACGCAAGCCCAACTACGCAAGCGCGCATCTGAGTCTGGGCGTGGTGCAGCTAATGAACCAGGCCCGCATTCCGGCTATTTTGGCCTTAGCGCGGTTTTTACTATTAGAGCCTCGTAGTGCCCGTGCAGCGCAGCAGCTGCCACTACTTGATAAAGCGCTGACGCAGGGCGTGAGCCAGACAGGTGAAAAATCGATACGGATAGCGACAACAGTGGAGGACGTTAAGGCCGCGAGTCAGAACAGGGGTAAGCCAGATGATTTCGGGCTGACCGAAATGATGCTCAACCTAGGGGTGGCCAGAACGACAAGCGATAAATCCGGCGCCAGCCCGCTTGTCGCATTCAGCGAACAGTTTACGTGGCTCTGCAAAAGCCTGGCTCAGCACGGTGCCAGCAACCAGCCCGGCTTCACCTGGAATTACTACGCCCCCTATTTCGTCGAAATGGAGAAAAAAGGCTACCTGCCGGCTTTTACTTATCTGGTGCATAGCTCCCAGCCCGAAGCGCAGCAGTGGTTGGCGGCGCACCCAGCCGAAACCCAAACCTTTCAGGAGTGGTCGAAGGCGTATACCTGGCCAGTAATGAAGCTGTAGGCGCAGGCTCTTACTTCCCCCTTACTACCTTTTTCGTGGTAGTGCCGCCCAGCGTCCGGCCCGGATTATCCTCCAGGAACTTGCCCCAGCTTTTGGTGCCGGCTTTGGCGTTGTTGCCCTGCTGGTAGTGGTGGCACAAGGCCACGGCCAGCGCATCGGTGGCATCCAGAAACTTGGGGGCTTCCTCGATGGGCGGCAGGGTCAGGGTTTGGCGCAGCATGCGGGCCACCTGCTCCTTGTCGGCCGAGCCGGAGCCGGTGACGGCCTGCTTTACTTTGGTGGGCGCATACTCCACAAACGGAATGTCGCGCGAGAGGCAGGCGGCAATGGCCACGCCCTGCGCCCGGCCCAGCTTGAGCATACTCTGCACGTTTACGCCGTAGAAAGGCGCTTCAATGGCCAACTCATCGGGCAGAAACTCGTCAATCAGCTCCAGCATCCGGGTGAAAATCCGCTTTAGCTTTACGGCATGGTTCGTCCCCAGCGCCTTCATATTGATAACGTCGTACTGCAGGACGGTCACCTGCTGCCCGCGCACCTCAATCACGGCGTAGCCCATAATCTGGGTGCCGGGGTCGACGCCCATGATGACCTTCTCGGCCGGGGGCAGCCGCTGAACGGGGGGAATGGGCAAGGTGCGGGAAACGGCCATGTAGCTCAAAGTTACGCCCCACTGCCCCCCGGCCCGCCGCGCCGCTCTACGCGCTGGGTGCTGCTGGCTAAAGTCGGCATCACGTTGCTCACGCTGGGCCTGCTCTACAATTCCGTATTTGCCGCGCCCGACACGGCCGCCGCCTGGCGACACCTGCTCACCGCTACCCTCAGCGGCGAGGGCCGCACCCCGGTGCTGCTGGCCCTGGCCCTGGTGCCCCTCAACTGGGGCCTCGAAGCCTGGAAATGGCAGCGCCTGGCCTGGCACCTGGAGCCAGGCCACTCCTTCGGGCGCAGCCTGCGGGCGGTGCTGCTGGGTCTCACCCTGGGCTTCGCCACCCCCAACCGGGTGGGCGACTACGCCGCCCGCATCCTCGAATTGCACGCCCGCCGCCGCCTCGAAGCCGTGGGCGCGGTGTTTCTGGGCCGCTACGCGCAGCTGGTAGCTACCGTGCTGGCGGGCGGGGCGGGGCTGCTGTATTTCATCGAGCGGTTTTACCTGGGCGGCTACCCGGCGGCGCAGCTGGGCGTGGGGCTGGCGGCCGCGCTAGTGGCGGCCCTCACGCTGCTACCCCTCTACCGCTCGCGGCTGCTGCTGGCCGTGCTTTCGCTGGTGCGGCCACTGCGCCGCTTCCGCCGCTACCTGGCCGTGATGCCTACCTACACCACGGCCGAATTGCACGCGGTGCTGGCACTTTCGGGGCTGCGCTACGCCGTGTTTTGCGGACAGTTTCTGCTCTTGCTTTACGCCTACGGGGTGCGCACGGCCGTGGGGCCGGCGCTGGCCGCCGTGGCGGGCACGTTCCTGTTCAAGTCGTTGGTACCCTCGCTCAACGCCCTGGCCGACGTGGGCGTGCGCGAGCTGTCGGCCACGCATCTGTTCGCCCTGCTGGGCCAGCCGGTGCTGCCCGTGCTAAGTGCCAGTTTGAGTTTGTGGGTCATCAACATCGCGCTGCCGAGTGCGCTGGGCTTGCTGTGGCTGCCGGGGCTGCGGGTACTACGGGGCCGACGCTGATGCTGGGGCTGTTGCTGCTGGTGGGGCCGCTGGTGTATGCGGGCGTGTGGGGGTGGCTGGCCTCCACGTTCACCTCACCCCCTAGCCCCCTCTCCAAAAAAGAGGGGGAACTAGCTCTAGTACTAGAATTAGAGACTAGTTCCCCCTCTTTTTTGGAGAGGGGGCTAGGGGGTGAGGTGAACGTGGAGGGCGAGCCATTATTCTCCGTCCTCATTGCTGCCCGCGACGAAGCCGCTGCCCTGCCGCACCTGCTCGCCGCCCTCGCCGCCCAAACCCTGCCTGCCCACCTGTTCGAGGTGCTTATTGCCGACGACCACTCCACTGACGGCACCACTGAGCTGCTGCAAGCAGCGGCCCAAACCGTGCCTTTCCGCCTACGGCTTATTACCCCCGTTGCCACCGGCAAGAAAGCCGCCCTGGCCGCCGCCCTGGCCGAGGCCTGCGCCCCGTGGGTCGTTTGCACCGATGCCGACTGCCGCCCCGGCCCCGGCTGGCTGCACGCGTATGCCGACTTGCTGGCCGCCCAGCCGCCACTTCACTTCATCAGCGGGCCGGTGCGGCTCACGCCGGGCGGGGCGTGGTTCGATGGGCTGCTGGGGCTGGAGTTTGCCGGGCTCGTGGGGGTAGGGGCGGCCTGCATTGGCAGAGGCCGGCCCACCATGTGCAACGGGGCCAACCTGGCGTTTCGGCGCACCACTTTTTATGAAGTGGGCGGCTACGCCGACAACGAGGGCCTGGCCAGTGGCGACGACGAGTTTTTGCTCCACAACATGTACCAGCGCTACCCGGCCGGCATCCGGTTTCTGGCCGAGGCGCGGGCCGTGGTGGATACGCCCGCGCCGGCCACGCTGCAAGCGCTGCTGCGGCAGCGGGTGCGCTGGGCCAGCAAGTGGCCGCACTACCGCAGCACCGCCCCGCGCCAGTTGGCCCTGCTGGTGCTGGGGGCCAATGTGAGCTTATTTCTAGGGCTGCTGTTGGCCCCATTCTGGCCCAGCCTTTGGCCCTGGGTAGGGGCCGGCTGGGCGGTGAAGCTAGCCGCCGATGCCTGGCTGCTGCGCCCGATGCTGCGGCTGTTGCAGCGGCGGCACTGGCTGGGCTGGCTGCTGCCGTTGCAACTGCTGTATGCGCCGTATGCGCTGGCTGTGGGCTGGGCCGGGCAGGGTAAGAGTGGGTACCAGTGGAAGGGGCGGCAGGTGCGGTAAAAGTTGTGTTTGGCCGTAAGCAAAAAGCCGGGTAGCTGGTTGTATTACCAGCGGAGTATCGTTCACGTAATCACCTGAATTATGCGTACCAATTATGCAGGTTTTGCCCTGGCCGTCGGCATGGGGCTGGTGGCTTTATTGATAGGGTTACTGGCCCTAAGTGCGGCTGGCCTCACCAATCTGGCACCCGCGCTGGCCGCTGCCGACTCTCAAACACCAGCCGATACGGTGCAGTACGTGCCCATTACCTGCGGCAACGTGTACATGTCTTCCGTACCGACCGACCCGGCCGAAGCAAAAGTTGTTGCGCTCGGCGATGAGCTTTTCAAAAACAACTGCACCCAGTGCCACGCCGTCAACGAAAAAGTGGTGGGCCCCGCACTAGCCGGTATCACCAGGCGGCGCAGTATTAGCTGGCTTATTCCGTGGGTGCATAACTCCACCAAGGTCATTGCGGCAGGCGACGAGTACGCCGTGAAATTGTATAATGACAACGGCAAGCAGCAAATGACTTCCTTTCCGCAGCTGTCGGACAAGGATATCGTCGCAATTATGAGCTGGGTAGAGTCGCAAAGTGCCTATCAGACAGTGCCAGCTGTGGCAGTGGTGGAGTAGCAACCGGCCATTCAATTACCTAGGTAGTGCCTCGCGTTCAGGCCCAGGTCGAGTTGAATGCGCTCCTGAACTGTGGCGGCAAATTGGGCAATAAACTGGGCTAGCGCATGCTGGCTTACTACCTGTTTGCCAGGTGTCTCTTGCCACTCCGAATAAAACAGGAAGTCCTGGCCGTGTCGCTCAAACGTGAACAAGTCGGTTTCCTCGGCATCCAGGCAGTCGTAGTGGAAGCTACTTGGTAGGCCCGCCCGCAACCAAGCGGTTAGCTGCATTGCCAGCTCGCCCACACTCCAATACTCTTCCTGCAAAACGCAAATGCCCTCAATCCTGAACTCGAAATTGGCGTCGATGGCCCGCATCGTCCAGTTATCTGATTGGGCTGGGCGCGGCTGGTCGTTTAGGAAATATTCCTGGCGCGGATTCGCCAACGCTCCAATGGTAAAGTCCAGGGTCATGTAGGGTGAGGTAAAAAAGGGTTTTTGGTTGTCAGACTTGTTTCCGCATTAAAAAATGAAAAGAACGTCATGCTGAGCAAAGCGAAGCATCTCTACCGCTTCATCTGCACCATTCAACGGAGCGGTAGAGATGCTTCGCTTTGCTCAGCATGACACTCTGATTGTTTGATTAATTTGAGAACAAGCCTATCCTCATTGCACCAGCACCAGCGCGGTGCTGCCCGGCACTGTTACCTCGCCGCCCGCTACTGTCCCCAGGCCGCGCGGGTTTAGCTCCTGGCCGCGCACAATGGCCGTGTAGCTGCCTGCTGGAATGGGCAGCGTGGCGGGCTCTCGCGAGCCGTTGAAGAGTACTGTAATCGTCTGCCAGGAGTCGCCGCCCGCGTGGCCGCCCAGCTGGTAGCCCACAGTACCGGGCGGCAAGCCGGGCAAAAATGCCAGGTGCTCGGCAATGAGCGCCTGGGTGGGCAGCCGGAAGGCCGGATGCGCCTTGCGCAAAGCCACCAGTTGCCGGTAAAACTCAGATACGGCCCGGTACTTCGCCTTGCGGCTCCAGTCGAGCTGGTTCACGCTGTCGGGCAGGTTGTAGGAGTTGGATGAGCCTTTTTTGGTGCGCAAAAAGTCGTCGCCCACGGGCACAAACGGGATGCCCTGCGAGGTGAGCACAATGGTGCTACAGAGCACGTCCATGCGAATTAATTCCTCTTCTGAGGCTGTGGGGTTGGCAATGCGCAGCTTGTCCCACAAAATGAGGTCGTCGTGGCACGACACGTAGTTAATGGCCTGGCTGGGCTGCGTGGCCCAGGGCGCTTTGCTATAATTAACCTTACTGTAGTCGACCTGCGGGTGCTGGGTGGCGGCCACGATGCCGAATTTCACGCTCTCCTCCAGGCCCGGCCGCCCGCCCACGAAGCCTGCTTCGGCCTGGTGGGCGTAGTGGCCCTTTACGCCGTCGCGCAGCTCGTCGCCGAAGGCTGCGATGCGGTCGAGGCGGCCCATGTTGGCTTTCACGGCGCGCTCGGCTTCGGGCAGGGGACTGGCCCCGGCGGCCCAGCCTTCGCCGTACACCAGGATGCTGTGGTCTTGCTTGTCGAGGCTTACGCGCACGGCCCGCATGGTTTCGAGGTCGAGCACGCCCATTAAATCGAAGCGGAAGCCGTCGACGTGGTAGTGCTGTGCCCACCAGGCTACGCTTTCCACGATGAGCTTGCGCACCATGGGCCGCTCGGAGGCTATTTCGTTGCCGCAGGCGGTGGCGTTGGAGAGCGAGCCGTCTTTGTTGTGGCGGAAATAGTAGCCCGGCACCAGCTGCTCGAAAGCGCTGCGCCCGGCATCAGCTACGTGGTTGAACACCACATCCGACACCACCCGCAGGCCGTGCTGGTGCAGCGCCATCACCAACTGCTTGTATTCGCGGATGCGTACGGCTGGGTCCTGGGCATCGGTGGCATACGAGCCTTCGGGCACGAAATAATTCAGCGGGTCGTAGCCCCAACTGTAGCGGGTGGGCGTGGTTGGCAGGCTTTCGTCAAGGGCGGCGAAGTCGTTGGTGGGCAGCAGGTGCAGGTGCGTAATGCCCGACTCGCGCAGGTGGTCGAGGCCGGTGCGTACGCCGCCGGGGCCACGGGTGCCCTCTTCGGTGAGGCCCAGGTATTGGCCCCGGTGGGTGATGCCCGAGAGCGGGTCGGCCGAGAGGTCGCGCACGCTGGCTTCGCCCAGCACCACGTCGGTGGCGGCCCGCAGGCGGGGGCGCAGGTCTTTGTCCCAGCCAGCGGGGGCGGCGCTGGCGGGGGCGAGCCAGGCGGCGCGGCGGCCGTTCACGCCCACGGCGCGGGCGTAGGGGTCGGGCACCTCGGCGCGGGCCTGCCCCTCTATGGTGGCCTGCACGGTATAAAAGCCCGTGGTGCCGGCCGGCAGTGCCAGCAGCCAGGTGCCGTTTTCGGCGCGGCGCAGCGGGTGAGTGGCCGTGGGCACCCCGCCCGTGCCGGCCGCATACAGGCGCAGGCCCAGCGCCTCGGCGGTGGGGGCCCACACGCGCAGGGTGCCCGCGCCGGTGCGGTCGAAGGTCAGGCCCAGGTCGGGGCCGTAGTACACGGGGTAGCGAGTGAGGTTGAAATCGGGCAGGGCCGGGCGCTTGGGTTGGGCCGCCGCGCCGAGCGTGGCCAGCAGGGCCGAAGCCAGCAGGAGGAATTTGGTCATGAGCTGGTAGCGGGAAAGCCGCTTGCCAGCAAGATAAGGGCATTCGCCCGACGGAAACCCGGGGTTAGACGGGAAAGTCTCCCGGCTGGGCGAACTAGCGGCTGGCGGCAGTAAACTTAGCCGGAGCTTTACCATCAAACCTCGCACAGACAAGCCAACAGGTTAGCATGAGCAACTAAGTACATCCCGGAAGCGCTGCCAGTGGTGGTGCCTCCAGCTAATTTTCCCTTTAGCCGGTTTTCGTATGACTACTGCTGCCAACACCCCCCGGCCCGAGGCCAATTTCCTGGAATTGCGCTACCGCCCCGACCTGCACCTGCTGGTGAGTCGCTGGCAGCGCCCGGTGTCGGCCGCCGAGTTTCGGCAGGGCTATTGCGCCACGCTAGGGCTGGCGCAGGCCGTGGGCTGCCCCTTCTGGCAGGTCGATATCCGCAGCCGCAACGCTCCTGATGCGGCCACCCGCCACTGGCTCACGACGGAGTTTCTGCCGCAGCTGCCGCAGCAGCTGGCCGGCTCCGCATGCCTGGGCTGCCTGCTCACGCCTGCCCTGCTGGCCCAAATGGGGCCGCCAACCAACACGGTGGTGCAAACCGCGTTCTTCGCCGAAGAAGGGCCGCTAACTACTTGGATACTAAAGTGCCAGCTGGGGTAGCGCGGCGCTAGTGGCGCGGGCCTCTGGCCCGTGCCGGCTACCCGCAGGCCTCTGGCCTGCAACGGTTGAACAACCCCCGAACGACTTATCCTGGTGTGCAGGCCAGAGGCCTGCGGGTAGCCGGCACGGGCCAGAGGCCCGCGCCAAAATGCCCCATCACCCGCCCGCCCTCGGCAGGGTAAACGTGAAGCAGCTACCCGCGTCGGGCTGGCTTTCTACCCACAGTTGCCCGCCCTGCGCTGTAATAAACTCCCGCGAAATACTCAGCCCCAGGCCCGAGCCGCCGCCCGGCATCCCGGCTGGCCGGGGGCCGCCCGCGAAGCGCTGAAAAATGCGGATGTGGTACTCTTTGGGAATGCCCGGCCCCTGGTCTTCCACGCTGAGCTGCACCATTTCGCCCCAAGGCACCACCCGAATAGTAAGCGCCGCCCCGTGCGGCGAGTACCGGATGGCGTTGGATAAGAGGTTGATAACGACCCAGGTAGTTTTCTCCAGGTCGGCCTGGGCGTCGGGCAGCGGGTCGGCGAGCAGCACCCGCAGCTGCAGCTGCTTGTCGTCGAGCTGGGCCTTGATGGTATCCGTGGCGTAGCGCACCACGTCGGGCAGCGCCACGGGCTGCGGGTTGAGCCTGAGGTCGCCGCCCGCGTCGAGCCGCGCCACTTCGATGAGCTGGCCCACGAGCCCGAGCAGCCGCTGGGTTTCGGCCCGGATGCCGCTGGCCACCTCCTGGCGCTTGGCGGGCTCTAGGCGCTCGTCCTGCAGCAGCATCAGGCTGAGGTTAATGCTGGCGAGGGGCGTTTTCAGCTCGTGCGAAATGGTAGCCAGGAAAGTGGATTTTAGCTGGTCGAGGTTTTTGAAGTCCGACACGTTGCGCAAACACAGCACATGCCCGGCGGGCTCCGGTTTTTTCAGCTCCTCATTAAATGCCTCAATAGCCGTGACGGTGAGCTGGTAATGCAGGTTTTCGCCGTGGGGCCGCACCGTAAACACCGGCCCGAGACTGGCGTTTTCGGCCGGCTGGGGGGCCGTGAGCAGCGGCAGCCACTCGCGCAGCATCTCGTTGGTGGCGGCCACCTGGGCGGCCGGGCGGCCCAGCAACTCCCTGGCGGGCTGGCCCAGCAGCAGGCACACCACCGGGTTGGTGAGCACGATAATCCCTTGCTGGTCAATAAGCAGCAGCCCTTCGTCGAGGCTGCGCACGAGACTCTCGGTGCGGTTGCGCTGGGTGATGAGTTCGGCCAGGGTGGCGCGGCGCTCGTCTTCGGCCTGGCGCAGCACCCGGTTTACGGCGGCGGCCACGGTGCCTACCTCGTTGTTGTGCGTTACGGCCACGCGGGTAGCCGGGCCGGGGCCGGCCACCCGCTCCACGTCGGCCGTGAGGCGGCTGAGCGGCCGCACCACCAGGCGCGGCAGCCGCACCATGAGCAGCAACCCCAGCAACGTGCTGATTCCCAGAAACAAATACACGGCCTGCTGCGCCAGACGGGCGTTGGCGGCCTGCACCAGCGGGGCCTCGCTTTCGAGGCGGTGAATGGTAAAAATAACGTAGCCGCCCAGCCCCAGCAGCAAGCCGAGCATAAGCAGCACGGCCAGGCGAATTTGGATTTTTAAGGACATGGTGCTAAGCTGAGTTTGGGAAGGAAAGTGCATTTTCTGGCGCGGGCCTCTGGCCTGTGCCAACCTGCTGCAGGCCTCTGGCCTGCACGCTGGAACAAGTCGTTTGGGTGTCGTTCTGGCGTTGCAGGCCAGAGGCCTGCAGTAGGTCGGCACGGGCCAGAGGCCCGCGCCAGATATACTAACCCGCTAGCAGGTGTAGCGTCTGCGCATCTGGCGCGCCCTGAAAAAACCTATCCAGCACGGCCTGAAAAACCGGCGCTGCCCCCGGCACGGCGGCAAACAACGTCATGGACGATTTCAGCTTCACATCGTCGGGGCTGCCGAAGATGCGGCTGGCGCTGGTGTTGCCCAAGGTTAGCAGTGCCGCGCTTATTTCCAGCAGCCGGGTGCCCAGCAGCGGGTGCTGTAGGTAGGCCGCCGCTTCCTGACGGTTTTTGATGGCGTAGTACTTTGAGGTCGAGCTGTAGCCTAGTCCCTGGATTTGTGGAAAAATAAACCACATCCAATGGCTCTGCTTGCGGCCGTTTTTAATTTCGGCCAGCGCCGTGATGTATGCGGCGGCCTGGGCCTCGACAAACCGTTCGAGCGAATTTTCCTGGTTCATAGCGCAGGTAGTAGAAAATGTAATAATTGCTGCTAAGCAGGTCGAAGAAATTAGCTTGCCTTAAAACATCATGCTCATCTGGCATCCACGCAGTGAAGCATGACGTTCTTTTTAATGTTAATGTAAAATAATTCTCAGAGCGGATTTTAGGTCAGTGTACGTGGCTGTAGAGACACATCTTTGAAAACCGCTCTAAAAACTACTTACTGACGCTACGCAATCACCTAGAGCCGTTATCTGGTCTGACCGGCTGCCGACTGGGGCGTTTTGGATGTCCAAACGAATTCAGCCGACGGCCAGTCAGACCGCCTACGGCGGTCAGACCGGGTTACGACCCCGACCGACTGCGTAACGTCAGCTACTTACTCTAAAACGGTATACGGAGCCTTGCGTTCTTATTCGTGTGCATTGCCGCCGACATTACAGTTCCAGTACCAGCCCTTCGGTGGCTACCTGAAACCCCTGGCGTAGTACCGCCTGCCGCTCCGCGCTGCTGGGGGCGAGCAGGGGGTTGGTGTGGTTGAAATGAATGAAATACACCTTGGCCCGCTCGGCGGCCGGCAGGGCTTGCAGCAGTTGGAGGGTTTCTTCCACAAACGGGTGCGGCACTTCGGCCATGTCGCGTGCGATTTCGCCGTTGCGGTAAAAAGTGGCGTCCAGCAGCACGTAATCGGCGTTTTTGATGACAGCGGGCAAGCTGACAGGCCACTTGCTCCACTTGTCGATGTCGGGGATAAAGACGGCTTTTTTGTGCGCCCCACGAATCTCGAAGCCCACCGTCTCAGTGAATTCGTCGCGGTGCGGCACCAGAAAGGGCGTGACGGTGAGCCGGGGATTCAGGGCCACGACCTGTCCGGCCGCCAGGGGCCGCAGCGCGATGTTGTGCAGCGTTAGCAGTTGGCTCCAGGGGGCGTTGCGGGCTAGAAAATCGGCCATGCGCGGCATGGCGTACACGGGTACCTCGCTGGCCCCTAGCGCTTCGCGGCCCAGATATAGGAGGCCCATGTAGTGCCCGATGTGGCCGTGGGTGAGGAAGATGCCCGTCGGCAGTGTGCTCCGCGTGGGCATGTCGGCGTTGAGGGTAAATAGCTGCTGCGGCATGTCGGGGGTGGCCTCGAAGAGAAATTTCTGCCCGGCCTGCTCGTCCACCACGCCCAGCGACACCACTTTTTGCCGCGTGCGTAGCCCCAGCTCCACGGCCACGAACTCGCCCGTGGCACCGGCCTGCGGGTAGCCAGCATCCTGGGTTACGCCCAGCACCACCAACTGCTGAGGCTGGGCCAGGGCGGGCAGGGCCAGGCCGAGCAGGGCGGCCAGCAGGTGGAGTTTCATGCTGCAAAAATGCACCGCTCGCCCCGCTGTCAGCGTCGGGGGCGGCCTTTGGCCTCGCCCGCGGTAACCCCCGCGCCGGCTTTCGGGTAAAAAAAGGCCATCTTACCCCGTGCTCATGCCTTCTTCCGCCCGCCCCCGCGTCATCTGCCACATGATAAGCTCGCTCGACGGGCGCATTATCGTGCAGCGCTGGGGCTCCGACCTGCTTGGCCGCGCCGAATACGAAACCACGGCCGCCACCTTCGACGCCCAGGCCTGGCTCTGCGGCCGCGTGACGATGGAAAAGGATTTTACCAAGGGCCGCCAGCCCGACCTGCGCCCCGTAGCTGCTCCCCTCGACCGCACCGATTTCGTGGCCTCGCACCAGGCCGCTTCCTTTGCTATCGCCGTCGATGCCCACGGCAAGCTCGGCTGGGAGTCGGCCGCCATCGATGGCGACCACCTCATTGTGGTGCTCACCGAGCAAGTCGGCGACGAGTACCTGGCCTACCTGCGCCGGCTGGGTATCTCCTACATTTTTGGCGGTGCCGATGCCCTCGATTTTGCCCAGGTGCTGGCCAAACTCGGCCAACTGTTTCCCATCCGCACCATCTTGCTCGAAGGCGGCGGCCACCTCAATGGCTCCCTGCTCAAGGCCGGGATGGTAGACGAACTGAGCTTGCTGCACTACCCGGTAATCGACGGCGCGACCACTTCAGCCACCGTGTTTGAGCAGGGCTCCGAGCCCGGCCCGGCCCCGCGCCTGCATCTGCTGGCCGTGGAGCAGCGCCCGCATGGCGTGGTGTGGCTGCGCTACGCGGTGGGGGCCGCGTAGCGACGGCTGGCCCTACCCGCTTTGCCGCCATCTGCGTACTGTCTAGTGAACTGGCCGCTCTGGCCGGCTCGTTAGCGTGGTTTTATGGCTTATCTGCAACCAGTGGGGTACTACCTGCTAGCGGGGGTGTGCGAAATTGGGGGCGGCTACCTGGTGTGGCAGTGGGTAAAGGCTGGGCGGCCGCTGTGGGTAGGGCTGCTCGGGGCCGCGCTACTGGTGCTCTACGGCTGGGTGGCTACCCTGCAAACCACTTCCTTCGGTAAAACCTACGCCGTGTACGGCGGCTTTTTCGTGGTCATGTCCATCGGCTGGGCCTGGTATGTCGATGGCTTCCGCCCCGACCGCTTCGACCTGCTGGGTGGCATCGTTACGCTGTTCGGTATTGGTATTATTTTGTTCTGGCCCCGCCCCTGACAAACTATCTGTATGCTAACCAACCTTGCCCTCAGCGCCGACAAGCAAACCGTAACCTGGGAAAACGACGAACAGCCCGTACACCTGGCATTCGATTACCCGGTGCGCCCCCACCATATCGAGTACCTCAACACCGTGCTGATTCTACGCGAGTCCTGGGGTAACGGCGAGCGAGTGTTCACCATCTACCACGCCGATGGCTCGGTAAAGGCCCGGCCCGGCCTGCCGAAACGCCCGCATCAAGTGGGTGGCATCTATTCTATCTGGTACAATCAGGGCCAGCGCAAGCAAACCGTCGTCTTGTTCTCCGACGAGTTTAAGCCCTGGGATACGGCGTGCGACTTCGACCTGGAAACCTACGAATTTTCCAACTTTCACCCCACCAACTAGCCCTGGCCCTTCACCCTTCCAGCCCGTATTCCTGCAGCTTGCGGTAAAGCGTTGTGAGGCCGATGCCCAGCCGCCGAGCCACTTCCGGCTTGTTGCCGCCCAACTCGCTCATGAGCTTGCGGATGTGCCGCGCTTCAAGCCCGCGCAGGCTTTCGTCGCCCTCAGCAAGCCGCGCCCCGGCGCTGTGAAACTCGTCGGGCAAGTACGTGGCTGCCAGCGGCTCCCCGGCCGGAGCCAGGATGGCAGCGCGCTCCAGTACGTTTTTTAGCTCGCGTACATTGCCCGGCCAGGGGTAGCGCTGCAGCAGCTCCAGCGCCTCGGGCTCGAAGCCGGGTAGGCGCTTGGCCAGCCGGGCGGCGAAGTGCTGCAAGTAGAACGCGGCCAGCAGCGGCACGTCGCTCGCCCGCGCACTCAGGGGCGGCACCACAATGGTAAACACCGACAAGCGATAGTACAAATCGGGCCGGAACCGTCCCTCGGCCGCCTCCTGTTTGAGGTTGCGGTTGGTAGCGGCCACAAAGCGCACGTTCACGCTCGTAGGCTTGGTGTCGCCGAGCTTGGTAAACTGCTGCAGCTCCAGCACCCGCAGAAACTTGGCCTGCACGTTCAGCTCCAACTCCCCGATTTCGTCCAGAAACAAGGTGCCGCCGTGGGCTTCTTCCAGCAGCCCTTTTTTATCGGTGAGGGCCCCCGTAAACGCGCCTTTTTTGTAGCCAAACAGCTCGCTTTCCAGCAAATCCTTGGGAAAAGCGCTGCAATTGACGGCCACAAACGGCTTGCTTTTGCGCCCGCTGGCCTGGTGCAGCGCCTGGGCAAACAGCTCCTTGCCCGCGCCGGTGGGGCCTTCGAGCAGCACCGTGGAGTCGGTGGGGGCCACCTGCCGGGCGAGGTCTTGGGCGCGGCGCAGGGCCGGGGCGCTGCCCACCATGCTCTCGAAGGTGTGGGCCTGGCCTACGCGCTTTTCCAGCTCGGCCACGCGGTGGCGCAGGCGGGCTTTTTCGGCGGCGCGCTCCACTACTACCACGAGCTGCTGCTCAAAATCGCCCTTCGTGAGGTAGTCAAACGCGCCCTGCTTCATGGCCCGTACTCCATCGGGGATGGTGCCAAAGGCCGTGAGCAGCACCACCTCGGCCAGCGGCGCCAGCGCCTGGAAGCGGGGCAGCAAGTCTACGCCGTTGGCATCGGGCAGCTTCACATCGCTCAGCACCACCAACACCTCGGCCGCGTGCTGCCCCAGCAGGGCCAGCCCCCGGTAGGCATCGGGGGCTTGCAGCACGGTGTAGCCTTCGAGCTCCAGCACCTGGGCCAGCAGTTGGCGCAGGCGCGCTTCGTCGTCGATGAGGAGCAGGGTTCCGGCAGGCATGATAGGAGGGAGTATGAGTTGGCAAAGTTCGCAGTAGTTTTGGACGATGCTGCTCAGCTAACTGTGAATACTTATGCGTGAAGAACAGAAAGTAGTGGAGTGTAGTACGCACGGCAAGCGGTACCCCGCTTACGTCTGCCAACACTTGAATCTGCACACGCCCGTCGGCTTCTATGAGCCTTTCGCCTCAGACCCCAGCGTGACCTATGCCAATGACGAACTCAATGCTTGGTGTGAAGCCTGCGATGAGGTGTTGGGGGAAACAGGCGAATGGAACGACGAATCGGAAGCATTCGCAAAAATTAAACTGGTTTGCGACGCGTGCTTTTTTGAGATGAAGAAGTTGAATTTTGGATACAAAGCAGGTTAAGGGTGATGCTTGAGCCCGGTTCGCTTGTCGGATGTTTACTGCAACTGAACCTGGCCCTGCCGCGTTATCTTTGTGCTACTGGCAGCCAAGCCAGCCGGGCTTATCTCCATGAAATTCACCGCCAATACCGTTTCCAAGCCCGTAGTTGGCAAAGAGGCGGAAAAGCTGACGAAAGCCCTCAAAAAAGGTGGGCACGTAGCCAATGCGACGGCGCAGGAAACCATTGCGCGCATCGCCAAGCGCCGGGCCGAAGCCGCCTAGCCTGATGCCGCCAATTGCCCGATTTGCCGGAATTGATTTCTCGGCGCACCCGATTGCCAAACTTACTCCTGCTTTGGCGGAAACGCTGGGGCAGGGGTTTCGCTGTAAAAGGGGCGAGTTTGTCACGTTCTGGCGGCGCGGGCGCATTGTTCGCGAAGAGCAGGCCAGTATCAGCCGCTGCTGGGTGATTGTAAGCGAAGACCACCTGGCTGGTTACATCACGCTGCTCACCGACAAGCTGGAACTAGAGGAGCCACCGCTGGCTGGCGAGGGGGTGAAATACCGCACCATGCCAGCCGTCAAAATCGGCTTGCTGGCCGCCGATGGCCGCGCCAGAGGTGCGGGCCGCCGCCTGGTAGAATGGGCGCTCGAATACGTTGCCACTGAGTTGACTGACCGGGTAGGGGTGCGCTTTATGACGGTCGATGCCTTCTACGACCTTGACCCTGATAGTCGAGGTGTACACTACGATGCCAGTGGCTTCTATACCAGCATCGGCTTCAGCTTCGTGAACCCTGATGAGCCGATGCCGCCCCTGCAAGCTTACCGCACCATGTACTTCGACCTGAAACCGCTGGCCGACGCCCTGCGAGGAATCGAGCCGTAGCTGCTAAATCTGACGTTGTTTTCGCCACCCCATGCCCCTCCACTTCACCCTTAAACCCTTCGCCGACCTCACCCTGCCCGAACTCTACGCCCTGCTGCAGCTCCGCAGCGAGGTATTCGTGGTAGAGCAAGCCTGCGCCTTTCAGGACATCGACGGGCACGACCCGGCCGCCCTGCACCTGCTGGGCCACACCGAGGCGGGCGAATTGGCGGCGTATGCGCGCCTGTTTGCGGCCGGGCGCAGCTACGCGCAGGTTAGCATCGGGCGGGTCGTGACGTCGCCACGATACCGGGGGCACGGCCTGGGGCGGCAGCTGCTCGGCGAGGCCATTGCGCAGTGCGCGGCCCATTTTGGGCAGCAAAGCATCAAGATTGGGGCGCAGCAGTATTTGCGGACGTTTTATGAGAGCTTCGGCTTTGTGGTAGAAGGGGAAGGTTACGTGGAGGACGGGATTCCGCACCTGCACATGGTGCGGCCGTAGCGCGGACTTTGTAGTCCGCGTTTGCGCCGTTGTTCTAAACGCGGACTACAAAGTCCGCGCTACGGCCGCGCTACTTCGCCAATAAAAACGCCTGCACCTCGCGGCCAAAGCGCCGGGGCTGCTCCAGGTTCAGGAGGTGGGCGGCACCGGGCAGCACCACGCGGCGGGCGTGGGGCAGGCGCTGGGTTAGCTCCTGGCTGATGTCGAGGATGTCCTGCATGTCGAGGCTACCTACCAGCACCAGGGTGGGGGCCTGCACTTCGGACAAGCGCTGGCGCTGGGTGGGCTCGTAGCGGAAGCCGAGGCGAGTAGCCCACTGGTGGCGCGTGAGGGTTGAGCGCACGAGCTGGCTGGCGCGGGCGCGCACGGCGGGCGGCGTTTGGGCTGGCTGGCGGTGGGGGCCATCTACCCACGAGCGCACGAAGGCCTCGGCGTAGCCCAAGGTGTCGCGGCGCTGCCGGGCAGCGGCTTCGAGGCGGCCGTTGCGGGCCAGGGCCGAGTCGCGGTCCATCTCGAAGCCGATGAGGCTGGGGGCAGCCAGTACCAGGCGGCTTACCCGCTGGGGGTGGGCCAGGGCCAGGTCGAGGGCGGCCACGCTGCCCAGCGAGTAGCCCAGCACGTAGGCCGTGGGCGCGTGCAGCGAGTCGAGCACGGCGGCCAGCCCCTCGGAAATCAGGAAGGTAGAGTCGCCGTCTTCGGTGAGGCCGTGCTTGCGCATGTCGCAGTTTAGCACCCGGAAGTGGCGGCTCCAGGCCCGTATTTGCGGGGCCCACTGGCGGTGGTCGAGCAGGCCGCCGTGCAGCAGCAGCAGCACCGGGCCGTGGCCGCTTTCCTCCACGTAGAGGCGCGAGCCGGCCACCGGGACGTAGTGCGCGACCTGGCCACTGACCGGGCGGGCCAGCCCTAGCAGCAATAGCAGCAGCAGAAAACGCATAAGGGCGAATATAACAGGTTGTCCGTTTACGGATGAGTGAGAGCCTGAGCCTGCTACCCAACCCCGTAGTTGGCGCTGCGCCAGGAATGTACGCGCTGGTGTCTAGCTTGCCGCCCCGGCCGCTGGTGGCCAGGTTGTTTCCACTCTCTTCGCCTACCTCCTATGGGCCTGCGCTACCCGTTGCTTTACCTGTGGCTGCTGCTGGGCTGGCTGCCGCACGCCGCTGCTCAAAACCTGGCCAGCCAGCCGCTGCCAAAGCGCCTGAGCCTGCTCAATGACCGGGCTTTTCTGAGCTTCCCGGCAGCGGCGCAAAACATGGCCCGGCCGGCCGACATTATGGCGGCCGACCCCAATGCCAACCGCGAAACCCGCGTGGTACTCGACGTAGGCGACAGCCGGCTGGTGTTTTTTGCCCAGGAAGCCTATGCGCTGGGCGATAAAGCGCTGGTAACCGAGGTGCTGGCCCGCGAAAATGCCAAAACAGGGGCCAAAACCACCACCCTTACCGACGACGGCCACCTGCTGTCCCTGCTGACTACGCCCGCCAACTTCGACGCCCAGAAGCCTGCCATACTGCTCAGCATGCTAACGGTGAAAACGGTGGATAACACCGTGTTCCAGGTGGCGGCCTACCTAAACCCAGCCGGCTACCCCCGGCGCAACGAGTTCAGCCAGCTCGCGGAGCGAGTGTTTCGCACCCTGGCTGCCGGCCCCCGCACGGTGCCGCTGGCCGCCCATTCCGAGACGGTGACCATTTTTGGCACCACCAGAAAAATCAGTTTTGCGCTGCCCGCCAACTACAGCCTCACCACCGACCAGAAATACGACTTTCAGGTAATCAAGGTGCGCGCCTACGCCCCGTTTGGCAGCACATCGCCGGGGCAGCTGCTGGTGTATGTGGGGCACCATCCCTCCCTCATCTATAAGCAATACGACCTCACCCGCGACCAGCTACGGCAGGTGCCGGGCACCTTTCTGGAGCAGCCGGTAAGCTGGCTCACCCACGCCGACGAGGCCCGGCACATCTACCTTCAGGAACAGCTCATTGCCGGCGAGGCGCTGCAACCGGGGCTGCTGCTGCACGTCGGTAGTGTAGCCAGTACCCCAACCGGCCTTGCCGAACTGGCAAAAATTGCGGCAGCGGTAAAGCTGCTGCCACAGTAGCCCCGCCCGCCACTGTTCCCGCGCCGGAAGACTTGCTAGCTCCCCCGGATTTCCTCCTTCAGCTCGGCCACGAACTGCGCAAATTCCGGCTCCGATTCCACATTGGGGTGCCAGGCCAGGCCGAGGTCGGCGAGGTTGTACTGGTGGCGGGGGCTGAGGGTGGCGCCGGGCAGCAGCTGGCCGGTGGCGGGGTCGTGCTCGGGAGCCAGTAGCCAGAGGGTATCGGCCAGGGCGGTGGTGGTGGCAATGTCGTGGCTCACGATGAGCACGGTGTTCAGCTCGTCCATCGTCGTCACTTCCACCAGCAGGCGCTTCACCTCGTCAATCATGGCCACGTCGAGGCCCGAGAAGGGCTCATCGAGCAGGATGAGGTGCTCGGCGCACAGCAGCTGCTGGGCAATGGCGGCGCGCTGGCGCTGCCCGCCCGAGAGCTGGGCCGGGTGTTTCCAGCGGTGGGGCAGCAGGCCGAAACGCTCCAAGTAGTGCTCGGTGTGCTGGCGGGCCTCGGCGGGGGCGTGCTTGCGGCGGGCGGCCAGCAAGAGGTTGTCGTAGAGCGAGTGGTGGTTGAAGAGCGGGTAGCGCTGCTGCACGTAGCCCACCATGCCGGCTTGCACCGGCTGCTGCGCCTCGCCCACCAGCACGGTGCCCGTGCTGGGCGCCGCCAGCCCCGCCAGCAGCCGGCACAGCACCGACTTGCCGATGCCCGAGCGCCCATAAATACCCACCACCTGCCCCTGCTGCATGCCCGGCCGCACCACGTCGAGCACCTGGGCATTAAGGTCGCGCAGAATAAGCTCCTGGCCAAAGCGCATCGAGACGTTATTGAGCGTGAGCAGCGGGGATTTGTAGGAGTGGGGGAGAGGTAACATCGGGGTAAGGCAAGGTTGCGTTGAAAATGAGTAGCGCGGACTCGCAGAGTCCGCGCTACGTTTGCTACAGCAGCACGGCGGCTAGCAGCAGGGCCAGCAGGCCACTAATCAAGCAGGCTAGAATAGGCATCATCGGAGCGTTGTTTGGTGGCGGCTACTGAGGTGGAAACGGGGGTTTTGGTGTCGGCCAGCACGGCGTTGAAGTCGCCTTGCTGGTACTTTTCGAGCAGGCGCTGGCCCTTTTCGCTCATCACGCCGTTCTGGATGTCCATCTCCTTCACGAACTCCTGCGAGTAACGCATGGCCTGTTTTATTTGGCCGAGCTGCTGGGCCATGTCTTCGGCCACGCGGTCGGTGGCCAGGTCGAAGAAGTACTTCTTGTCGGGGTCGCCGCGCAGGATGTTCATGGCGGCGCGCATGCCCGAGCTGGTGCGTTTTACCAACTCGTACTCGTCCTTGAGCAAACTCACCTTGAACTTGCTGCCGTCAATCTGGCGCAGGGCGGCTTTGAGTATCTGGCGCATCACCAGGCTCACGTTGGCCGTGGTGGTGGCCATGGGCTGCAGGCGCTGGTTGTAGTCCAGGAGCTGGGCGGCGCGGCTGGCGTAGCTCTCGGCGGCGTCCTTTTCTTTCTGGCGAGTAGCCGAGTCGGCCAGGGCCAGGTACTCTTTCATCTGGGCGTCGTTGGCAGCCAGCTTGCGTTTCACCAGCTCGTGGGCGCCCTCGATGTGGCCGATTTCGCCCTCCATCTGGCGGGCTTCCTTCTCGGTGTTCGAGATGTAGTCCTCCATAATGCCGATGGGGTCGGTGTTGACGAAGATGCCCGCCGCCGTGCGCAGCACCCGCTGCCCGGCGTACCAGAGCCCCGCCTGAATGCGCTTGTTGGTAGCCAGCAGCACTAGCACAAACAGCGCCCCCAGGCCCAGGCCCAGCTTCACGCTGTTGAAAACCATATCCACGAGGAAGGGCAGAATTCGGCCCCAGAAATACACGCCCGTGGCCCCGAGGCCGGCGAGCAGCACCCAGCCCGCAGCTTTTTCGGGCTGCTGCCACTTGGGCAGGCGCTGGGGGTCGGTAGTCGTAAGAGAAGCAAGCGTGTTCATGGTAAGGGGTTGGTTGGGAGGGGTGAAAGTCCCCGCCAGGCGGCGGGCACCCTTTCCCTATGCCAAGCCACGGGCCGGACTCACGTTTCTGGTTTCTGTTTTTTGTTTATTTGTTGTAAGACAAAGTGTTAATAAAAAATCCCGCTCGGCACGGGGCCGGGCGGGAAGCAATTTTTTTCAAAATGGAAAGGCTTTTTTCCAAAAGGGAAACCCGAAGCGGCTCGCTAATGCTGCCCGAAGCGGTAGCGCAGACCCAGGGCAGCCGAGCTGGTAAAGCCGGTGTAAGGATATTGCCGGTTAGTTGCCACGTCACGGTTGGTTGCTACCTCCAGCAGCAGCTCCAGGTGCTGCCAGACCCGGTAGCGCACTCCCGCGCCCAGCGTCAGCAGCAGCGTGTTGTAACTGTACTGGCCTTCCTCGCCCACGCGCACCGTGGCTTTTTATACACTGTCGGTTCGAAAACCGGTATACTGGTAGGCCGTTCGCTCCAGCGTGCCGCCGCCCAGCAGGTCGAACTGCACCCGGTGCCGAAGCTGGCGCGTGAGCGTGTAGCGGGCCAGCAGCGCCGTGCTGGTAGCGCGCCGCTGGTTGGTGCCCCCGTAAGGATTGTAGTACTGGCCGGTGCGAACATCGAAGAAGCTGCCCCCATACGAATAGCTTAGCCCACTATAGGCCACACTGGCCTGCACCGCCAGCCGGGGCCGCCACTGGTAGCCCAGCGTTAGCTGCACCGGTACGTCCCGGTAGGCATCCGATTCGAGCCGGAGCGTATGGTACTGACTGTTGTAGAGCCCCAGGCCCACGTAAAACCGAGGGGCGGGCGGCACGTCGGCCGTGGTTTGGGCCAAGCCCGTAGCAGAAACGCCCAGCAGCAGGCCGGGCAGCAGGAAGCGAGTAGCGCGCATGGGAAAGCAGTAGAACAGGTGTGCAAGTACGACCCATTCGGGCCTTCACAGGTTGCATACTTCCCGATATTCTGATGCCAATGTGTAGCAGCAGTTACTTCCACGCCCCCAGCAACCGCCGCACCAGGATAATCTCGCCCGTGTGGTAGGCCGCGTGGTCGCCGATGAGTAGGGCCTCGCGCATAATAGTTTGCCCCTCGCCGTGCGGCAGCGGGGCCAGCAAGTCGGTAGCCGGGTTTTCGAGCAGCTGCGTAAACCGCTGCCGGTCGTGCTGAATCTGGGTGAGCGTGGCCTGCCAGCCGGCTTCGTCCACGGCCCGCGCCTGGTGGGGCCAGTAGCCAGCGGGCCACTCGGGCGACTGGTGGCCGGGGTCGAGGCAGAACTCCACGATGTCCCACTACGCAATACGCACGTGCTCCACCAGCTGCCAGATGGTGTAGGGCACGCCCGGCACGGCCTGGTTGCGCAGCGGTGCGGGCAGGTCGGCCACGGCCTGCTCGAAGGTGGCGTGGGCGTTGCCTTTGGTAAGCAGGGCAATTAATTCGGCTACGAGGGCGGGGCGGGTTTGGGTATCCATATGGGGGAAGAAGGGTAGTTTATTGCGTAACCAGCCGCCCCGGCCCAGGGTTGCTAAGCGGCCTGCGGCCCCAGCAGCCCCAGGCGCGTGGCAAACACGCGCCCCACCTGCAAGGCGTGGCGCTTGGCCTGCTCGGCTACCGGCCCGGCAAAATGGGCATCTACCGCATCGGCAAATAGTGCCAGCCACTGCTTAAAATGCGCCAGCCCAATGGGCAGCGGAAAATGCTTGCGCATGGGGAAGCCCTGGTAGCGGCTGGTGCCCAGCAAGATGCCGCTCCAAAAGTCGTAGAGCTGCGGCAGGTGGTGGCTGAAATCGATGTGCGCAAAATCCAGGAAAACCGGGGCCAGCAGCGGGTCGGTTTGCACGCGGGCGTAGAAGCTGTCGACCAGCAGCTTGATGTCGGCTTCGGTGGTAATGTCGGGCATAGGAGCAGTAAAACGGAGTGGCACTCCGTTACGGGTGGAGTGGCGTTTTGCAAAAATCGTACTACCGCGCGTTTTAACTGCAGTTACGCCCTGGCCCGGGCCAAAGGCTCCGGGCCAGGCGGCACCGACTGGTAAGTCCTGGCGAAAAATGAGAACGCTATCGGTAACGATTCTGGTCTCCGCCCGCCGCGCTGCCCTAGCTTTACCTTCAACCCATGAACGACCCCGACCTGCGCGCCCGGCTCTACCCGCTGCTCCGCGAGGGCGTGTACATCGACGAGCTGCCCACCGGCACCACCCGCGCCGATGTGGTGCACATCACCGCCGCCTTCATGCACGGCTACGAGGTGAAGGGCGACGGCGACACCCTGCAGCGCGTGCCCAACCAGCTGCGCTGCTACGCCGAGGTCTACGACTTCGTCACGTTCGTGACTACCGAAAAGCACCTGCCCAAGCTGCTGCCGCTGCTGCCCGAGTGGGTGGGCGTACTCGTGGCCGACCCCGCCCGGCCCGGCCTGCACCCCCACCGCGCGGCCCGCTACAACGCCACCGTGCAGGCCGCCCCGCTCGCCGGGCTGCTGTGGGTAGAGGAAATAAAGCAGTTTCTGCTGGCGCGGGGCCTGGCCGGGGCCAGTACCCTGCGCCAGCGCGAAATAGCCCAGTACCTGCGCACGGCCCACACCATCCCGCTGTCCAGCCTGGCGCAGTACGTGCGCGAGCGCCTCATGGCCCGCCTGCCCGAGCGCCTGCTGCTGCGCGAGGAGCGCAAGGCCGAGCGCGAGCGCGTGGCGGCTAGGAAGAAGCGACGCAAGAAGAAGGCGGGGTAAGCGTATTTGGCGCGGGCCTCTGGCCCGTGACTTAATTGCCGCAGGCCTCTGGCCTGCAACGCTAGAACGACACCCGGACGATTTCGCCCTCCCCGTTGCAGGCCAGAGGCCTGCGGCAACTAAGTCACGGGCCAGAGGCCCGCGCCAAATACGCTTACCCCGCCTTACCGTACCTTGCCCCATAAAATCCCCGCTACCTTATTTCCATGCCCGAGCTAACTGCCCCGCTGCCCCAGCTACCCAAAGCGCCCACCGGCATCGAGGGGCTCGACGAGATTACCGAAGGCGGCCTGCCGCAGGGCCGCCCCACGCTGGTGTGCGGCAGCGCTGGCTGCGGCAAAACCCTGCTGGCCATCGAGTTCCTGGTGCGCGGCATCCAGGACTTTGGCGAGCCGGGCGTGCTCATGACCTTCGAGGAAACCGCCCAGGAGCTGGCCGCCAACGTCACCTCCCTGGGCTTCGACCTCGCCCAGCTGCAAGCTGATAAAAAGCTGCGCATCGACCACGTGCACGTCGAGCGCTCCGAAATTGAGGAAACCGGCGAGTACGACCTCGACGGGCTCTTTATCCGCCTCGGCTACGCCATCGACTCCATCGGGGCCAAGCGCGTGGTGCTCGATACGGTGGAGGCACTCTTTGCGGGCTTTCCCAACGAGGCCGTGCTGCGCTCCGAAATCCGCCGGCTGTTTCGCTGGCTCAAGGACAAGGGCGTAACCACCCTGATTACCGCCGAGCGCGGCAACGGCACGCTCACGCGGCAGGGGTTGGAAGAGTACGTGAGCGACTGCGTGATTTTGCTCGACAACCGGGTTATCGACCAGATTACCACCCGGCGGCTGCGCATCGTGAAGTACCGGGGCAGCACCCACGGCACCAACGAATATCCCTATCTCATTACCCAGGACGGCTTTTCGGTGCTACCCGTTACCTCCCTGCGCCTCGACCACGAGGTGTCGAACGAGATAGTATCGACCGGGGTGCCGGGGCTCGATGAGATGTTCCAGCAGCGCGGCTGGTACCGGGGCACCAGCACGCTCATCACCGGCACGGCCGGCACCGCCAAAACCACGCTCGCCGCTGCCTTCGCCCACGAAGCCTGCCGGCGCGGCGACCGCTGCCTGTTTTTCGCCTTCGAGGAGTCGCCGGCCCAGCTTATTCGCAACATGCGCTCGGTGGGCATCGACTTGCAGCCCTGCCTCGACGCTGGGCTGCTGCACATCGAAGCCTCGCGGCCCACGCTCAACGGCCTGGAGCGCCACCTCGTGACGGTGCACAAGCTCATCGGCGAGTACAAGCCGCAAACGGTTATTGTCGACCCCATCAGCAACCTTATCTCGGTGGGTAGCCTGAGCGAAGTGCGCAGCATGCTCACGCGCCTCATCGATTACCTGAAGGTGAACAACATCACGGCCCTGTTTACGGCCCTCATCAGCGCCCGCGACGGCCGCATGGAAATGACCGAGGAAGGCGTGTCGTCGCTGGTCGATACCTGGATTTCGGTGCGCGACCTCGAAGGCATCGGCGAGCGCAACCGGGGCCTGAGCATCCTCAAGGCGCGGGGCATGGCCCACTCCAACCAGGTGCGCGAGTTCCTCGTCACCGACCACGGCATCGAGCTGCTCGACGTTGTTATCGGGCCTACGGGCATCATTACGGGGGCCAGCCGCCTCACCCAGCGCATCCAGGAAGAAGCCCTGCTGCTAACCCAGCAGCACGAAGCCCTGCGCAAAGACCGGGAGCTGGAGCGCAAGCGCCGCGTGCTCGAAGCCACCATTGCCAACCTGCGCACCGAGTTCGAGACGGTGGAGGAGGAGCTGCGCCAGATTAGCCACGAGGAGCAGGCACGCCAGCAAGCGCTCGCGCAGGGCCGCACCGCCATTGCCAGCGGCCGCCGGGCTACCCCTACGCCGCCCCCAACCCAACGCCCGTCCTAGCTTGCCCGTACCTAGTAACATGATGGAAATGAGGGAAGAACTAACCGAAGCGCAAGCCGCTCCGCCCGCCGAGGAAAAGATGGAGCTGCGCCTGTACGTAGCGGGCCAAACCGTGAAATCGACCACCGCCCTGGCCAACCTGAAGCGCTACTGCGAGCAGTACCTGGCGGGCCGCTACTCGCTGGAAGTCATTGACTTATTGGTGCATCCGCAGCTCGCCGAGGGCGACCAGATTCTGGCTATTCCTACGCTGGTGCGCAAGGTGCCCGAACCCATCCGTAAAATCATCGGCGACCTCTCCAACGAAGAGCGGGTGCTGGTGGGCCTCGACATCCGGCCCCGCCCCACCGCCTGACCCACCAATGGACCCGTTTGCCCCGACCTCTGCCTCGCCGCCCGAATACGTATTTCACCTCTTCATCACCGGAGCTACGCCCAACTCGACCCGCGCTGTGCGCCACATCAAGGAAATCTGCGAGCAGTACCTGCCGGGCCGCTACGAGCTGCTGATTATCGACATCTACCAGCAGCCCGAGCTAGCGCAGCAAGAGCAGATTATTGCCGCTCCCACGCTGCTGCGTAAACTGCCGCTGCCCCGCCGCCAACTCATCGGCGACCTCTCCGACCGGGCCAACGTGCTGGCGGTGCTGGGGCTGGGATAGGCAGTGTATTTTAGTTGTTGTTAACTAGAACGTCATGCCGAGCTTGCTGAGGCATCTCGCTCGCCGACTAACTCAATCGTTGAACTGGGGCGGCACTACCGATTGGATTACTTTGCGAGCGAGATGCCTCGACAAGCTCGGCATGACGTTCTGTTTTTATTCTAAACCCTCCCCATGACTTCCGCCGCCGACCTTGCTCGGGAAAACGAAGAGCTACGCCACCAGTTGCGCGAGGCGGAGGAGCTGATTGCGGCCGTGCGCACCGGGGCCGTGGATGCGCTGGCCATTCAGGGGGCCGATGGGCCGCGCATTTTCACCCTCGAAGGGGCCGACCACACCTACCGCACCCTCATTGAGCAAATGAACGAGGGTGCCCTGCTGCTCAGCCCCGAGGGCACGGTGCTGTATTGCAACGCCGCCCTGGCCCGCCTGCTGGCTTGCCCGCTCGAAGAAGTGATGGGCGGCGAAATGATGAGCTTCGTGCCCGGCAGCCACTGGAAATACTGGGTGGCGCTGCTGGGGCGGGGCTGGGCCGGCACGGCCCGCGGCGAGCTGCCCCTGCAAAGCCGCGACGGCGGCCTGCACCCCACTTCCCTGTCGATGAACGTGCTGCACTTCAGCGGCAGCCGCTCGCTGGTGGTGCTCGTAACCGACCTCTCGGCCCAGCAGGAAATAGCCGATACCCGGACGCTGGTGCAGCAGCAAAATGCCCTGCTGGCCGCTACCAACGAAGAGCTGGTGCATCAGCAGGCCGAGCGCAAAGCCGCCGAGCGGGCCGCCACCGAAACCAGCCGCGTGCTCGAAGGCATTCCGCAGATAGCCTGGGCGGCCACGCCGCAGGGCAGTATATTTTACCTCAACCGCCGCTGGCTCGACTTTGCTGGCCCCGACGATATTGCCTACCCCCTCAAGCTGCGCACCCGCCTGCACCCCGACGACGCGGCCGAGGTGCTGCGCCGCTGGGAGCACAGCCTGACCACCCAGCAGCCCCTGGAAATGGAGTGCCGCCTGCACAATGCCGCCGGCGACTACCGCTGGATGCTGGGCCGGGCCCTGCCCGCCTACGACGAGCAGGGCGAGCTAACGCGTTGGATTGGCACCTACACCGACATCCACGAGCACAAGCTGACGCTGGAAAACCTCGACCAGACCCAGCAGCAGCTGCGCGACAACAACACCCAGCTCAGCCGTGTGAACGCCGACCTCGACAACTTCGTGTACGCCGCCTCGCACGACCTCAAGCAACCCGTCAACAACATTGAGGGGCTGCTGCACGCCTTGCGCGAAGACTTATCTCCCGACCACGCTGCCAGCGTCGATGGCATCCTGCGCATGATGAGCACGTCGGTAGAGCGCTTCCGCCGCACCGTGGAGCAGCTCACCGACGTGTCGCGGCTGCAATACGAGCAGGCGACAGGGGTGGCCGTGAGCCTGCCGCCCGTAGTGCAGGCCGTGCAGCTCGACTTGGCCCCCGTGCTCCTCGAAGCCGCCGCGCAGCTCACCATCGAAGTAGCCGATAACCTGGCCGTGTCGGTGCTGGAAAAAAACCTGCGCAGCATCGTCTACAACCTGCTCAGCAACGCCCTCAAGTACCGCCACTCCGAGCGGGCCCCCACCATCGGCTTGCAGGCCACCCTGGAGGCGGGCTTCGTGCGCCTGAGCGTGCAGGACAACGGCCTGGGCCTGGATGCAGCCAGCCAGAAAAAACTCTTTGGCATGTTCCAGCGCCTGCACAACCACGTCGAGGGCAGCGGCATCGGCCTCTACATGGTGAAAAAAATGGTGGAAAACGCCGGCGGCCGGGTAGAGGTAACCAGTGAGTTGGGCATCGGCTCCACGTTCGTGGTGTACCTGCCGCTATAGCTGCGGCTTATGATACTTGGGTGCAAGCAGCTGTAATTCAGAATGTAAGCAGGTTGAAAAAGAGAATCAGTTTAATTTCGGAACAAACGTTCTGATAAACAGTTGATGTTGGGTAATTAAAGAACAAGCGTTCTAAAACTCATTTCACATGAACCGTTTACAAAACAAAGTAGCCGTCATTACCGGCGGCAACAGCGGCATTGGCTTCGCCACCGCCCAGGAATTCATCGCCCAGGGGGCGCGGGTAGTCATCACCGGCCGCAACGCGGCCGCCGTGCAAGAGGCCGTGGCGCAACTTGGCAGCCAGGCCGTGGGAATTGTGTCTGACGCGGCCAGCATGGCCGACCTGCGCCAACTGGCGGGCCAGATGCAGGCGCACCATGCCCGCATCGACGTGCTGTTCGTCAACGCCGGGGTGTCGTACTCGGCCCCCATTGCCCAGGTTGATGAGGCGCATTTCGATACCCAATTCAATATCAACGTGAAGGGCGCTTACTTCACCATCCAGCAGCTTCTGCCGCTAGTTAATGATGGGGGCTCCATCATCCTGAACTCGTCGGCCACGGTCCACCAGGCTTTTCCCGACATCTCGGTGTATGTGGCGACGAAGGCGGCTATTGCCTCGTTTGCCCGCACGTTTTCGGTAGAGCTGCTACCCCGCCGCATCCGCGTCAATGCCATCAGCCCCGGCCCCGTTGCTACCCCGATTTACGACAAGATGATTCCGGCCGAGTTTCGGGAGCAAGCTGCGGCGGGCTTCACGGAAGCCGTGCCCATGAAGCGTTTCGGCCGACCCCAGGAAATTGCTACCATCGCCACGTTCCTCGCCTCCGATGATTCTTCGTTTGTAATCGGCGAGGAAATTATTGCCGGCGGCGGCGTCGGCACGCTTTAAGAAGCTAATTCACTGACGTTACGCACTGGCGCAAGCCAGAGGCCCGCGCCAGTGCGTAACGTCAGTGAATTAGCGGCCTTGCTCTCCCCGGCACCAACGGGCCGGGTCCGGCGTTTGGGGAGAGTACCTTCGGGATGTTTTTTCAGTGACTATTTATGGCCCGTCCCCGCGCATTTGATGAAGCCGAAGTGCTGCAAAAAGCTCTTGATACCTTCTGGCACCGGGGCTACAGCGCCACCTCGATGGAGGAGCTAGTGGCAGGTACCGGCCTGAACCGGGCCAGCCTCTACGCCACGTTTGGCGATAAGCACCAGCTCTTTATGCGCGCCTTGGGCCAGTACCAGCAGCAGCTGCGCCAGAGCCTGCTCGACCTCACGGCCGACGCCGACGCGCCCGCCCTCTACCACCTGCGCCAACTGCTGGAACTGGCCGCCGCCAGTGCCCTGGCCGACGAGCACCACCGAGGCTGCTTCCTGGTTAATTCCACCACCGAACTGCTTCCGCACGACGCCGACGCCCAGGCCCTGGTAGATGAAAACCACGAGTTTCTCGAAGCCACGCTGACCCCGATTTTGCGCCGGGGCCAGCAGCGCGGAGAAATCCGCAGCACAGCTTCCCCGCTGGCGCAGGCCCGCTTTCTGGTTAGCGTGCTCACCGGCATGCGCGTCATGGCCAAAGTTAAATCCGACCCGCAACTGCTGCGCGATATCGTCGGCACCACGTTGCTGGCGCTGGCGTGAAAACAATGAGCAATTAATAATGAGCAATGAGCAATAGAAGAACGTCATGCTCATCTGGCGTCCACGCAGTGAAGCATCTTGGTCGCTTCATTCGAGCCATTCAACTATGCGGTCAAGATGCTTCACTGCGTGGACGCCAGATGAGCATGACGTTCTTCTATTGCTCATTGCTCATTATTAATTGCTCATTGCCTTCTGCTCCCCGCAAGATTATTCACCTCGACATGGATGCGTTTTTCGCCTCCGTGGAGCAGCGCGACGACCCGGCTCTGCGCGGGCGGGCCGTGGCGGTAGGCGGCAGCCAGGCGCGGGGCGTGGTAGCAGCGGCTTCCTACGAGGCCCGGCAGTACGGGGTGCGCTCGGCCATGCCGATGGCCACCGCCTGGCGTCTGTGCCCCGAACTGCTGGTGGTGCCGCCCCGCTTCGAGGTGTACAAGGAAGTATCGGGGCAGATTCGGGAAATTATGGCCGACTACACGCCGCTTATCGAGCCCGTGTCGCTGGACGAGGCGTACCTCGACGTGACTGAGAACCGGCAGCATGAGCCACTGGCGAGTAAAATCGCGCTCGAAATCCGAGGGCGGATTTGGGAGCAAACCCAGCTCACGGCTTCGGCGGGCATTTCCTACAATAAGTTTCTGGCCAAGCTGGCTTCCGACTTCCGCAAGCCGAATGGGCAGTTCATCATTCGGCCGGGGCAGGGCGAGGCGCTGGTGGCGGGGCTGGCCGTGGGGCAGCTGCACGGCATCGGGCCGGCCACGGCGGCGCGGCTGCACCAACTGGGCATCTTCACCGGGGCCGACTTGCGCCAGCAGCCCGAAGCTCTGCTGCGGCAGCATTTTGGCAAAGCCGGGGGCTACTACTACGCCATCGCCCGCGCCGAAGACCACCGCCCCGTGCGGCCCGACCGCGTGCGCAAGTCGGTAGGGGCCGAAACCACCTTTGCCCAGGACCTGCACGCCTGGCCCGACCTGCTGGCGGCCCTCGCCCCGGTGGCGGCCAAAGTCTGGGGCTACTGCGAGCGCACCGGGCAGTCGGGCCGCACGCTCACGCTCAAGGTGAAGTACGCCGATTTTCAGCAGCTTACCCGCAGCCGCACGCTGCCCGCCCCCGTGCCCGGCGCAGCCGAGTTGGAGCGCCACGGCCAGGAACTGCTGGCCGCCCTGCTGCCCCTGCCCAAAGGCGTGCGCCTGCTGGGCCTCTCGCTTTCCAGCCTCGATGCGGGTGCCCCGGCCGGGCCCGGCGGGCAGCTGGCGCTGGCGCTGTAAAAAGCGTTTTCTGGTTTTCGTTGTTGTTTTGCGCCTTCAACCAAGTACCAAATAACGCCCCATGTCTGCCATTCAGGAAATAGAACAGCTCGAACGCCGCCGCTTCGATGCCCAGATAGCCCAGGACCTGCCCACGCTGGCCACCATCTTCGCCGACGACCTCATCTACACCCACTCCAACGGCCACCAGGACGGCAAAGCCAGCTACCTGGAATCTATCCGCACGGGCCAGAGCCGCTACGACCAGGTAGACATCGAGGCCCTGACCGTGCGCCCCTACAACGACGAGCAGACGGCCGTGGTAAATGGTCTTATCCAAATTGACCTCGGCCCCGGTGCCGACGGGCAGCCCGCGTTTACGCGCATCAAGTACGTGGTCGTCTACATCAAGACCGCCGATAAAGGCTGGCAGCTGGTGCTTTGGCACGCGCAGAAGCAGGCAAGCTAGGTGGTAGAGTTACCTCCGCGTTTTGCAACGACACCTCACCCCCTAGCCCCCTCTCCAAAAAAGAGGGGGTTAGGGGGTGAGGTGTCGTTGCAGGGCAGCCTACTCCTTCTCCGTGGGCAGCACCACCTGGTACGTATCCCAGAACTCGGGGCGGTAGGGCGCAGTGGCATCCACTTCCGTGAGGGAGGTTTGCAGCACCTGCGGGTGGGCTAGCTCCGCACTGGTGGCGAGCAGCTCCTGCACTTCGCGCCAGCGCTGGGTGGTGGCTTGGGTAGCGACGGAGTGGAAGTCCAGAGACTTCTCGCGCCGGGCGTACTTGAGTAGGTACAGGCCCTGCCGGGCTTCGTACTGGTACACGTCGTGGTGAGTCCAGAAATAGGTGGTCGGCTCACTGAGGCCGAAGCGCTTTAGTTGCTTAGCCTTGGTCAGCTCCACGGGCGTGCGGGTAGTGAAGGTTTCGTACTTCACCACGGCGAAGTTCTCGGTATCGATGTAGATGGTGCCCTCGTGGCTGGCTGGCGCCGGGTAGCCGTAGGGCGTAGTAAAGGCGCTGGGGCTCCGGCACACAAAGCTGATTTCGTACACGGCGCGGCCATTGTAGGGGACCTGGCCCTTGAGCGTGAGGCGGTAGCGTGATATGACGCCGGGGCTGAGCAAATTGCGCTCGGTTAGCACCGGGTCGGCGGTCCATAGCAGCCAGTAGGCGGGTAGGCCCTGGCCGTCCTGGGCGGGGGCGCCCCACTTGCGCTGCTGGCGCTGCTGCAGAAAGCGCTGTTTCTCGGTGTGCTCCGAGCTGCTGCGCCGGTAGCCTTCCTGGTCGTAGAAATCCAGGGCCGCCTCGACGCGAGTGCGCAGCGAGTCGTTGCGCCAGAACAGCGAGCGGGCGTAGAGCTGCATGCTGTGCGGCTGCTGGGGGTAGTTGGTGGCAATGTGCTCGCGGGCCTTGGCCACAATAGCTTCGGCGCTGAGCGGGGCCCGTACCACCACCTCGCCCAGCAGATGGTCCTGGGGCACCAGGCGCAGGCGCAGCGGCTGCCCGGCCGGCTGCCGGCCCAGCGCCAGCCGCACCGGCGCGTAGCCGATGCACGATACCAGCAGCGTATCAGCCGGCCCGGCGGGCACGGCCAGCACGAAGCCTCCATCGAGGTTCGATACCGTGCCCACGCCGGCCCGTTGCAACCCCAGGCTGGCAAACGACACGGATGCGCCGGTTTGGGCGTCGCGCACCTCGCCCAGCAGCCGCTGGCCCGCAGTGGGCGCGGCCAGGGCGGTGGGGCCGGCCACCAGGTGCGTGGTGGGGTGCATGGTTTGCAGGTAGAGCAGGCCATCGAACACCCGGCCCCAGGGTGCCCGCAGCGGCACGTAGCCCAGGGGCGTGGCGTAGTAGCTGCCCGCCGGGGAGTTGCGCAAATCCACGAAGCCGGCCGCGTAGCCCCGTTGGTGAAACGCCTGCTCGATGCTGCCGGGTGGCGGCGTAAATAGGGCGTTCAGATAGGTGGTGTCGCCGGTGCGGCCATAGGTGCCTTCGTAGGCCACAAAGCCCAGCGCATACGCCTGGTCGCCCAGCGCCTGCTTTACCAGGCGGCCCATAGGCACGGCACCGCCCAGCAGTTGGCGGGCGCTTATGGGCTCGTCGTCTTCGTGCTGCTGGCGCTGCATCCGGCGCAGGTAGGTAGCCGTCACGGTGTCGTCCAGCTCCACCCGTTCCAGCTCGTTGGCCAGGTGGTAGGAGGCGGCCCAGGCAATAATTTTGGGGTGGCCGGGCTGCCGGGCCAGCCATAGCAGGTTGGCCGCCATAAGGGCGTCGCGTGGGTTTTGCACCACTTCTTTGCGGCCCCGGGCCACTGCCTTCTCGTTGCGGTAGTTGGCGGCCGTGGTGCGCAGCCACTGCTGCCAGAAGGCGGCGCGCTCAGCCTGCTTGGGCAGGTGGGCGGCCACGTAAGCCACCGAGCTTTGCGTGCGCCGGAACCAGCGCTCCAGCCGGGCCGTGTCGGCGGGGTGGCGCAGGTGCTGGCGGAAGTCGCCGTGCGTCAGCTCGGTCAGCAACTCCTGGGCTGGGTAAAAGTCGGCCGCCTGCCAGCGGGTGCGCGGGTCCTGGGCCACGAAAGCCCGCAGCTCGGGCAGCAGCAGCTCCTGGGTGTACTCGCCGTCGAACTGGCAGTCGAAGCCCGCTACGTGCAGGCTGGGGTGGGTGGCGAGGTAGTCGGCCAGGGTTTTAAATTCGGTATTGCCCGACCAGATATTCTCGTATATCGACCGGCGCAGCACGGGCAGGGCCGGCTTGCCCGCCGCCAGCTCGCGGCGGCCTTTGTCGAGGGCGTACATATCGCCCTCAAAGGCCAGGGTGTTGAAGCCCAGCGAATCGTGCAGGTAGCGAATGAGGTCAATTTTCGCGTCAAACGTAGCCCCGTCGTGGTGCGTCTGCTCGCCCAGCATCACCACCTGCGCATCGCCGATGGCCCGGCGCAGCGGCGCGTAGCTGCGCGGCGCGTTGGGGGCCAGCTCCACCAGTGGTAGGCTAGGGGGCGTTTGGGCCTGGGCCGGCTGGCAGCTGCTCACCAGCAGCCACCCCAGCAGGTAGCATACGTACTTTTTCATGGGTAGCGAGTTGTCTAGAAAATAGCTACGGTGGCTGGCAGCGCTAGTGCATCCAGCCATTCTGGCTACAAGCCTGTAGGAAGTCGGTTTAGAGGTCGTTGTTCCGGTCTGACCGCCCTAGGCGGTCTGACCGGCTGCCGTTGGCGCGGTCAGAGAAGCTCCTGGGCCGCGTTCTTTCGGCAACCGGTCAGACCGCCTAGGGTGGTCAGACCGGAACAACGACCGCTAAACCGAAACCCTCAACAGGCTCTACTGGTACGGGCTGGCTACTGGCCGCTACTGTTGCTTTTGGCCCGGTTGTATTCGGCCAGGATGGCGGGCGTGTCGCGGTGCTGGTAGCCGGGCTGCTGCCGGGTTACTTTGGCGGCCAGCTCGGGGTTGTCGAACAGGTAGGCGCTCATAAGCTGGGCAAAATGGGCGCGGGTTATCTCGGTGCAAACGCCGTTGCGGCGCAGGTACCAGTGGTTTTTATTTGAGATGGGAATGGCCAGGATGGGTATGGCTGCCCCCGCCATCAGCGGAATAGGAACAGGAATGGACCGGGGCTCCGCGTAAGTTGATAGCGAAATGGGGCCGTCGAGCAGGTGCAGGGCCATTATTTTGGTGTTCTTACCCCTGCGCTGCACCGTTTCGTATACGCGGCCATGCACGGCCATCGACCTGATTTTCTTCATCTTGAGCGTATGCCGGTGGTTCCACTCGCCCCGGCCCGGCGGGGTGAGGAAATAGTCGATAATCCGCTCGTAGCCAATGCGCTGGCTAGGCAGGTAGGCGTGAATTTCGGTGCCATCGGTTTTGGTGAGAGTGCCAAAGTAGAAGCGGTCCAGGAATTTGTGGTAGCCTCCCTTCATATAGCCCGCTGTGTCGGTGGCCGCCACAGTGGCAGCGGGTTGCTGCGCTTGGCTAGGGATGGCCACCAAGCCGCTGGCCAGTAAAATGCCGTAGTAAAGTAATTTCATCGAAGCTGACAACCAGGTTTGTATAAATGTACCTGTTTCGGAATAGGGTTTGGGCTGCCACAACGCCTGCCCAGGCCCTATCCCGAAACAAGCGCAATATAGAGGACAGGCTCAACAAAAAACCTGCGCCAAACCTCTAGTCCGGCCCCCGGTTTCGATAGCCTGCGTGCCTACCTTCCGCCCCCATGCCCTACCAACCCAACCCCGTCCGCTACGCCACCATGCCCTACCGCCGCTGCGGCCAAAGCGGCGTGCAGCTGCCCGCCATTTCGCTGGGCCTGTGGCAAAACTTCGGCGAAAAAGATGCCCTCGGCAACTGCCGCAACTTGCTGCGCACCGCCTTCGATGCCGGCATCACGCACTTCGACCTGGCCAACAACTACGGCCCGCCCCCCGGCGCGGCCGAGGAAACGTTTGGCCGGTTGTATCAGGCTGATTTCCGGCCCTACCGCGACGAGCTGGTTATTTCTACTAAGGCCGGCTACGGCATGTGGCCCGGCCCCTACGGCGACGGCGGCTCGCGCAAATACCTGGTAGCCAGCCTCGACCAAAGCCTGCGCCGCATGGGGCTCGACTACGTCGACATCTACTACCACCACCGCCCCGACCCCGCCACGCCCCTCGAAGAAAGCATGCGCGCCCTCGCCGACCTCGTGCGCCAGGGCAAGGCCCTGTACGTGGGCCTAAGCAGCTACGCCCCCGCCGAAACCCGCCGCGCCTGCGCCCTGCTGCGCGAGCTGGGCACGCCCTGCCTGCTGCACCAGCCCAAGTACTCGCTGCTGGTGCGCGACCCCGAGCACGGCCTGCTCGACGTGCTGGCCGAAGAAGGCGTAGGCTGCATTGCCTTCTCGGCCCTGGCCCAGGGCGTGCTTACCGACAAGTACCTGCACGGCATTCCGGCCGACTCCCGCGCCGCCCGGCAGCTTGGCAACGGTGCGTTGGAGGAAAGCCAGCTCACGCCCGCCAACCTCGACAAAGCCCGCCAGCTCAACGAGTTGGCCCGACAGCGCGGCCAAACCCTGGCCCAACTATCCCTGGCCTGGGTGCTCAAAGACGAGCGCATCACCTCCGTTATCGTAGGGGCCAGCAAGCCGCAGCAGATTACGGACGCCGTGGCAAGTTTGGGAAATACGCAATTCAGCGTGGAGGAGTTGGCGCGGATTGAGGCAGTGCTAGGGTGAAGAAGCAAAAGTTCCCGCTAAGCTGGGATGCGGGTGATATCTGACTTAGGGCATGGATGCGCCCACTTTGTAGCGCTACAACCGGGGGGGAGTTGCCGTGGTACGGGACTGCCAAATTTGCCTGGCAGGTTCGCCTGATTAGGACGTGTTGAGTTAAGTTTGTGTATGCGCAACCATACCCTACTCTTAAGTGCTGGCCTGGTGCTGGCCGGCTGTAGCAAAAAACACGACGAAGCCCCGGCCCCGGCCTCCAAGGACTTCACGGTGGGCTACTATTTCACCAATGAAGGTGATGCCAACCTCAGCACGGTGTCGCTGGTGACGCGCACTTTCTACCCTGGTAAAACCAGCTCTGGCAATGTCCTACAGATGTTTGATAATATCTATCAAAACATCACGCCTACGCAAAAGATAGCGCACCTCTTCACCGAGCCTCACATGAATAAGACGCTCTACCCAGGCTGTCTGACCTATATGAAAGTGTATCTGGGCTTCCGTAATCCAGTCTATACGCCTTACCCAGCCAGCCAGCCGCCACAGGGAGGCTACCTATATCGGATATTCGAGCTACCCGTAGATACCGTAACAGCCGCTGCCAACTGCACGCGCAGTTTCAACTGGCCCTCCGATACCCTAAAATATAAGGAGGTTAGAGCTTATTACTAACTGACGCTAAGTCTCGTTGCGCTAGCATCAAATACAGATGCATACTGCCGGTGAGTTGCTGTTTCACCCCATTACCCTAGCCCCGCCTCACGGCACTGTAATCGAGCGGTTAGATGAGTTGAGCAAATCTAGTGGCAGCAGGCGCAGGGTAGTGTCGAGGCGCTGGGTGATGATAAGCTGACGGGCCTGGCGGCGCACCTCGGCTTGGGCCTGGGCGTGCTCTTTACCTTGGAAAAGCTTGACGCGGTATTTGGTGCGGGGCTGGTCGCGGCTGAGGCCCACGTAGGTTAGCTTGGTGTCGCGGCGGGTCATGGGCTCGCCGGCCTGGATGCGGCCAATGCGCTTCTGGTTGTTGCCAAAAAACGCGTGCAGCGGGTTGAGGCCCACAAACAAGTCGGAGCGGCCCGTGAGGTCGTAGCGGCCGCTTATTTCCAGCTCCGTCAGGTTGCTGTTGAGGTGCAGACCGGGGATGAGCAACTCGCCCCGGTTGAATATAAAGTCGCCGCTCACGGGCTCGAAATACAGGTGGCTGGTACGCTTGCGCAAAAACCGGAAAGCGGCGGTAAGTGCCTCCACGTCGACCAGCTCCAGCTTGCGCAGGTCGGCGCGCAGATAAGCTACGGTTTGGTCGAGGTCGGGGGAGAAGCGGGCGTCGAGGTCGGTGCGCAGGGCGGCGGCGCAACGCAACGTGCCGCGGATGTTGTCGTCGGTGAGCACGTTGAGGCGCATGCCCTGGAGCGTACCAAAGAGCGTCGGCAGCTGAATATCCTCCAATAGCAGCTGCGCCTGTAGTGGGTGGTGCTGGCGGCCGGCGTTGGTGAGCAGGCGGCCGCGCAGGGTGATGTGGCCGCCGAGGGTGTTCATGGTGCAGTCTTCGAGCTGCGCCTCGCCCGCCTGCAAGCGCGATACCACCCGAAATTGCGTGCCATCGATGGCGGCGTAATGCACTTTGTCGGCGGTTATCTGGAGCTTAGCTGTGAACTCGCTCCGGGGCCGTTGCGCGGCCTCCGCTCCCTGGCGGCGGGCGGCCCGCCGGGCATCCCGGGCCGCCCGCCCTGCCGAGTCGGGGCGCGGGGGGGCAGCGGTAGCCAGCATCCGCAGCAGCCGGGGCACGTCGAGGCTGGCGTAGTGCAGGTCGAGGTTGGCGGCGGCGGTTACGATGTGCAGGCCGTTGAGTTGCACGGCGGCCGAGCCGGTACCTATGCCGCCCTGCGGGTCGGTAAAATGCACGTAGGGCACACTCAGCTGGTTGCCCTGCTTGTCGAAGCGCAGGTTCAGGTTGTGCAGGGCGTCGCCGTCGGGCAGCTGCAGCTTTTGTATCTCGTAGCTCAGCTTGCCGTTGGCCGCCAGCAGCAGTTCCCGAATGGCGGGGCTACCCGGCGACTTGGCCGAGCGCTGGGGTGGGCGCGTAAGCCGGCCCAGCAGGTAGCGGTAGCTAAGGGTATCAAACTTAAAACCAAAGGCATACGATACCGGTACTACCCGGTTGGCCGAGTCGGTGGGCCACTGCGCCTGGCCGCTCACCCGCCCACCCATCAGGCGGCCCTGAATGCCGGTGAGCTGCACGCGGTGCCCATCGTGGCGCACGCGCACGGCTAGGTCGCGCAGGGTGTCGGTGGCCAGGGCCAGGCGGCCGCAGCGCAGGGCTACATCGAGCAGCATGCCGGCCGGTACCAGGCTGCTGCCCAACGTAGTAGCCATGCGCTGGCGCTGAGCTACGGTGCGGGGGCGGCGCCCGTTGGCAGCCACGGCCTGAGTAGGCTTCGGGGCGGGCCGCAGCAGCTGGCGCAGCCGCCCTATGTCGAGGGCATCGACGCCCACCGCACCCTGAATGGTGGTGGTAGGGTACTGCCCGGTGAAGTAGTCGTAGAGGTGCAGCGTGGTAGCCGTGGCCGTAAACCGCATGCCGTGCAGCAAGCCCGAAGCATTGGAGAGCAGCCAGAGACTGTCGTTGAGGCCCAGGCGCACATTGAGCTGGCTTACGCCGTTGCGGCCGCCCAGGTCGAAGGCGGCCTGGTGCAAGGTGGCCGTGCCGCGCACCGACATATTTTTGTGGTACTCGCCGCGCCAGCGGCCCACGGCCGGCAGCAGGCCCCGCAGGTAGAGGTCTACGTCGGCCGTGCCCTGGCGGGCGTGCCAGCGCCCGGCCGGCGAAAGCAGGGCGGCCAGCTCGCGCAGCTGGGTGCGGCCCCGCAGGTGCCCATGCACGAAAGGCCGCCGAAAATCGCGCAGCAGCAAGGTCAAATCCAGCTCGCCCACTGGCGAGTACAGCCGGCACTGGCTCAGGCTCACCGACATAGTCTGGGGCAGGTGCAGCGGGCCATTGTCGTAGGTGCCCTGCAAGTCCCAGCGGTCGATACGCCGGGCCGAGTCGGGCCACTGAATGCGGGCCCCGCGCAAGCCAAATTCCAGCACCGTGCGCGGGCGCACCAACGGCCCGCTCAGCCCCGAAATAAGGTAGGTAATGTGCGCCTTGCTGGGGCTGGTGACGCCCTGCAGAAACGGCCGCGCCACGGGTGGCATCACCGCGTGCAGCACCTCCAGCAGCGGCTGCTGCCCATCGAAGCGCAGGGCGAGCAGGTTGCCCCGCGAGGGTCCGGTCACGGTATCAGCCGCGTGGGTACCGCTGATGCGGATGGTGTCGCGGTGCAGGGTAGCCCAGGTGTTGAAAAACTCACCTTCGCGCTGGGCAAAATGGTAGCGGTAGTTTACCTGGGCTTGCACCGGCTCGTGGCTGAGCAGGGTGCCGCTGCGGTTGCGCAGCTGCACCAGCTGCGCCAGCAGGCGGCCCTGCACCTGTAGCACGCCCCCGCGCAGGCTAGCGGCCAGGTGTCCCTGCCGCACCTCGGCCTCGATGGCGCTGTGGATGTAGTCGTTGTGGCTGGCAATGCGGAAATTATCGACCAGCACCGAGTCCAGGCTCAGGTTGATGTCGGGGGCTTTGGACTGGGCCGGCCGCTGTTTGCTGCGCAAACCCCAGCGCCGCCCCAGCGAGTCGACGCGCTGCTCGATGTCTACGTCATGCAAGCTCAGGCGCGACACCTGCACCCGGCCGTGGAGCAGCTCGCGCAGCTCAAGGCGCAGGTCGGCGCGGCCTACTTGCAGCACCTGCAGCGGCTGCTGGTGAGCGGTGTCGGTGAGGGCCAGGTGGCTGAGCGAAGCCGTAAAGTGGGGGAAATCGTGCCAGATGGAGAACTCTACTTCGAACGGGGCCAAGACCAAATCGGAGTTTTGGGTAAGCCGCGCCCGTACTTGCTGCTGCACATAGCGCTGGCCGTAGCGGCTGCTCAGCAGCCAGCCGGCCAGCCCCAGCGCCAGCAGCAACAATAACAAGCCAATACCCAGCACCCGCCAGATTGGAAACGACTTCATACGGTAGAGAACACTTGCCCCGCAAACGCAGCAAGTTAGCACCTCGGTGTACGGGAAAGGGTGGGGAGGGGGTGTAGGGTAAGCTTTAGCTTGCCGCCGGTAAGGTGGGCAAGTTGCGCCGCCTGCTGGCTGCCCGGCAAGCTAAAGCTTACCCTACTTCTTACCTTGCAGCTTCGTCACCTGTCCTTGTATGCTTCACCGTCGTGCTTCCATCACCGACCTGGCCAAAGAGTTGGGCTTGTCGGCTTCCACTATTTCGCGGGCGCTGGCCGACCACCACGACGTGAGCGAGGCCACCAAAGCCCGCGTGCGCCAGCTGGCCAAAGAGCTGAACTACCACCCCAACCCACTGGCCGCCGGCCTGCGCCGGGGCCGCAGCAACACCCTGGGCGTGCTCGTGCCGCACCTCACGGGCCACTTTTTCCCGCAGGTAATAGACGGTATTGCCACCGAGGCCCGCCGCCTGGGCTTCGACGTGATGATATGCCAGAGCAACGAGGACGTGCAGCTCGAAATGCAAAGCATCGAGCTGATGATGACCGCCCAGGTGGCCGGCATCTTGGTGTCATTGGCCAATACCACCCAGGATTTCAGTCACTTCGAGGACGTGCGCCAGCAAAACGTGCCGCTGGTATTTTTCGACCGTCAGGTGGAGGGCTTTAAGGGTAAAAACATCAGCTCCGTGACGCTCAACGACTACCTCGGGGCCTACCAGGTAGTGGAGCACCTGCTGGCCCAGGGCTGCCGCCGCATTGCCCACCTCACCGGCCCGCTGCACCTGAGCATCCTCAAAAACCGCCACCAGGGCTACCACGATGCCCTCGCCGCCCACGGCATCACCCCCGACCCGGACCTGACCGTCTTCTGCGAGCAAACCCAGGCCGGCGGGGCCACCGCCATGCGCGAGCTGCTGCGCCGCCCCGCCGCCCAGCGCCCCGATGCCCTGTTTTCGTCCAACGACCTGGTGGCCGTGGGGGCGTTGCAAGTAGCCAAAAAGCGCGGCCTGCGCATTCCGCATGACCTGGCGGTGGCCGGCTTCAGCAACGAGGTATTTACCACCCTCACCGAGCCCACCCTCACCACCGTAGACCAGCGCTGCCACCAAATGGGCGAAACCGCCGTGCAGCTGCTGCAAAAGATGCTGCCCGGCAGCAAGGGTAAAAACCCGCCCCGCAGCATCGTGCTCAAGCCCAAGCTCATAGTAAGGGAGTCGTCTATGCACAATGGGTAGGGAGCAGGTGTTAGCAACTGCTGTTACGCAGTGGGGCAAGTAGCGCTCAGCTTTAGCTTGGCGTATCGCCGCCACGCGGCGAAGCTCGCGTTGGGGGCCGTTGCACCCAGTGGCGCGGTACCGGATTCGCCGCGTGGCGGCGATGCGCCAAGCTAAAGCTGAGCGCTACTCCCCGCCCGGCATAGCAGTAGTTAGCATTACTTACGCAACCGACACTCCTGGCCCGCGCCAGAAGTGCAAACTGCCCATCCACCAAAACCCCCGCTGCTGGTATGCGTAGGTTTGCCTACCTCGTTTGCTCCCATGCCGCCCACTTTAGCACCCCTATTCCCGCCCGACGCGCCCATCCCGGAGGAGCTGCTGCAGGTACTGCTCAACGTTTCGCTCACCGGTGTAATCCTGTTTCGGCCGGTGTACGCGGCTGATGTCGAGGCCGTTACCGACCTGGCTTACGTGCGCCTCAACCCCGCCGCCCAGCAGATGTTGCGCCTGCCGGAGTGCCCCGCCGAGTCGTTCCTGACCCTGTACCCCACGGCCCGGACTACGGGCATATTTGCCTTCTACCGCGATGCGTTTCTCTCGGGGCAGGTCGAGCGCTACCAGGTCGATTATCAGTACGAAGGCCTCGATGGGTACTTTCAGCTGGTGGCCCAGCGCGCCGGGCCGCTGCTGGTGGTAAGCTTCACCGACACCAACGACCAGCCCCGCACGGCCCTCGAAGAAGCCCTGCGCACCAGCCAGGCCCGCGAGCAAACCGCCCGCGCCGAAACGGAGTTGCAGCGCCGCCAGCTCAATGAGGTGCTGATGCAGGCCCCGGCCATGATATGCATCTTCGACGGCCCCGAGCACCAGTTCCAGTTCGTGAACCCGCCCTACCAGGCTCTGGTAGGCGAGCGGCCCCTGCTGGGCAAACCTATTGCAGTAGCTATGCCGGAACTGGCCGGCCAGCCCATTTTCGGCCTGCTAGACCGCGTGTACCAAACCGGCGAGAGCTTCCACGCCACCGAGATGCTCGTGCAGCTCGACCACGGCAACGACCACCCCAGCGAGCTGGAAAAGCGCTACTACAACTTCATCTACCAGGCCCGGCGCGACTTGCGCGGGGCCATTGATGGCATCCTCGTGTTTGCCTACGAGGTAACGACCCAGGTGCAGGCCCGGCAGGCTGCCGAGGAAAGTACCCGCCAGCAGGCCGGCCTCAACCGCGAGCTGGATGCCCTCAATGAAGAGCTGGCCGCCGCCAACGAGGAGTTGGCCGCTACCAACGAGGAATACCTGACCGCCAACACGGCCCTTGAGCAAGCCCGCCAGCAGCTGCAGCACCTTAACGAGGAGCTGGAAACCCGCGTGGCTGCCCGCACCCAGGAAACCCAGGCGGCCCTACGCGAGGCGCAGGACCAGCGCGAGCAGCTGCGGATGCAGCAGGGGCTACTGAGCCAGATTCTGGGGCAGGTGCCGGCTGCCATTGCCACTGTTAGTGGGCCCGAGCACCGGTTTTCCTTTTTCAACGAGCACTATCAGCGCTTGGTGGGGGGGCGTGCCCGCCTGGGCCAGCCCGTAGCCGATACCTTGCCGGAGGTAGTGAGCCAGGGTTTCGTGGGCCTGCTTGATAAAGTATATGCTACTGGCCAGCCTTTCATTGGCACCGAAACGCCTATGCAGCTGCGCGATGACACCAGTGGCCACGACCAGCAGCACTACCTCGACCTGATTTACCAGCCGCTCTTCGATGCCCAGCAGCAGCCGCAGGGCATTCTGGCCTTCGTGGTGGATGTCACCGACAAGGTGCTGGCCCGCCAGCAGGCCGATACCCTGCAAGCCGCCGTGCTCGCCGCCGTGCGCCGCCGCAGCCGCGAGCGCGAAAACGTGTACCAGCTCTTCGAGCAGGCCCCGGCCGCCATTGCGCTGCTGCGCGAGCCCGACCACCGCATCGACTACCACAACCCCGCCTATCAGGCGCTGTTTCCGGGCCGCGAGCTGCGGGGCCATACCATCGTTCAAGTGCAGCCCGAATCTGAAGCCCAGGGCTTTATTGCCCTGCTTGATGCGGTGTACCAAACCGGCCAGCTGCACCAGGGCACCGAAGTGCCCCTTACCATAACGCAGCCCCACGGCCAGCCGCCCATAACGCACTATTTCAACTTCACCTACCAGGCTTACCGCGAAGAAGATAAGATAGTCGGCGTGTCGGTATTCGCCTTCGACGTAACCCTGCGGGTATTGGCCCGCCGCGAGGCCGAGTTGCAGCGCCGCCTGCTCGATACCCTCTTCATGGAAGCGCCCGCCCCCATCTGCACCCTCGATGGGCCGGAGTTTGTGTACCAGCTCGTGAACCCCGCCTACCAGCAGCTCTTCCCCGGCCGCAAGCTACAAGGCAAGCCGGTGCTCGAAGCCCTGCCCGAGCTGGCCGACTCGCCCGTGCCGGCCCTGCTGACGCACGTGTACCAAACCGGCGAAACCTACCGCGCCACCGAGCTGCCCCTGGCAATAGCCCGCTACGAGAACGGCCCGCTGGAAGACGGTTATTTCACCTTCATCTACCAGGCCCGCCACGATGCGCACGGTACCATCGACGGCATCCTGGTCTTTGCCTTCGAAGTCACCGACCAGCTCGCCGCCCGCCGCGTGGTGGAAGAAAGCGGCCAGCGCGCCCAGGCCCTGGCCGACGAGCTGTCGGCCACCAACGACCGTCTCACCCGCACCAATACCGACCTCGACACGTTCGTTTACACTGCCTCGCACGACCTCAAAGCGCCCATTACCAACATCGAAGGCTTGCTCACCGCCCTGCGCGAGCAGTTGCCCGCCGCCGCCTTGCAGGCTCCGCTCGTGGAGCGGATTCTGGCCCTGATGCAGGATTCGGTGGCTCGCTTTCAGCAAACTATTGCGCACCTCACCGACCTTTCCCAGGTGCAGTACCCTGCGGCCCCGGATGCCGAAACCGTGGACGTGGCCGCTTTGGTCGAAGCAGTGAGCCTCGACCTGGCGCCGCTCGTGTACGCCACCGGCACCCGCCTCACGGCCGAGGTGCCGCTGAATATGCACGTGAAATTTGCGCCCAAAAATCTGCGCAGTATTGTCTACAATTTGCTCAGCAATGCCATTAAGTACCAGGCCCCCGGCCGCACGCCTCAGGTGGCGTTGCGCTGCTACCAGGCCGATAATCAGGTAGTGCTGGCCGTGCAGGACAATGGTCTAGGCCTCACGCCCACCGAGCAGGCCAAGCTTTTTGGGATGTTCCGGCGCCTGCACACCCACGTCGAAGGCTCGGGCGTGGGCCTCTACATGACCAAGCGGCTGGTTGAAAATGCGGGCGGTACCATCCAGGTGCAAAGCGAAGTCGGCGTTGGCTCCACGTTTACCGTATACCTGCCTGGGTGAGGTGGCCCAGGCTATAAAAGTCTTCTTATAGACTTTTATAGTTTATCGTTGAACAAGCTGTGCTAAATAGTTCGACAAAAGTGATTTTACAAGAAGAACGTCATGCTGAACGCAGTGAAGCATCTTGGTCGCTCCATTGAACAGTGCAATGAAGCGACTAAGATGCTTTACTGCGTTCAGCATGACGTTCTAAAAAGTTAAAATAATTCTGCCAGATTACTTAGAAGCTGCCTGGCTAAAAATATATGGAAAAACTGTCCAGCGTGCTGCTCGTCGACGACGACTCAACTACCAATTTCCTCAATGAGTTGTTGTTCAAAAACCTCGACGTAACTGATACGCTGCTCACAGCCGAAACCGGGGCTGCCGCCCTGGCCCTGCTTGAGCAAACCGAAGAAGCTAATTCGCCCGCCCTCATCCTACTCGACGTAAACATGCCCGGCATGAACGGCATCGAGTTTCTGGAAGCGTACCAGCAACTGCCCCCGTCGCGGCAGCAGGCTTCGGTTATCGTAATGCTAACTACCACGATGGATTCCCGCGACCTCTCGCGCCTCAACGACCTGCCCATAGCTGGCCTCGTCAGCAAGCCCCTCACCCGCGAAAAGCTCGATACCATCCTGCAACTGCACTTCCAGCGCAACCTGCCAGCATAGAGCGGTAGCAGCAAGTCAGAATAAGAACGTCATTTCGAGCTTGCCGAGAAATCTCGCTTGCCAACTAACTCAATCGTTGAACCGAAGCGGCGCTATAGATTGAATTAATTGGCAAGCGAGATTTCTCGGCAAGCTCGAAATGACATTCTTTTTGGTTCGTTTAGTTTCGTCTACAATGCCTTCGCGAAGCTCACTTTTATTTTCAGCTGCAAGTCGCCGATTACTTTGAAAATCTCTTTCAAAGTAACCTGCTCTACTTTGGTTAGAGTCTTCGGGTTCAGGTAGTTGTCGGGCGGGAGCTTGTCGTGCATCATCTGGATGGATTGCTTCCTGAGGCGCATACCCATGAGGTAGTAGTACGACTGCAACAATTCCTGGTAGTCTTTTTCGCTGAACACGCCCAGCTGCCGTAGGGCCGTGAGGCGCTGCCCGGTGTTGGTGGCAAACACGCGGTTTTGGAGCGCATACACCCGGATGGCGTCCACGATGGGTGACATCACTTTTTTGAGGTTGATAACCTGCTGGTCGCCCACGGCAAAGGTGCGGATGTTGTTGAAAAACGTGAGCGGCGGCTCGTATTGCAAGGCATTGGTGGCCATGTAGTGCAGGAAGCGGTCGAGCGGTTTCTGCAGCTCCACATCCAAAAAATCACGCAACTCGTCAATAATTTCCGGCTCACCGTAGAGGAAGCGGCAATCGAAAAACGCCGCAAAGCGCATCACGTTTTCGGGGTTCGATTCCAGCAGCCAGCTCTGGTAGGTGCGTTTCCAGTGCGAGAGCGAGTGCGTCCACTTCGGGTTTTTGGCCATCAGCCCACCTTCGCAAAAGCTGAAGCCGATGCTGTTGAGCCGGTCCGATACCTCGGCGGCAAACTGCAGGAAATACGCCCGTACCACCTCGCGCTGCTCGTTGGCTTTGTCTTCGTAGATGATGGCGTTGTCTTGGTCGGTGAGCAGGGTTTGCTCCTGCCGCCCCTCCGAGCCGAGCACTATGAAAGCGAACCGGGCCGGCGGCGGCCCCAGCTCCCGAATCACGTCCTCGATAACTTTGAGGGCGATGGTATCGGCCACGGTGGTAATCACCTGGTTCACGATTTCGGGCTTCACGCCCCGCTCCAGCAGTTGGTACACGATGTCGGGCACGGTGTGCCAGCGCAGCTTCAACTCGCGCCCGCTCACGGCCTGCTTCACCGCCTGAATAAACAAAAAAGGCGACTGCGCCTGGTCGGTCAGCAGCTTGTTGCGGCTGATGAAGCCGAGGTACTCGCCGCCCTGCTCCACCAATAGGTAGCGCGTCTTGTTCTTAAACATCAGGAGCAGCGCCTCATACACAAACGCCTCACTGCTAACGACCTGCGTGGGCGCGTCCAGAAAGGCGCTAACGGGCAGCCGGGCATCGCCGAGGCCCGCCACCACCTTGTCGCGCAGGGTAATGTCGGTGACGTAGCCCACGATTTTCTCGCCCGCTGCATCGAGCACAAAGTAGCAGCTGCTGCGGGCGCGGGCCATGAGCCGGGCCACCTCGTGGGTGGGCGTGCTGCCTGCGCAGGTCAGCACCGGCCGCAGCTCCACGGTAGCCATGCGGCGCGAATACAGCTCGTCGGCCGCAATAAAATTCTGGGGTGCCTGGGGCCCCGGCTGCACCAGCCGGGCATACTCCTCGTTGAGCATGAGCTGTCCGTAGCGGCTGGTGAAGTAGTGGAAAAATGCCTCGTAGCCCAGGCACAGTCCTCGGAAGTCGTTGCGGTGCAAAAAGAACATCCGCGTGCCCGCCCGCGCTTGCACCGTGCGCAGCGAGCGCTTTTTGTTGAGTAGCACCGACACCCCACCGTAGCACGCGCTGGGGCCGTACACTTCGGGCAGGCGGCGCTCCTGCCGGGCATCAAAAAAGAAGGTGTCGTAGCCGCCTTCGATAATTAAATCCACGCCCCGCAGCTTGGTTTCGCCTTGCCGGTAAATGAGGGTTTGGCGGGTGTACACCACTTCTTCGAGCAGCGCGGCCACTTCTTCCAGCACCTCGGGCGGCAGCCGGTCGAAGGGTGCCACGGTGCGCAGGAAGGCAAGCCGGTCAGTCATGGGGCGTAGGTTCTGGGTGGAAGTAGCGCGGCCATCCGGGTTAAGGACGCTTCAAGGCATCGGCTGGATGCGGATATCGGGTATGAACCGGCCGGTCGAGTTGGGCAATGAAATCGGGATAAAGCTGCTGAAACCAGCTTTTCAGGTCGGCAGCGCTTTTGGTTCTGAAAACCACGCTTCCAGCCGTGTCAGTTATCGCGGCTTCATGCTCGCCTAGCCTCAGCAACTGGTACACCGTCCACAACGCCTGCTCGTGCTGCCGGTGCGGCTCCGGCCGGTCGCCATACGCCTCCGAACTGAGCAGGTGGTCAAAGAAATGGCCGTTGAGGTAAACCTTATAAGCTGGGTTCATATAAAAACTAACGAAACAGTAAGCTGCCGGTTGCTCAAGCCAGCCCCAGCCAGTTTTTCCAGAACGGCTTTCGCACTGCCAGCAGCGCATGCGCCGGGGGCGGCGCTAACGCGGGTTGGCTTTCCAGCACAGCGGCCGTAATGTCGCCGGTGCGCTCCAACTCGAAAAAGCACTGGGCCGTGGCTTCGGCATCGGCCAGGGCATCGTGCTGCCGGAGCATGGCGCGGCCAAACTGCCGCTGGTACAAGTCGGCCAGGCGCAGGTACTGCTGGCGCATGGGCTGCCAAAACCGCTCGGTGAGGCGCATGGTACAGAACGTGGGCAGCCCCGGCAGCGGATTAGAGAGCCCGGCCCGGTGAAAGCTTACGCCCATCATGTGGTAGTCCAGCTCGATGAAGTGCCCTACTACCAGGGGTTTATATTTTAGCAAGTCGTCGTGGAGCAGCTGCATCACCTCGCGCCGCCCCTTGCCGTGCTCGTGCAAAAACGCCAGCGTGAGGCCGTGTACCTGCATGGAAGCGGGCGTAAGGTCGTAGTCGCTGGGGCGGATATAGTGGTTTTCGGTGCGTACCAGCTCGCCCGCTGCCGTGTATACCAGCCAGGCAATCTGGGCTACGTGGGGCCACGCGCCCGGCTCGGCATAGGGCCGCCGCCAGTCGGTAGGCAGGCCCGACGTTTCGGTATCAACGAAGAGGAGGAAAGCGGGCACGAGGCAAGGGCTGGGAAGGATGGGTAAAAGTACGGATTTTAGTGGAAGGGTAAAAAGAACGTCATGCTGAACGCAGTGAAGCATGACGTTCTTTTTACCCTTCCCTTACCTCCCCCGCCACCCCGTTATGTAGCGGCTGGCGTCGCCGGCCAGCAGGTGGTCCTGGGGCAGCAGCTTTTTGAGCAGGTGCAGGGAATTTGGGCGGCCGGCGGCAGCTTCCTGGCTGATAATCTCGAAGCCCAGCTCCTGCACCACGGCTTGCAGGGCAGGGTCGGTGGGGCGGGTGGGCAGGTGGGCCAGCAGGGTTTCGAGCAACAGCAGGTGGCGGCCGGGTGGGGTGTGCTGCTGGTAGAGCGTGCGCAGGGCGGCGGGCAGCCCGGCGGGGCGGGCGGCCAGTAGGCGTAGGTACTCGCGCAGGTGGTCGGCGGGCTGGCGGGGGCCGGCCCAGCCCGTCAGCAGCAGGGCCTCAGCCTGCGTGGGGCGGGCCAGTTTCTCGCTTAGCAGGCGGGCGGCCAGCAGCAGTTGGCTTTTGGCCTCGGCTTCGGCGGCGGCCCGCTCGTAGTAGGCCCGGGCCTGGTCGGGCTGGCCGAGCTGCTGGTGTAGGTCGCCGGCTTTTTCCCACTCGCTCAAGCCCACGTACAGCTCAATGGCCTCAAACCAGAAGCCCCCGCGCTCCAACGCCAGGGCGGCCGCCCGGGGGTTGCGCAAGTGCTCCTGGTAGAGCACGGCCGCCTCGCGGAAGAAGCCGCCAGCTTCCAGGGCCTGGGCGGCGGCAAGGTAGTTGCCCAGCAGGTGCGCGTAGATGTAGGCCGCCTTCTTGGCGCGGCCCGCGGCGGCTTCCTGCTCGGCGGCCCGCTGGTACTGCGCCCGCAGCTGGCTTTCGTAGGGGCCGATGTCCCAGCCATCGACGCGGCCGCCCCCGCCCAGGCCGCCCAGGTTGAACTCGGTGGGGCGTGGGCCTAGCTGGCTGCCCGGCGCGGCGGTGCCCCGGTGCTGGTAGGGGCTATCCAGCGGAATAGCGTAGCGCAGGGCTTCCCCTATATCCTGGCCGAATAGCTCCAGCAGCCGTTCCAGCTCGTTGCGGCGCTTGCGTTCCAACTCGTCCAGGCTGCCCTTGAAAAAGTTGTTCAGCTGTTCCAGCAGGCCGGAGCCTCCGGTGCCAGCTGCCTGGCCTGGCCCCTGGCCGGCGCTGCCGCTACCAGCCTCGCCCATCTTTTTGAGGCCATCCAGTAACCCGTCGGTGGCCTTGAGGCCAGCCCGCAAGGCGTTGTCTTTTAGCTTATTCAGCGCTTGTTGCAGCGGCGTGGGTGGCTCGGGCTGGCCGGGCACGCTGGTAAGTGGAGCCGTGCCTACTTCGGCCTGGTTGGGGTCGAGGACTTCGCGTAGGGTGGGGGCCTCCACCCGAATCTGGTGCAGGGGCGGCGGCAGGGGCGGGCCGGGTTGGGCCCGCGACCAGTCGGCCGGGCGGGGCGGCCCGGCCGTCACCAGCGCAGTCAGGTCGAGCTGGTCGGTGGCCTCGAAGCCCACCAGGCCGATGGTGGGGTGAAAAAACTGCACCGCGTACAGCAGCCGGCTTTGCAGCTCGGCGTCGGTAGCGGCGGGGCGCAGGGTGGCGTGGGTGGGCAGGTAGAGGCGGCCGGCCACCACGTCGTAGGGCTCGCGGCAGTCGGCAGGCAAGCGGGCAGCCCCGGTGGGCACCACCAGCAGCCCCGCCGCCCACACCGAATGCACCGACTCCGGCACCACGTAGCAGGCCAGGTTTTCGGGCGCAATATCCCAGCTGCCCAGCTCGCGCAGCCACGCCAGCGGCTCGGCCCCCGCCAGAAAAGCGGCCGTGGCCGGGCGTTGCGCAGTAGGGGAGTAGTGCAGAGAGAGAAGCATAGGCTGTACCACCAAGCTCCAGCTTGGTGAGTGGTTGAACAAGGGGCAGCGCAAGTAGCGCTCAGCTTTAGCTTGGCGCATCGCGGCGAAGCTCGCATTGGCAGGCGTTGTTTTTCTGGCGGCGCGGCTCCGGATTCGCCGTTCTGCGGCGATGCGCCAAGCTAAAGCTGAGCGCTACTCCCATCGCCTGCCAACCACTCACCAAGCCAGCGCCGGGTAGTTACGTGCTTTCGGGCTGCCCGTGCATAATTCGCTCGAAAATCGGCTTAAGATACGCCTGGTAAAGATTATTAGCGGACAGGCCTCTTTTCTCATCCAGGCCCGTGAAGTAGTGCCAACCCCCTAGTTGATTATTCGAGGTCCAGGCAGCGGTAGCGGTGTTCACGGCTAGCACCAGCGTTACTTCGCGCAGGGCCGGGTCGGCGCTGCGCAGGTGCAGCAGGCCGCGCCCGTCCACGATAGCCTCGCTGCCATCGGGCCACGCGAAGCGGTGAAACGGCACGTGCCGGTTGCCGGTGAGCGGCGGGGTGCGGTGGTCCAGGGTGGCCAGGTGGGGGAGTGCCGCCGGGCCAGTCTCTTTGTCCCAGACTTTTCGCCAAACCAACGTTGCCAATTCATCCGTCGCCCGCAATTGCCAGTCGCCCAGCGTCAGCTGGCCCTGCGCATCAAGGCCCAGGCGCGGCACGCGCCGCAGCACCTGGTGGCTGGTGTTGAGGTAGTTGTACGGCGCCCGGGCGAACGGTAGGGTCGGCGCATCGGGCGCGGGCGGCCCCAGGCGGGTAGTAGTCCCGTTTTCGCAGTCCAGCACCAGCGTGGCCTCGGGGGCTTCGAGCCGAAACGTGTTGTTCTCAAACACCGCCGTCCGGAAGTAAAACACCCCGGCCGTGGTGTTCGACAAGTCTACCCGGTGAGAAGCGAGCGAGCTGAGGTAGAGGTGGTACAAAACCAGCTGGCTGCGGCCGCCGCTGGCCCCGCGCACGAGCAGGTAGGCCACCCCCGTAGTGCCATTGTTGGAGCCAAAGCCGAAGTAGTAGCTGCCGGCCTCCACCACGGGCAGCAGCTCAATGGCCCCGGCGTTGCTCTCAGGCCAGTATAGCAGCCGCTGGCTCGGCACCACGGCCAGCAGCCCCTCGCTGGCAGCGAAGCAGGCGTTGGCCCCGGCGCGGGGGTCGTACTCGGGGGTGAATGCCTCCAACGGAAGGCGCAGTGGGGCCGGGCTACGTCGCAGAAACGCGGGCGGCCGCACCTGCGCTACCTCGCGGCGCTTGCTGCGCCGTTGCGGAAACAGCGCCTGCTCTACATCCAGCTGGTTGGTGCTCAGTAGCACGTGCCGCCCGTTCTGGCGCTCGTACAGCACTACTTCACCGCTACGGTCCACCGTCAGCACAAAGCGCAGGGTGGCCGGGGCCGCCTGGCAGCATTCCAGAAAAGTGGGCGGCCGGGCCGCCTGCGCCTCGGTAATGAGGATGGCCTCGGCGGGCGCAGGAAGCGGCAGCAGCGCCAGCAGGGCTGCCCCGCAGTGCAGGGCCGGGTCGAGCAGTTCCAGGGCCGCCACCACGCCCGGCCGCGAGCGCAGGTCGAGCGGCTGCCCGGCACCGCCGCCGAGCGCAAACGCCTGGGCGGGTGCCTGGCCGGGCGGGGCGGCCAGTGCCAGGGCGGCGGCCAGGCCCAGCACGCGGGGCGTGCCCCACATGAGCAACGTGGTGTCGAGCAGCAGCAGGCGGGGCGGCTCCTGGGGCCGGGGCGGCTCTTCGCGGCGCAGGTACAGGGCTTCACCATGAGCCAGGCGGGCGCTCAGGGTGAGGTCGTCCTGGGCCAGTTCGCTCAGCAGCAGGCGGTCGAGGGACCCCCGGTTGGTGAGGTCGGCTACGCCGCCCAGGGGTTGCTCGCCGGCTTGCCGGGCGGTGTGGGACAGGCGCAGGGCCGCTTGGAGGTAGGGCACCAGCCGGGCCAGGCCAGCGGTGCGCTCGTCCTGCGCCAGCTCGGCCAGCAGGTCGGCGGCCGGCTCGGCCGGGGGCGGCGGGGCGGGGGCTTCATCCAGGGGGGCGGGCAGCTCGTTGAGGCCAGTGCGCAGGCGCAGTTCCAGGCTATGCACCGTAGCAAAGCGCCGGGCGGCCCGCTCGAAGTACAGCAGGTCGGTGCGCAGCTGGTGGCGCGTGAGAGCGGCGCCGGGCTTGAACCACATGGCATGATGCTTCACATCAGCAAGCAGGGCCAGCACTTCTGCGGCGTGCCGGGCCGGCACCTGACGCGGGGCGCTGTCCTCGGCCAGCAGCACCCGTAGCAGCTGTTCCTTGGCCGTGCCCGTGCGCAGCCCGGCCGGTAGCTGCCGGATGGTATCCAAAAAGGCGCGGGCCACGCTGAGGTGGAAAATCAACTCCTCATCGGGCGGGCCGCCTGGGGGCAAATTGTGCAGCAACCCTTGCAGCAAGCCAACCTCGGCGGCGCTTTCCTGCCAGGCATTGGTGCAGGCGGCCAGCGTGAGGAGCACTGGGCCCAGTGGGGGCAGGCCGTCGGTGGACAAGCCGGTAAGTAGGGCCGTTAGCTCTTCGCGGTAGGTGATGGTGGTGCCAAGCAGCCATTCCACGACTTCGCCTTCTTCGGCCCAGCGCCAGAAATAGCCGTAAGGCGGCCGAAAATAGGCCAGAGAATCCATCTCGGAAATATCGGACTGGTCCAGGTGGTGAGGATTATTCATCGGCAGCAAAGGTGGCGGCGGTGAGGCGCACGGCGGCGCGGGTGACGGGGTGCAGGTACTCAGCCGCGATAAATTCCCACTCGCCAGCCGCATCGAACAGCAGCACCGCGTTGCCGCTGGGGTTGAGGCGGTGCGCCAGCAGCCGGGCCGCCAGGGGCACTTCGGACTCCAGCCCGGCGGGCAGTAGCAGTCCCTCGCTCAGCCACAACTCCTGGCCCGGCAGCGGTGGCAGCGGGGTGCCCAGCAGCAGCGCCTGCCCCCGCCCCGATACCGCAAAGCGCCACGCCGCCAGGCGCACGGCCGGGGCGGTTTCGGCGTACTGCGCCAGCGCGGCCAGGGTAGTGAGCAGCGCGGTTCCCGGCCGGGGCCGGGTGGCTGCTACCAACCGTAGCGTGCCGGCCGGGGGCACTTGGCCCGGTAGGGCGGCGGTGGGCACTTCCAGCGGCACCAGCTGCGCCAGTGGCTGCCACGCCAGCAGCGGCAGCCGCCCGGTAGGCGTGTGCTTGCCCACCGGAAACAGCCGCCCTTCGGTATCGGCTACGTAGGCGGCGCGGGTGGGCAGCTGCCGTAGCGCCAGGGGCAGCAGCTCGGTGGCGGGCAGCCCGCGCAGCCACACCTGGCCCGCATCGGTGGCGGCTTGCAGTCCCGGCTGGTCGCGCACGCTGCCCAGGGCAGCGCGGTAAGCCGCATCAAGAACGAGAATATGCTCGGGGGACATGGGGCTGGTTGAAAAAGTGGTTTTGGCGCGGGCCGCTGGCCCGTGACCAGTTGCTGCAGGCCGCTGGCCTGCACGTCAGAGCTGTTAAGTTCTAGTGTTGTCGCCCTCCGCGTTCGCCTCACGAGACCCCTATGGGGCCGGCCCCCTCTCCGAAAAAGGAGAGGGGGAGTGTTCAACGAAGACTAAAACCACTCTCAATGGGCTCCCCCTCTCCTTTTTCGGAGAGGGGGCCGGCCCCATAGGGGTCTCGTGAGGCGAACGCGGAGGGCGACAACACTAGAACGTATCGACTCTGGGCCTGCACGTCAGAACATGTCGTTCGGGTGTCGTGCCAGCGTAGCAGGCAAGCGGCCTGCAGCAGCTAGTCACGGGCCAGCGGCCCGCGCCAGGGCCAGGCCCGCTACCCGCCAGCCAGCACCTTCTGCCAGAGCGCATCCAGGGGCTCCTGCACGTAGCGGCGCTGGTCGGGGTTGTGGAGCCACTGGGCGCGGCCGTGCAGGTAGCGGAGCTGGTCTTTGAGGGTGGCGCGGTCGGCGGGAGTGGTGGCAGAGTCGTCCCAGCGAGTGGCCAACGCGCTTACTTCCTGGTAAATAACGTCGGCATCGGGCACGAGGTCGACGGCGGCGCGGGGGTGGGGCGCGGGCGACGTATCGGCCGCCACCACGGCATTGACGATACCAGCCAGTACTTCGCGCTGCTCGTCGGTGTCCCAGATGTGGCGCAGCACCCACACATCGGAGGCGGCGGCGGCGGGGCGCTGGCTGAGCAAGGCACTGGCGGCCAGCAGGCGCTGGAGCTTCACGGCGCGGCGGTCCGATACTGCTATGCCGGCCTGCCGCAGCTGGCCCAGCAGCGCGGCGTAGGTGGGGCGCATGGCGGCCAGGTCTACACTAGGCACGGCGGCTTGCAGCTGCTGAATTTCGGCAGCCGAGATGCTTGGCAGGTCGGCGGCTGGGGTGGTTTGCTCCAGGTTCCAGCCGGCGGTGAGCATGGCGCTCAGGTCGGAGGGGGCGGCATTGTCGGAGCGCACCCGCACCAGGAAGCGGTCGAAGAGGGCGCTCAGGGCCTCATCCTGGGGCAGGTGGTTGCTGGCCCCCACAATGAGCAGGGCGGGTAGCGGCCGGGTTTCGCGGCCCCGGCGAAACACCTTCTCGTTGAGTACCAGCAGCAGGCTGTTGAGGATGGCGCTGTTGGCGTTGAGCAGCTCGTCGAGGAAAATTAGGTTGGCTTCGGGCAGCATGCCTTCGGTGTTGGTTACCAGCTCACCCTCGCGCAGGCGGCGAATGTCGAACGGCCCAAACAGCTCATTGGGCTCGGTGAAGCGCGTGAGCAGGTAGTCGAAGGTGCGGCCCTCCACGCGCCGCGCCAGGGCGTGTACCAGGGCGCTTTTGGCCGTGCCCGGCGGGCCGAGCAAAAACAAGTTTTCGCGGCTCACCAAGCACAGCATCATCAGGTCGATGATGTCATCTTTGCCCACAAACGTGTCTTTCAGGTGGCGGGCCACGCGGTTTAGCTTCTCAACTAAGGCTTGCATATTTTCAAGGGTAAGGGGTTTTTTAGGGTAAGGGGGTAGGAGGGTAAGGGTTGAGGAGTTGTTAGTTGGGGGTGCCATCCGCTAACTAACAACTCCTCAACCCTTACCCTCTTACCCCCTTACCCTGCATCATGTCCGGCCACAGTTCCGCCGCGAATGTGCCCAGGGCCTCCCGAACGCCAGCGGCCACCTCAGGCCGGGCTGCCCGCGCCCGGTCGCGGTGTTCGATAATGCGGTCGAGGTAGGTTCCGCGCAGGGCCGGGTGGGCAGGCAGCGGCGGGGCCTGCGCATCGGCCAGCGGCACGCCTACAAACGAGAGGGGCCACTGCCGGGCCATGGCTTGCAGCCGCGCTACCAGCACGTCGGCCGGGGCCAGGCCCCTGGCCAAACCCAGCAGCGCGGGCAGGTAGCGGAAAGTTAAATCCACAGCGTAGCTGGTTTCGGGCGTCACGGGGCCGGGCCAGTCGGCCAGGTGCCCGGTCACGGCGGCCTCGTCGTAGTCGCGCAGAAACGCCAGCTGCATGGTGCGGTACAGAAACACGGCTGCCCACTGCGCCGCTTCGGGCTCGAAGGCGGGCGCGGTGCCGGGCAGGTGCCGGGCATCGGCGGCGTGGTAGGCGCGCAGGCGGGCAGTGGCGGCGGCCAGGTCGCCTGCGGCGAAAGGAGCCAGCTGACTGGCCACCGTTACCTGGCCGGTTTCAAGCAAATTATCCAGGAACGTGGCGAGCGGCATCGGCGCAAGTTACAGGTCGGCCGGGTAGCAGAAGTGGCGCAGGGGGAGGAGAGATGGGGTGGCGATGGCGGCGAGGGTTATTCCAGGTGGCGCAACGATTACCTCACCCCCTAGCCCCCTCTCCAAAAAAGAGGGGGAACTAGTTTTAGAATCTAGTACTAGAGCTAGTTCCCCCTCTTTTTTGGAGAGAGGGCTAGGGGGTGAGGTAATCGTGAGAACGAAGCTATGCACCTGATACCCGGCCGGCCCTAACCCGTCTACCACCGAAAACTCCGCAAACTCCATTCCCAGCCCCATGCCCAACGCCTTGGCATAGGCCTCCTTGCGAGTCCAGATGGTGTAAAACAGCGCCCACCACCCGCCCGGCTCCACGGCGTGCAGCGCCGCTTGCTCGGGGGCCGAAAACAGCTGCTGCACCAGCGCTGCGGCATCGGGTAGCGGTTGCAGCGGCTCCACGTCGGCTCCTACCGGGCCGGCGTCGGACACGGCGAGCAGGGCGCAGCCGGGGCGGTAGGAGAGGTTGAAATGCAGCGCAAAATGAGTTAGCGTAGGCTTGCCGTTGGAGTCAGGACTGATAAGTAAGTCGCTAGCTGACACCCCCGTGTAGTGGCTTAGCACGGCGCGTAGAAAGACGTGAGCGCGGCCGTAGGTCTGGCGCAGGGTAGGCGTGCGCAGGCGGGTGAGGCGTTCGCGCTCGGCCGGGGCGAGGTCGGCGGCGGAGTAGTCAGCGGCAAGGTCGGCGTGCCAGGCGTGGAGGAAGGGCATAGGGTGACGCCGGAGCTATTTAGCTACGCTGACCTTCGGTTGGTGTTACGAGATATACGCGCTCGGAATGCCCTGCCAGCGGGTATTAGCCGGTAGCTGCTCGCCTTTCATAAGCAGCGAGAGGCTCTTGAGCGTGGCACCGGGGCCTACTACCGAGTCGTAGAGCACCACCGAGGAAGTGCCGACGGTAGCATAGCGGCCGATGCGCAGGTTCGACATTTTCATCACCCGGTCCTCAAACAAGTGGGTTTGGATGGTGGCGCCGTTGTTGAGCACGGCGTGGTCGGCCACCCAGGCCAGGTCGAATTCGGTGATTTCGGTGGTGTCCAGGTACACGGAGTGGCCGAAATGGCTGCCCATGAGCTGGAAAAACCAGGTGGCGAAGGGCGTGCCCAGCAGCAGCACTTCCCAGAAGGGATACACATAGCTCTCGCAGAGCGAGTTGACCAGCTCGTTGCGCCACACGAACGACGACCACAACGGCTTTTCGGAGGGGCGGTAACGGCCGATAAGCACCCACTTGAGCAAAGCCGTAAGCAGTGAAAAACCGAATATCAGCCCCACCAGCGCTCCGGTGCCCACGCCCACGCTGCTCCAAAACGGGTAGTGCTGCAAGTGCCAGTGGCAGTAGTGATACAGCACCGAAAACGTGACGAACGAGAACGTAAACGGCAGCCCGATTTTGAGCAGCTCGATGAGCCGCCGCGCCCACACCAGCCGCGCGGGCGGATTGAACGTCAGTTCGGGCGCAAACGCGGCCGACACCGGCCGGTTGGGCAGCAAAAAAGCCGGTGACCCCACCCACGACGTGCCATCGGGCGGCGTATCGGCCGGGGCCGAGGAAAGAGCCCCGATTAAGTTGTTGGTGCCCAGCACGGTGCCACCCGCCAGCACGGCGCTGTTGCCGATGAAGGTGCGGGCCCCTACCACCGTGGGCAGCACTGACACCCGGCCGTACTGCACGCGGGGCGCGCCCACGCTCACCGAATCGGCCAGGAACGCGCCGGGGCCCACGGTGAGGTGGTCGGCCGAGATGTGGTTGAGGGTGGATATTTCGGCGCGGTAGCCGATGTTGGCCCCCAGTAGCCGCAGCCAGGCCGGCGTATAGATGGTGGCGTACAGCGACTTAAGCAGCTGCAGGCTCTGGGCCAGCACGGCATCGGCGAGCCAGTGGCGCACGTAGGCCAGGCTGTAAAGCGGCAGCGAGCCATCGGGCTGCCGGCCGGCCAGGGTGCGCTTCACCAAGGCCAGGCAGGCCATGAGCAACACCACGTACAGAAACGATAACGGAATGAGCGTCAATAGCGAAGGTTCGGGGCCGAGGCGCTCCACGCTTTCGTAGAGCAGGGCCAGCACGGGAGCCAGGGCGGCGGCAGGCACCAGCAGCATCAGCCCGATAGCCAGGGCTTGCACCAGCAGGTAGCCCGCGCCGGGCGCGGGCAGCGGCGGCAGCGGGGCCGTAGCTACCGCCCGCACCCGCTGCGCTGGGGAGCCCAGCCAGCCCTCACCGGCCGGGATGCGCTGCCCGGCCGGCAGCACCGAGAGGTCGTCTAGCTCGGCCCCATCGCCGAGGCTGGTATCACCCTCCAGAATAGCCCGCAGGCCCACGTAGCTGTCTTTTCCGACGCTGATAGGGCCGATAATGAGCCGGTCGTACTCGACGCGGTAGCCCAGCAGGCCGGCTTCGCGGGCAATGCTGGCCCCGTCGCCGAGGGAAATGAGGTCGAAGCACAGCAGGCGGGTAGAGCCCAGGTACACGTTGCGCCCGATGCGAGCGCCTAGCAGCCGGTAGAAAACAGCCAGAAACGGCGTGGCCGACAGCAGCGCCACCGGGGCCGATTCCACCAGCTTTTTTACCACCCAGAACCGGAAGTAGTAGAAGCCCCACAGCGGATACTCGCCCGCCCGGAACCTCCCGATTACCAGCCACTTCAGCACCACCACCAGGGCGCAGTACAGCGGCACGTAGAGCACCGCCGAGGCCACGCCCGCCAGCAGCCCCGGCCAGCCCCACTGCGCCAGCACCGGGCGGTAGAGAATGCTCACGTTGAGCAGCAGCACCGGCAGGGCGTAAAACGCCGCCGCCACGGCTAGCTGCAATACCGCCGTCACTACCCGCGTGGCGTAGGAGGCGCGGGTTAGCGGCGCAGGCGTGGGGTCGTTGGCCGGGGCACTGCTGGCAGCAGTCGTTGGTACAGCCGCTGCCAGCGCCTCGATGGTGCGGCGGGTGTACATCTCCTTCACCGAGAGGCCCTGAAAATCAGGCTGCTGGCGCAGCTCCGAGATGATGAGCGAGGCGAGTAGCGAGTTGCCGCCGATGTCGAAAAAGTCGTCCGTTACCGAGAGGTCGGCCGTGTCGAAGCGCTTTTGCCAGGCGGTGTAGATGCTGGCTTCCAGAGGGTTGCGTGGCAGGGTTAGCTCGCGGGCGGGCGGGGCGTCGCCGCTCACGGGGTAGGGCAGGGCCTTGCGGTCGACTTTGCCGCTGGTGAGTAGCGGAAAAGCCGCCAGCGGCACCAGCGCGGCGGGCAGCATGTAGGGGGCCAGCCGCTCGCGCAGGTAGGCCCGCACGGCCTTCTCATCGAGCAATTGGTCGGGTTCGAGCACGAGGTAGGCGATGAGCTTTTTCACGCCGTCGGGGCCTTCCTTGAGGGCCACGGCAGCGTTGCGGATGCCGGGCCACTGCAAGAGTAGGCTCTCGATTTCGGCCAGCTCCACCCGAAAGCCCCGGATTTTCACCTGCGTGTCGATGCGGCCCAGGAAGTCGAGGCTGCCGTCGGCCTCGAAGCGGGCCAGGTCGCCGGTGCGGTAGAGGCGACCGCTGAAGCCGTTGGGCAGGGCGGCCACCGTGTTGAATTTGGCGGCGCTCAGCTCGGGGCGGTTGAGGTAGCCGGCCGCCAGGGCGGGGCCGCCGATGCACAGCTCACCGGCCCCGCCCAGCGGCAAAAGCTGGCCTTGCTGGTCGAGTAGCAGCACCTCGTAGCCCACCAGGGGGCGGCCGATGGTGAGCTTGCGGCCGGGCACGAAATCGTCGGCCGTGGCTACTACGGTGGCCTCGGTGGGGCCGTAGGTGTTCACCACGCGGCACTGCCGGGTAACCCATTTGGTGAGCAGCTCGGGCGGGCACACCTCGCCACCCAGAATGAGCAGGCGCAGGGCGGGCAGCCCGGCCGGCAGCAGCGAGAGCAGCGTGGGCACCGTCGAAAACACCGTCACCTGCGCCTCGGCCAGGAAGGCGGGCAGGGCGTCGGGGGCTTTCATGGTGTCTTCGGGCACGGGCACCAGCGTGCCGCCCGCGCCCCAAGCCAGCCAGATTTCCTCCAGCGAGGCATCGAAGGCTACCGAGAAGCCCTGTACCACCCGGTCTTGCGGGGTGGGCTGAAACAGCACCTGCTCGGCCCGCACCAGGTGGCAGATACTGCGGTGCGGCAGCAGCACGCCTTTGGGTAGCCCCGTGGTGCCGGAGGTATAAATGACGTAAGCAATGGAATCGGGGCCGCCCGCCGCCGGCTCGGGCATGGCCGGGCCAGCAGGCAGGGGCAGGCGCAAGTCCAGCGCCCGGCCGGGCCAGTCGGCGAGGCCCGTGGGCAACTCGCGGTTGTGCAGCAAGGCCCGCGCCCCACAGTCGCCGAGGATGAAGGCGATGCGCTCGGGCGGGAAGGATAAATCGAGCGGCACGTAGGCGGCCCCGGCTTTGAGCACGGCCAGCATACCCACGTACAGCTCCACGGACTTGGCCAGCAGCAACCCCACAAAGTCGCCGGCCCGCACGCCCTGGCCCTGCAAGTGAGCGGCCAGGCGGTCGGCTTGGGCGTTGAGCTGCTGGTAGGTGCAGGTGTCGCCCAGGTAGCTCAGGGCCAGGTGGTTGGGGTAGGTGTGGGCGGTAAGCTCAAAAAGCTGGTGCAGCAACTGTGGGCCGCCCTCGGCCACCAGCGGTGGGCCGGCCAGAAACTGGTGCAGCAGGGCGGTTTCCTCGTCGGCCAGAAAAAATACGTGGCCCACCGTAGCCTCGGGCACCTGGCCAAGCTGCTCGAACACGCGCTGCACATGAGCCGGCAAATACGTGCCGCCCCAGGGGCCGGGCAGGGCACTTGTGCAGGCAAAGGAGAGGGCTACGGGGGCGTCGGTAGTGAAGTCCAGACTCAGGCACCACTCGTGGTCGGGGCCGGGGGCGTCGGGGGCGGGGAAGGCCAGGCGGCAGCGCGTGATGGCCGCGCCCAGCCCCTCGGCCACGCCGGCCAGGCCCATGCGCAGGCGCCCGGCGGCCTCGGCGTGCAGCTCGGCCAGCGGTAGCGCATCGTGCAGGCTGAGCCCTACGGTGGCGGGCGGAAACACGGCCTCAGCGTTTTCCACGCGCAGGGTGGCTTGCAGCTGGGCGGGGCTGCGCTCGGCGGCCTGGCGATAGTACACCACTGCGAAGGCCGCGAGGTAAGCCGCTATCAGGTCGGTTTTTTGCTGGAAAGCTACTTGCTGGTCGGCCGGCGCGGGGGCCACGCCGGGCGATGAAGGCAAGGGTAATTCGGTGGTCAGGTTCATGGCGGAAGCGGCAGCAGAAAGGCGTGCCCCAGATAGCAGGCAGGCCCGAAAGTATCAAATAGAATAGCGCAGCATGAACCCTGCGTGAGGGGACACAGGCGGGGTTTTTGCGCTGGTTTGCTAGTGCAAAGCCTACGCCAAACCCGGTGGGCAAGATGCTGGTAGCACTGTCTTACTTTGGCGCGGGCCAGAGGCCCGCGCCAGGTACGCCCGTATCACCTTAAATTCCGTATTTCAGACTAAGTTTAACGCCTTATTCTCACCTCCTAACCCCCACTGCCATGGACGCCCCCAGCACCACCGTGTACAACCTCATTATCCTGGACGAAAGCGGCTCGATGGAAGTCGTGCGCGATACCACCGTGCGCGGCTTCAATGAGCTGGTGCAAACCGTGCAGGGCCTGGCCCGCGAGTTTGAGCAGAAGCAGCAGGTAGTAAGCCTGGTGACGTTTAACAGTCTGGGTATCAAGGAACGGCTGTTTATGCAGCCCGCCGCTTCCTTGCAGCCCCTCACGCTGGCCGACTACCGCCCCGATGCCATGACGCCCCTGCACGATGCCATCGGCCAGAGCGTGAGCAAGCTGCGCCAAGTGTTGGAAACTACCGGCGCGGCCAATTTTCAGGTGCTGGTAACGGTGCTCACCGACGGCGAGGAAAACGACTCCAAGGAATTTACGCGCCCCGTTATCCGCCAGCTCATCGAGCAGCTCACGGCCCAGGGCTGGACGTTCACCTACATCGGGGCCAACCATGACGTAGACCGCGCCGCCGCCGGCTTGGCCATCGGCAACAAGCTGGCCTTCACCCAGAACGACGAGGAAATGAGCGCCATGTTCGAGAAGGAGCGCAACTCGCGCCGCCGCTACACCGCCATGCCCGTGCCCGCCCCCAGTGCGCCCGCCAAAGCCGACTATTTCACGGAGGATGAAGAAGGGAAGTGATGAGGTGATGGATTGATGGGGTAATGGGGTAAAAAAGAACGTCATGCTGAGCTTGCCAAAGCATCTTGCTCGCCAACTAACTCAATCGGCAGCGCCGCTTCAGGTCAACGATTGGGTTAGTCGGCGAGCAAGATGCTTTGGCAAGCTCAGCATGACGTTCTTTTTTACCCCATTACCCCATCAATCCATCACCTCATCACTTCCCTTCGTCGGCATAATCGGCCCCGTAGTCGGGAATGTGAACCAGGGGTGAGCGAGGGCAGCTATTTTTGAATGCTCTCTATCCCTGGCTATGGCTAACTTCTCCTTTCAGCGTTTCCTCACGCCCCTTATTCATGTGCTAGCCTGGGGGCTGCTGGCTCTTACGCTGCTGGTGTTCCAGCCTATGTCGAGCCACATGGTACTGCCTACGCAGTACTGGGTAAAAAAAGGTATCCAGCTGGTGCTCTGGGTAATAGCCTTCTACCTGACGGGCCGTCTGAGCGTGCCGCGCCTGCTGCTGCGCGGGCACACCGGCTGGTTTATTACGGTGCTGGCCATCACGGCGGCGCTGATTATGCTGGCCGGCTGGGGCCTCGACCAGTTCCTAAACCTGCCTACGCTGCTGCACAATGCCTTTGAGGCGGCGGGCGGCGTGCGGCCCGGCTCCCGTCCGCCGGGAATGCCCCAGCCACCCAGCAACCGCTTCGACCTGGTGGGGGCCCTCATTACGCTGCTGGTGCTGGGCATCGGCACGGCCATCACGGTGGTGCAGCACTGGCAGCGCGAGGCGCAGCTGCGCGAGCGCGAGGCCCAGTTGCGCACCGAGGCCGAGCTGGCCCTGCTCAAGGCCCAGATTAACCCGCACTTCTTTTTCAACACCCTCAACAACATCTACTCGCTCACGCTCATCGACGGCGAGCAGGCCCGCTCGGCCCTGCACCGCCTCTCGCGCATGATGCGCTACGTGCTCTACGACACGGCCGTGGGTCACGCGCCCCTCTCGCAGGAAGTAGCTTTTATCCAGGACTATATCAACCTCATGCAGCTGCGCCTCACCGACCGCGTGCAGGTGATATTCGAGCACCCCGAGCCGCTGCACGAGGTGCTTATCGCTCCCATGATACTGCTGCCGTTTGTCGAGAATGCGTTTAAGCACGGCGTAGCGGCTACCCAGGCCAGCCGCATCTACATCAGCCTGCGCCAGCCTACCCCCGCCAGCCTCGAAATCGACGTGCGTAATTCCCTGCCCCCCACCACCAGCACCGATTTGGCCGGTGCCAGCGGCATCGGCCTGGCCAACACCCGCCGCCGCCTCGACTTGCTCTACAGCGGGCACTACGCGCTAAACGTGCGGGAAAAAACGCCCGATAACGAGTTTGAAGTAAAGCTGGCCCTGGATATAGTCTGAGCCCGTAACCACTTGGCTACTTAAACTTAATAGTGCGGGCAAACTCGCGCACCGCCCCCAGCTCGCCCTCCGAGCCAGCCGGCAGAATCCCCTGCACCAGCACCGCCTTTTGGCCGTTGCTGACGAACAATTCATACACTAGCGCCTGCTTCCCCTTCATCGAGCCGTGTACTACTTCCTCGTAGGCGTCGTAGCCATTCACCGGCACCGCCGACGCCGCGCGCAAGCTGGTGCCAACCAGACCGTGGCTTTCCAGCTGCGCTACGGCGGCGGCCGCCATCGTGGCCGGCGTTTGGGCGGGGTCGGCGGGCAGTGCCACTACCGTAATGGCGGCTTCGTGCTGCTTATCGGCGGGGGTGCTGGCCCCGCCAATCGAGTACGTGTACATGCCCCCGGAAAACAAGGTGAGCCGGTACTTCGTTCGGGTGCTGTCCAGCACAAACGGGGCGGTAGCCAGGGGGTCGACCCGCAGTTTTTTATCGTAGCGCACCCCTAGCAGCGCCTGCTTTAGCTGCCGGCCCGTTTGGGCATCGTTGCTGGGGTAGATGGCCGTACACATGGTCGAAAAAGTTGAATCGCCGAATACCAGCCAGTAGCTTTTGGTAGCCGGATTCGGCTGCAAAAACAGCGTCTTGGCCGGGTAGCCGCTGATGGTAGTGTCTTGGTAAGCAAATACCTGCACCCCGCGCGATTCCAGCTCTTGCCGGCTAAACGTAGCCGCGTTCTTGTAAAAATTTCCCACCATCAGGTCCATTATCATCACGGCGGTGGTGTCGTCGCGCTGCAGCCCGGTAAAATCGGTGCCCAGCTTAAAGCCCGGCGGCGGCGTAATAAATACCCGCGTGCCGGGAATGTTAACTTTCGCCGTCGCCCCGGCCGGGGCCGTAGTGGAGTCGGGCCGCCCGCACCCGGCGAATGCGGCCATCGAGAGTACCAGTAGCCTGCTACGCATAAGCCAGATTTACAAACATCAAATCCTACGTTCCCCCTCCCTTATGGTTACCTGCATTGCCATCGACGACGAGCCCCTGGCCCTGGCCCTGCTCTGCACCTTCATCGAGCAAACGCCTTTTCTGAAGCTGCTGGGCCGCTACGGCAGCGGCGTGGAAGCCCTGCAGGGCCTGCACGAGCTAACCGAAAAGGTAGACGTGGCCTTCCTCGACATCCAGATGCAGGAGCTAACCGGCCTGGAGCTGGCCCGCGTGCTGGGCCAGCAGGCCGAGGCCCCGCGCATTGTATTCACCACCGCTTTCCCGCAATACGCCCTGGAAGGCTACAAAGTCGATGCCCTCGACTACCTGGTGAAGCCCTTCAACTACGAGGAGTTTTTGCGGGCCGCCAACAAGGCCCGCGCCTACGCCGAGCTAACCCAGGGCAGCGCCGAAGCCGTGGCCGCGCCCGCGCCCGAGGAAGACTACATCTTCCTCAAAGTAGAGTACCAGCTCGTGCGCGTGGCCCTCGATGATATTCTCTACGTGGAGGGCCTCAAAGACTACGTGAAAGTGCACCTCAAAAGCACCACCCGCGCCATGCTCTCGCTCATGAGCCTGCGGGCGATGGAAGAAAAGCTGCCCACCCGCCGCTTCCTGCGTATTCACCGCTCCTTTATCGTGGCCCTGGATAAGATAGAAGCCGTGCGCCGCCTCACCGTGCAAATCGGCACCGAAACCATCCCCGTGGGCGAGCAATACAAGGAAGCCTTCGCGCAGTTTTTGAGCCGCTGGACGTAGAGTTTAGGTGCCCCTGGCGCGGGGCTCTGCCCCGCGCCAGGGGCGTAACGGCAATATTTAGAGCGGTTTCCACAGCAGTGTACAGGATGTAGAGACGCTAAGGGTCGCGTCTCGTCGTTGAATATGCTGGTACCGAACAACTAACCAACGACGAGACGCGAAGGGTCAGGTCTCTACATCGGGTACACTGACCTGAAATCTGCTTTAAGCCCTGCAACCGGCCCCCAAAAAGCCCGCTGCCTACTGGTGTACTCACCAGAAGCAGCGGGCTTTTGCAGCTTCAATAAGGCGCTGGGGGCAGGCTATTTTTTAGCTTTTACTTTACCCTTTTTCATGTTGATTTTGCCGGCCGGGGCTTTGCCGGCCGGGCCTTTGCCATCGGGGCGCGGGCCATGCTGGCCGCGGTGGCTCTGGTACTTGGTGTACTGCTCGGGCGTGAGGATGCCTTTTACCTGGGCGTCCATCGCGGTGCGACGGCTCTCCATTGCCTGGCGGTCGGCGTCGGTGGGCGGCGTGCCGGGGGTGCCGGTCTTACCACCCTGGGGGCGGTTTTCGCGCATCAGGGCATCGAGCTTGGTTTTCTGGTCGGCAGTCAGGTTCAGGTCACTGAAATCGCGGCCGGGGCCACCGGGGCGGCCAGGACCATCGGGACCAGGGCGGCCGGGCTGCTGCTGGGTGGGGGCTGCCTGGTAGGGAGCGGCCTGGGCCGCGAAGCCGGCGAAGGCCAGCGCTACGGCCACGTAGGCCGGGCGAATGCGAAATTTCGACATGGAATAAAAAAGATAAAAATGGAAAACCGGCGGGCCACTTACGCAGCCAGCTTGCAGCCAAAGCTAGAAACTGGCTTGGCGGGGCCGCTGGCCTACTCGGCCACAGCGGAGAATATGCCGACAAACCCCCCTGATTGACCAGCCAGGTGAAGAGTTCGTGAGTATTGGTGAAATGGAAAACCTCTGCCCTCTGCCTGCGGTATAGAGGCCACGGTGGCTGCTGAAGTAGCATAAGTTACCTGCCAGACTGCCCCCGGCTCATCCCCTCTTTCTCTTCCAAAATGCCTACTTCCACTCCCCGCCTGGCGGGACAATTTGCCCTCGTCACGGGGGCCAGCTCCGGCATCGGGGCCGCCGTGGCTAAAGCCCTGGCCGCCAACGGCGCCGGGGTAGTCGTCAACTACATCGGCAACCCCGAGGCGGCCGACGCCGTGGTGAAAGACATAACCGACGCGGGCGGCACCGCCATCGCCTTGCAAGCCGACGTGAGCAAGGAAGACCAGGTGCAGGCCATGTTTCAGCAGGCCATTCAGCACTTCGGCACCCTGCACATTGTGGTGGCCAACGCCGGCATCCAGGTCGATTCCAAGTTCGTGGACATGACCCTCGGCCAGTGGCAGAAGGTAATCGATGTGAACCTCACCGGCCAGTTTCTGTGCATGCGCGAAGGGGCCCGCGAGTTCATCCGGCGTGGCGTGCAGCCCGAGCTGAGCAAGGCTGCTGGCAAAATTATTTGCATGAGCAGCGTTCACGAGGTCATTCCGTGGGGTGGGCACGTCAACTACGCCACCAGCAAAGGCGGCATCATGGAGCTGATGAAAAGCGTGGCCCAGGAGCTGGCCCCGCAGAAAGTTCGCGTCAACAGCATCGGGCCGGGCGCTATCAAAACGCCCATCAACCACGACGCCTGGGCTACCCCCGAAGCCGAAGCCAAGCTGCTGACCCTCATTCCCTACAATCGCGTAGGCGAGCCCGAAGACATCGGCGGCCTCGCCGCCTGGCTGGCCTCCGACGAAGCCGACTACATCACCGGCCAAACCATTTTCATGGACGGCGGCATGACCCTGTACCCCGGCTTTGCCACGGGCGGGTAGTTTCAATGAGCAATTATCAATGAGCAATGAACAGCCGGAATATTACCATTCCGCCGGCTGTCATTGCTCATTGCTCATTTATTAATTGATAATTGAACGAATGACCCCCGAACACACCCGCCTCCACGAAGCCGACACTGACCAGAAGCCCTGGCGGCGAATAGGCCCTTACCTCTCGGAGCGGCAGTGGGCCACCGTGCGCGAAGACTACTCGGCCGGCGGCGACGCCTGGGGTTACTCGCCCTTCGAGCAGGCCCGCAGCCGCACCTACCGCTGGGGCGAGGAAGGCTTGGCGGGCATCTGCGACGAGCGGCAGTTTTTGTGCTTGAGCGTGGCGCTCTGGAATGAGCAGGACGCCATCCTCAAAGACCAGCTTTTTGGCCTGACCGGGCAGCAGGGCAACCACGGCGAGGACGTGAAGGAGCTGTACTATTTCCTGGATAATACGCCTACGCACTCCTACCAGAAGCTGCTGTATAAGTACCCGCAGGCCGCTTTCCCCTATGAAGAGCTGCTGCGCGAAAATAAGGCCCGCACCCGCCTGGAGCCCGAGTTCGAACTGCTGGATACGGGCGTGTTTGCCGAAAACCGCTACTTCGACGTGTTCGTGGAGTATGCCAAGGCCGATGCCGACGACATCCTGCTGCAGCTCACCGTCGTCAACCACGGGCCCGAGGCCGCGCCGCTGCACCTGCTGCCGCAGCTCTGGTTTCGCAACACCTGGGCCTGGGGCTACGACGACTACCGCCCGGCCCTGGCCGCCACGCCCGAGGGCCACGTCAGCATCAGCCACCGCGAATTGGGCGAGCTACTGCTGTACGCCGACGGCGGGCCGGAACTGCTGTTTTGCGACAATGCCACCAACACCGAGCGGCTGTACGGTGTGGCTTCGGAGGAGAAGTTCTGTAAGGACGGCTTCCATCGGCACATCGTAGATAAGGAGGCGGGCGCCGTGAACCCGGCCCGCACCGGCACTAAGGCCGGGGCGCACTACCAGCTTACGGTGCCGGCCGGGGCCACGCAGCGCGTGCGCCTGCGCCTGGGGCCGGCCGGGCAACTCGCGCCATTCGCCGATTTTGACGCGATTATCAAGCTGCGCCAAGCTGAGGCCGACGAGTTTTACAACCAAATCCACGACGGCATCAGCGACCCCGATGCGCGGCTGGTACAGCGTCAGGCGTTTGCGGGGATGCTGTGGAGCAAGCAGTTCTACAACTACAACATCCCGCGCTGGCTGGCCGGCGACCCAGCTTACCCGGCCCCGCCCGCCGAGCGGCAGCAGGGCCGCAACGCCGAGTGGAAGCACTTCGACGCCCGCGACATCATTTCCATGCCCGACACCTGGGAGTACCCCTGGTTTGCAGCCTGGGACCTCGCCTTCCACTGCATTCCGCTGGTGCAGCTCGACCCCGCCTTTGCCAAAAACCAGCTCGTGCTGCTGTGCCGCGACTGGTACATGCATCCCAACGGCCAGCTGCCTGCCTACGAGTGGCGCTTCGGCGACGTGAACCCGCCCGTGCACGCCTGGGCCGCTTTCCGCGTCTTCAAAATCGACCAGAAGCAGCGCGGCGATGCGGGCGACGTGGCCTTTCTGGAAACTGTGTTTCACCGCCTGCTGCTCAATTTTACGTGGTGGGTAAACCGCAAGGACCGCGACGGGCGCAACATCTTCGAGGGCGGCTTCCTGGGCCTTGACAACATCGGCGTGTTCGACCGCTCGGCCCCGCTGCCCAATGGCGGCTACCTGGAGCAGGCCGACGGCACGTCGTGGGTGGCCATGTTTGCGCTCAACATGATGCGCATTGCGCTGGAACTGAGCCAGACCAACCCTGTGTACCAGGATATGGCGAGCAAGTTCTTCGAGCACTTCCTCTACATCGCCGAGGCCATGACCAACGTGGGCAGCACCAACATGGACCTCTGGGACGAGGAAGACGAGTTCTACTACGACGCCCTCAACACCCCCGACAACGGCCACGAGCTACTAAAAATGCGCACGCTGGTGGGCCTCATCCCGATTTTCGCCGTGGAAGTGCTCGATGAGGAGCAGTTGGAGAATGCCCCCGTTTTCCTGGCCCGCATGAACTGGCTGCTCGACAACCGCCCCGGCCTGGCTGCGCTGGTAAGCCACTGGCAGGAGCCCGGCAAAAAAGCCACCCGCCTGCTCAGCCTGCTGCGCGGCCACCGCATGAAGCGCCTGCTCGTCAGGATGTTGGATGAGAAAGAATTTCTCTCCGACTACGGCATCCGCAGCCTCTCGCGGGTGTACCTGGAGCACCCCTACGTGTACGAGAGCAACGAAACGAAAACAACCGTGCGCTACGAGCCGGCCGAGTCGCAAACCGATATTTTCGGCGGCAACTCCAACTGGCGCGGCCCCATCTGGATGCCCCCCAATTTCCTGCTGGTAGAAGCCCTGCAGCGCTTCTACCACTACTACGGCCCCGATTTTAAGGTCGAATATCCTACCCATTCCGGCCAGTACGCCACCCTGCTCGAAGTAGCCACCGCCCTTACCGAGCGCCTCACCAGGCTCTTCCTGCGCGACCCCGCCACCGGCCGCCGCGCCTGCTTCGGCCCTAGCGAACTGCTGCAGCAAGACCCGAATTTCCGCGATTACGTGCTATTCAACGAATACTTCAACGGCGACACCGGCGAGGGCCTCGGCGCCAGCCACCAAACCGGCTGGACGGGCCTCATTGCGAAGCTGCTGCAGCCTAAGAAAGTGAGTAGCTAGCTTGTTTTTTAATATATAAGTTAGTAAAAAAGAACGTCATGCTGAGCGAAACGAAGTGGAGTCGAAGCATCTCGCTCGCAGACTAACCCAATCGTTGTAATGAAGCGAGCGAGATGCTTCGACTCCACTTCGTTTCGCTCAGCATGATGTTCTTTTTATTCACCACTCACCACCCAAAAAATGCCCATTCCCGCCCCCTGGCTCGACGCTACCACCCCCATCCGCACCGATATGGTGCATTGGCCCGACAACCTCGGCGTAACCGTGGCCCGCACGCTCAGCCAGGACCGGGGCGATGCCGCCAACGTCACTGAGCTGCACCTGAGCGGCCACACCGGCACCCACGTCGATGCGCCGCTGCACTTCAGCTCCGACGGCGGCGACATCACTACCCTCGACCTGGACCGCCTCATGGGGCCAGCCACGGTAGTCGCCATCCATGACCCCGTCAGCATCAGCCTGGCCGAGGTGCAACAGCTTGATTTACAGCCAGGCTCGCGGCTGCTATTCAAAACGCGCATCTCCGGCAGCGAGTGGAGCACCGAACCATTCAAGCCCGATTTTGTGGCCCTCGACGGCGACGCCGCCCGCTACCTGCGCGATGCGGGCGTGGTGTGCGTGGGCGTCGACTACCTGTCAGTGGGCAAGGCCGACGCTCACCATGCCCTGCTCGATGCGGGCGTCTGCGTCATTGAGGGTCTGGCTTTGCAGCACATCGAGCCGGGCGAATACGAGCTGTTGTGCCTGCCGCTCACTATCGTGGGCAGCGACGGAGCCCCGGCGCGGGTGCTGCTGCGGCCGTTATAAGCTGCCCGGTGTTAGCTCATATCAGGTAAGGCAAGTGTAGTTGCTCTCAGCGAACCTCAGCGTATTTCTCAGCGATAACTTGCCGAACTGAAAACCAAGAAATATGAAGCCTCTTATCATTATCATGGGCGTGTCGGGCTGTGGCAAAACCACCGTCGGCGAATTGCTTTCCAAGCAAATTGGCCTGCCTTTCTACGACGGCGACGACTTCCACCCCGCCGCCAACGTGGCCAAGATGGCCGCCGGCATCCCCCTCACCGATGCCGACCGCGCCGGCTGGCTCGCCACCCTGGCCGCCGACCTCGGCCAGTGGGAGCAAAGCACCGGCGCGATAGTCGCCTGCTCGGCCCTTAAGGAGGCGTACCGCCAAACCCTGCAAGCCGGCGCGAGCCAGCCCCTGCACTGGGTGTTCCTGGATGGCTCGCCCGACTTGCTGCGCTCCCGCCTCGAAGGCCGGCAGGGTCACTACATGAAATCGACTATGCTCGACTCCCAACTAGCTGATTTGGAGCGCCCCACCTATGGCTTGCGGCTGGATATCCAAGCCGCGCCCGAGCAGCTGGTAGCGCAGATTGTGACGGGGCTGCGCATGGAAATACCGTCGGGTAATTCGTAGTTTTTGGTGGTGGTTATGGAGAATCTGGCGCGTAATTTTTTCGAAGCTTACCTGGCGGTTTATCCGGCCACGGCGGTGTTTGCGGATGACGTGCCACCAGAAATGGTGCAGGCTAAAGAAGACGAGGAAGGCTGGTTTACGTGGAAATTAATTTCTGGAACCTTGCCAGAAAGTGCCTATCGAATAATTGAGGCGGAATCCAACGTTCAGTTACCCCAAAGCTTCATCGACTGGCACAGAGCGTATTTTTTTCTCGATGCCGATTGCTCCCTCCTGCGGCTGCCCGTTTCAAACCCAAACTTGCCGCTGGCCGATATTCGGCAAAACCTGGAATGGTCTGAGGGCCTCATTGCCAACAAGTTGTATTCTTTCGCCTACGAAGGTAATGACACCGGCCCCTTAGTATTCGATGGCCGTGTGCCGGCTACTGCTAATGAGTTTCCGATACGGGTTTTCGACCATGAATACGGCGACGACCTGAGCAGATTAAGCCCAATAATTTTCTCATCTTTTGAAAAATTATTGGAATGCCTAACGCATTTCATGCGGGAATTAAAAACCCGTAAAAGTTTCGAGATTATCCCTGATTTCCTGGTTCTCGACCCGGCCGGCGCGGGCTCGACGGGTGCTGCATACTGGCTGCAATGGCCCGCGATGCTGAAATAGAACTTACGCACTCGGCTGGTTGGGATAGCCGCGAAGCGGCGATATGGTGGTAGCTATCAAGTAATTACTGGTTTTCAGAGCTGCGAAGCTGCAGCACCTTTGCCCGAACGATAAGTGCCTCAGCTTCGCAGTTACTCGCTGTTTTTCAGACTGTTACTACCAACATGTCGCTGCTCCGCGGCTGCCCTAACGAGCCGAGTGCGTATGCCCTAGCCGGAGAAACCCGGCGATTAAAACCCGATTTATTTCCCCCGTATTTCCGGCTCCGGCCGATAATCCAGCGGCAGCAGGTCGCCCATTTGCTCGAAGCCCCAGTAGCCCTCGGTGAGCACGTCCAGGGGGCTGAGCGGGTTGCCTCTGGCATCCAGCTCGGCTTCGGCCACGTTGTTGAGGTGCAGCACCGAAGCCTGGACGCGCAGGGCTTCGAGTGACTGGCCGGGGGCCTGGTAATTGGCATCGGGCCGGGCGCGGGGGTAGTCGATGGCCAGCAAGTCGTGGAAACGCAGCCACATCCGGTTCCCGCTGGTGCGGCGCAGGCTGTCGGGCGGCAGCAGGGGGCGGAAGAGGTAGGCATAAACGGGCGGCTCCTTCAGCTGCCGCCAGATGGAGTCGGGCACTGCCGCCTGGCCCCGCCCGCCTGCCCGGTAAATAGCCCGCCGGATAGAATCGGCGCGGGCGTAGCGGCGGTTGGGCACGCGCCGCAGCTTGCGCACCTCAAAGCCCGCCTCGGCCACCGTGTTGGTGCGCACGGCCTGCAAAAAATGCGCGAGCGAACCCTGGTAGGCGGCCCGCCGCGCCTCGGCCCAGCGCCGCTGTTTGGCCGCGCTGCCGGGCAGCTCCTGGAAAGCCTGGTGCGCGAGCGTACTTATCGTTCCGGCCCCAAAGTCGGCGCGGAAGTCGAGGTCGTAAAACGTGACGCGGTAGCCCAGGGCCAGGTTGTCGACTTCGAGCTTGTGGGGCACGGTGGCAGTCAGCTCCCGCTTTTGGCCGTCGTAGTCGACCAGCACGGCATCGGGGTTGCGCACGCGGCACTGCTTGGCGTGGGTGGAAGCCCCCAGAAACAACTCCAGAAACCGCTGGTAGTCGGCCTCGCGGTGGGGGTTGGGGCGCACCACTACTTCAGCCAGCGTGTGGGCCGAGGCGGGCAGGCTGATGTCGGCCACTAGCGAGGCCTGAGCGATGGTAATGGGCCGCTGCCGCAGCTGGTAGCCCAAGTAGGTGGCCGCCAGCTCGTAGCGCCCGGCTGGCACGCCGGGCAGGGCATAACGCCCCTGGCCATCGGTAGTAGCGCCCCGTGTGGTATTGGCCAGAAATACACTGGCGAAGGGCAATGGCTGCTGAGTAAGGGAGTCGCGCACGGTACCGCTAAGGGTGGTTTGGCTTACGCCTTCCTGCGGTTGGGCGGCGGCGGGCTGGGCCAGCAGCCCTGCCAGCAGGAGAAGAATGAATTTCATGTAATACGAAAGAGTCGTAAATCTACGAAACGCTCGTAATTTTGAAACTACTTGTAGCAAGCGGCAAGCTAATTTCCTGCTGTTACGCCGGGCGGGGAGTGGCGCTCAGCTTCAGCTTGGCGCATCGCTGCGGAGCGGCGAAACTCGCGTCTGGGGTCGTTGAGCCCGGCGGCGCGGTGCCGGATTCGCCGCGTGGCGGCGATGCGCCAAGCTAAAGCTGAGCGCTACTCCCCGCCCGGCGTAACGGCAGGAATTTCTCCGACCTGCTCATCGCCTCCCCTTACCAAAAGCTCCGCGTAACCCCCACCGTGAGGTAAAAAAGCGACTGGTCGTTGCCGCCCGTGGGCACGTGCAGCGGCACGAGGTAGCTGGGCGTAGCCGCAAAGCTGAAGCGCCCGGTTGCGTAGGTGAGTGGGGCCGAAAACGTGAAGCCCAGCGTACTGAAACCGGGCGTAGCGGGCTCCGTGAATACGGTGGTGCCGCGCCGCTTTTTTACAACGGTGGTTTTGCCCAGCGAGGCGGCGTAGAAGCGCTGGCTGCCCAGGCCCAGTTCTACGGTGGGCTCCAGCGACAGGGTATCGTGGGCGGCCATGGGGAGCTGAAACTGGTGGCCCAGGTCGAGGGTCAGGATTACGTCGGACTTATTGCCCACGAATACGTCGGCGCTGAGGCTGGCCGTGAGGTAGTCGAAATACTGCGTAAGGCTGGCGCTGAAGTCGTTGCGCAGCGAAGTCTGCACCAGCGTACTCTCGTCGTACACGAAGAGGTGGGTATACTGCACCGTCCAGTACGTGCTGGAAGTGCTGACTGACTGCCAGCCCGCCATCACCTCGCCGTAGTTGAAAAACGGCTCCTCCGTGTTGGTGTAGGCGAAGGAATGATTGAGGTACAGCGACCCGATAAATCCGCGTGGGGCCTGGTAAGTGAAAGTGGTGCCCAGAAAGCCGTTGTCGTCGGCCTTTTCAGGGGCCCGCTGCAAGTACGTGGTGCGCGTAGCGGCCGTGAAACCCACCGTGAGGCGGGGCGGGGCGTCGGTGGTATCGGCGGGGGCAGGGGCGGCAGCGGCCAGCCGGGCGGTGAGCAGCGCGGCCGGCAGCCAGCCCCAAAAAAAACGAGCCATGTAGAACAGAGTAGGAAACGGCCGGGAAAAATGGCTTCCCAACCGTGGGCTTTGAGTGAAGTAGCCGCCTACCGGACTTCGCGCCTGGCTAATGGTTTAGTTGGCCGCCAGAAATATCGGGTAACAGACCTTTGCAATCTGCGCTCAACAAAACGGCCTGCCCCTGCGCCGGCTCGTAGTGAAACCCACTTCAGTCCGCCCAAACTACAAAGTCAGAAAAAGACTTTTGTAGTTGCCACCCTTTCGCTCGCTATGCTCAACCTGCTCTTTCCCAGCCTGCCCTATAGCCGCACCCTCGACCCCATGTGGCAGCCCGAAGCCGACGAAGCCCGCCGCCGGGGCTATAGCATCGGCCTCTACGATGCCGAGCAGCCCAAGCTCTACCAGCAGCCCGTAGCGGGCCGGCCCACCCTCTACCGGGGCTGGATGCTGACCGCAGCCGAGTACCAGCAGCTGCACCAGCTGACGCCCTTGCTGGTGTCGCCCGCGCTCTACCAAGCCTCGCACCGCGCCGATGGCTGGTACGCCGCCCTGGCTCCGTTTACGCCCGCCAGCGTGCTGGTGCCCGCCGCCCAGGCGCTGCCGGTGGTAGAGAATTTCCTGCGCCAAAACGGCCGCTGCTTCGTCAAGAGCCTCAGCAAGTCTTTTGGGGCCGCCTCGGTAGTCACTTCGGCGGCCGAGTTCCTGGCCCTGCTGCAAGCGCAGGCAATAGCGCCTGCCGAGGTGCTTTTTGTGCGGGAATTCGTGGCCTTGTCGGCTCACCCCGAGGAGCGGTTTTTTGCTGTGCGCGGCGTGGCTTACGGGGCCGCTGGCCGTCCGTTTCCGTCGGCGCTGCTGCCCGCCCTGCCGCACTTGCAAAACCGCTGGCTCTGCACCATCGACGTGGCGTATTCGGCAGTTGGCGAGCCGCTTATTATCGAAGTGGGCGACGGGCAGGTGTCGGATATAAAGGAATGGGAGGTAGCCGATTTATACCAAGCCGTGCTGCCAGTTCTGGCCGGGCGAGCAAGTAGCGCTCAGCTTTAGCTTGGCGCATCGCCGCCACGCGGCGAAGGCGGGACTGCGCCATCTGTTCGGAAAGCACCAAACGCGAGCTTCGCCGCGTGGCGGCGATGCGCCAAGCTAAAGCTAAGCGCTACTGCCCAGACCACGCCGTTTTACCACCGCCACCCCACCGTGGTGCCGCCGTAGAAATTGCGCCCCGGCGCGGGCTGGAAGTACCGTCCGCCAAATGCATTCAGGTCGTTGCCGAGGCTGTAGCTGCGGTCGGCTACGTTGTCGAGGCCGCCGTAAACTTCTAGGGCCAGCCGGGCGAAAACCGTGCGCCGCCAGCCGCCCCGCGCCCCAAAAACCCAGTAGCCGGCCGCGTACTCGGTGTTGGCATCGTTGAGGGGCAGGCTAGCCTGGTGGCTCACCGTGGGGCTGAGATAAAACCCGAGCTGCTGCGCAAAATCCAGCCCCGCGCTGAGCGTGTGCGGGGCCGTGCCCGTGAGGCGGTTGCCGCTAAAGTCCTGGCCCGTAGCCGACTCATACGTGCCGAAGCGGAAGTGATTGTAGGCGTAGCTGCCCCACAGCCGCAGCCCGGCCGGCGGGCTGGCGGCGTGGGCGGGCGCGGCCGGCCGCCACAGGTAGCCGCTGGCCGCCACCTCGGCCCCGCGCTGGTGGGTGTCGCCCGCGTTGGCGAATAGCTGCACCCCCTGCGCATCGGAGCGCGAGACGATGGTATTACGCAACTCAAAATCGAACAGCGCCATGTCGAATGTGAGCCGGCCGCCCAGCAGCGTGCCCCGGCCGCCCACCTCGTAGCTGCTGCCGCGCTCAGCCTGCAAGGCTAGGTTGAGGCTGCCATCGGAAGGCCGCAGCTCGGCTTCGGTGGGCGGCGAGATGCCGGTGCTCACGCTAGCGTAGGCCGAGAGCTGCGGCGTAATTTCCTTGAGCAAAGCCAGCCGGGGCAATACCTCGGGCCGGAACGTTTGCTCCACGGCGTAGCCGCTGGGGTTGGTGGCCGCCGCCGAAAGCCGGGCAATACGGTAGCGCAGGCGGTTGTAGCTAACCCCGGCCGTGAGCAGCAGCCCGGCCGGCAGCTCGTAGTCGGCCTGCGTAAAAACGAAGCCCGTGCGGGTCGAAATTTCGTCGTCGTAGCGCAGGGCACCGGCCGTGCCGGCCTGGTTCTGGTAGCTGCGCGAGTCGGTAAACGACGCCTGAAACTCGCCGCCGCCCTGCACCCGCAGCGCCCGCCCGGCCAGCCGGCCCCGGTAGTGCAGCACCGCCCGGCCACCCCCGCCCAGGATGGCATCGCGCTCGAAATCGACCAAGTACGGCGTTTGCACGCTGGTGCTGCGGCCGTAGAGCGTGGCCGTGCTGCGCCAGCGCTCCGCAAACCAGTACTCGTGGGTAGCGCCCAGCAGCCCGGTTTGGGAGGCGTAGCGGGCCTGCTGCGCCACGGTGCCGGGGGCTGCCGCCGTGCCCGGCCGCGCCTGGCGCGGGTCTTGCCCAAACTGCGCCCGCGTGAGGCCGCCCGGCAGTTGGTAATCCAGGTCGGTGTAGAGCGCGTGCAGCGCCAGCGTCTGCCGGGCCGAGGGCGACACCTGCCCATCGAGCACGAATACCTCGCGTTGCAAGGCGCTTTGCTGCCGGTAGCCGCTAAGCTGCTGGTGCGCGTACTGCGCCCGCCAGTAGTCGGTGCCCCGGCCGCTGACTTCGGCCGACGCCGTGAAGCGCCGCAGCCCATAGGAGCCGAGCGAGTAGCCCACCTGCGCGGCGCCCTGGCCTATAGTCGCCCCGGCGGCGGGGCGGCGGTTTTCGAGCCGCACCACGCCGCCCGTGCCGGCCCCGTACACGCTGCCGGCCGGGCCTTTCAGCACCTGGATGCGCCCGAGCTGCGCCGCATCCAGGATGTTGAGCGGCGTGGTGCCGTTGGCTTCGGTGAAGGGAATGTCAAAGTAGTAGACCTTCACGTTGCGCACCCCAAACGGCGAGCGCAACGTGCTGCCCCGGATGCTGATGCGGTAGCTGGCCGTGGCCCGCTCCTCTAGCCGCACCCCCGGCAGCGTGTTCACCGCCGAGGCCAGCGAATTCTCATTAAATCGCTGGATAACCGCTTGGTCAAGTACGCCCATGCCCGCCGCTGTGCGCCGCAATGGCAGTTGCTCGCCGTAGCCGACTACCGTGGCGGCGGGTAAGGTGCGGGCGTTGAGCGTATCAGTAAGTGGGAGGGGAGCCTGGGCCAGCAGGCGCAAGCTGCACAAACTCAACAAAGCTGCCAGCAGGTAGCGAGGCCGCATAAAAACAGACTAAAGTTGGTAGTCCAAACGGCCAGCCAAACCGGAAGTTTGCCTGCACCCGCCCGGCGGGTCGAAACCTGGGCCGCAGCTGCCTGGGCGGTTTCCCGGCTTGCCAACGCTCTGAGCCAAGTACTTGTCAGTCCTTAACTTTTAAAATCAGCAGGTTCTCATCTTCGTAAGCACTGTTAAAAAGCAGCCAGAGGCAGTTGAAGGCATCAGTTATAACCTCCGTGTTTTCGGGACTCGTCAGCTTATAAACGCCCGCTTCCTGCATGGCCTCGTAGTCGTAGAACGTGAGTAGCTCGGCCGGGTCAACGAAATCCAGAAACTCATAGATGCTCGTCAAGGACTCGCGGCTGTACAGCTGCAATGGAATGCCCTGCCCGCCGGTGAGTTCCTTGGCTATCCTGTCGCCACCCTGCCACAACGGCTGCGGTGCTACCCCAAGCTGGTACTTTTGCGCATAGGCATCCAGCAGGTAGTCCAGGGTGGAGGAACAGCGGTTTAGGTCGTAAAAATAATCGGTCGCCGTAAACTGGAAAAAACTGCGCAACTTCTCTACGTCCTGCTTTAACTCCTGCACTTCGGGCAGGTCATGGTCGTGAAATGATGGGTTTTCGAGAATGGATGGCACAAATTCCACCCACTCTGCATAAGCCGGATTGGCCACGGCTTTTGAAAAAATAGCGTAAACCTGGGCCGGTACCACGCACAAAGTCAGGTCGATTGCCATAGGGAAAAATGTCGGCGTAGGGTGGCGGTTATAAAGTGGCAGCCGCGAGGCGAGCTTACCAGATTTTACGCAGTTGTATCGCCCTCCGCGTTGACCTCCCCCCTAGCCCCCGGTTCGCTTAATGCGCGAAGCCCGTGGAGAAGGGGAACTAGTTTCTAGTTCTAATTTCTAGTCTAAAAATCTATAATTTAGTTAGTTACTAAAACTAGAAACTAGTCCCCCCTCTCCACGGGCTTCGCGCATTAAGCGAACCGGGGGCTAGGGGGTGAGGTCAACGCGGAGGGCGACTAGCACTGCACAACATTAGTTACCAGGCTTTACGCAGCTGAATGCGGAAAGGCGGGTTGATGGCGCAGTTTTCAACACGGCACCCGCAGCGGCCACCTTGCCCCTGCGAGCTACGCTAGCAGCTTCTGCTGCCCGCCGTACTTTCGGCCGCCAACCCCTCACCCCCTGCCGCTTGAAAGCACCGCTATTCTCCGCCCTGCTGGCCCTGCCGCTGCTCTCCGCCGCCCAAACGCCCGCGCCCTACTTCCAGCAGGAAGTGAAGTACTCCATCGACGTGCGCCTCGACGACCAGCACCACCGGCTGCGGGGCCGCGAGGAGCTGACCTACACCAACCACTCGCCCCAGGCGCTGCCCTTCATCTGGATGCACCTGTGGCCCAATGCTTACCGTGACAACCACACGGCCTTCGGGCGGCAGCAGCGGGCACAGGAAAAGCGTCGGTTTCTGCTGGCCAAAGCGGATATAAGGGGCTCCATCGACAGCCTCAGCTTCGTAGTGAACGGGCAAGCCGCCACCCTCGAATACGACCCGCAAAACCCCGATATTGCCAAGCTGGTGCTGCCGCAGGCACTGGCGCCGGGCGCGTCGGCCACCATCGTCACGCCGTTTCGGGTGCAGCTGCCGGCCTCGTTCTCGCGGGGCGGGCACGTGCGCCAGAGCTACCAGGTGAGCCAGTGGTTTCCCAAGCCGGCCGTGCTCGACCGGCGCGGCTGGCACCCCATCCCGTACCTCGACCAAGGCGAGTTCTACTCCGAATACGGCTCGTTCGACGTGCGCATTACCCTGCCCGCCAACTACACCGTAGGGGCCACCGGCGAGCTGCAAAACCCCGAGGAACTGGCCCGGATGCGCCGCCTGGCCGCCGCCACCGCCCGCAAGAAAACCGCCACCGACTTCGGCAAAGACCTGGCCTTCCCGGCTTCGGCCCCAACTACCAAAACCCTGCGCTACGTGCAGAACCGCGTGCACGATTTCGCCTGGTTTGCCGACAAGCGCTTCAACGTGCTGCACGACTCAGTGCGCCTGGCCTCGGGCCGCGTGGTGCAGTCGTGGGTGCTGTTTACCAACCGCAAGGCCGAGCGCTGGGTGCAGGGCTTGCAGGACGTAAATACGGCCCTGCTGCGCTACTCGGAGTGGGTGGGCGAATACCCCTACGCCAGCGCCACGGCCGTAGATGGCGCCCTTTCAGCCGGCAGCGGCATGGAGTATCCAATGGTGACCGTGACCGAGCCCGACGCCATTATCCACGAGGTGGGCCACAACTGGTTTTACGGCATCCTGGGCTCCAACGAGCGCGATTTCCCCTGGATGGACGAGGGCGTAAATACCTACGAGCAAACCCGCATCGAGGAACTCACCAACCCCCAGGCCGGGATGCTGGCCGACCTCGCTAAGTCCAAAACCGCGTCCCGGGCCTTCGGGCTGGAAAACCTGCCGGGCGTGGCCCTCAACCAGCTGCCCCACCAGGCGCTGGCTCGCCGCGGCCTCTACCAGCCGGTCCAAGGCCCTACCTCGACCGCTTATTCGCAGCTCAACTACTCCGCTACGGTGTATTACCAAACTGCTATTTCGCTCAAGTACCTGGCGGCTTACCTGGGGCAAACGCAATTCGACCAGGCCATGCACCTGTACTACACGCGCTGGCAGTTCCGCCACCCGTACCCCGAGGACATGCAGGCCGTGTTTGAGGAAAGCACCGGCCAGCCGCTGGGCTGGTTTTTCCGGCAGCTGCTCACCACCACCCAGCCCTACGACGCCCGCCTGTACGCGCTGACCACCACCGCCGACGCGGTGCAGGTGCGCGTGCGCGCCACCGCGCCCTGGCCGGTGCCCGTGTCCACCCTCGATGCCCAAAACCATGTGCTCGAAACCCACTGGACGACGCCCATCGGCCACCACACCCTCCCGCTCAGCTTCCAGCGCGACAACGTGGCCGCCGTGGTGGTCGATGCCGGCTACCTCACCCCGCAGCTCAACCGCCGCAACGACCGCCTGCGCCTCGCCCCCGGCCCGCTGGCCCGCGTGGAGCCGCTGCGCCTGCGCCCGCTGCTCAGCGTGGAGCGCTGGGACAAAGCCACCATCAGCTGGCTGCCCGTGTTGGGGCTCAATACGAGCGATAAATTCATGCTCGGGGCCGCCTTTTACAACAGTGCGCTAGCACCTAAACGGCTGCAATACGTGGCCCTGCCGATGTTCAGCTTCTACCGGGGCGAGCTAAACGGCATCGGCCACTTGCAGCTGAACGTGCTGCCGCAGCGCCTGGGCCGCGAGCTGCTGCTGAGCGGCACGGTGCAGCGCTTCGAGCGCTACGTGAAAACGGAGCCCGCCCTCACGCTCGTGCTGCCGCACCGCGTAGGCTACGTGGCCCGGCAGCAGGTGAAGCTGGCCTTCACCGCTGTGGCCGACCAGGACCGCAACCGCACCAGCACCTTCGCCACGGCCGAGTACAACGTGCGCCACGACGACGCCCTCCAAAGCCTGAGTGCCGACGTAGACCTGAGCCGGATGCAGGCCGGAGCCAACAGCGGCCCCACCGCCCTGCTGCTGCGCGGGGCCGCCAGCTACCAGCGCTTCTACTCAGACAAAAAGCGGGTGTTCGTGCGCTTGTTCGGCGGCCGGTTTCTGCAAAGCGACGACCAGTATGACTTCGTGCTGGGCCTCAGCGGTAGTCCTGATTACCGCCGCCAAACCTTCTTCCTCGACCGCCAGCAGGTATCCAACGCCGTCACGGCCCAGCTTCGCCAAACCGACAACCGCGACGGCGCTTTCAAAACCTTCCTGCCCGTGGCCAGCACCCGCTGGCTGAGCACCCTCAACGTGCAAGCCGACGTGCCCGGCTTCCCACTAGCCGTGTTCGCCGACCTCGGGGCCACCAGCGAATTTCGCTACCTGGCCGACCGCCCCGCCGCCCAGCGCCTCTACTACGATGCGGGCGTCACGCTGCCGCTCCTGCGCAATACGTTTGAAATTTACCTCCCCGTCGCCGGCTCGCAATTCGCCGACGGCTTCCCCGCCACCGGCAAGGAGTTCGCCGACGGCATCCGCTTCGTGTTGAATATTAATCGGTTGAGCCCATTAAAACTGCTGGACGAGGGGCTGAGTAAGTAGGCAATGCGGGCGACACCTCACCCCCTAGCCTCCTCTCCAAAAAAGAGGGGGAACTAGTTTTTAGAAGCTAGTACTAGAGCTAGTTCCCCCTCTTTTTTGGAGAGGAGGCTAGGGGGTGAGGTGTCGCCCGCACCGGGAGCGCCACTCCCACTATCACTCCAAAACTCCCATCCGTCTGCACCCAGTTTTTCGCGGGCAGATACGTGCGCGACACCAGCCCATCCAGGTACAGCGCATGTTGGCAGCCCAGGCTTTTGAAATAGGCGGCGAAATCGTAGAAATTGACAGGAGCCTTCGACATGGCAAAAACCACCCGGTTATCGGGCAGGATGCCCACCCCATTCCGAATATTCACATTGGGGGAGGCTGCTTTGAATGCCGGATGGATTTGCCCATTGAGCACTAGTAGCGGCCCCGATTGGGTAGCGCATTTAATAGGACCGATAACGCGAAAAGCCGCAGTCGGGCAAATTGCCGGCACGCCAGCTGTGGTAATATAAAATACGCCGTTGGGTTTTAGGTAGAAATTCCCACTGCCGCTGGCAGTATCCAGGGATGCTTTAAGCTGTTGGTTTTCAATAAAAAGCCCCTGGGGCGAGCCATCGGGCCGGTACATGCCGCCATTCGTGGCGAACATCAACTGCTGCTGCTGGCTACCGAGCCAGGATTTTAGGTTTTGGATGCTTTTGAAGGGTGCGCCCCGGTCGTTTTTCCAGTACAGCTTGATGGCTTGGGGAGCGGCGGTGTAGGTGATAAAGCGCGGGTCGGTGATGGGGGTTTGGGTAGCGGATGGGGCTGCCAGCAGCAGTAGCAGGCAGGCGCTGGCGGGCTTCATGGGTTAGTTGTTTCGGTAAGCTTGGACAATGTTGAATTGGTGCAAGTCATTGTCACACTTCTGGAAATTGTCCTTAATCGGGTTCAAAGATTTTCTGAAAGCAAACAGGAAAGCAAAATTTTTGCTTTCGCGGTCCAAGGCGTTTACCCTGGTTAATCCATACAGGTCAAACTGATACTCGCCACTTTCAATCGGTGTTGAAAGCGCAGCGTTATACCATTCCGGTTTGCTAGGCGAGCCGCTTGGGATTTCTTTACCAAAATCTGTTTCCCCAGCATCAATTTTATCTTTATAGTGCTCCAGGAAATTAAAGCTGGCAAAACAAATTTTCTGGTCGGTGCCGATGGTTATAAAAAAATCCTTGTAGTGATAAATTACCTTATACCCTTCGGGGATGGAAACAGTCTCCTTATCAACTGATGTAAACAGGGAGTACTGAAAAGAGGGAATTTGGTAAAAAGGTAATAATATCCCTGCTTTAATTAAGTCAAAAAACAATTGTTTGTTTTTGTCGAAATAGGTGATGTATTTCCTGGCCCGGCATTTTCTTTCCTCTAAAAAGGAATTGAAGGCAGCCGGCGAAAATACAGCAATGCCGTAGCCATCCGCAGCAAGCTCTCCCAGATTTGCAAGGTCATCATTCATAAGTCTGTGGCAAAGGTTATTTCTGACATCGCTTGTAAGCTATTGCCGATACTGCTGCAAGTATAATCACGGCCCAGGCAATGGAAATCTCCCCTAAAACCCGTAGCTTTCGCCCCGCTTAATCTACCGGCCTTATGGAAGCCCAAACCTTGAAGTACCCCGCCATCCGCAACTACGTGGCCGGGCAGCCTGTCGATACCGATTCTGGCCCCGCGCTGGAAGTGGTGAGCCCCCTGAGCGGGCGGCTGCTTTCTACCGTGCCGCTAAGCAGCGCCGCTGCCCTCGACGGGGCCGTACAGGCCGGCAAAGTGGCGTTTCCGGCGTGGTCGGCGATGCCTATTAAGGAGCGGGTGCAGATTTTCTACCGCTACAAAACCCTGTTGGAACGCGACATGCAGGCCCTGGCCGAGCTGGTGCGCGAGGAGAATGGCAAGACCTTCGACGAAGCCCGCGCCGAAGTAGAAAAAGCTGTGGAGCTGACCGAGTTTGCCTGCTCGCTGCCCCAGCTTATCCAGGGCGAGCTGCTGGAAGTAAGCAAGGGGGTAGAGTGCCGCATTGAGCGCAAGCCGCTGGGCGTAGTCGCCAGCATTGCGCCCTTCAATTTCCCCAACATGGTGCCGCACTGGACCATCCCGAACGCGCTGGTGCTTGGCAACTGCCTGGTGCTCAAGCCCTCGGAAAAGGTACCGCTCAGCGCTATAAAAATAGCCGAGCTACTGAAAGAAGCCGGCCTGCCCGACGGCGTACTCAACGTGGTGAACGGCGACAAAACCATCGTAGAAGCCATCTGCGACCACCCCGATATTCAGGCAGTGTCGTTTGTGGGCTCCACGCCGATTGCCAAAACCGTGTACCGCCGCGCCACCGCCAACCTCAAGCGCTGCGTAGCCTTGGGCGGGGCCAAAAACCACCTCATCGTGCTGCCCGATGCCAATACCGACATGACGGCCTCCAACGTGGCCGCCAGCATGTCGGGCTGCGCCGGGCAGCGCTGCATGGCCGGCTCCACGATGGTAGCCGTAGGCGGCGTCGACCACATTGTGGCGAAACTGGTGGAGGAAGCCCGCAAAATCGTGCCCGGCCAGAACCTCGGTTCCGTCATCAGCCGCGAGGCCAAGGAGCGCATCGAGCGCTACATCACGGAGGCCGAGGCGGCCGGCGCCAAAGTCCTGCTCGACGGGCGCGGGGCCGTAGTGCCCGGCCACGAAGGTGGCTTCTACGTCGGCCCCACAGTAGTCGATTACGTGACCACCGACATGGCCATTGCCAAAGAAGAAGTCTTCGGCCCGGTGCTCGCCATCCTGCGCACCAACACCCTGGACGAAGCTATCGCCATCGAAAACGCCAGCAACTACGGCAACGCGGCGGCCGTCTTCACCCAAAGTGGTGCCCACGCCCGCTACGTGCAGGAGCACGCCAGCGCCGGCATGATTGGGGTGAACATCGGCGTGCCCGTGCCCCGCGAGCCCTTCTCGTTCGGCGGCTGGAACGAGTCGAAATTCGGCGCCTGCGACATCACGGGTAAGAGTTCGATTGAATTCTGGACGCAGCTCAAGAAGACGACGACCAAGTGGAACCCGGAGTCGCGGGTAAATTGGATGTCGTAAGACAGAAGCACTGGCCGCCGTTTAGCGCGTAGCGCGTAACGGCAGGGCGAAAAGTGGGGCGAGTCTCCAGACTCGCGTATTTTCGGCTGGTACCAACTCGTTAGCCAACGTCTACTCAGGGTTTTCTATTCCGCGAGTCTGGAGACTCGCCCCACTTTTTGGCCTGCCGTTGCGCGCTGCGCGCTAAACGGCGGCCAGTGCCTCGCTTTTTTATCCCTTATGCATCCCACCCTCGATATCGACCAGGAGCAAATCCTCCGCGACAACCTCGACCACACGTTGTTTTCGTGGTCGAAGCAAGCCGGCCTCAACCCCATCAGCGCCGAGCGGGCAGAGGGCGTGTACCTCTGGGACCGCGACGGCAAGCGCTACATCGACTTCTCGTCGCAGTTGATGAACGTGAACATTGGCCACGGCGACCAGCGCGTGACCGAAGCCGTTGCCGCCCAAATGCGCGAGTTGAGCTACGTGTATCCCGGCATGATAACCAAGGCGCGGGGCGACCTCGGGCGCAAGCTCAACGACATTACGGCCCCTAACCTAACCAAGGCTTTCTTCACGCTGGGCGGGGCTGAAGCCATTGAGAATGCGGTGAAGCTGGCCCGTATTTATACCGGGCGGCACAAGATTGTGTCGCTTTACCTCTCATTTCACGGGGCCAGCTACGGGGCCATCAGCGTGGGCGGCGACCCGCGCAAGTTTGCCGTGGATAGCCAGGCCATGCCGGGCACGGTACACGTCGAAAACCCCTATTTCTACCGCTGCCCCTGGCACAGCGCCACCCCCGAGGAGTGCGCCCAACGCGCCGCCGATGCCCTGGAACGCATTATCGGCTACGAAAACCCCGGCAGCGTGGCGGCCATTCTGCTTGAAGGCGAGTCGGGCACCAGCGGCTGCATCAAGTACCCGCCCGGCTACTGGAAGCGGGTGCGCGAAATTTGTGACAAGCACGGCATTTTGCTTATTGCCGACGAGGTGATGTCGGGCTTCGGCCGCACCGGCGAGTGGTTCGGCTCCGACCACCACGGCGTGAAAGTAGACCTGCTGTGCATGGCTAAGGGCATCACGGCGGGCTACCTGCCGCTGGGCGCGGTGATGGTAGACGAGGCCATTGCTAAGTCGTTCGACAACAAGCCGTTACCGCTGGGCCTCACGTATTCGGCGCACCCCGTGAGCTGCGCTGCTGCCGTGGCCGTGCTTGATATTTACGAGGAAGATAACCTGCTCGAAAACACCCGGCAAATGAGCCGCTACCTCGACCAGCGCATTGCCGAAATGACCCGGCAGCACCCGAGCATCGGCGACTGGCGCAACACCGGCCTCTTCGGCTGCCTGGAACTGGTGAAGAATCGCGCCACCAAGGAGCCGATGGCCCCCTGGAACGCTGCCCCCGACCAGATGGCTATTATGAACGAGGTGGCCGCCAAAATAAAGGAGCTGGGCATGTACACGTTTGTGCGCTGGAATTATATTTTTATCGCGCCGCCACTGTGCATTAATAAAGGCGAATTGGACGAGGGCTTGGCAATTATTGCGGAGGCGCTGGAAATTGCCGATAAATACTGTAATTGAGCGTAGCGCGGACTCTGCGAGTCCGCGAATAGCGTAGTTGTTCAACGGCCCCCTTCGCGGACTCGCAGAGTCCGCGCTACCGCTTATTATTTATGCCCATCCTCTTAAAAAACGGCCGCGTAATCACTGCCGATTCCGATAGTGTTTGCGATATTTTAATTGACGGTGAAACTATTGCTGCCATTGGCCGCAACCTGCCCGCGCCGGCTGGCGCCGAAGTGCTAGACTGCACGGGCAAATTGGTAATGCCGGGCGGCATCGACCCGCACGTGCACCTGGAAATGCCTTTTATGGGCACCTTCAGCAGCGATACGTACGAAACCGGCACCCGCGCCGCGCTGCACGGCGGCACAACCACGGTGATTGATTTTATCCTGCAAACGCAGGGCAAGTCGCTGCGCTCGGCGTTTGAGGAGTGGAGCGGCCGGGCCAGCGGTAATGCGGTAGGGGATTACTCATTTCACATGGCCGTCACGGACTTTAACCCCGCTACCAAGCTGGAAATTAAGGAAATGATGGCCGAGGGCATTACGTCCTTCAAGACCTTTATGGCCTACAAAGGCGCGCTCATGATTGACGACGCACAAATGGTAGGGCTCATGGCAGAGGTAAAGCAGCACGGCGGCCTCGTGACGGCCCACGCCACCAACGGCGACATGATTGACACCCTCATTGCCCAGCACCGCGCCGAGGGCAAGCTCACGCCCCTGTATCACTACCTCTCGCAGCCCGAAGTGACGGAAGCCGAAGCCTCGGGCCGCTTCGCCGACATTGCCAACTACACGGGCGTACAGGCCTATATCGTGCATCTCACCTGCGAAGGTGCCCTCAACCAAGTGCGCCGCGCCACCGAGCGCAACCAGCGCATGTTGGTCGAAACCTGCATTCAGTACTTGCTGCTCGATGCTTCGCTCTACGAAAACGAAGCCGAGGGGGCCAAGTGGGTAATGTCGCCGCCGCTGCGCGAAAAGAAAGACCAGGCCACGCTTTGGGCCGGGCTCAACCAAGGGCTAGTGCAAGTAGTAGGTACTGACCACTGCCCTTTTATGTGGAGCCAGAAACTACTGGGCAAGGACGACTTTTCGAAAATTCCCAACGGCCACCCCGCCATCGAGCATCGCCTGGAATTGCTATTTTCGGAAGGCGTGAATAAAGGGAAAATTACGCCGCAGAAATTTGTGGAAGTCACGTCTACTAACGCCGCCAAAATATTCGGGATGTTTCCCCGCAAAGGCACCATCAGCATTGGGGCCGACGCGGATTTGCTTATTTTCGACCCGCAGAAAAAGCACACTATTTCGGCCGCTACGCACCACATGAATTGCGACTATTCCGGCTACGAAGGCTGGGAAGTAACCGGCAAAGTAGAGACGGTTTTACTGCGCGGCCAAATAGCCGTGAACGCCGGCGAAACGAAGGTTGCCAAAGGCTACGGGCAATTCGTGAGGCGCGGGCTACCGGCGGTGTAGGGCAACGGCTATTTATTTCTTAACTTACTCGATTATGGACGAATTCATGCAAGCTGCCATCGCCGAAGCCCGCCTGGGCCGCTCACAGGGTGGTATTCCTATCGGCTCGGTGCTCGTGCGCGCCGGCAAAATTGTGGCCCAGGGCCACAACAAGCGCGTGCAGGAAGACAGCGCCATCAAGCACGGCGAAATGGATTGCCTCACCAACGCTGGCCGCCAGCGCAGCTACCGCGACACCGTGATTTACAGCACCTTGATGCCTTGCTACATGTGCGCCGGCACTATTGTACAGTTCAAGATTCCGAAGGTAATTGTGGGCGAGTCGCACACCTTTGACGGAGCCCGCGAATTTATGGAAAGCCACGGCGTAGAAGTCGTAGACCTCGACCTGCCGGAGTGCGTGGCCATGATGAACGAGTTTATCGAAGCCGAGCCCGCGCTTTGGAACGAGGATATTATGGAGGAGTAACAGGCAGTATTTCAGCAACAACTGGCAATTACTGCCTGACGCCCCCTACAATTCTTAATTATTAATTCCTAATTCTCACCCCATGCCCAGAATAATTAAATCCGGCCTCATCCAGATGAGCTTACCGATGACCGAAGGCGAAGGCAGCATCGAAGAAATCAAGGAGGCGATGGTGCAAAAGCACATCCCACTGATTGAGGAAGCGGGCCGCCAGGGAGTACAAATCCTGTGCTTGCAGGAAATTTTTAATACGCCTTATTTCTGCCCCGGCCAGAATAGTCAGTGGTACGCCTCAGCCGAATCGGTGCCCGGCCCCACCACCGAGCGCATGGCCGAATACGCCAAAAAGTACCAGATGGTGATAATCGTACCGGTGTACGAGCGCGAGCAGGCGGGCGTGCTCTACAACACCGCCGCCGTTATCGACGCCGACGGTACCTACTTGGGCAAGTACCGCAAAAACCATATTCCGCACACCAACGGCTTCTGGGAGAAATTCTTCTTCAAGCCCGGCAACCTGGGCTACCCCGTGTTCCAGACGATGTACGCCAAAGTAGGCGTCTACATCTGCTACGACCGGCACTTTCCCGATGGCGCCCGCGTGCTGGGCCTTAACGGCGCCGAAATCGTGTACAACCCCTCAGCCACGGTAGCGGGCCTCTCGCAGTACCTCTGGAAACTGGAGCAGCCCGCCCACGCGGCGGCCAACGGCTACTTTATGGGCTGCATCAACCGGGTAGGAGAGGAGAAGCCCTGGAACCTGGGCCGCTTCTATGGCACCTCGTATTTTGTGGACCCCCGTGGGCAAATAATTGCCTCGGCCGACGAATACAAAGACGAATTACTGATTTCGGAATTCGACCTCGATATGATTGACGAGGTGCGCAATACCTGGCAGTTCTTCCGCGACCGCCGCCCCGAAACTTACGAAAAATTGGTGGAGCTGTAGGAAGCCCTTCCTGTCATTGCGAGCGCAGCGAAGCAATCGCACCAGAATAACTTGTTCTGAATAATTACGTTCTGGTGCGATTGCTTCGCTGCGCTCGCAATGACAAGCGATTGTAAAATATGGCCGAATATCCTATCCCCACCACCGAGCATGAATTTGCCGCGAATTTCGCGCAGCTCAAGCCCGTCATGTCGCGCAACGAGGCGCTGTATGAAAGCTCGCGCTGCTTGTTTTGCTTCGATGCGCCGTGCATTACTGCTTGCCCATCGGGAATTGATATCCCGCAGTTTATTCGGCAGATAAATACGGGTAATGATACCGGCGCAGCGCGTACTATTTATGAGGCCAATTACTTCGGCAACGCATGCGGCAAGGTGTGCCCCACGGAGGTGCTTTGCGAAGGCGCTTGCGTGTACAATTTGCAGGAAGTAAAGCCAATAGAAATAGGCCGATTGCAAAGCTACGCTACTACCAAAGCCATTGAGGAAAGCAAAATGCTCTTCGGGCCGGGCGTGCCCAATGGGAAAAAGGTAGCCATTATTGGTGCTGGCCCGGCCGGCATTTCCTGCGCCTGCGAGCTACGGTCGCTGGGCTACGAAGTAACCGTATTTGAAGCCAAAGCCCAGCCTTCGGGGCTGACGGTGTACGGTGTAGCGCCGTACAAAATTACCAATGAAGAAGCCCTGGCCGAAATGGCCTATTTGCAGGCGCAATTTGGCTACACGGTTAAATATAATTCGCCGATTTCTTCGCCGAAGGAATTAGCCGAGTTGGAAGCGGAATATGACGCCATATTTCTGGGTATTGGCCTGGGAAAAACGTCTGCCCTGGGTTTGCCAGGCGAAAACCTAACGGGTTGCGTAGGTGCGGTAGAGTTTATTGCCGACTTGCGCGAGCAGCACCAGCAAACCTTCGTGGGCCGGCGCGTAGTGGTGCTAGGCGGGGGCAACACCGCCATGGATGCCGCTTCCGAATCGGCCCGCATGGGGGCGGAGCAGGTGACGCTGGCTTACCGCCGTGCCAAAGAGGAAAAAGGCGCGTACGACTTCGAATACGACCTGGCTAAAGCAGTGGGCGTGAAAGGGTTGTTCAACGCCGCGCCTCTCGAAATACTCGGCACCGACGTAGTAGAAGGCGTGCGTTTCATTCGTACCACCGTAGTAAATAACCAGGTGGAGGAAGTAGCCGGTTCCGAGTTTACCGTGCCCTGCGACATGGTCATTAAAGCCACCGGGCAAGCCAAGCAATCCGAGTTTCTGCGCCTCATTGATGGCTTGCAGCTCGATGGCAAGGGCCGTATCGTGGCCGACGCCCACACCGGACAAACCACTAACCCCAAGTATTTTACCTCTGGCGACGCCCGCAACGGCGGCGCCGAAGTAGTGAATGCCGCTGCTGAAGCCAAAGTGGCCGCCCGAGGCATTCACGCTTATTTGAGTAACAAATAGTTACTAGAACGTCATGCTCATCTGGCGTCCGCTTGCCGAAGCATCTCGCTCGCATCGTTGAACAATTGAGTTAGTCTGCGAGCGAAATGCTTCGGCAAGCGGACGCCAGATGAGCATGACGTTCTTATTTAGCCAGTGATATGCCTGACCTCTCCATAGATTTTGCCGGTATTAAATCGCCCAATCCTTTTTGGCTCGCTTCAGCACCGCCTACTAACTCGGGCTACCAGGTGATGAAAGCCTTTGATGCGGGCTGGGGCGGCGCAGTGTGGAAAACGCTGGGCGTACCCGTCGTGAACGTGTCAAGCCGCTACGGCGGGGTTAATTACCGCGACAAACGGCTGATAGGCTTCAATAATATCGAGCTGATTTCAGACCGTCCGCTAATTGACAACCTGCGCGAAATTTCGGAAGTGAAAAAGCGGTTTCCGCACCACGCCGTGATTGCTTCGCTTATGGTGGGCAGCCGGCAGGAGTGGCACGACATTGTGCGCGCCGCCGAAGACGCTGGGGCCGACGGCCTGGAGCTGAACTTTGGCTGCCCGCACGGCATGTGCGAGCGCGGCATGGGCTCGGCCGTGGGGCAGGAGCCGAAGGTGCTGCAAACCATCGTGGAGTGGGTAATGGAAGTGGCTCGTACGCCCGTTATCGTCAAGCTCACGCCCAACATCACCGACATTACCGAGCCGGCGCTGGCGGCGCGGGCCGGCGGGGCCAACGCTATTTCGCTCATCAACACGATTCAGAGCATCGTGGGCCTCGACCTCGACCAGTTTTCGCCCTACCCGATTGTAGATGGGCAGGGCACCAACGGCGGCTACTGCGGCCCCGCCGTGAAGCCCATTGCCCTGAACATGGTAAAAAACTGCGCCCAGCACCCCGGCGTGCAATTGCCCATCTCGGGCATCGGCGGTATCGAGAACTGGCGCGACGCGGTGGAGCACATCCTGCTGGGCGCCAGTTCGGTGCAGGTGTGCACGGCGGCCATGCACTTCGGCTTCGGCATCATCCGCGAAATGACGAGCGGCCTGGAGCAGTACATGGCCGAGAAAGGATTTAACACGATAAACGACTTCGTGGGCAAGGCCCTGCCCAACGTGAAGCCTTGGAACGAGCTGAACCTGAAGTACCAGGTGAAGGCCCACATCGACCCCGCCAAGTGCATCGGCTGCCAGCTCTGCTACACCGCCTGCGAAGACGGCGCGCACCAAGCCATCCGGCTGCAAGCCGGCACCCGCACGCCCGCCATCATCGACGAAAACTGCGTGGGCTGCAATCTCTGCTCGCTGGTGTGCCCCGTGGACGAGTGCATTACCATGCAGCGCACCGACGACGGTACCCAGCACCTGACCTGGCACGAGCGCACCGCCGCCGGCGACATCCCCACCGAGTTCAACGACGAAAAAGCCGGTGGCCGCCACCACTGGGTGCCCGAGCCTGCCGCCGCCCTGGGCAAGGAGCGCCACAAGACGCTGCCCGGCAAGGCGCGGGCGCTGGCAGAGGGAGTAGGGAGCACGCAATAGGCGCGGGCCGCAGGGGCGGAACCCGCCGTTGTTACGCCGCCCGTGCGTATGCTGGCTGCGTAAGTCCTGTACTAGTTGCTAGCCTCTGCGCCGGCCGCTGGCCGCCCTAACTCAATTGCCCAGTCCTGGCCCGATAGTGTCCGTCGGGCGCTACGCCCGCCAAATGACTGCGGCCGGCCAAACTGCTGGAGTGCTGCTACGCTGACCTTTGGTTGCTGCCCGGGAAACCTGACTTTAGGTGTCTGATTGAGCGTAAATTACGGCTTGCCGGTACCCGCGCCACTACTTTCTCCCATGCACCTCTCCCCCGCCTGGCTGCTGCTACTCATCGCCCCCCTGGCTGCCACGGCCCAAACCGCCCCCCCACCCGACGACGGCTACCCGTTGCGCGAGGTGCGCGAACTGACTATTGCGCCGCTGCCACCGGGCGGGCTGGTGCCCTACCGGCACGATGAGTGGTGGGGCTATGCCGACACCACGGGGCGCGTCGTTATCACACCGGGGCTGGTGCTGGGCACGTTGTTTCCGGCGGCCGGACTGCTGCGGGTTGACCGGTTTTTGGCCGAAACCGAAGACGAGGCTCGCAAGAAGCGTCAACTTTACCAGAACCACCCCCCGGAGCTGTACGCTTATCATCACACCAAACCGCAGGCCCGCGCTTTTCTGAACGCCACGGGCGAGGTGCTGCGCGTAGCGGCCGACGAGGCAGCGGTGCTGCTGCCGGGGGGCCGGCTGCGGGCCGTGCGCCGCAGCGAGGTGCGGGCCGGACAAACGGAACTGCTGGACGTGGCCCCGCTAGGGCAGGTGGAGGGCTTTGACTACTTCCCCACCCCGGCCGCACCTTTCATTACCCGGCGGCTGGCAGCGCCCCGCACCGAGCAGCGGCGGGTAGCAAAGGCAGTGAACGCCGCCACAGATTTCGATTTTCTGAAGCACGACGTGGCCCGCCTGGGTGCCGCCCAAAACCTGGAAATCAAGCCGCTAGGGGCGGGGCGCTACGCCGTCGGCACCCGGATGCGGGTGTTTGAGCGGCGGGGCTATGAGGGGCACTATACCACCTGGCACCGGCGCTGGGAGCCGGAAACCGGACTGGTGGCGCTGGTGAACCAACGCGGCCGGGCCCTGACCCCGTTTGCGTACAGCCACATTGACAGCTTCGCGCTGAACCGCCGCTACACCATGGCGTGGCGCCCCACCGAAAGCCGTTGGGATACGGCCGGCCACACGGGGCTGCTGGGCCGCCGGGGGCGGGAGGTGCTGCCGTTTGCGCACAACATGGTTAGCCTGTTGCCGGGCGGCGGGGCGCTGACCAACGACTGGCCCGGCGACGACCAGCAGCGGCCGCACCACTACGGCCTGCTGGATGCGCGGGGCCGCTGGCGGCTGCGCCCCCAAACCAGCCTGACCTCGCCCGATGAGGCCGGCTACCTGCGCCACCGCCGCACCCTGGCTCCTGGCGACACAGTGGTGGAGTTTCTGACACCGCGCGGCCGGCCGGCATTTCGGGCGGTGCCGGCGCTGCGGCAGGCCGCGGGCTTCGAGCGGGGCCGGGCCTGGGTGCGCACCGACCTCGGCCCTGGCCTGCTGGATGCGCGGGGGCGGTGGGTAGCGCCCCCCGGCCGCTACGAGCAAATCCTGAGCATGAACGAGACCGATAGCTACGGGCTGCGGTACAGGAAGGGCCAGGCGTGGAACCGGCCGGCCGCCCTCGATTTGGTAATGGCCAGTATGTTTGACGAGAGTTTTGAGCGTCGCGCCGCGCCCATTCACGCTCCGCCCGACACTACTTACCTGCTGGTGCGGCAGGGCGGGCGGTTCGGGCTGATTCGGCGGGCCACTGGCGCGCTGGTGGTGCCGTGCCGCTACGAGGCAATCACCTGCTGGTCGGGCCAGTACGGCACCGGCCGCCGCGATGGGCAGGACTACGTGCTGGCCGCCCGCACCGGGGGCGAGCTGCTGCCCGGCCAGTACCGGGGCGAGTGGTACCGCTTCCCCGGCGGCCCCCGGCTGCTGCAAGTGTACCGCGACCAGCAGCAGGGCCGCTGGTACAACAAGTGGCTGGTGGCCGATACCAGCGGCCACGCCCTGACCCCCGAATATGAGCGGGTAGGCTACGACAACTACCTGACCCCCGAGGACTTTGCCGCCTTGACGGCCCCACCCGCCCCACTCGCCGCCGCTGCTGCCGCCGACACCACCAGCTTCCCGCTGCTGCCGCGCCCGGCGAATATCAAATACTCCGGTTTGATGCCCTGGTTTCACTCGGGGCCAGGGGGTACCGCGAGTTGCCCCCTGCTGCCAAGCGGGGCCTACCGCCGCACCCTGCCCGACCACGGCGAACGACTCCTCGTTTACCGCGCTGGCCGCCTGCGCGACCTGACCGGCCACACCTACTACGCCCTGGAATTGCTGGCCGGTGGCTGGCACCACGGCCGCACCGCCGAGGGCCAGGAACTACTGATTTCGCCCACCGGCCAGGAATATGCCCCCCCGCCAGACCTGCACTGGAACATCTTTTATCACGCCATTGGCCGGGTGGTGCCCTTCGCCAACGGCACGGCGGCCGCTGCCGCTGGCCCAACCATCGAACCCCTGCTGGGCGAAGAAGACCAAGAGGGCGGCCTGGTAACGCGGGGCGGTACCCTACTATGGGGCACCGGCCAACGACGGAAACGGCACTAAAACGAGTAGCCGGTTTACGGGCCTACCCTAACCTCATCGGCCCCGAAACCAGCAATCTCCCTAGAATTGTCCGCTACGCTGTTGGCCGGAAACACGTTATAAATTAGTGGCTTCATCAGCAGGTTGTTGTGCCAGTTTCCGCCCTGGGCAAGGAGCGCCACAAATCGCTGCCCGGCAAGGCGCGGGCGCTGGTGGAAACCAGGGCGTAGTAGGCTGCCCGGTAAGTGAGGGAATTCCTGCTTTATCATGAACTCTTTGTGCGATGATTTCGAGTTTCTCCCGGAAATGCCTGGAAATTATGCTGGCAGCTTTCCCCGAATTTGAGCAGGCGGGCAGCGTGAAGCTGCTGGATGGGTACGTTGAAATAACCCAGGTGGCTCCCTCCGGCTGGCACCTGCTCATCTCCTCGGAAGACGAGCTGGTTACGGTTCGTTTTGCGGAACATTCCATCCATTTCGGCGAATTTGCGCTGGATAATGACGAGCAGAAAGCCCTCTCATGTGCTGAGCCAGCCGTTGCGCTCATCCGTGGTATAATAAGCGAGGGAATAGAAATTGCCGCTTGGAAAAATAGCGACAATTTTTTTATGATGGCCTTTTTCAACGTTGCAGAAGGCGCCCCCGTCTTAGGGCCTGACTTTGAATACGTAGACTATTATACCGGGCAATTCCGCACCGGCTTTGACCACGAGCCTACTTTATCGGTAAGAAAATGGGCCCGGTAGCGCCGGTATCAAGCTGTGGAATTGATTGGTTGCCCAGCCGCTTTATTGCGCCTCCTTGTAAGCAACGGACTGTAGGAAGGGTAGATAAGTTTCGCCTACTTATGGGGCTCTCTTGTATTTACTGAACAGCGTTAGTACCTTGCCTGATAACAGCGCGCTTCCTATGAAATACCTACTACTTTCTGCCGCCCTACTGAGTTCGGCGCTGGCCGCCCAGGCCCAATCGGCCAACCCCACCATGTGGTGCGCGCCCGGCGCCACCTGGACCTACGGCTACGCCCTGTTTAGCGCGTGGGGCACCTTGAAAGTGAGCTACGCCCGCGACACGGTGGTAGCCGGGCAGCCGGCCCAGCTCCTGACCCGTAGCCTGACTACCACCAACATGGCTATTCCAGGGTCGCCCTACTACACCTCCAAGCTGCCCAGCCTAGTGATGCGCGTAGTGGCCGACCGGGTAGAGGTGCAGGCTAACGGTCAGTTTTATACGCTCTACGATTTTGTGGCCCAGCCCGGCAGCAGCTGGCTTACGCCCCGCGTGGTGCCGCAGGGCCCTTGCCCAACGGAAGTAGTGCGCGTCGTGGTAGATAGCGTGGGCCGGCAACAGGTAGCCGGCCGGTCGCTCCGCTGGTTTCGGGCGCACCTCACCTCCCCAACCGGCGGAGCCGTAGTAGGGCAGTGGGGTGGCCGCATGTACGAGCAGGTGGGCAACATGGGCTATATGCAGCCGCAGTCGCCCCTCTGCGCGGGCACCGACCCCGGTTACATGGGAGCCCTAAACAGCTTTCAGGCTGTCGGCTGGCCGGTGGTCAAATACGATTATACCATGGGCAGTCTGGTGCTGCTGGTGCTAACGACTGCGGAAGCCCGCGGCACGGCGGCCGGATTCCGGGCCTATCCCAACCCCAGCACCGGAATGCTCACGCTGGAGTTGCCCGCCCAGCCGACGCCTGGCACCTCGCTGCAGTTGCTCGACCTGGCGGGCCGCGTCGTGCGCCAGCTGCCCGTGCCGGCCGGCCGCCAGCTGGAGCTGCTGGGGCTGGTTCCGGGGGCCTATACCCTGCTGCTCACGGCGCCCGGCCAGGCGCCGCTGGCTCAGCGGGTGCTGGTGGAGTAGTTAAGCCAGCTAGTGGAATAGCGCGCTGCGTAGCGGTGTCAGGTTTGTAGAAAAGCCCAGTTTACTGGAACAAGTGCCGCGTAGCGGTGCAAGACGCTTGTAGGTGTCTCTTGCACTGTTCGCGGCACTTCTCTTTGACATGCACCCGGGGCTACTACAAACCTGGCATCGCTACGCGGCGCGCTAGCCCGCAAACCTGGGTTGGCCAGCGATTCCGTAACTCAGTGCCTGGTGGGTGGCGTGTGCTATTTGGGCGGCCAGCCCGTTCTTTGGGTGCTCTACTGCCCTGCGCCAGCTATGAACGTTGCCAACTCTCGGTTTCATATCCGCTTATTGCCGCTCGTGCTAGCCAGCCTGCTGCCCACCGCCGGCCGGGCGCAGGGCTATGCCGAAGGAGTAGCGCTAAGCTACGAGCTGCTGCCTCTGAAATTCGCCGGCAGCAACCAGTCCACGTTTCGGGCCGATGTGTTCCGGGCCAGCTTTATTGTGCCTCTTACCCTGGCCCACGACAGCGCCCAAAGCCTGCTGGTGGGCACCGGCCTCGAAGCCTTGCGTTTCAGCGGCGACCAACAGGGGTTTGGGGTGAGCAGCGTGTATGGCTTGGCGCCGGTGCTGGGATACCGCCGCCGCGTATCGCCCCGGCTCGAACTAACGGCCCTGGCGCTCCCCGCTCTCAACTCCGACCTGCGCGAGGTGCGTGGCGAAGACGTGACTTGGGGCGGCGTGGGGCGCGTGGCTTACCGCGCCAGTGCCCGGCGGGCCTATCGGCTCACCCTCGGCTACCGGCAGCAGTTCTACGGCCCGCAGTACGTGGTGCTGCTGGGCCTCGACTGGCGGCTAGGCACCCGGTGGCGGGCTTTTGGTGACCTGCCTACCACCTTCACCGTCAGCTACGCCCTCACGCCCCGCCTCAATGCCGGCTTCAACCTGCTGGGTATTAACACCACCTACCGCCTGCGGGAGCAAGACCAGTATTTCCAGTACCAGCAGGGGCATTATGGGCTCTTTGCCGAAACCTACCTGAGTAAGTACTGGGCCCTGCGGGCCACCGCCGCTTACGCCGTTACGCGGCGGCTTGACGTGTACGCCCACGAAGACCAATGGCCCGCCACCATCGACTACATCGGCCTGGGAACTGCTCCCACACCCCTGAACCAACACATAGAGAAGGGTCTGGCATTTCGGCTGGCGCTCAGCTACCGGGTGCCGACGCCGTAGCACCAGGTTTTGCTTCGGCAGGCTTGGCTACGCTTCTGCTGGCAGCATGTGTACCGTGCCTGCTCGCTCGCGCAACGGCCGCCCCTGCCGCCCGCTACGCTGCGCCTGAATCTCGGCCACGATGGCCAGGGCAATTTCCTCCGGCGTTTCGCTGCCCAAATCCAGCCCAATCGGGCTGTGCAGCCGTTGGGAAAATGCGGCTATTTCTGCTGCTGATACCTCCAACTCGCCTAGCAGCCGCTGCGCCTTGAGGCGCGGGCCGAGCAAGCCGATATAGGGCGCGGGCGAGGCCAGCAGCGTTTGCAGCGCGGCCAGGTCGTAGGCATAGTTGTGGCTCAGCAGCACGTGGTACGCCAGCGGGTCGGGTACGGCCGTTTCCAGCTGCCCCACGGGCACTATCTGCACGGCCGCCGCTTCGGGGAAGCGGGCAGTAGTAGCCAGATTGGGGCGGCCATCGACCACCGTGATGTGCCAGCCGAGCGAGGCCGCCAGGTGCACCAGCGGCTGGGCATCGTTGCCGGCCCCGTACACCACCAGGCGCAGCGGCGGCGTAAGCACTTCGAGCAGTGCCCGCACCGGGCCGGCAGCGGTTTCTAAATCAAGTATTTGCGACTGGCCCCCGGCCAGCGTGGCGTGGGCGGCATCGGCCAAGGGCGCGGCCAGCAGCGCGGTGCCGCGCACAGCCCCGGTTTCGGCTAGCAGCAGGCGCTGGCCCACGGCGGCTTTGAGGCCAGTGGCATCGGTTTCAAACACGGTAGCCAGCACGGCGGGCGCGGGGTGCTGCGCGAAGCTGCGCAGAATTTCGAGTGGGTTGGTATCATCTTGAAAATTAAGGGGCTCCAACAAGATGCGGACGACGCCCTGGCAGCCGGGGCCGAGGCCGTGGCGCGGGTCGTCTTCGTCGCGGGTGTCGTAGGTAACCAGCGCGGGCTCGCCCTGGAAAATGGCCCGCCGCGCCCGCTGCCGGGCGTCGCCTTCGAGGCAGCCGCCGCTGATGGCGCCGGTCAGCTCGCCGTCCTCCGTGACGAGCATGCGGGCGCCGGGGCGGCGGTAGGCCGAGCCGAGCACTTCGACCACCGTGGCCAGGGCGCAGGGGCGGGCGGCGGCGCGGTGCTGGTCGTAGGCCAAGAAGAGGCGTTGGAGTTCGGTCATTGCCAGGAAAAAGGTAGCTTTGCCAGTACGCCCGGCGGCGCGGCGGGGTTATGCAAACTGCACCAGCGCGGCGCAGGTTTTGCCGCCGCGCAACCGCCGCCCGCCGGGGCTGCCGGTAAGCGGCCACCCTGTTGCTGACGCTACCCGCCCATGAACGCGACGATTCCTGTTTTTCAGCTCGATGCCCTGACCGAAACCGAGGAAAAACCGGCGTTTTTCTTCTTGGGGCCAGACTCCGGGCCGGTGCCGCACCTGCCGATTGACCAGCCGCACCGCAACGATTTTTACAAAATCGGCCTCTGCCTGCGCGGCAGTGCCCGCCTGCAAGTAAACCTCGAAACCTACGACCTGGAACCCGGCTCGCTGATGGTGCTCTCGCCCTACGGCATCAAGCAGTGGGTGGCCCGGTCGGCCGATTGTGAGTCGCTCAGCATCTTTTTTACCAAGGAATTTGCGGCGGCCACCGGCGCAATGAACCTGGATGCGTTTGCGTTTTTTGAGCGCGACGCCCGCCACGTATTCCCGCTGCCGCCCGCGCCCGCCGCCAGCTTCGCGGCCCTGCTGCAAGCCATCGGACAGAAATACGCGTCTGCCCACCCGTACCGCGAGGAGATTCTGCGCAGCCTTATCCATATTCTATTGCACGAAACGGCCCCGGTGTACAGTGCGCAGCACGTAGCGCCGAAAGCCGTGCCGACGCGCAGCCAACTGATTGCCAGCGGCTTCAAGCAGCTGGTGAATACGCACTACGCCACCGAGCGCAGCTTGGCGTTTTACGCCGATAAGCTCTGCATCACCCCCAAGCACCTCGCCGAAACCGTGAAGGAAGCCACCGGCAAGCGCGCCGTGGCGTGGCTGGCCGAGGCCGTGCTGCTCGAAGCCCACGTGCTGCTCCAAAACCCCCTCCTCACCATCGGTCAGGTGGCCGATGCGCTGCACTTTGCCGACCAGTCTACGTTTGGGCGGTTTTTTCGCAGCCACACCGGGCTGGCGCCGGCCAGCTATCGGCAGCGGCTGTAGTGTGCCGCTTGCCGCACTTGGGCCGGGTTTTTCCGCCGTTTGGCCCTTTCGCGCCGCCGCTGCCGGGCAGAACTTTGCGGCATGAAAATCATTGTCACCGGTTCCCTAGGGAACATCAGCCAGCCGCTCGCCACCGAGCTGGTGCAGCAGGGCCACGCCGTTACGGTCGTCAGCAGCAAGCCCGATAAGCAGGCCGAAATAGCGGCGCTGGGCGCCACCGCCGCCATCGGGTCGGTGGAGGATGCGGGCTTCCTGGCGGCCACCTTTGCCGGGGCCGATGCCGTGTACGCCATGGTGCCGCCCAACTTTGCCGCGCCCGATTTGCGGGGCTATTTCCAGCGCATCGGCCGCCACTATGCGCAGGCCATCGGGCAGGCAGGGGTGCGGCGGGTGGTGCACCTCAGCAGCTGGGGCGCCCACCGCGACCACGGCACCGGCAATATCCTGGGCACCCACGACGTGGAGGAAATCCTGGCCGCGCTGCCCGGTCTGGCGCTCACGCACCTGCGGGCCACGTCGTTTTTCACCAACTACTACGGGTTTATCGAGATGATAAAAAGCGTCGGCTTCTTCGGTGCCAACAGCGCCGGCGACCACCGCGAACCGCTGGTACACTACCGCGACATTGCCGCCGCCGCTGCCGAGGAGCTGGCCCGCCCGGCGGCCGCGCCCGGCCGCACCATCCGCTACGTGGCCAGCGACGAGCGCACACCCGACGAAGTGGCGCAGGTGCTGGGCGCCGCCATCGGCCGCCCCGACCTGCGCTGGGTGCAGTTCACGGACGAGCAAATGCGCGAAAACCTGCTCCGCAACGGCCTGCCCGCCCCCACCGCCGACGGCCTCGTGGACCTCTACGCCAGCATGAACAGCGGGGTATTGGGCGAGGACTACGCGTTGCACAAGCCCCTGCTAGGAAAGGTGAAGCTGGAGGACTTCGCCAGGGAGTTCGCGGCAGCTTTTTGAGGGAATAGGAGAGGGGCGCGCCCCGTGGCTTTGTGGCTGCGGGGCGTTTTTATGGTTGTACAACTCAAAATGAGGGATGCCCGGCATAGCTATTGCCTGCTTTTCGTTATCTTTAGACGTTCTACTCCGATAGTTATGACAGTCAGCAAGCAGGCTATTATCACCCGTACCATCAACGCCATAAACCTGCTTCCCGCCGAGAAAGCAGAAGAAATTTCCGATTTTGCTGATTTCCTAAGCAAGCGCTACGAGGAGCAGCAGTTAGCGCACGGAATTCAGCAACTGGCGTCTGAAAGCCAGGCTTTTGCTTTCCTGCACGCGGAAGAAGACCTCTACACTGAAGCCGACTTAAAGGAAGTGTATAATGGCTAAAGGCGACGTTGTTCTTATCACTTTTCCGTTTACTGACCTGAGCGGTAGCAAGCTACGTTCGCAGCCTGTTCATCGCACTGGATAAGCTGCTGGTAGAGTTACGTTATTAATAACACCGGATATTCTGCTGCCGGGAAGTGCGGCAACTGCCAGACGCTGCAAAACCGTTTCCTACTACCCCTGAATGGAGAATCGTTACGAATCGGATGCTTCGGCAGGTGCTACAACGTTTGAGTTTGTTAGCGTGGGACCGAAAGGAAGCGTCACGAAAATCGTGCGCTACACGGAAATCAACCTAAAGGATTTTTACAATCTCGGTTTCGGGGATAAAGACGAGATAACAAGCTATGTAAGTGATACACAAGTCACGAACAACGGCGATAGCCAGCGGGTACTGGCAACAGTGGCGGCTACGCTGTACGTCTTTACGGATGCCTATCCGAATGCTACGGTAATCGCGACTGGCAGCACTGAAGCCCGAACACGGCTTTACCGAATGGGTATCGCCAACAACCTGGAGGCAATCGAACGCGATTTTATCGTCCTCGGTTTAGCTGTAGAAGGCTGGCAGCCTTTCCAGCGAGGCGTTACCTACGGCGCATTTTTGGTGCATCGCAAATCCTTATCTTTACAGTCATGAAGCCGAAAAAAGAACCAGTAAAAAAGAAATTGCTCGCTGGCTTTACCATCAAGCCAGGTTTGGATGAGAAGTATGCCAACCAGCCGCTCTTTCAGGACAAGGTAGACCGGGCAAACCATATCCTGAAGACCGTCGGCCTGCCTGACTTCAAACTGTTGACGGAATAGGTAACAGTGTGCTGTTCCCCGCCGAACACTAGACCTAGCAAATAGTACTTTGTGAGCCCTAGTTAGTATATTGCTTGTGCTACTAGATGTAACGTTATTAGAGACAAGCTGAATATGAACGTCAGCGACTGATAAATACTGACTTAGATATTCTGACTCTTCAAGCCGACAGAAAGCAAAAAATGGAAACTAATGCTCAAGTAGATGGGTCTGGAAATATTATCATCCAGAATGTTGATGGCTCAACTATTATTGTTAACCAAAACGATGCAGAGGGGATTAAGCAATTAGTTATTAACCTTGGTGACAGGATGAGCCGATTGCCTCAAGAGATTTTGCAGCTAATCAATGAAAAACAAGACGTGCAGATGACAGTAGACAAGGGAGCGAATCTATACTTGACAACCCTTATCGAGACTAGTGGTTATGGGTTGGTGGGTGGCAGCGTAATGATTGGTGTCACGATAACTAACTTAACAAAGGAGATAAGATATTTTAACCAACCGTTTTTCAAAGTTAATCCTTCTTTTATATTGGAGCCAGGACTACGGCACGATACTTTTGCTTTGTTAAATGAAAAATATAAGATTAAATTTCCATGTCGTCTCGAATACGGAGAACCTGTTTCTGTAGCTTATCCAATAAATCCTAACTCAATCGGCAACTATGAACGAATCTATGAGGAGGATAAGAAAGCTCATATCCAATGTTTTACTAGCACTACAGTAGGCGAACTTTATGAGTCTAATCAGTACGAAGTAGTAAATTTTCTTCAAACTCTTAAAGCAATAAGAAAATGATTCCTGAAATTCTAGCACCTCAAGCGTTGACATTCATAGTGCCTTATTTAGTTAAAGGTGGTGAAGAGTTATCGAAATCTATTACCAAAGATTTGTGGGAGAAAACAAAGTCTGTATTTCAGGCGAATGGTAAAGGCGAGGCTCTTGCTAAATTCGAAGCTATGCCCAATGATGCCAAGAAGCAAGGGCAAATAGAGTATATATTGCAGGAAGAGCTTGCAAGCAATAAGTCCTTAGCAGACGAGTTTAAGACCCTTATTGAGAGTGCTCGCAAAGAGCGTACTTATGACTCTAGTGTTAACCAGAGCGGCGACAACAATATTGCCGTCAGCGGTCAAATAAGCGGTTCCTCAATTAGTATCGGTAAGTAGAGGCCTAAACAAAAGCGCCCCGCAGCTACTACAGCTACGGGGCGCTCCATTTTCCAACCAACCACCAACTACAGCAGCTTATCGCTCTGCACCGGCAGGTCCTTAACCCGCACACCCGTAGCGTGGTACACGGCGTTAGCGACGGCGGCCGCTACGCCGAGCAGGCCGATTTCGCCCACGCCTTTGATGCCGAGGGGGTTTACTTTGTCGTCCTCTTCCTCTACGAATACCACGTCGATTTTGTGGATGTCGGCTTGCACCGGAATGTGGTATTCGGCGAAGTTGTGGTTCATGTAGCGGCCGAGGTTGTGGTCCATGACGGTTTCTTCCATCAGGGCCATGCCGATGCCCCACACGGTGGCGCCAAGTACCTGGCTGCGAGCGGTTTTGGGGTTGAGGATGCGGCCGGCGGCTACGGCATTTACCACGCGGGTGACGTGGACGGTGCCGAGGTCTTCGTCTACTTTTACCTCCACAAATACGGCGTTGTGGGTGTGGGTGGAGTAGGCCAGCTGCATCACCGGGTTGGGCATCGTGTTGGCCTTGGCTTCCAGCTTTTCCTTGCCGCTGGCGGTTAGGATGTCCTTAATGGCTACCGTTTGGGTGATGTCGGCGTTGGCGCGCAACAGGCCGTTTACGAACTGCACGTCTTCCACGGCCAGGCCTTTGAGGGGCGAGTCGGGCAGCTTTTGGGCCAGCTTGAGCAGCTGCTCGCGCAGGTCCTTGCACACCGACTGCACGGCGGTGCCTACCGAGGCGGCCGTCCAAGAGCCGCCTTGCACGGGGGCTTCGGGCAGGGTGGTGTCGCCGAGCACGAAGGTGACGTCGGCCAGGAGCAGGCCCAGGGTTTCGGCCGCAATCTGCGTCATGATGGTGTAGGTGCCGGTGCCGATGTCGTTGGCGTTGCTGCTCACCGTGAGGTGGCCGTCGGCCGCGAGGGTGGCTTGGGCGGCGGCAGGCATTTGCGAGGCATCCCAGCAGCCGGTGGCCAGGCCCCAGCCCACAAGCATCCCCTTTTCGTCGCGCATCGAGCGCGGCTCCGGGGTGCGCTTCTCCCAGCCGAATTTGGCCGCGCCTTCGTGGTAGCACTCGCGCAGCTTCTTGCTGGAGAAGGGCTTTTTCGCGTTCTGGTCGGTGTCGGCGTAGTTGAGCAGGCGAAATTCGAGCGGGTCGCGGCCGGCGACGTACGCCAGCTCGTCCATCGCGCTTTCGAGGGCAAACGTGTTGGTGGCCGCGCCGGGCGCCCGCATGTCGATGGGCGTGTACACGTCGAGCCGGGCGATTTCATAGTTCAGCTTCACGTTTTCGCACTGGTAGAGCAGGCCCGACCAGTTCACGACGACTTCCGTAAAGTCCTCAAACTGCGAGGTTTCGGCCAGCGCGTAGTGCTCCACCGATTGCAGCGCCCCGTTTTCGTCGGCCGACAGCTTGAGGTCCTGAATAGTTTCGGGCCGGTGGCCGAAGCTGAACATCTGCTGCCGCGTAAGCGACACCCGAATCGAGTGCTTCAGCTCCAGCGCCGCCAGCGTGGCCAGAAACACCTGGTACTGCGGCCGCAGCCCCGCCCCGAAGCCGCCGCCCGTGTACTTGGAGAATACGTGGGCCTCTTCTTTGCTTAGTCCAAAAATATGGGTGAGGTACGCCTGCACGTTGCCCGCCCCCTGCGTCTTGTCGTAGATGTTCATTTTCTTGCCATCGCCCAGCCATTCAATGGTGGTGGCAAAGTTTTCCATCGGGTTGTTGTGCTGCGCCAAGTGCAGGTACTCGCCCTCCACTTTGTAGGGCGCGTTGGCATACGCCTTCCCGGCATCGCCCCGCGCCGGGGGCGGCGGCTTGAAGCCGGCCTTGTTGGTGCCCGGCTTGTAGCCTTTCTGGCGTTGGGTTTTGAGGTCGGTCGTATGTTTAGCCACCTCGTACTCAATGTGTAAGATGGAAGCGCCATAGCGGGCCAGCTCAAACGTTTCGGCCACTACCAGCGCCACCGGCTGCTGGCTAAACTCGATTTCGGCCGAGTGCAGCGGCCGAAACGGCGAGCCGCCGGGCGCTACCATGTCCTTGTAGCTTTTATCGAACCACGCCAGCGAGGGCACGTTTTCGTGCGAGTAAATGGCGATGATGCCCGGCAGCGCCAGGACCGTCTTGGTGTCGATTTTCGTGATTTTGCCCTTCGCAATGGGGCTGCTCACCACGTAGCCGTAGTAGAGGTCGGGCACGTTGTATTCGGCCGCGTACTTGGCCGCGCCGGTTACTTTGGCGGGGCCCTCCACGCGGCTCACCGGCCGCCCGATGTAGTCGGTGCCGAGGTTGATGGCGGGGGAGATGCTAGGATTCTGGCTCATGGATTGGAATTTAGAAAGGCGTTAGCATCAAGCTCCTGGCTCATTTCGGTGGCCTGCTTGAGCGCCCGCACGATGGCCCGTTTTGCCAGCTCGATTTTGAAGGTATTGGAGCCATAGCCTTTGGCTTCGGCCACCACTTTGGCGGCCACTTTGCGGAAGGTATCGGCCGTAGCGGGCTGGCCTTTCAGCATGGCTTCGGCCTCCTTATCGCGCCAGGGCTTGTGGGCCACGCCGCCCAGCGCCAGCCGCGCCTCCTTGATAGTGTTGCCGTCCAGCTCCAGCGCCGCCGCCACGCTCACCAGCGCAAAAGCGTAGCTCGTGCGGTCGCGCAGCTTGAGGTACGTGAAGTTCTTCTCGAAGCCCTTTTTGGGCAAATCCAGGCCCGTTATCAGTTCGCCTGTTTTCAAGGTATTATCCAATTCGGGCGTGTCGCCTGGCAGGCGGTGGAAGTCCTCGAACTTGATGGTGCGCTCCCCATCCGGCCCCTGCACCCGCACCACGGCTTCGAGGGCGGCCAGGGCCACGCACATATCCGAGGGGTGGGTGGCAATGCAGCTTTCACTGGTGCCCAGGATACCGCACACGCGGTTGTAGCCGCCGATGGCCGAGCAGCCGGTACCCGGCTCACGCTTGTTGCAGGGCGTGGCCAAGTCGTAGAAGTAGTAGCAGCGGGTACGCTGCAGCAGGTTGCCGCCGTCGGTAGCCATGTTGCGCAGTTGCGGCGTAGCCCCGGCCAATATGGCCTGGCTCAGCAGCGGGTAGCGCTTTTCTACCTCCGGGTGCCAGGCTGTATCAGCATTGGTAACGAGTGCGCCCAGGCGCAGGCCGCCCTCGGAGTTTTCCTCAATCTTGCTGAGCGGTAGCTTTTTAAGGCTGGTCAGGTGGGTCGGGCGGGTCACGTTTTCCTTCATCAAATCGATGAGGTTAGTGCCGCCGCCCAGGTAAGCCGAGCCCTCGTGGGCGGCCTGGTCGTGGACGGCCTCGGCTACGGCCGTGGCTTGGGTTAGGGTAAAGCTGTTCATGGCAGGTTAGGCGGGAATGGTAACCAAGTCGCCATTATCGACGACAGCTTGGCTGTCAACTACTTGCATCACGGCCGACAGGATGTTGGTGTAGGCGCCGCAGCGGCAGAGGTTGCCGCTCATCAGCTCGCGTACTTCCTCCACCGTCTTGGCGCGGCCCTCGTTGATAAGGGCCACGGCCGAGCAAATCTGGCCCGGTGTGCAGTAGCCGCACTGGAAGGCGTCGTGGTCGATAAACGCCTGCTGCAAGGGATGCAAGTTGTCCTCGGTGCCCAGCCCCTCAATGGTCTGGATATCGCAGCCCTGGTGCACCGTGGCCAGTGCCAGGCAGGAGTTAATGCGCTTACCATCAACCAGAATGGTGCAGGCCCCGCACTGGCCGTGGTCGCAGCCCTTCTTAGTGCCCGTCAGGTCGAGGTACTCGCGCAGGGCATCGAGCAGGGTCGTCCAGGGGGCAATCTGGAGGGTGCGGTCGCGCCCGTTCACATGCAGCGTCACCGACTGCGTGGGCACTACAGCCGGTGGGGTCTGGTCCAGCGGCTCCTGGATAAAGTGTAAACTCATAGGGTGGAAAAGAAAAGGTGGGCCTAAGCTTCGGCTAAAAAGCCTGTTTCTATACGCAGTACCCTACGGCAGACTGAGAAGCCGAGATGTTTTTACTAATTCTAAATAAGATAGTTACTCCCACCTTTTACTGCTTGACTGCCTGAAAATCAAGCAACGCCTTTCAGGTGCTGGAATACCGGCCACCAAAAAATAATTCTGGCTGCACTGTGTTGGACCTGTATAGGGGCTAAAGCGCTGTATTTGAAAGAATATAACGTTGGATTTCACAACGTTAAGAACTGCCTTGATTGGTGAGGACATCCAGCTCCGACCAAGCCGCATCTTCTACTAAACCGAGCAAGAGAACGGCCCCGCCGGAGCGACACCCAGCGCTTTTAGACGCAGGAGTCGCCCCCACGGGGCCGGATTCTTTGGCGGCAACTTGTTGGGAGCAGGTCGCCTCGCTGAAGGCTAGCCAAACTGACGATTTAGCGAGACCAAATGCGTTATTCCGCCTTCAAAAACTTCACCGATAGCCGTTGGGCACCTTCGTACACCAGCAGGTAGTTGCCGGTGGCTAGCTGGCTTACATCGAGCCGCGACTGGCTGCTGCCGGCCGCTACGGCTACCGATTGCACCAGGCGGCCCTCGAAGCTGTAAATGCGGAACGTGGCCGTGCCGTTGGCGGGGTGGTTTACAGTGAGCGCCTGCCCGGCCTGGGCAGGGTTGGGGTACACGCTCAGCAGCTCGGCGTTGGTGGCAGCGCGGGTGCCCAGCACGAACACGGTGCTGGCAACCAGGCCATTGAGGTAGTTTTCGAGGTTGGCGTAGCCGTTGCTGGCGATAGTGGCGCGGTCGGCGGCATTGTTGGGATTGAGGCCGTTAGCAGTTTCGTAGGCATCGGGCATCCCGTCGAGGTCGGTGTCGGTGGGGGCGGCGCCGCAAGTGAGCGTGGGCCAGGCTGCTTGCGAGGTAGTGTAGGCCGTGCCGTGGGCGTAGCCACCCTGCACGTCGATGAGGGCCCCGGTGCGGTTCTGCACGTCTTGCACAATGCGCTGGTCGAGGGCGTCGCGGGCGGGCAATACGCAGCCCACGTTGGCCAGCACGGTGGTGTAAGCCGCCTGGGCCGTTTGCACGGGTAGGGCGTAGGAGCTAATGGTGAAGGGCGTAGTGGCTTTGGCCGAGGTCGTATCGGCCCGGACGCCACCGGCCATGCTCACGCCTAGCCAGTTGTGGGCCGTAACGGTGGCCGAGTTATCGGAGTAGTTGCCAACGAGATAAAATTGGCCGTAGGGCAATATCGGCGCGGTGGTCGTCTTGTAGGGGTTGAGAATCTGCGACTTGATGGCCACCCCTACGCTGGTGCTGGTATTGGTGCTGGGGCCGTACTTGTAGTAGTTGTTGAGGATGTTGTAGTTACCGCCTTCGCCGCCGTTAGTAGCGTAGCTGCCCCAATTGTAGATAACGTTGTTCACGAACTCGGCATTTTCCTGCCCGGCGGTGTAGGGCGTCAGGTTGCGCGAGCCATCGAAGCGCGGTACGCGGCCGTTGCAGTGCGCAAACAGGTTGTGGTGAAACGAGGCGTGGCGCCCGCCCCAGATGCCCCCAAAGCCATGCCGTTCATAGTCCGTGTCGCCGGCTTCGAAGTGGTAGGAGTAATTGAGCGGCTCGCTGATGATGTTCCATTGCAGCGTCACGTTGTCGCCCCGGTAGAAGGTAAACGCCTCGTCGTCGCTCCAGCTGGCGGTGCAGTGGTCTACGATGAGGCCCGTAATACCGAGGCCGTCGAAGGCGTCCTCGTCACCGCTGCCATCTACCATGCCCAGGTTCTGGTACCGGTCGCCGAGGCGGAAGCGCATGAAGCGTACAATCACGTTGTTGCCAGTTACGGCCACCTGCTTATCGGCCAGGCAAATGCCAGTGCCGGGGGCCGTTTGACCCGCGAGGGTGGTGTTGGCCGGAATTTTCAGCTGCGTTACCAGGTGAATGGTGCCGCATACCTGAAATACCACCGTGCGGCTAGCTAGCGTGCCCGTCAGGGCTTGCCGCAAGCTGCCTGCGCCGGAGTCGTTGAGGTTGGTCACTATCATCACCGTGGTGGGGGCAATGGTGCTGCCGCGCCCACCGGTGGTGAATTTGCCGGCCCCCTCAGCCCCCGGAAAGGCGGGCATTTGCGCCAGCGCTGGCCCGGTGGCCAAGGTAAGTAGTCCCAGGGCGCCGGCCTGGCAAAAGGAAGAAAAACGGCGAGTAGAAAAAAGCTTCATGCAGGATGGGAAATAACGAAGAGGTCGGAAAACAGCCGGGCTGATACAGCGGGCGTAGCACGTACGCCACGCAGCCAGCAGTAGTTCCGTATTATAATATTACCGCTACCCAAAGGCAAATGGTTAAAAATCAGGGAGCTTTTTTTGCGCAAACGATACCGGCAACGATGCCAGCCAGCCGGGTTCATGCGTCCTACAGACGGCCGCAACCTACCGGCCTGGAAGGGGGTATAGCTGGGCATGACGACTCCCGCTGCTACTCCGCCCATTGCTACCGGCCTGCTGGCCTATGGCATGTCGGGCAAGGTTTTTCACGCTCCTTTCCTGGCCCTGCACCCCGGCTTCGAGCTGCGCTCGGTGGTGGAGCGCACCACCCAGCGCATGGCCCAGGACTACCCCGGCATCGTGAGCTATCCCAGCACCGAGGCCCTGCTGGCCGACCCTACCCTGGAACTGGTGGTAGTGAATACTCCCAACGACTCGCACGTAGCCCTGGCCCGGCAAGCACTGCTGGCCGGCAAGCACGTACTGCTCGAAAAGCCCGTAGCAACCACCGCCGCCGAGGTGCGCGAACTGTTTGCCCTGGCCCGGCAGCAAGGCCGCCAGCTACTGGCGTACCAAAACCGCCGCTGGGACACCGACTTTGCTGCCGTGCGCCGCATTGTGCAAGGCGGGCAGCTCGGGCAGCTCATCGAGGCGCATTTTCGCTACGACCGCTACCGGCCCGCGCTCAGCCCCAAAATATTCAAGGAAGATGGCCGCCCCGGTGCCGGGCTTCACTTCGACCTGGGCCCACACCTACTCGACCAGGTTATCAGCCTGTTTGGCCAGCCGGCGTCGTTTGAAACCATCACCAACAGCTACCGCGAACAGTCGCAGGTGGCCGACTTCTGCAATTTCCATCTCAGCTACGCTTCCGGCCTGCACGTGTGGCTCACCGGCTCGCTGCTCGTAGCCGACCCCGGCCCCGCCTTCATCCTTCACGGCACCCAGGGCAGCTACCGCAAAGAACGCACCGACCCCCAGGAGCCGCAGTTGCTGGCCGGCATGCGCCCCGCCGACCCCGCCTACGGCCACGAGCAGCCCGGCCAGGAAGGCCGCCTGACCCTGGCCGCCCCCGATGGCACCCTCACTACTATCCCCGATGCCGCCGTGCCCGGCAGCTACCTGGGCTTGTTCGAGGCCGCGTACCAGGCCATTCGTCACGGCCAGCTCTACCCCATCACGGAAGACGAACTGGTGTGGCAGCTGGAAGTAATAACCGGGTAGCGTGAATTAGGGGTCGGAAGCGTGAAGGGGTGCCTTTTCTGCTTTGGCTTGCCCTGTCACCCTTAAAAAAACACCCGGCTCACCGGGTGGCTGAAGCCACTACCGATGAGCCGGGTGTTTTAGAATAAAAGCGAAAAGCGTAGCTCTTAGCGCGTAGCCAAAGAATTCAGGAACTCGTAAGTGGTTACGTTGTTGGTAAGCTCCTTAAACCGGTCAAATTCAGCTGTCGTCAATACTGGCTGCAGGCGCTCAGCAATTTGCTCGGGCGTGCGAAGTTGTAGCGGGTTCACTTTCAATGCTTGCTGCACTGCCAGCGTCTGAGAGGTAGAAAGCTGCAACGTGGCCGCCAGATAATGTACTAAGGGGCGGGCTGCCAGATGTTTGGCTTTGGTAGAGGAAGGGGTAGCACGCTCGGGGTCCTGTGAAGAAGCGGCAGCCGGCCGCGCCGCTAGCGAAACGAGGGCAATCAGGGCGGCGGTGAGGATAACTTTCATAGGGAGCGGGTGGTAGTATCTTACTGTGCTTGATTGGTATTACAAAGGTACTTTAGCCTTCAGTGTATTACATAATTTTCTTGCCGAAAAGCTGCATTTAGCCTACAAACGGAACCTTTCAGCCGTTAAACCAATTTTGCTCTTCCTCCCAATGAGCAACTTCTGCTTGCCCCTCACCGCGTTTTCCGTGCCTTTAAGGCAGCAGCCGGCTGCCCAGCGCCCGGCGCAGGTCGGGCACGTCGTAGGAACGCAATACCCCCGGCAACACCCCCGAATAAGCGTCTTTGGCAGTGGGATTTTCCAAAAAGTACTGGAACGAGGGCGGCCCGCCGCTTACCTGCACCTGTCCGATTTGGGGGGCGATGTGACTTGCACTATCCGGCAGGTCGGGGCACAGCAGGGCGGCGTACAGCGCCACCAGGGCCGCCCGGCCGTCGGCCCGCAGTAGCAGGGGCAATCGGTCGCTGGTGGGAGGCGGCCCATAAAAGCTCACGTCGCCCCGCAGGATGGTGAGTATCGTGAGCACGTCGGCTACGCGCTGGAGCAGCAGCGGGCGGCCGGTGTGCAGCGCCAGCAGGGCCGGGCGGTATTCCTGGTTATAGTACTTGGGGTCGTTGAAGGCGGGCAGGTCGGCGGTTTCGCCCAGGCCGCGCAGGTCGGCCAGCACTACGGTGGTGCCCTGGCGCCGGTAGGCGGCCAGCCGGGCAGCACTGTCGCGCAGCACGGCGGCCATGCCCTGGTCGGGCAGCCACAGCACCACGCGCCGGGCGGCCCCAACGGCTGGCAGCACCCGCAGGGGCAGCGGCGGCTCGTTGGGGCAGCGAATGATGTAGCTCCGCAAAGCCAACCCGCCCGGCAGGCGCAGGGTGTCGCGCTGGTCGAAGCTCATGGTGGCGGCATAGGGCGTTATCCACCGCAGCTGCCGATTGAGCAGCGCTAGCAGCTCGGCCGGCGCATAGGCCGGGCGCTGGGCGGCCAGCGCCCGGGCTTCGGCCAGGTGGGTGGCGGCCAGCGTCAGCTCGTCGGGGAAGCTGGTGTTTACTTGTCCGGTGCGGGTGCAGCGCAGGGCGGCTTCGGGCAGGGGCTGGTCGTGGTCTTCGCCCACGGCTGGGGCGGTGGGCTTCAGCCACTGCCGTAGCCAGTCGGCGGCTTGCAGCCGCTTCGGCAGCGAGATGCCGTGGCCGTCGTCGTAGGTGAACATCTGGTTGTGGTCGGCCGCTCCCAGCGCTAGGTACACGCGGTGGGCTTCGATAATGGCGGCCTCCATATCGGTCTGGTCCACGAAGTCGTAGCGCCCCATGAGCCAGAGCAGCGGCTTGGGCGCGAACATGATGGGCCAGTCGGCCACGTCGAGGCCGGCCGCGCCCGCGCCGGGCAGTTGCACGCAACCATCGGCCGGGCCAGTGAGGGTGAGGTTGCGCTCGCCGCTGGCCACGTAGCTGCACAGCGCAGCGGCCTGGATGCGCTCGTCGTAGCCCAGCAGGTAAGCAGTCTGGGTGGCCCCGCCCGAGTTGCCGAGGCAGCCCACGCGGGCCGCATCTACTTCGGGCCGGCCGAGCAGGTAGTCGAGGCCGCGCACGTTGTCCCACAGCTCTTCGGCGGGCAGGGTGCGGCCCAGCAGCGCGGCTTGGGCATTGAGCAGGGTGTGTTCGGTGGTGCCGCCCCGCGCCAAGGGCTTGCCCGCCGCATCGGTTAGCTGCATGCGCTCGCCCTGCGAGATGGGGTCGACTACCAGCACCACGAAGCCGTTGCGGGCCAGCAGCCGGGCCGTGAGCTGGTAGGAGGGCGTGGCCTTGCTGGCTTGCTCGTGCCCGCAGAGCAGCAGCGCGGCCGGCTTGCGGCCCGCGCCGGCCGGCACGTACAAGTTGGCCGTGACGTGGTGGTGCGGGGTGCTTTCATAAATGACTTTCTCAATCCGAAACCCCGTCTGCTTCACCGTGCCCGTCACCTGCGCGTGCAGCGGCGTGCGCGCCGGCAGCGGCCCCAGCACCCGCCGGAAGCGGGCGCGGGCGCTGTCGCGGTACGCCAGGGCGGCGGCCGGGGTCAGGACTTTATCCAGCGCGGCGCGGCGCGGTTGGTACTGCTGGTGTACCCGCTGCAATAGGTAAGTAGGCAGGGTTGTGTTGGCTTTCCAGTCCAGCACGGATGGGATGGGGGCTTGCTGGGCAGCAGCGCGCAGGGCGAAGAGGAGCAGGACAACGGCTTTTTTCAGCATAAGAAGTGCAAGCTAAGCCTACCCAACAGTACCGCGAAGGAGCCGCGCTACCGGTCGCGGTAAATGGCCAGGTGAAACAGGGGGCGCGACCCGTCGCCGAGGGCCGTGAAGCTGCCGCCCACCACGATGTCGCCGTTGGGAGCTACGGCCAGCGTGTTTACGTCTCCACCGAGGCCCGGCCCCAGCGCCTGCCAGCGGCCATCATGCCAGCGGGCAATGTAGTCGGCATGGGCGGCGCCCCCGGCCTGGTCAAAGCCACCGCCGATGAGCAGGTCGCCGTTGGGGGCCACCAGTATTCTGACGCTGCCGGGGGCTGCTTGCCCGGCCTCGTGCGAAAGCAGCAGTTCCAGGTTGTGCCAGCGGCGGCCACTCCAGCGCGCTGCGCCAAACGGTCCCTGCGGGCTGCCGGCGTTGAGCCGGCTGTCCGCTCGTCGTTCGCGCCGCTCGTCCAA
>JBPBPU010000143.1:0-170668 GCA_050954465.1 Janthinobacterium lividum
CGGTGTCCATGAGGTGCTTGAATTCCGTTTTGTTGGCAAAGCTGTGGAACTGCACCAGCACGCACGGCACTTGTCTATCTACTAGCACAGAACCGTAGGGTTCCGTTAGAATACGTTCGTCAGGCATAAAGCACTACTCGGCTCAGATGGTTCTGCGAAGGGAAAAGGCCGGGTAGCAAGGGGACGCATGTAGGGGAATAGAGCCTGTAGTATACGGTAACGCTATCGGCCAAGTTACGCAGCCTGCCAACCGGTAGCCCCTAAGCAACATAAGATACCTCCCCTCTGGTAAGCCAAGTCGGAAATGCACTACGTGCAATAGTGAGGCTGCCAGGCGAAAACCGCACCTAGTTCAAGCACTGTCAAGATGAAGTGTTCTGTCAGGTGGCTTTTTCAAGAAATACTAGGACAAAGAAGCTGCGCATTACCCTGCTCAACGTTCTAGCTACTAGTCTACCTACGTGGCATACGCCAGACGATTGGAATGGAAGGAAAGCTTGACGTGTTAGAAGCAGCCGAAAAAGCGGTTACTTGCTTTATGAGTCCAACCAGTACGAGCCAAGAAAATAGCCTGTTGCCGGAGATAGGCCTTTTCACCGACCTCTTACAGCACTAAGGCGTACACGCGGCCTTAGCCTACCTGAATCACCGCACGCCCCACCGCTATACGGGCCTATTTCGCTTCGACGAGGACCTGCTGCGCAATGAGGTGCTCTTCGACCGGTACCAGCCCAGCGTACGTCAAGGCGTAGACGTACCGCTGGCCGTGACCTACTGCGCCTTAGTGGGCCAGCAAGAGGCTCCACTCAACATCCTGGATGCCGCTGTCGACCCGCAGGCGCAAGGAGTGGACACGCCGGTTATCTCGTACTGCGGTGTCCTGATTCGCAACGACCAGGGGCAAGCCTATGGCATGCTCTGCCACTATGATCTACAACGTTGCCAGCAGCGGACGACAGACCTGCCGCTCTTGGAAGCAGCGGCTTCCCTGCTGTACCAACACGGGCACCCAACTGGGTAGCCGGGTTCCCGGATGAGATTTCGTCTAGTATAGCACTAGCGCACCTAGCCTAGGAGTAGTGGCTACGTACTCCTGCGGCGGGGAGCTTGCTGCTCCACCGGCTATGGCGGCGGTTTAAAATAGCTAAGCAGGTGGATGTTTGAGCCATTCAAGGGGTAGCAAGAAGCCATCTGGGTGCTGCTGGCGAGGCCGCCAGATGGAGCACGCTTTTCTTTACTAGCTACAGTCCCCCGTGCGCCCTGCCCACGTGCGGCGGCCAGTGCCCAACTAGGTGGCAGCGAGCAACTACCTAATGGGGAACTGGCGCTGGAAGTGCAGCTGGAGGATGGTGTCGAGCTTGGCTTTGGTGAGGGGTTTACTGACCAAGCCCGCGATGGGCAGGGATTCGATGCGCCCCAGGTCGACGGAACTCATGGACGTGGTATGCATAACGATAACCACCGCCTGCTGCTGGGGCGCAGGTAGCTGCTGATAGGCCTCGACGAAGGTCATGCCGTCCATGCCGGGCATCTTCACGTCGAGCAGTACCAGGACCGGGCTGCTGGGGTAGGCGTTGGCGCTCAGTTGTTCCAGGACAGCGAGAGCTTCCACGCCATCAGTAGCGGCGTGGTACTCGTCGGCCACGCCCAGGTGCTGGAGCAGGCGTTCGTTGAGGTCGTTGGTGAGCGGGTCGTCGTCGACGAGCAGCACGCTAGAAAGCTTTATCATGCAGAATCATGCAGAAACAGGGCTTGAGGGGCCGCAAGAGATGGTCGGAAATACCCCCCTGCGGTACCCGACTTGAAGAGGGCGTAAAGCTACGGCGCCGGCCTGCTAAGCCAACTCGATAAAGAAGGTGGTGCCTTCCTGTTCCCGGCTTTCGAGCCAAATAGACCCGCCGTGGAGCTCAACGATTTGCTTGGCGATGAACAGACCTAGACCCGTGGTGGTCTCGCCCTGCAGCCCGGCGCGCCGGGTCGGGTTGAACTTGTCGAAGAGGTGGCTGTGCAGCTTGCCGGGGATACCGATGCCTGTGTCCTGCACGCGCAGACGGACCTTGCCAGCATGCTCGCGCAGGCCGACGGTGATGGTACCCCCAGCGGGGGTGAACTTCAGCGCGTTGCTGAGCAGGTTATCGAGCACCCGCCCAAACTTGTTGGGGTGCAGGCGCGCATACAGCAGCTCGGCAGGCAAGTCCAGCGCCAGGGTTAGACCCTTTTCCTGAGCCGCCAAGCGGTGCAAAGCGAGTTGCGCCGTCAGGTAGGCGTTGAGCTCGGTGGGTCTTTTTTCCAAGCCGTGCTGGTCGAGGTCACCGATATAGAGCACGTCTTCGAGTAAGCTATGGGCGTGGGCGCAGGCCGCCTGGATAAGGCCCAGGTAGTGCACCATGGCCGGCGGGGGCGGGCCTTCTCCATGGCGGCTGGTCACTTCGCGCTGCAGCAGGTCGGTGAGCAGCTCGATGTGAGCGACGGGTCCCTTCAGGTCGTGGGTGGCCAGGTGCAGAATGGTTTCCTGCGCCTCGTAGACCCGTTGGAGGTTGGTTTCGAGGTTTTTGCGGTCGGAAATGTCTTCGAGGATCGTGTAGCCCAACTCGCCGCCTTCGTCGGGAAAGAGCACGGAGTGGACTTGGCACCAGAAGGAGGAGCCGTCCGGGCGTACCAAGCGGGTTTCGAGGGAGAAGGCGGGCATCTTATGCGCCCACAGGCGCTGTTGCAGCTGCTGCCAGTCGGCGCGGTGGTCGGGATGCGCAAACTCAATGATTTTACGCCCGATGAGCTCGTCCGGGCGGGTGAAGCCCAGCATCGCCACCACGGCTTGGTTGGCCTGGCGAATGGTCAGGTCCGGGGTAATGATTTTCTGGCCGAGCGGCGCGTTCTCGAACACGGTGCGAAAGCGGACTTGGCTTTGCTCGTAGCGGTCGAGAGGCTGGCTGGAAGTTAGGCCATTGCCTTGGGGGGCAGCAGGCTCCCCGCGCAAGGCCTCGTCTTTAGCTGCTGAAGAAGGAAAGGACTGGTGGGGAGCAGGCGGCATGCGGCGGGGGACAGGGTGTTGGGTAGCCGAAAGGTAACCCGCAAGAACGGGGTTTAAGGACCTGGGGCCGTTGAACTGTCGGTTTACCTGAAACGAGTGGGCTAGTTGGTCCGCTCGTTCCGGTAGGGTAAGCAGTGAGCGCTACCAGTTAACGGTTACCAGCGGCAGAACCGAAGTGCTCGTACCGCAGCTCGTTGATTTTGCTACGGGTGAAAGGCTTGGTAAGATAGCCGGCGATCGGTAGGTGCTGCATCTGCTCGACGTCCTGTGGGGTTGAGGGAGGTGGTAAGCATAATGAGGGCCGGTTTTCGGTGGTCGGGCGCTACGGGTAGCCCTGCCGAAACGCAACCCCGTTTGGCAGCGGCATCTTCCTGTCGAGCATACGGTATTGACGCTGCCTAGGAAAGCGGTGGCATGACCAAAGCTCCTGCTACCCGTTGGACGCACCCTCCTTCGTGTGCGAAGGACAGGGGCGAGCAGGCGCGTTGTGGAGGGAGGCACCGTGCCTAGCCAACCGCCAGCCTAAGCTACTCAGGGGAGCGCGGCGGGTAGTACTCTACGTAGGTTGTCCTAGATAAAACCCGTATATCACCCCGTGCAAAGGCGCATGCTATAGCCTACTTTTGCTGAACAAACCTGTGATGTATAGCTCATTGCGCAATGGCTTACAATTCAAAATTCGGTCCCAGTGCCCAAACGCCCGAGCAGCGGACGTGGGTCTTGCAGCAGATGCAGGAAATTATTCCCAGCTTGAAAACGAAAGCCCCCGCTTACGCCCAGCAGCTCTACCAGCGCTACGTCGCTGGCGAGCTGAGTTGGCCGGAAGTGCGCCAGGCGATCGATAGCGCGCCACGTGAACTTCCCTCCGGTATGTGGTAACGTGTTCCTGCGTGCGGGTACCGGTTCTCTATTTACCAGCGACACCTTGTCCTCCCAGACCGGCGGTACTACCCCGTTCGTGCGCCTTCTCTCCAGGCTGTCCAGCCTACCTACTTGCCAGGCTCCAGCAGGCCATAGCCCTCTAGCGAGTACGAGCGCCGTTCCTCATAAGCCAGATCGGTGAGGGTGGTCGGGTCGGGGAAGGCGAACACGGGCCGAAAGACGATGAAGCCGGTCAACGAAACTTCCAGTGCGGTTTGTGACCTCCTCCCAATAAACTAGGCCAGCGTAAAGTAGAGAAAATCGGGTGTACGCTTCCCGCTAAAGAAGGCCAGGATAAGCTGGAGCCTATTAGAGTGTGTGGACAGCTAACGCATCCAATCGAGTGCGGCCAGCAAATGCGCCATGGCTAAAAAGGAGGTAGCCGTCTTTTCGTAGCGTGTGGCAAAGCCACGGGCTTCTTTGAGGCGGCCAAAGGAGCGTTCGACCTTGTTGGGTCCGCGTAGAGGTTTTCGTCGTAACGGCGCTGGTCGAGCCGGTTGACTTTGGGCGGGATGATAGCTTCGGCGTGGTGCTGGGCAATGGCGTCGAGCACGTTGGTGGTATCGTTAGCCTTATCGGCTACCACTGCGCTAGGCCGCTGGGCTAAGGCCGCCAGCAAGCCAGGCAGTTGCAAGCTGTCCGCCGCTTCACCAGGCGTGAGCACCAGGCGCAGGCAGTTGCCCAGTGCATCGACTACGGCGTGCACCTTGGTGCTGAAGCCCCCGCGAGAGCGACCTAGCGCTTCAGCTGCGGGCGTGCTTTTTTTGCCCGGCCGCCGCTTTGTGGGCCTTGACGGTGGTAGAGTCCACCAGCACCCAGGCGTAATCTGGCTCCTGCACGGCCTAGAACAGCGTTTCCCATACGCCGGCCTGCGCCCAGCGCCGGAAGCGCCGAGCCGCGGTGTTCCACGACCCAAAGCGCTCGGGCAAGTCGCGCCAGGCCACGCCCGTGCGCACCCGGTAAAGCACAGCATTGAGAAACAGACGGTTGTCGCGACCGCTGCGCAAACGGCCCAGCGTATGCGGTTCGACCAATTTCCATTCGCGTTCGGTTAATTTGTGACGGCGCATCCGCTAAAACTACGCTACTCGCTGTCCACAGACTCTAGCTCAAGTGAAGTTTAAAGTGCCATACTTCGCCGAGCCATCGCTTAGGAGGTCACTGGGTGCTCAGATAGCAAGAACTGTGTTGAGCGGCCGCGCTTCACGCAAGAGAATTAGCAGAATCAGCTTGGTAGGGCACGCCCGATTTGATGATCGTGCAGGATTGTTTAAGCAGCTTATTATACACAGCAATCAACGTCTGATGAGCTACCTCTGAGCGGCCCAGTAAATGGGAGAAAGTTAAGCGCCTTCTTTCTCTACTCACAACTGGCTCCCGATTTAGGAAAGCGTGCAGTTTGTTCATGCCCCCAATACACTATGCCACCTTCCGCTCGTGCGGCGGTGCCGCGTAGTGCGGCGAGCGCACCACTTGGCCGACGTAATGGATTAAGCGGTGATGGCTAAGTGGGTAATGCACTTGCCATCGGAGGCCTGGCTAACCTACCCTATCTCTACAGGAAATCCCCAGTAACTCCTCAAAAAACACTCAAATTTCATCAGCCAGGGTTGTTCTTTGTGGCGATGACGCTGGGTGAATTCAACCTCCTTCCCTACGAACGCCAGCTAGTGGCTGTCTTCACTTTAGGCACCTTCCTGGCTCATCGGGCGGTAGACGAGGGTGATATTAACCTCTACCATCTGCCCGGTGACTTCTTTGTGGAAGTTTACTACAACACGCATACGGGCCAGGTGCTGCTGCTCCAAATCTTTACCAGGGCCGCACCCCTGGAGAACTATACGTCGAGCATCAAGTTGCCGGAGGGTCTATAGAATAGCCCCGATCTAATTGGCCGAGGCTTTCAGGCACTTAAGAAGCCCGTATTGCCAGCTACTGCGGCTGACTTAGCTAGGCTTTTGCTAGGGGTAGTTGAATAGAGAACGTAGTCCCTTGCCCTTCCTGGCTTTCCACCCAAATGCGGCCACTATGTAGTTCCACAATCGTCTTGATAATGGACATGCCCAGGCCCGTGCTTTTTTCGCCTCGCAGGCCGGGCCGCCGCGCGGGTAAACCGCTCGACCAGCCCGGCTTGCAGTTCCGCCGGAATGCCGACGCCATTGTCGGCTACTGTCACTAACAAGTGGGTAGGATGCTGGCTAATCGTCACGCACAACTGGCCCCCATCCGGGGTAAACTTAATCGCGTTGCCCAGTAAGTTGTTGATGATTTGTAAAAACTTGTTTTCATCAATGTCGGCGTAAATGCTCGGCTGCGTCGCCTCAAAGAAGAAGAGATGGCCCGCCGCTTGCCGCTGCTGGTAGTTGTCGAGCACGATCTGGAGGCGGTCCGCCAGGTCTAAGCGCACCAGCTGCAGGTCCACATTGGCGGAGTCCAGAAACTCCTGGTCCACGAAGTCACGCACCAAGTTCACGCCTTCCTGACAGGTCTGGCGCATGCGCGCAATCATCCAGTTCAGCTCGGTATCTTGCAGCGTAGCTACTTTTTCCGTAAAATAGTCGGACATCTGCTCGACCAGGGCTAAGGGGCTAGCTAAGTCGTGGGAGGTAAAGCTTACTAAGGGTAGTAGCAGTAGCAGTCGTTTCATAACTGGAATACGGTCTTTTTAGGTAAGATAGCAGTTCGTTAATTAAGTGCTGGATGACGGTTTAGAAGCGAAAAAGAGGCGAAGGCTCGTTAGTAGAATGGTATACCCGTTGCGCTTTAGTAGCACTAGCAGTAGGAGGAGGGGAATTAGGTAGCCAGAAGTCACCACCGCAAGTAGGAGGCCCGCACAGTCACGCTGGTCAGCGGGAAGCCACTTGCGGATGGTCGCCAAGTAGAGGAGACCCAACAACCCTAGCCACCCCCCTAAGGAGCTAAGTAGAAAAGCCTGATTCCGAGTCATCCCCGTCGCCCCGGGTCGCGCCCACTCAATCACGTGGGGTCGCGTGAACGAAATCGAATGGAGCGGCTCATAAGCCGGCTTTAACAGTTTCGCCGCTTAGCCACGCGCTAGGATAAAACCGCCAGCAGCTACCTCGGCTTTGTTCATTTCGTCTGCGCACTACTTTTGCTCCGCTAATTGTCCCTACAACCTAGGCTGGCAGCCGCGAGCACCTGTTGCAGGGCGGCCAGCACGTGCTGCGGGGCACTCAAATGCGGACAGTGCCCGGTCGTGGGCAACAGGGTAAGGGTCGCCTGGGGCAGGTGGGCGAGCAGATAGGTATTCACCTCCGCCGGCACGGCCACATCGTCGGCGCACTGCAGCAGGTGGGTCGGCACCGAGACGCGGGGCAAGTCGGCGCGGTGGTCGCTGAGAAAGGTGACGTAGGCCGCCTGCTGGGCAATGGCCCGGTCGGCCTGGCAGAACTGGGTAGCGAGTTCATGACCTAGCGCGGCAGCCTGCCCTTCGCCCATCAGCAGAAAGGCCAGCTTCGTGGCCCAGTGCCAGTAATTCGCGCTCGCCGCGGCGAGCAGTTCGCGCACATCCGCTTCGTCAAAGCCGCCGTAATAGCCGGGTTGGTTGAGATGAGAGGGGGACACGGCCAGCAGCACGGCCTGGGTAAAGTAGTGGGGGGCTGCAATCGTGGCCAGCAGCGCCACCAGCGCGCCCTCTGAATGCCCGATGATGGTGACTTTTTGCAAGGCCAGGGCCTCACAGATGGCCACCACATCCTGGGCATAGCCGTGCAGGGTGGCGTACTTGTGGGGGTCATAGGCGGCGGGGTCGGCCCCGCCCGTGCCGACCTGGTCGAAGAAGACGAGCCGGTGACCTGCCAGCAGGGCGGGCACCAGGTGGGACCAGACGTGCTGGTTACACCCGTAGCCGTTGCAGAAAAGCAGGGTCGCAGGGCCCGTACCCAGGCTGCGGACATTATAGCGTTGCACCACCGCGGAAGGGGCCAATGAATTAGCTACTAACATAACGGGTTAATCTAAGTAAAAGTATATTTTATAGGCAATAAATATATCCTATGCGATTCGTTACTAGCAAAAGTAATAAACTATTTTTGCACATTCTCACGAGGTAAGGTGGGCAGTAAGCTCCGGAAGGGCGCACCCCTAGGCAACCGCACTAGCCTCCGACGCGGACGCGCTGAGCAGGGCTAGCCAGGGGAGCTACCGCGGGCAGGAAGTGGTGTTACAAGGTTGTCAAACTCCAGCTTAGACTGACTTTGTTTAGAGGGAAGCTGACAATTCTACTAGAGGTAAAAGTCTACCTTAGCTCCGAGTAGTTTTATCGGACCGTTCCAAAGGTTCAGCACAGCGTCAAGGCTTACCAAAAGTGCCTCACAAGACTCCACCCACTAGCTCCACCTGGTACCTTGCTAGGCGCATGACTCAGCGCAGGCGCAGGCGGTGTAGCGCTACTTCGATTTGGGAGCACCTGCGACATTCAGCGCGAAGCCAAGCCCCTGCAAGCAGCACGCGGGCAAGGGACGAGTGCTGGCCCAGGCATCGGCTGGTACGCGGGCAGTAACGTAACGCTATTTAACAGGCTATCATCCTGCGCTACCGTCGGGTGTTGTTCTTGGGTGTCCGTACTTGCGGGACTAGGAGGCGTGCGGCTGGTGAATCCCCGAACTAGTAAAGCTGGTGGCGGGCGCGGGCGGCCCGCTGAAAAGCTACATCAGAAAAGTGCCAATAGAGTCGGTCTTTTGTCTTAACAACCAAGGAGAAGCACTTAGTAGTTTTGCACCGTAGCTAGGAAGTGGCCGTGAATAGGCCCGTCCATGCTGGAGTCTGACAGCTGAGCGTAGCGCCAGAAAAGCGCTGTGGCTGTTGCAGAAGTAGATGGCGATTGCCGCACAACTGAACCAGTCGGGCTACACCACGCGGCGGGGGAAAGCCTTTTACCCCATGAGTGTACAGCGCCTACTTGCCCCTACTACTTGACTCCAGGACGAAGCTTCGGCCCCGGAGGTACGACCGGCGGAATCCAGTGATTTTGAAAAAGCGCTTCGGTGTAGAATAGCCCATCCATCACGAGGGGCAAGCTCATCTGCATTTCCTTATACCCAAACGGCCGGGCAATTAGGGGAGATTGTAACCACTGCGGCAGATTAGGCTTATTGAAGTCGATAAACAGAAAAGGCTGTTTAGTCTGACCTAATACATATTCTATGCTGTTCTGCTGATGGTTTTTTACGTTTAGCACGTGAAAGAACAGCAGCTTCCCAAACTCCCCTCGATAGCCCGTAAAGCCAATGCTATAGTAACGGTCGCCATAGTCCTGCTTCAGGTAATCGCCTAACCGCAGATTCTGGTGATAGAACTCGCTCGCAATGTTCGCCCCGTTGTAGGCGAGGTGAGAAGAGGCCGCCCATACCATCATTTTTCTGCCCTGGTACACCTCCCGTTGTAAAGCGGCCAGGTTGTCGCCCATTTGCCGGTCACGCACTTGCTCTTTGGAGAAGCGTTTAGCTACTTCGGCCAACGTGCTTTTGCAGAACTGCTGCCAAAATAACTGCTCCTGTGGTCTGACTGCTGGCGAGGTGTTCTTTGCTTGTAGCTCTTTCAGGAGGCCTTTTAACGTGGCGTTTACCACCAGCGTGTCGGCAGCGCTGGGCTTAGTCAAATAATCGGAGATGGCAATGGCATGTTCCAGCGAAACGCTGAACGCTTTCCAGGTGGCGGTATCCTGTACCCGCTCGGAATGGATAGCCCGCAAGTAACCCGTCAAATCGGGAACCAGACTTTCTCTAGAATAAGTGCCGGAGAATTTGCAGTCAATACCCGCTAGTATCAACGGGTTGGCGGTATTCTTCTGCTTATCAATATAGGTAAAAAGCGCTTCGGTTTCCGTGCTAATCCAGAACGGATAGAGGGATTGTCGAGCAGCTTCTATGGTCGGTTTCCCTGCTTGTATTTCCTGCCAGGCCTTATAGCAGTCATAGAACCCACTCTCAAAGGCAATGACGCTAAAGCCCAGTTCTTGATGGAGGAATTTGATGAGCCTGACTTTCGCTTTGAAAGCACTGCCATCGTGATGAATCGGCTCTCCTAGCCCCACCACAGTTACCTCTTGCAAGCTCTGTCTGAGCGGGGCTAAATCCGAATACGCTTCATTGCTTGGCTCTACATTGCTGACTACAAGCGCATTAGTTTTGAGATAGGCCACTCGTTCAACCGTAAGTTGGGCAGATGCCTCCAAGAAAGTGAATAGGAGAAGCGAGGACAGTAAAAACTTTCTAATGCTCATAATTCACGTTAGGTCCAACTAGTAACTTGGTGCCAGGTAGAGCGGCTCATGTGCTGAATGCGACCGCCTTCCTTCCTAGGCGAAAGAGCTACTAGCTTAATCCTTTCGTGGGCTAGTTCTAAAAAGGGAGTAGTTACTAAGAAGGATGCGCTAGCGCTAGGAGAAGGTTGCAATCATAAGGGTAGCCTAGGCTTCTCAGAACCTACTGTGGTTGTTGCAGAACTCCCCCGAGAAGCTCGTGCGCGGCCGCTAGTAACCAAATTGGGCCTTCAACCTAACGGTAAAGCTACTTTTTGCAGGTCTTCGTACGAGCTGCGACCGCTTATAAGTTTTTCAACGGTTCACCTAGAAAAGTGCCATGCCGGGCGCAGCGGTCGGCATGGCTAAAAATCGCACTTATTCGGGGAAGTGTCCAATATCTACCCTTGTGTTAGAGACTTTTTCAAAAACAAAGGGGAAAAGAAACTATCCGACACTACCCCCAAAATTCTATTTTGTTAAGACCCCGTTAGCCTAAGTCGTGGTCCGGTAGACCAAAGGCGTGCAGCAGGGTTTGCAAGTGGGGGTCTTCAATGGGCAGCAGGGGCGGCGCTTGCGTTGCCACCACCTGGAGCAGCTGGTGCAACTCCGGCGCCGCGACGTGCCCAAAGGCCATGTACCAGTCCGCAAACCAGCGCTGTGGGCCGGGTCCCTCGCTCACCGTGACGACCTGCGTGTGGCGCGGGTCTGCTTGAATCCGCGCGTACAGGGCGCGCACGACCGCTTCGGCGCCCTCGAAGAGCTGCACAAATTGCCCCTCGCTGTAGAGTAAGAGCCCGGTAATCTGCTGCTGGGCGTTGTAGGTGCGCGACCAGTCTAACAAGCTCTGGAGGTCGGCTTCGGTGAGCATTTGGGTGGCCTGACTACGGTAGAGCACATGGTACGTACTCTCCTCCAGCCGCGCTAGCACCTCGTCAATGGTCAACTCGCCCGTTTGATAGCGCGCCAGCAACTGCCGTTCGTAGCGTTTGGGCGCCAGGGGAGTATTGGCCAGCAGGTCAACGGCGGCGGCGACGGCGCGGCGGCGCACGTCTTGAGGAGGGGAAGGGGAATCGGCCATTCCAGGCTTTACGCCAAGGGGTAAGCGGCAAACATACGTAATTGTTGGGAAACATACGTAGCTAAGTAGCTAATCGTCAATAGGTCAAGTAGATGAGTAACATCAGGTAACGGCAACGCGTAGGCGCGAACAGGTGGCGGCTACTACCCGGGTAATCCCCGGAACACGGGAAAAGTAGGCCCCGCTCGTACGTCCACAGCCGGTGGTGCGCGCCGTGAGCGCGGTTCGCGTCGCGCTACTTACGCGGACAAGCCTCCCGGATAATGACGGGGCAGAATAGGTTCGACCTTCTCCCGCGTCAAGGGCTTGGTGAGAATGTCGGCCGCCAGGGGTAAGGCCTTGATGCGCGCCAAGTCGCGACTGTATTGGGAGGTGGTGAGCACGACAATCACCACCTGACCTGTTTGAGCCAGCGGGTGCTGCTGATAGGTCTCTAGAAACGCTAGCCCGTTCATGACGGGCATGTTCAGGCCGAGCAGCACGAGCGCGTGGGCTCCGCGGAGGTGTCCGCTTCGCCGCAGGTTTGCGCTAGCGTTTGCAGGGCCTCTACGCCGTTATGGGCTACCAGTACGTGCTCGGCCACCGCTAACTGCTTCCGCAATTGGGTAGGCAGAAAAGTAGTAGTCTGGTCATCATCGACCAAGAGCACCTGGGCTAACTTTTGCCTACCAAAACCTATTACAGCGGATTTTCTCTTCGTCAGGAAGGAGTACGGGCCGCCCCTTACTACAAGCACCGCTAGTGGCGTAAAGGGACTAGAAAAAGTCATTTTACGTAAAAACCCGGCCTACTCACGTACGTGTTTTAACGGATATAATAGGCCATTCCAGCCTGTCAGGAGCACGTAGACCTACTAGCCACTACCAGTTCGCGCCCTACAGTTCCACAAAAAAGCAGGTGCCCGCGCCTTCCTGACTTTCCACCCACAGCTTGCCGCGATGCAGCTGCACAATCTGCTGGGTGATGAACAGCCCCAGTCCCGTGCTGGCCTCCCCGCCCACACCGGAACGGGCTGACTTACTAAACTTCTCAAACAGGTCGGCTTGCAGAGCTTCGGGAATGCCAATGCCCGTGTCCAGCACCGTCAGCAGTACCCGGCCTGCCTCCTCCCACAGCTCCACCGTGACGTAGCCCCCGGCCGGGGTAAACTTGAGCGCATTACTCACCAGGTTGTCCACCACCCGGCCGAAGAAGTCGGCGTTCAGATTGGCGTATACCACCTGCGGCGGCAGGGCTACGTGTAGGGTTAGGCCCTTGTCGTGGGCTACCAGCTGTTGGGCCGCTAGTCGCTGCGTCAGCAGTGCCCCTACGTTCGTGGGGCGTCGCTCGAGGTGGGTGGCGTCGAGCGCACCCAGCAACAGGACGTCTTGCAAGAGCTTGAACGCGTTGGCGCAGGCTTGGCGGATGAGGGTCAGGTACTGCGCCCGATCCGGGGCTTGGTCCGGCGTCAGCTGCGCCGCGTCCAGTTGACCTTTCAACAGATCGGCCAGCAACTGGATGTGGCCGATGGGCTCCTTCAAATCGTGCGTGGCCAAGTGCAGGATGGTTTCTTGGGCATCGTAGAGCTGCTTCAAGGACTGTTCCTGGGCTTTGCGGGCGCTAATGTCTTCCAGTTGCGTGAAGCCTAACTCTTCGCCATTATCCGGAAAGCGCATGGAGGTGACCTGGCACCAAAAAGTAGACCCGTCGGTGCGTACCAGCCGGGTTTCCAGCGTGAAGCTCGGGAGCTTATGGTGCCAGAGCCGCTGCTGCAAAAAGCGCCAGTCCGCCTGATGGTCGGGGTGGGCAAACTCCATAATTTGGTGGCCCACTACCTCCGTCAGGCTCGCACAGCCCAGCATCGCCAGCACGGCCGGGTTGGCTTGTCGGATAATGAGGTCTGCCGCGATGATTTTCTGTCCAAATGGCGAGTTTTCAAACACCGTCCGGAACCGAACTTGGCTTTCGTGGTAGTGGTCGGCCAGCGCCTGATGTTCCGCTTTGTCGATGCGGTCGGTTCGCAGGTGTTCCATTTCCGCCTGCACGGCTTTTAACTCTGTTTCGAGGGAGTGGTACGCAGCAGCGGATTTCATAGCGCGGGTAGACGCGCCAAGCGCGGGAAGGGCGAAGCAACAAAGTACGGAAATAAGCTGGCTTGGTCGTTACATAGTCCGATTCTTTGCTCACATAATACCAGGGCCCGCCAAGCAGTTTCAGTACTTTTATTGCCGACTACTAGCTACTATAAAAGGTCATTGGGGCCTGCTCTGGCGCTGTAGGGGCCGGACGCGACTCCGAGAACATCCAATAGAGTTGGCTACACGCATTGCTGGTAGCCGGGATAGCCACTGCAAACATTAGGTATTCGATTGGGATGATTGGTGCCATCGCTTAGTGGGGCTTACCTCCCCAACTGCTGGGGGATAGGCCGGTTAGGGAGTAATTCCACAAAACTTACTCCGACACCTAGGCGCCGAAAAGTGCCCAGCCTCCTAAAACGTGACAAGCATAAGCAGCTAGAAAAAGAACTATAGCAGGCATTTACTGAAAGCTAAGTAGACCTAACAGCGTAAAATATCATCGTCGTGCGTACAGGCTAACAGCCAGTGCTCTTGCAGGGATAGAATCCACAGATCTAGTCCAACCCCACCCTTTGGATTGAGCCGCTCAGCCAAGAATACCTTCAACTGTTGGCCATCTGTTTGATAAGCGCGATTTAGATAGTCGTGTATGGGATGCTCATACAGCACGTAATAAGTGGCCGCATCAAGTAGCAGCTGCTCAAATACAGCCGCCGTTGCGCGTTCTCGGCTATCGGTGAGCTGCCCCTGCTGCCAACGCTCATGCGCCGTGGCGAGAAGAGAGTTGGTAAGAGTTATCCCGAGGCGTGGAGTTGGAAAGACATCGCGTTTCATCTGGCCCAAATTAACCACCGCCAAAAAGGTGCGCATTACGGACCCGACCCTTTCCAGCTTGCTGAACCCCCGCCACGTGCTAGAAACGCGTTTGCCCTGGACTTTCTGAGCCATTTGCCCCGCGAGGTACTTTCTGAGCCCCTTACAGGTCCGCTTTTCAGCACCTAACTACTCCAGCAGCTAGGGTGAATCACTGACTACGTGTTCTACTAAGCTGCAACTAGCAGGCTGCGCGCACTTCGGGCTGCGGCAAGCCATTATCGGTAATGAGGCTTCGGAAGGAGCCTTCTCTGGGCGCCACCCGCCACTGTGGATTTTATACCTATGTTTTTCAGGTAGTTGAAAAGAAGCGCATGCGTAGTTTGTCTGGCGCTGACTAGGCTCACCTCCCTAACACTTTTGCTGCCTGCAGGACCTATCCTGGCGCTAGAGTACATTGGGAGCTAATTCAAATTTCCCTATACTCCCGCGTATGCGAACAGCTGTACTTTCCTTTCTGCGTTGCCCGCGTATCCTCGGGCGCTCCTGTGCCCTCTTCTTACTTAGTCTTTGGCTCTTGAGCAGTGTGCCGGCTGCTGGGCAAATCGGGCGCAAGCAGTGGGATAAAACGATTGGGGGAGAGGGCGATGAAGCGTCTTATGCCCTCCAACCAACGCCTGACGGCGGCTGTCTGGTCGGGGGCTACTCCAAATCTAGTACCAGCGGTGACCGTACCCAGCCGACCCGAGGCGACTACGATTATTGGGTCGTAAAGCTAGATGCAGCGGGTAATAAGCTCTGGGATAAAGCGTACGGTGGACCGAACGGCGATCTGTTACGGACCATACTGCCCACCCCGGATGGCGGGTTTCTATTAGGCGGTATTTCCGCCTCCGGTGTAGGAGGTGAAAAAAGCCAGGCGAATCGTGGGCTGGGAGACTACTGGGTAGTGAAAATTGATGCGACCGGCACTAAGCTCTGGGACAAAACGTATGGGGGAGATGCCGAGGATCAACTCTACGTCATGCAGGCCACCAGCGATGGGGGCTATCTGCTGGGGGGCTATTCGGCGTCGAACGTCAGCGGGGAAAAAACCCAATTAGCGCAAGGCATTGATTACTGGCTCGTCAAAATTGATGCGACCGGCACCAAACTCTGGGACAAGAGTTTCGGCGGCGCAGGCATCAGTATCCTCAACGCGATCCAACCGACGGCAGATGGGGGCTACCTGCTAGGGGGAGAATCCACTGCGGAGATCAGCCGCGATAAGTCGCAAGCTTCACAAGGATCCGGGGATATGTGGCTGATCAAGATTGATGCGGCGGGCACCAAGCAATGGGACCGCGTTTATGGTGGCAGTAATACCGACCGGCTTAAGGTTATCCAAGCGACCCCTGATGGGGGCTTCTTATTAGGCGGCTACTCGTCTTCGGGGATTAGTGGCAACAAGACCTTACCCAGCAAAGGGGGGCTAGATCAATGGATCGTAAAAATAGATGGGGCGGGTACGAAGCTGTGGGAACAGGTATTTGGGGGCGATAAAGTAGACTATTTGTATGCCATCCACCCAACCAGCGATGGCAATTATTTGCTGGGGGGCCTGTCGTCTTCTACTAGCAGTGGCGATAAGACGCAAGACGCGCAGGGCGGCTATGATTACTGGATAGTCAAGATGGCTGCCGACGGCACTAAACTGTCCGATGTCACCTTCGGCGGTAACGCTGACGATTATCAATTTGCGCTCCAACCGACGAGCGATGGGAATTATATCGTGGGCGGGCATTCTAGTTCCGGCATTTCAGGCAGTAAAACCCAGGCAAGTCAAGGGGGAGCAGACTACTGGGTGGTTAAGTTTAGTTATAATGTAGTCACGGCAACCACCTCCCCGAGCCAGACTAATTCGGTCGCTATCTACCCAAATCCTACCCGCACAACCTGTCAGTTGCGCTTGCCAGTTGGTGCCCCGCAGGTAGGGTTGCAGCTCTCCCTAATTGATGCAACTGGTCACACCATTCTAACGCAGCCCCTGGCCGCACCTAATGGCAGTGACATAGCGGTAGAAATAGGGCAACAGCCGACGGGCCTCTACTTGCTGCGCGTTGCTGGACCAGCAGGCTTCGTTGCCACTCAGCGCCTAGTTGTCCTGTAGCTACTTTATTGCCGAGGGACGATACAACTGGTTGCTGCTGGCAGGTGAGAACCGCTACAGGGTCCCTTACAGAACTCCCCGCGTTGTCACAAAAGACAATCCCTCCTTCTTAAAATGTCTCAGGGGCCACTGATCACCTTCTATTTCGCATTAATAATAGTTCAGGGTAGGGCTTGTAAGTTTTGTTTAGGCTACCAGCCCTACTTGGTAGCTTTTTCCACTTGACCCAAATGGCCCTTCTCTGGCAAGAACCGTGGGCTGCCCTCCCAGAAAGCGCCCGGGCAACTTTACAGCAGCAAGTAGCTTCCGAGCTTGTCCCAGGACACCCCTTGTTTGGTCGAAAGCTCACGCCCATAGGGAGACATGGTGCCACGGATGACGTGCTGCTAGAACTAGCAGATACCCAGTTGGCAGTGGTGCACCTGACCTGGAGCGGGCCCGGCAATGGGCGCTATCCGCACACCACTTTTTTTGTCGACTGGGCCGACTTTACGGCGAGTCGGATGAGTCCGGACGCGCTCGATTACGCATAGGTTCCTCGTGCTGACCTTCTAATAAGGCCCCATAACGGGCGCTTATCAGGCCTTATTTTGCTGCAGCAAAATCACTATATGAGCAGCTTTTCACCGGCAACCCTTTCTTATCTAACCGAAGCTGGTTGGTATGCTGGGCGTAAAGTTTCGCTCCTTAAGTATCGCGCTTATCTCACCGGCCAAGGCTACGCGTGGTTTCCAGCAGTGGCCGCTTTCCTAGAGGAGTTTGGCGACTTACTGGTAAGATTCAAGAGACGTGAGAGGCTAGAAGTGCTCGACCTAGCTGCGTGTGATTCGAGCGCTCGATTCGATCCATCTCGGTTACAGGAGCTGTATGCTCAACGTGTTGGCAGTTCGCAGCTGTGTGTCATTGGCGAAGTATATACGGGGCATCTGGTGCTCTTCATGGATGACGCTGGCCAAGTATACGGCGGCTTCGATGACTTTTTATGTGTCATTGGTAGCAGTGGCCTAGCTGCGATAGAAGCTATTTGCTTAAACCGATCAATGCAAGAGATACCTAGTCTTTAATGCTTGTTGAAAGAGAGGAGCTAAGCGAGATTTTATGAACATTACCGACTAGATTATCTAGCTTTTTATTTCCCGGAATAGTTAAATAACATAAGGTGACTTCTCGGACTAGTCTTGAAAAAGCAATATTGCTTGACTACCTTTAAGGTGGGGTCATTATTGATATTTTTCTACGTAGAGACTCTTACTCTAGGAGCTAAAAACCACGATACGCCCTGAAATCTGCGCAGTACTTTATAGCCCTATATTTTTGATAAACGCTTACTACCTAATTTGATGACTTCTTATCCGAATGCCTGCCTGACTTGGTTAGCTGGGTGCTTCCTGCTACTCGCTAGTCCCGCCCTCGCGCAGAACTTAGCTTTAAATAAAGAAGCCACGGCCTCGTCGGAGATCAATGGGCACTCGGCCGCTAATGCGGTCGATGGTGACCGAACTATAAACTCGAACTCGCGCTGGGAAAGTGCCTACAGTGACCCCCAGTCTTTTGTCGTAGATCTGGGCTCGTTGCAACGGGTGGACCGCATTCGCATATACTGGGAAACTGCCACCGGCCAAGACTTTACCCTCGACGTCTCGGCCGATAACAGTACGTGGACCACCGTCGTGTCGGAAAAGGGAAACAGCTCGACGACCACCGAGTACGCCCACTTACTGACCACTTCCGCTAATGCCTCGGCCAGCGTGCGCTACGTCCGCCTAGCGGGTTCGGCGCGGGCCACGCAGTATGGCTATTCCATCTACGAGTTCGAGGTATACAGCTACTCGGCCAGTGACAACCTAGCCCTGGGCAAGATGGGTACGGCGTCCACGTCGCAGCAGGGCTTTCCCGTCAGCCAGGCGTTTGATGATGACGCCAACCTCCGCTGGGGGAGCGATTACGCCAATGAACCGCACCCTGATTCGAGCTACCTCTACGTGGACTTGCTAAGCCGGGCGGCTATCACGCAGATTGGCTTGTACTGGCAAACAGCGTACGCCGTCGACTATAAGCTGGAGGTTTCGGATGACGCCCAGACGTGGCGTGGCATCAAATTAGTGGTGGGTAATGCGCAGCAAACGAACGTGTTCGACGTGGCCGAGACCGGCCGATACGTCCGCATGCGCGGTTTGAAGCGCGCGACCCAGTTTGGGTATTCGCTGTGGGAATTTGTCGTGTTGGGTACGTATCAGCCGCTGCCCGTCACGCTCACCAACTTTCGGGCGGCGCCGCAGGGCACGGGGGTGGCGGTGAGTTGGGCCACGGCCAGCGAGCAACGCAATGCGGGGTTTGCCGTGCAGCGCTCGGCTGATGGGCAGTTGTTTACCACTCTGGCGCGGGTCGCGGGGGCGGGCACCAGTTCCACCCCCCAAGCTTACCAGTACCTGGACGCATCCCCGTTGCGCACCACGGGCTACTATCGCCTCCAGCAGTTCGACACGGGTGGCACGTTTACCTACAGCCCGGTCGTCGTGCAGGCCCCGCCTACCGTAGTTTCAAGTGCCCTGTCCGCCTATCCTAACCCGACCGGCGACCGCCTGACTCTAACCTGGGAAGGCGCGGCGACGATGACCGGCCGCTGGCATCTGGCCAGCACGACGGGCCAAGTAGTACACGCCGGAGCCCTCCCGATACAGGCCGGCCCTAACACGTTAGTCTTTGACCTACAGCCCTATCCTACCGGCAGCTACGTACTGACCATCGAAGCCGCTGGACAGGTCACGCGGGCTTTAGTGCAAAAGAGTAATTAGGCCAGGGCCTAGTACGGAAGATTTTACCTGCGGCAGACGACCAGTCAAAAGAAACAGAGGAGCTTTTTACGTTTAGTAAACGGTCGTGGCTGTTGCAGAACCCTCCGGTTCATTCGACAAGCGCTCGCAGCTAGCACAGAAAGCCACTAGAAGCAATTTCAGGGATGGTTTGCACGCCTGGTTTAGTCACCATAAGCCCCGCGTGAGGTCTGAGGCGGCGTTCTGCAACAGACACGACCGTTCATGTTCTGCCACAGCCACCACAACTTTTGAGACTCCCTAGTTGTGAAGAAAGAGAAGGTTGGCAAACAGTATCAGTAAAGAGGCGGGTAACCAATCCCCCAATGTGCAGTTACTGAAAAGCGTGAAATCTGGCACCAGCCCACGAAGGATAACACTATACCTTTAGGCTAACAGCAACAATTGTGCTGCCTGCGCTTCATAACGTCATCAAAAAGCCTTATCTGATCGACGGGGCTTTTGAAACAGACTTTAGGTACGATAAGCGTTACTTAAGCGTACCTGAGGCAGCCTAATATCACCCTACGCGGGCAGTACCTGTATTCAGGCAACGCGCCCGAACGCGACGCTGGCAACGGGCCGGCTTTTTGAGTGGATAGGCCTGCCTGGCGGGCAGTAGCCTACCTGGCAGTACGAGCGTATCCTATACTCCCTATCGTCGGAGAATAAGGCGAGGGCTACCAGCTTATTTGAAACCACTTGAGCAAGGGTGGCGCGCCGGGTGGGGTGGACTCGGCCTCCACCCGGATGCGCGGGGCGTGGGGCGGCTGGTAGCGGCGGGCCAGCCCGGTGAGGATTCCCTGCTCAAACGTAGCCGGGGTGGGCGTGAGGCAGCGCACCCGTAGGTGACCCGGGCCGAGCTCATCTACCTGGTAATAGCCAATATCCTTGCCGCGGATGTTGGCCCGGCACGCGTGCTCCAAGGCAGCTAAGGCCTCGATAGATGAGGGGGCCAGACGCACTGGTCAATCACGCGCAGGCCGGCCGTATAAAGCGTGTCCTCCCAGACGCGCTGCTCCAAGTCGGCGAGCACGTTTAACCACGCTTGCAGCGGATACCAGCGCTGTGCCTGCGGCCGGGCGGGCAGACCGTGTTTGGTCAGGAGCAGGGTGCCGATTGGGGGCACGTCATACGCCGTCAGCACCAGTTGAATAGTGGCCCCGTTCACTTCGGTTGCCGCATCAAAAGCTTGGTAGGGGTGAGACATAAGCCAGTGGCAAAAAAAGATTGTGAAGGGAAGGGCCTACTAACGTATTATTTCGTAGCCTGTTATACCCAAGTAGCGCCCTGCCGGCCGCTTCGTCCGGATAACTGCTGGCACTTCCTTTTATTTCGGTAGCTAGCGGCCAGGGCTGCTGCTAAGGTGATGGTCCTTGTCCCCTTGACGGCCAGACTTTGCGTACGCGCTCGACCCCTTCCGGTTAAGACGTGACCTCCTCGGGGAAGAGTTGGCGTGCTATGCAGGCCCTTCCGCTTCGAGGGGTAAGGTGACCCGGAAGGTGGAGCCCACGCCCAGCTGGCTATGCACCGTAATCGTGCCGGCCGCGTTCTCGACCATGCGCTTGACCATGTAGAGGCCAACGCCGGTTCCCTCGACGTGGGGGTGCAGGCGCTGAAACATGCGAAACAGCTGCGCTTGCTGGCGCTCGTCCAACCCGAGCCCATTGTCCTGTACTTCTACGATGGCCTGCGTGGCGGTACACTGAGTCCGCAGGTGGACCACTGCCGGCCGGTCGGGGTGGCGGTACTTGAGGGCGTTGCTGAGCAGGTTATAGACGATACTGCGCAAATGGGCGGGCGTAAAGGAGACGCGGGGACAGGTGGCTACGTCCACTACTAATTGGGCCTGCGTTTCGGCAAATAGCGGCGCTAAATCCAGGCGTACGTCGGCCACTAAGGCACTTAAGTCGACCGCTTCGAGCGCTTGCGCCTGCTGGAGCCGGGCAATATCGGTCAGCTGCGTTAGGGTCAGCTGAAAGCGTTCGACCGCCCCCTGCATCATGGCCAGCACTTGGGGTACGAGGCCCGCTGGCGCGCCTTCCACGGGCACCTGCTCCTGCAAGACCCGGAGCAGTCCTTCCACATTGGTAATCGGGGCCCGCAGGTCATGCGTGGCCATATAAATAAAGTTGTCCAAATCCACGTTGGCGCGCGTGAGCTGCTCGTTGGCCGCTCGTAGCTCGTCCGCCAGCGCCTGGACCCGCCGGGCACTGGCTTCGGCGGCGCGCCGCGCCTCTACCAGGCCGGTCACGTCGGAAATGAGGCTGTAGTACCCTCCTGGACTACCGGGCTGCTCGGCGGGAATCAGGCTGCCGTGGATGTGCTGCTCTGCCCGGGACTGATAGTTGGTCGCGTCAAAGTCGACCCGCTCGCCTGCCTGGGCCCGCGCCCGGTTGGCTTGCCCACGTTGGTAGGCCCGTTCCCCGATGACCTCGCGCACGGGCCGCCCAACCAGCTCGGCGGCGGGCCGTCCGTACCAGCGCTCATAGGCCTGATTGGCAAACACGTAGCGCTCCTGGCGGTCGACCCGGGCAATGAGGGCGGGCAGTGCGTCCGCGAGCAGCCGCAGCTCGCGGGCACTGTGCTCACTGCCGCGCCGGGCCAGCACCTGGTCCGTCACGTCGGTCGCCACGCAGGCTATGGCCGCGACTCGGGCGTGCTCATCACGCAGGGGTTGGTAGACGAAGTTGAAAAACCGCGGCCCGCTCGCACGGTCCGCAGCCGGCGCTTCCCACTCCTGCACCCGGCAGGGCGTCCCAGTGCGCACGACCTCCTCCAGCAGCGCACGTACTCCCTGCGCTTCCAGTTCGGGCAGGGCCTCAAAAAACGGTCGGCCTACCAACTGCGCGGGCGCGCGGTGCCACATAGCGCCCATCAAGGGGTTGACAACTTCCAGGACGTAGTCAGGGCCGCGAAAAACACTGATGGCTACCGGCGCCTGTTCGAACAACTCCCGCAACTGCTGTTGGTGCGCCTCCCCCTGCTGGCGGGCCAACACCTGCCCCGTCACCTCATAGGCGAAGGTAGAGATGCCCACAATTTCGCCGGCTTCGCGGTAGGCCTGGTAGGTGAAGGTGAAATACCGCTGGCGGTTCGGCGAATCGTCGGCCTGGGCCAGGCGTAGCGGTATCTCATGGCCGAAGTACGTCTCGCCCGTCTGGTACACGCCGTCGAGCAGGGGCAGTAAGCCAGCCGGTCCGATTTCGGGCAGCGCCTCGACTACTGGTCGCCCTAGCAGCTGCCGGTCGGGGAAAAACTCTTGGTAGGCCGCATTGACGTACTCGAAGCGGTGCGCTGGCCCGCGCTGGATGCAGATAGCGGCCGGCGTGTGGGCAAAGAGTTGGTAGAATGTTTCGCGCGCCTGCATCTGCTGCTGCGTAGCTGCCAGGGCCTCGGCCTGCGCCGCGGCAGTCGTCCGCAGCGCCTGCTCGCGGCCCTGGCTTTCGTGTAGCCGGGTTTCGGCCTGCACTTGCAGCGTAATGTCGACGGTAGAATGAATAATAAGGGTTACCTGGCCTTGGTCGTCGAGCACTGGGGTATTACGCGGCAGCCAATACCGCTCCAGAAAGCAGTCGGGCTGGGTAGGGTCGGGCAGGTCGTAGCGCTGCGGGGCCATCTCGTGGGGCTGCCTGGTGGCGAGTACCTGCGCCAAAGAGGCGCGTAGGTTGCGCTCCGCCTGGGCTTCGGGGGCGTGCGCCCGGTCCGGCAAGGCATCGAACAGGAATCTGCCCACCAGGTGGTCGCGTTGCGTGTGAGTCGCGGCTAGATAAGCCTCCGTCACTGCCTCAATATAGAGGGCGGGTGAGAGCAGGAGATAGGCCCCGGGGAGGGCATTGAACAGCGGCAACGAGACCAACGTGGTGGGCATAGAATAAACCCTAGGAGTGGGATAGACCCAGCGAAGATACGGCCCAGTTGCCGAGCGTAAGGTGGTAGTAAAAGCCTGGAATTGGGGATTACTCGTAGCGGCACATATACCGCCTAAATGAGCTAGTCTCGGGTGGAATTGCCTCCCGCCGGGCGCGAGCTTTCGTCAACTGGTGGGGAGTTGAATGCCCTCGGCTTTACGGCCCCGCGCGGGGAAACCTTCAACCAGAAGCAAGTCCAGCGTTTGTATGAACGCGTTTCAGTAACGCTGGCAGCCATTGCTTCCAGGTGACTATATACTAAGGTGTGGCGTACTGGTGCCACTTGGAAATAGCCTAGCCGATGATGGGTAACGTCGCCACGACTTTTCTCCCTTGCCCACTGGTTCACTCCGGTGGGAAGCGTACAATCGAACTCCATTACCGCTTCAATAACCTACCTTAGCTCGGTCTCCACTGACACCCGACCACCTCAGACCATCATCGAGGGCAAAGACCAGATGCTGGACTTGCTGCGGGTTGGGTTTAATTGACCTAATTGATATGCAGTACAGATTATTACGCTTCGCGGCAATCCTACTACTATGCAGCTTGCCAGCAGTCGCCCACGCCGAATTCATCGATTATGCTGGACACCTCATAGGTAAGGGGTTGTCTATTATGATGTATGTAGTAATCGGCATCGCCCTCCTCCTTTACCTACTATTCCGCCGCCCCAACGCTCATAATCCTCCCCCCAAGCAATGGCCTCCTAAAAAGTAGGCAGCGCAGCTACACTCGCAGTTGGCCGACAAGGAACGTCTCATTGGCACCATTGCCTCCATTCAACCTACTACGCGGCGGGTATAAAAGCCGCTACGAGGTAGTAGGATAAATCAATTGCTATGTTTAGGTGGAGGACCTTTAGCCAGTTGGCGTAGCATTAGCTGGCAGAAACAGGCTTTGATAATGGCCTCACTCACCCGGGGGTTGGTTTCGTAGTCGCGGCCCGCCACGCGGCGGTACTTGCTGAGCCCGCCGAAACTGCGCTCCACGACCCAGCGCCGGGGCCGGAAGCTGCACCTCGAGTTGGGTAAGGCTGTGCGGCATACTTCGCTCAGCTTTAACCCCAACGACGCGGCGAAGCTAACGGGCGAGAAGATGCGGACGATTGCCGAGGACTACATGCAGGAGATGAAACTGACCGGGACGCAGTACGCCATCATCCGGTACTGCGACCGTCCCGGCCACGAGCACGTCCACAGCATTGCCAACCGAGCGGACGACGGGCACACGATTAGCGACAGCAACAGCTTTTTGCGGTCGAAGGAGGCGCTGACCAAACTGATTCAGCGGCACGAGTTGACCCCGCCCCAGGGGCTGCGGGTGGAGAAGCAGCACCCGAAGCTTTTGAAAGGGGCCGACAAAGCCAAGCATGAGGTAAAGGAAGCGTTGCACCAGGCGCTGGCCACAGCCACGGACCGGTCGGCGCTGCTGGACACGTTGCGGGCGGAGAAGATTAGTGCGCAAGAGTTGGGGTTCTCGTTACAACGGGGCGGGAAATTACGGTAAGCCTCCATGCATTGTCTATCAGTGCATTTTGCTGGCATCCCATTAGATGTTCGTTTGCTGAGGCAAGTGATGGTTGGACAGAATGTATCCTTTATCCTCTGATTAAGTTACTTTAGTTGCCGTCTCACGAATCAATGAATCACCTCGGGACTACTTTGTGAGATAACGAGACCATTACCGCAATTTCTCGCCCCATTGTAACGAGAACCCCCCGTTTAGGTCAAAGAACAAATTTTAGCGGGTGGCTGCCTGTTTGGCAGCAGCTCGCTTAGCTTCTGTACCAAACTTTTAACCGAGGCCATCTCTCCAGCGTTTTCCCGGACTTTGCTGCCAGGTTCCCAAAGGCTAGCTCCGTGAGCCGGCAGGTTTATCTTTTTGGAACCTATTTCTTAGGCCAGCAAAGTGGTTGCTAGGGATAGCTGGGCTAGGCTAATCAGCACTATTCTATAAGGCACACTTTGTTGAACAGAGAAGCTCTATGATATGAGTTGCCTGGCCGTAAGTTTGACTATGCAACTCGACACGGGACGTTTATGGTACGTACCAACGCTGCCAGCAGTAGAATTACTTACGGGCCGCTACCAGCGGCAAGTCTTTCCCTGGCACGCGCACGCGGGCTACTGTCTATCCTTGCAGGAGCAGGGCCGCGAAACCCTGGCCCTACCCGGCGTCCCGCCCCAGCACGTGGAACCGGGCCAGGTAGTGGTACTAAATCCCGGGCAGGTGCACACCAACTACGCCCACGCGCCGGGGCAGTCCTGGCAGCTGCGCAGCTTCTACCTGGCCCCCGCCTGGCTCGAAGCCGTGGCCCCGGCCGGCTACGGGCTGCCCGCCTTCCCCCGGCCCCGACTCGACGACCCGGCCTTGTACACCGCCCTGCACCGGGTGCACCAGCGCCTGGAGCGCCAGGGGTACTCGCCCGCGGTGACCGACGAACTCGCGCACGCGCTCCGCGAACTGGTGCGGCGGCACGGTCAGCCCGCGGCTGCCCCGCCCCCGGGTGGCTCCTGGCTGGGGGAGCTGCCCCCCTTGATGCGGCAACTTTCCCCCGCGCTGGGCTCAGTCCCGACCGTTGCGACGCTGGCGGCCGCGGCGGGGCTAAGCCGCTTTCAGTTCACGCGGGCCGTGACCCAGGCCACCGGCCTCCCCCCGCAGGCCTACCTCACCCAGCGGCGGCTCGCCCAGGCCCGGCACCTGCTGCGGGCGGGGGCCTCGCTGGTCGAGGCCGCGTTGGCAACCGGCTTCTGCGACCAGAGCCACTTCAGCCACCACTTCAAGCGCGTGGTCGGGGTCAGCCCCGGCCAGTACCGGGCCCTGGCCTGCACAAACGTACAAGACTACGGAGGCTAGCCGGCAGACCTTTGCCGCTGTTCCCCTTTTCCAAGGCCAGTTGCCTCGTTACGCCTGCTTACTTCGCCCATGCGCCTCGTTTTACCTTCCTACTACCTCCGCTTAGTGCTCGGGTTGACGCTGGGCGCCAGCCACCTGGTCGCGGCCCGCCCACCCGTACCCCGTACTGCCGCAGCGTCAGCCCGCACAGGCCATCGACCGGACGAGCCCTTTGACGCACGGGCTGCTTGGACGGAGTTTACGGACCTGCTGCGCATCCGTTACGCCTACTTCACGCGACCGGGCGTGGACGGCGAGGCCATTCTGCAAGCCTTCGCCCCGGCGGCGCAGGCCGCGCCCACCAAAGCGGCCTTTCGCGAGGTGCTGCAACTCATCGCCCACAATTTCGCGGACCCGCATTTTATTATCGGACCGCTCGATTCGCTGGACTACAACGTGGTGCCCAGCAGTTCCGACCTGGTGGCGCACTACCAAGCTGGCCGGGCCACGCTCGTGGACGTGCGGCAAGAGAGCGAAGCGGCGCAACAGGGCATTCGGCCGGGCGCGCAGGTGCTGCGCATCGAAGGCCTCACTCCCCAGGCGGCCATCGAGCAGGTCATGGGCCGCCCCCTCACGGCCCTCTCGGCGGTGCAGGCGGACGCCGGGCTCAATAGTGCCCTGGCTGGCCGGCGGCAGCACGCCCGGCAGCTGACCCTGGCGGCGGGGCGGACGCCGCAGACCTACCGCTTGCGCTCCCCCGGCGAACAAGCGCAGCGCCTGCGCACGGCCCCGCCCCTGCGCGTGACGCACCAGGGCGCCGTCACCATCATCCGCTTCAATAACTCGCTGGGCAACAATGCCACCATCGCGGCCTTTCAGGCCGCCGTGCAGCAGGTACCGGCCGGTGGCGGCCTGGTGCTGGATTTTCGCAACACGCCCAGCGGCGGCAACACCACCGTGGCACGGGGCATTATGGGGCACTTTGTGCAAGTGGAAAAGCCCTACCAGGTCCACATCGTGCCAAGTGAGCAGCGGCGCTACGGCGTGCCCCGCAAGTTCGTGGAGTACGTGCTGCCCCTGGCGCCCTACTATGCCGGCAAGGTCGTGGTGCTGGGCGGCCACTGGACGGGCAGCATGGGGGAAGGCTTGCTGGTGGGGTTCGCGGCGCTGGGCGTACCCACGGCTGGGTCCGAACTGGCCGACTTGCTTGGGGCGCTGTTCAACGAAAAGCTGGGGCAGTGCGATGCCTTGGTAGATTTGGGCGAAGAGCAGCTGCTGCAAGTAAACGGGCAGCCCCGGGAGGACTTTGTGCCCGCCGACTACCGCGCGGCGAGTGAAGGAACGGCTACCCAGGACGAACTACTGGCACACGCGATTCAGCGGGTGCAGTAGTGAGCGAGGGCCCACCCGCCTTCCCTACTAACTCGGTCATTAGCGCAGATAATAGAGAGTAGCCGCGTGTTTAGCCAGCATATGGAGGGCGAATAATAAGCCCACCACCACGAGCATCGCAATACTACAACCACTTCGTGCATCAGGGCTTACGCATCAAAAATGTCAACCTTCTTTTCTGGCGCGCAAAGGCATATCCGGTTTGAAAGCCGGACCGTTATTGCTGGTTTAAAATGGCACTAGACGCCTCAGAAGCACTTCGCTAATTTTGGTGCGTAAGCCCTGGGCGGGCCCCAGGGGCGGGATTTCTATACATCCTTAAAAAGGGTGTTGTTAAACAAATAGGGTAAAACCTCCGACTCGGGCTCAAGACCCTAATCTACTTTGCTCGATGCCAATAGTTCCCTTCTTGTTGCTTTGGCTGCTGGCCGGGCCGGCTGCGGCCCAGGCCCTGCCCCCCGGGGGCTATTTACTTCACCAAGTAGCAGCGCTGCGTCCCACGCCGGCTGAGGGCCAGCAACTGGTACCGTATCGCCGTGGCCCGCAGTGGGGGTACGCCGATACCACCGGCCGCCTGGTGGTAGCACCTTTCGCTGACTACCTGCCGTTGTTTCAGGACGGACTGGTGCGCATTCAGGCCAAACCTCCCTACGTAGCGGCAGCCACCCGAGAGCATCCCCATTACTGGCGTGATTACTTGCTGCTAAACGCCCAGGGCGAGTACTTGTTGGTGCGCTACCCTCATTTCGCGGCTCCCAGTTCCGACGGCCGTTGGCAGGTGCACACGCCCGCCGAAACCGAGCGGCAGCCAGCGCTGCTGCCCTGGCAGCGGCGCTGGCTGCTGGGACAGCCCCAACGCCCGGAGCAAAGTGGCCGGCTTAGTATGCAGCAGCTACTCGCCACGCTGGATACGGCCAACCGCCGCCGGGTGCGGGAGCAGTTGGGCCACGGCTATTTCGGTGAAGCGCTGGTGCTGAAGTCCTATACCACCCGCGGCCACGACATCCGGACCCACAACACCTACGGTCCCCTGGCCTTAATGGACTCCACGACCCGCCTGCTTACCCCGCACCGCTACCGTGCCTTGGCCGACCTGAGTGAGGGTCACCTGTGGTACGCCCCGGCCGGACCCCGATGGGTAGACGACAACGACAAGTTCTATCCCGAACCTAACCGCTTCGGCGTGCTCAACGTGCGCCGCCGGCAAGTCACGGCGGCGCGCTTTCGGGCGTATTCGCCGTTTCGGCGCGGCGTGGCCACCGTGCAGCTGCGGCATCTGGGCCGGCTGCGTTGGGCCGTTCTCGACACGGCGGGCCGTTTCACGCTGCGCCCGCAGGCCGAGCCGCTCAGCCACTCCGACGAAGCCGGCTTGGTGCGCCGTCTGCACGCCACGCCGGCCGGCCCGGTGGTGCAGTTTCTGACCGCTGCCGGTCGGCTGGCCTTCGCCGACCTCGGCCTCAGCGACGCCGGGCCGGTATGGGGCGGCCGGGCCTGGGCGCGGGTCGACTCCCTGCAAGGCCTGCTCGATGCCCGCGGCCGCTGGGTGCTGCCCTGCCGGTACACGGGCCTGTGGTACTCGGATTACCAGCCGTTTATCCGCGCCGACAAGCGTCGTCAGCACAACGATTTTGAAGCGGGCTACGCCACCCACCTGGTGCCGCCGGACCGCAGCAGCACCGACCAGGTGCGGCCCGACACGGCCCTGCTGATAGCCCGGCGCAACGGCCGCTACGGCCTGGTGAGCCGGCACTCGGGCCGGGAAGTAGTGCCCTGCCGCTACGATTCGGTGCTGGCCGTGCACGCCGGCTACGGGAGCTTCCGCCGTCAGGGCCAGGTGTACTTTGTTAATCCGCAGGGCCGGGAGCTGGCCCAGGGCGTGTACTACGAGGGCGACTACTACGACTTCCCCCGTGGCCGCTTTTACCGGGTGTACTCAGCGCCTAGGCAGTTCTATTACCAGACCAAGAGCCGCTGGACGGTGCTCGACGCGCAGGGCCGGCAACAGTTGCCCTGGCAAGAGGCAGAGGGCCATTTTTTACCCCAGGGCTGGGCGCTAGTGAACGGCGGCTACGACACACCTTGCTTCAACGATGCCTGCCCCCGCGTGGTCGATGCGGCCGGGCGGGTGCTATTCGAAACCCGTGGCAGCTTGACGTACGGGGTGTTGCCATACGGGGAACTGGGCATCTACGGCCTGCACCACCGCAACCTTCCCGCCGCGCCGGTGCGCCCCGACCTGCACGTATTCCTGCACCGCCGTCCCGATGGCCGCCAGGAACTGCTCGACACTACTTTCCGGGCCATTACCCCGGCGTATAGCTCCCTTACCTGGGCCCACGACGGCTGGTTTGTGGGCAGCTACCGCGACGACGACCAGGCGTTCAGCACCCTCTTCCGCTTACAGGGCCATAGCTATTTGTTGCCGGGGCTGCAGGAATGGAATCCGAACGCGTTCTGGGGGCTGAGCAGCCCGTTTACCGAGCAAGGAGTTACGCGCAGCCCGAAGGGCTACGTCACCCGGGGCGGGCGGCACCTGTGGGAGGAGTAGCGGCTGGTCGTTTGAAGGTGTAGCAGCAGGCGGCCCGTTGGGAGTAGTTCGGGGCCGCAGAAGCCTCTTGTGACGCGGACCTGATTGCGGCTTGGCAGCCGCCGAACAAACCTGCGTAGAGTCGAGTCGGAGGTTTTACCCTATTTGTTTAACAACACCCCACTTGCTCGGGAAAGGCCTTTCTGCATCTTCTTCCCGCTATCCTACCTAGTACTAGCACTGAGTAATGGACAGTGATTCTAGTGCCTACTTTGGGTAGCGAAAGCCTCCGATACCTGCTTCTACCCCTCACCAGCCGGGCTGCTCAGGTGCTCCACTAGCTTGGCGTATGACTCCCCTTCCACCTGCTACTGCGTACTATGCTAAGTTCGCGCGACTATTTTGATAAGTTGGCGCAACACGCCAATGCCCTGATCCCTGCCCTAGGCGGCGTATGCGATGAGGAGTATGGTCCCTATATGGCATTAGGTGATATACGACGATTTTTCTTTCAGCCAGCGCGCACCCTAGAGGAGCAACGACAAGTCCTGACCTTTATCAACCATTCCCTAGAGGTAGGCGGGACATATACCGAGGAAGCGATTGTGCTCGAGCTGTTTACGGAGGTTTATTACTACAACGAGCCATTCACCTCTTTCTTCCGCGACCATTTGAGTCCTTCGGCTTGGACCCTGTTTCTTACTCAACGGGAAATAATGCACCAACGCAGAAGCTGGATCGTGACGGAGGAGGGGCAGAGCCGGCCGTATAAAGAATAGCAACTTCTAGACTTCAAAACGGCCTGCTATCTGTTCGTTCGAAAAACCCTACAGCAAAACGGCCTCAAAAACCCTGTTTTCGGGGCTATTGGCGTAGGTAGGAAAGGTATTCGAAAAACAGTAGTGGCTGTTGCAGAACTCAGCGCACATGTTATAAGCGAATGCTTGACGAGTTGAACGAAGCTCATAAGGCTATCAAACGCGTTGTTTACAGGTGCCTAGTTGCTCGTCTACCCAGTTGCCAAGCTAGCCGGGGAGTTCTGCAACAGCCACAGTAGGTTTGCGAACCATGAATGTATTCGATTTGAAGAATCAGATTCAGCCTAAGCTCGCTGTGCAGCTAGAGCCCTGGGCGGAGATATACTACCTGCGCCTAGGCGAAATATTGAAGCTGGAACAGCCACCTGAGTTAAAGGGCGGCTACCAGATCATTTTCTATGAGGCAGATTCAGTATCCGTCTTAATTGATGGGGAATTTGATTATCCACTCGTTTTTATTGAGGGCAAAGAAGCAACACCCTTCCATGATTTCGTAGTCTATCCCCAATCATAATAAGTGTTGAGGGCCCTCCAAAAAAGGACCGTGGCTGTTGCAGAAGTCTCCGTATGACAGCTAGTGCCGGTTAAATGGGCGATTTCGCAACCTGAAATGCTACTTCAAGCGATTTTTAGGGCTTTCCTCTCGTTAACGCCATCTTTGAAGATCTCCTCGAGGAGTTATGCAACAGCCACGGCTCTCCTCAGCGGGTTCGGACTTCCGCCGCGCACACCTAGAGGCCAGCTGCGTCAACGGGCTGATATTGCTGTAGCAGCTTGTATAGCTCATATAAGCGCTGTTGCACCTGCGCGCACACCACGGGCGGCAGGGCGCCCCCAAGCGGCGCCAGACGCTGCTGCACCCAGGCGCGCAGCGTCTGGACCTCCGTGGCGAGTTGGTCTTCGAGTACCCCCCAATGGCCCCAGCCCAATTCCCGGTTGGTCAGACACGTATAGCGCGCGGCAAGGGTTTGGCTCACCACCTGCGCCACCTGCTCGAGTAAGTGCTGCTCGGGCGTGCTAAAAGACCGGGGCGCATAGCCCGCCACGCACAAGGAGCCGACGATTTGCGCATCGGGCAAGCGCAGCGGCGCCCCGGCGTAAAAGCGCATGCTCCGGGCGCGCGCCGTCGCTACGGCTGCTTCGGGTAAGCCCGCCTGCTGGGCCTGGGTTAAGTCACACAATACGACGGACTGGTTTTTCCATACGGTGAGCGCGCAGAAGGTCTCGGCCCGGGGAAGCACGCGCAAGCCAGGTACGCCGTACGTGGCTTTATAAACGACGTCTGCTGCCCCTACGATCCCAAGCAGGGATATGGGCAAGCCAAACACGTGGGCACTTAAGGCGACGAGTTCGGCAAAGACCCGTTCGGGAGGAGTGTGCAGCAGATGATAGGTGCGCAGACGCTGCAAGCGCTGAGCCTCATCGACCGGCAGCAAGCAGGAGGGAGTAGGGAAGAGCACGAGTAAATTTAGGTGATAAGCGGAAGGAAAAAGAATACTAAAAGCGCGACAATAATAAATCAAAAACAATAGTTATGCTATACTAATATTCCCTTGTTAAAGGGTGCTTTAGCGAGTTAGGCGGGTTGCTGAAAGCAGGCAGCTGAGGATGGCTATTCCAGGCTCATACAGGCGGGAGCCAAGCTCAGTTTGTTTCATCAGACTAATAAGGGGCCATTAGGCAGGCGCCGGTGCGGCGCGTTCCAAGGCACGTCTTGTAAAGCTCTCCAATCCGGGACGGGCTGTCCCAGCGCTGGGGTGGTCGGGTAAAAGGTCCAATCTGGTCGGGAAGCTGCCTTCATCCGACGGAAGGAACCGGAGCACCGCGGCTTGTTGCGCTTCGCTAAACCTGCTTGTCCCTGCCGGGCGGTACTCACCTGAAAATAGGCCACCTATTGGGTCATGGGGGCAAAACTGCCCCCTGAAAAGTGGTTGGTTACCTTTTCGCAGGTTCGCTTAAGGATGGTGAAAGGGGCTTAAGGACTTGTAGTAGCCGGGTCGGTTTAGGTAGCCTGCTGGCCCCGAAGAGGCAGGCGAAAGGGGCCATATGGCCCTGATCGACGGGGACGAGCGAAAGCGGCGGGAGTTCGCCAACTAAGGTTTAAACCCGATGGCGTGGAAGGGTAGTGCCAAATCAAAAGCGCGGGCTAAGGGCTCCTTTCTGGCTGGCTGGCTGAGGAGGGAGCGCTCGCTAGCAGTCGCTGACACCATACCCAAAATACTGCTGAACAAGCTGGTCGATTTTCTCCCGGGTGAGCGGCTTGGTCAGGTAGCCGGCAATGGGCAGGTCCTGCATGCGCGTGACGTCCTGCGGGTTGAGCGAGGTGGTAAGCATGATGATAATGACGGCCGGGTTGTCGGTGGTCGGGCGCCGGGCGTAGGCTTGCAGAAACTCGATTCCGTTCATGCGCGGCATTTTCAGGTCGAGTAGAATCAAAGCCGGGCAGGTAGGTGAGGCGCCCGCAGCACAGTGGGTATGCAGCAGCTCCAGGGCTTCCTGGCCGTTGCCCGCCACCAAGATGGTATCGGTAACGGCCAGGCGCCGCAGCAGGGCTTGGTTGAGGAAATTAGTGGTGTCATCGTCGTCGACCAGCAGGGTGCAGGGGATAGGGGCCATCGGCTAGGAAGGTGGGAAAAGGGGAAAGGAGCGATCGGGGGCGGGAGTGGTGTGGGGCAGGAACACGAAAAAGGTAGTGCCGGCCCCGAGTTGACTGTGCACTTCCAAACGGCCGCCGGCATTTTCGACCATACGCTTGACCATGTAGAGGCCAATGCCGGTGCCCTCCACGTGGTCGTGAAAGCGCTGGAACATGGTGAACAGCCGCGGCAGCTGGGCCGGGGCGAGGCCCAGGCCGTTGTCGTGGACTTCGAGCACGGTATAGCCTACCCGCACGTGCGCTCGGATGTCGACATGAGGCGTGCGATCGGGGGAGCGGTACTTGAGGGCGTTGCTGAGCAGGTTGTAGACGATGCTGCGCAGGTTCTTCTCGGCGAATAGGATGGCGGGCAAGGCTGGCACGTCGACCAGCAGCTTGGCCCCGGCGGCCTGCAGCAGGGGGGCCAGGTCCTGGCGCACGTCCTCAATGACGGCAGCCAGATTAACGGAGGTAATCGTCGGGGCATGCTCCTTTTGCAGCTTGGAGACCTCCGTCAGGTGGCTGATGGTGCGCTTGAACCGCTCCACCGCGTCGAGCATGCGGACTAGGGTAGGGCCGACTTGCCCAGTCTGGGCCACGGCGGGCGGTAGTTCTTCCTGTAGCAGGTAGAGCAGGCCCTCGATGTTGGCAATGGGGGCTTTTAGATCATGCGAGGCCGTGTAGATGAAGTTGTCCAAGTCCACGTTGGTGCGCGTAAGCTGCTCGTTGGTCTGTTTGAGTTCCGTAATGTCGATGGCCGAGCCCACGTAGCCGTAGAGCTCCCCGTTGGGATAGAAGCTGGGGGCGCCCTGGGACAACAGCCAGCGGTACTGCCCGTCGGGGCGCCGCATGCGGTGCTCCAGCCGGTACAGGGTGCGGGTGCGGATGGCCGTCTCCAGCGTTTGCTGCGCCAAGGCCAGTTCCTCTGGGTGCAGGTAGGCCGACCAGCCTGTCTGCTGGTACTGCGCCAGGCTCATGCCGACAAAGTCTAGAAAGGCTTGGTTGGCGTAGCGGATGGTTGAGTCGGGGTTAACGGCCCACACCTGGTTGGGCGCCGCGTCGGCCATGATCCGGAAGCGGGCCTCACTTTCCTCTATTCTTTGCCGGGCACGTACTTGGTCAGTGACTTCGTGGGCAAAGCCCAGTACCCCGTCGACGATGCCCTGCGTGTTGCGGCGGGCCTGGTAGATGAAGGTCCAGTAGGTTTCTTCCAACGGGCCGCCGGCGTGCCGGGCCAACTGCAGCGGCAGCTCCTGGGCGACGTAGGACGCGCCTGTTGCGTACACCTGCCGCAGCAGGGCTGGAACGGGCGAGTCGCGGAGTTCGGGCAGCGCGTCCAGCACGGGCTTGCCGAGTAACGCGCGGCCGGGGAAGATGCGCTGGTAGGCCGGGTTAACGAGCTGAAACACCAGCGTCGGACCGTCGAGGATGACAATGGGGGCCGGCGCCTCCATGAAGAGATGGTGCAGCTGCCGGCGCTCGGCCTCGCGCTGCTGGCGGGCCTGCACCTGCTCGGTCACGTCGAAGGCAAAAATGGAGATGCCGGCAATCTCCCCGTGTTCGCGGTACGCTTGGTAGGTAAAGGTGTAGTACACCTGCTGGATGGGGCGGCCGTCCGCGGGCTGGACCCGCATGGGCAGCTCCAGGCCGAAGAAGGTTTCGCCGGTCTGGTACACGCGGTCGAGTTCGGCCAGAAAGCCGGCCTCTCGGGTTTCGGGCAGCGCCTCAGCGACGGACTTGCCCGTGAGCTGGCGCTCGGGGAAGAGCTGCTGGTAGGCGGCGTTCACGTACTCGAAGCGGTGCTGCGGCCCGCGCAGCAGGGCCACGGCGGCGGGGGTATCGGCTAGAATGTGGAACAGGGCCTCGCGCTCCTGGGCCTGCCGTTGGGCGGCGGCTAGTACCTGGGCTTGTAGGGCTTCGGTCTGCTGGCGGGCGCGCACGCGCTCCGTGACGTTGAGGGCAAAGCTCATGACGCCTTCGATGCGCCCAGCGGCATCGAACTTGGGCTGGAGGGTCAGGTCGAAGTACTCATCGGGCAGTTCCCCCTCGTGAAAACGGTCGAAGCGCCGAAGCTCTTCGTAGACGTGCACGGGTTGGCCGCTCCGGTACACCTGGTCAAACAAGGCGTGTTGCGCTTCCGGTAGCTCGGGCAGGGCCTGGCGATGAGGCAAGCCGAGCAAGGGGCGATCAGGCAGTAGCGCCTGGGTGCGGGGGTGCACCATCGTCCAGCGGTGGTCGGGGCCCTGAAAGAGATTGATGTGAGCCGGGGCCTGGCTGAAGAGCCGTAGCAGGCGGTTGCGTTGCTCCACGGCTACGGTACGGGCGGCCTCCGCCTCCTGGGTACGTTGGTGCACCCGCGTCTCCAGCTCTTGGTTGAGCAGCTGCACCTGCCGGCGCGCGAGCACCTGTTCGGTGATGTCGTAGGCGAAGCTGAGGATGCCATCGATGCGGTCCTGCCCGTCGCGCAGGGCTTGGAACAGCACGCTGAAGTAGCGCTGCTCCAGGTGCCCGGTATCTGTGAGGTCCACCCACGTTTCTTGCTCCGGGTCAAAATGAGCTTCACCGGTGTGATAGACGTGGTCGAGCCGTTCGAAAATGCCCTGACCAGCTAGTTCGGGCAAGGCTTGGCGAATGGGCAAGTCCTGCACACGCCGCGTCGGCATCAACTGCGCGTAACGCGGGTTGACGAGCTCAAACACGTGGTCAGGGCCGCGGTGGGTAGCCACTTGGGCCGGCATCGCCATGAGCACGTCGTGCAGGCGCTGGCGTTGTGCCTCGGCCTCGGCCCACGCTGCCTGCTCGCGCGTCTGCGCCGTGCGCAAGGCGATTTCCACCGGCGAGCGGGGCTGCTCGGCCGTGTCCGTGAAGCTCACCAGTAGGCCAGTGCCGACCCGGCGGGCAGCCAGGTGGTAGTAGTGGTCGTACCCGTCGGCTTGGGAGTGGACGTGGTATTCCCGCAGCTCACCGGACTGGAAGGCCTCGACGTGGAACTGGAAGGCCCCATAATCCTTGCTATGCGGCCAGTGCCCCAGGTGAGTCAGGGGAGGCTGTTCTGGCAGGTGCAGCAGGCGCTGCGCAGCGGGGTTGAGATACGCGAAGGTGAAATCCGCGATTTCATCCCCCCCGGCCGGCGCGTAGGTGGGCGTGTAGAAAATGATGCCCGTGAGCGACACGGCAAGCACTTCGCGCAGTAGAAGAGCCTCGGAGGCGATAGCGGCAGCAGCGGGAGGAAGCATGGCAGAAGTGGCAGCAGCCAGCCCCGAACCGAGCAGCTCAGGCGGCACGCAACCTTGGGTTAGCGAAGATGCAGGTAAAACGGGCAGTTCCAGCAGCCTGACGGCGCGGCCTTTTGTGGAGCCCCTAGCAGCAACAGGATGGGAAAAGCGTTGCCTGTCTCACTCTTAGCTCCTTACTCCACCTGAAAGGAGAGGTTCGTTTAAGAAAGGTGACAAGCTGCTTTTTAGGGGGTAGTTCTACAGATAGGGAGTTAGAAGAACTATGTTGTCCTTCGTACAGCCTTAACCTAATCAATTGCAGTTTTTAGCTCTTCTAAAGCCTTGCGGCTCACAGCGCCTAGTCGGCAAAGTGCTGCTGCAACAAGGCTATGACCTTTTCCTGAGTCAAGGGCTTGTTGAGAAAGCCGGCGATAGGCAACTGCTCGACGCGGGCCAAGTCCACCGGATGCAGCGAGGTAGTGAGCATGACAATGACAATGGCCTGCTGATGAGCGAGCGGCATTTGCACGTAGGCTTCCAGGAAGGCCAGCCCATTGAGCACGGGCATATTCATATCGAGGAAGATGAGCCGGGGGCACCGGGGGTTCACGGCGGCGCTACAGGTCTGGTCGAGCGTGCGCAGGGCCTGCTCGCCATTTTCGGCCACGAGCACCTGTTCGGCCACGCCCATGCGGGTCAGCAGGAGCTTGTTGAGGAAGTTGGTGGTGGGGTCGTCATCGACCAGCAACACACTGGATAAGGGCAGCATAGACTAGGAGCGTCCTTAGACGGGGAAGGTAACGGTGAAGGTGGTGCCCACGTGCGGCTGACTGGCCACGGTGATGGTGCCACCGGCATTCTCCACGAGCCGTTTGGTGATGTAGAGGCCCACGCCCGTGCCCTCCACGTGGGTGTGCAGGCGTTGAAACAAGCCGAAGAGCTGCCGCTGCTGCACTTCACTCATGCCCAAGCCGTTGTCCTGCACGGTGAGCTGGATAGCGTGCGGCGTCTGCTGCGCGTGCAATTGCACCTGCGAGGGTCGCGCCGGGTCCCGGTACTTAAGGGCGTTGCTGAGCAGATTATAGACGATGCTGCGCAGGTTGGCGGGGGAGAAGGAGACGACCAGCTCGGGGGCAACCACCACCGTGAGCTGGGTACCGGCGGCGATAATGGCGGGCATCAGGTCCAGGCGCACATCCTCCACGACGGTGGCCAGCACGACGGGCTCGGCGGGGCCGGTGTGGGCCAGTTGCAGGCGGGAGATATCGGTGAGTTGGTTTATGGTCACCTGGAAGCGGGCCACCGTCTGGTTGAGCAGGTCCAGCAAATGGCCCACCAGCTCGTCCTGCCGCACGTCCGCCGGCAGCGTGTCGCGCAACGCCAGCACGATGCCTTCGATGTTAGTGATGGGCGCCTTCAGGTCGTGCGAGGCCGTGTAGACGAAGGTGTCCAGGTCCACGTTGGTGCGGGTGAGCTGCGTATTGGTCTGTTTTAAGTCCGCATTCGCCGTGGCCAGCTCCTGGTTGAGGGTCTGCACCTGCTGCCGAATACGCACCTGCTCCGTTACTTCGAAGGCAAACACGAGCACCCCATCGATGCGGCCATCCACCGCGTAGCGCGGCTGCTGAATGTACTGGAAATAGCGGTCTTCCCAGACCCCGTCGCTGGGCCGGGCCAGCGGAATCAGCAGCGCCTGCTCCTCGTGCGTGTGGCCCGTCTCGTACACCTGCCGAAAGGTCGTATACACCGCATTATCCGCTATCTCCGGCAGGGCCATCAAAATAGGTTTGCCCAGCAGCTCGCGGCCCGGGAACAGGGCCTGGTAGCCCGGATTGACCAGTTCGTACACCAGCTCGGGCCCGCTCAGAATGCAGATGGCGGCCGGAGCCTCCAGAAACAGCCGTTCCATGCGCTGGCGCGCCACTTCGCCTTGCTGCCGGGCGAGGACTTGCTTGGTCACCTCGAAGGCGAAAATGGAAATACCCACTACCTCCCCGCTCTCGCGGTACGCCTGGTACGTGAAATCGAAGTAGCTGGTGCGAGCGGACTGGCCGGGCCCAGGGAGCTGGGCAAAGGGCAGCTCCTGGCCAAAGTAGGTTTCGCCGGTCTGGTACACGCGGTCCATCAAGGCGACAAACCCTTGCGCTTGCAGCTCCGGCACGGCCTGGGCTGCGTTTAGGCCTACGAGGGGACGACCGGAAAAGAAGGCCTGGTAGGCGGGGTTGACGTACTCGTAGCGGTGGTTGGGGGCCCGGAGCAGGGCCACCAGGGCGGGGGTTTGCGCAAACACCTGGTAGAAGGCCTCTCGCTCGCTGGCCTGCTGCTGGGCAGCGGCCAGGACCTGCGCTTGCAGCGCGTCCGCTTGCTGGCGGGCCACTACTTTATCGGTCACGTCCACGAGGAAGGCCAGAATGCCTTGCGTCTGCTGCTCGTCGCGCAGGGGCTGGTAGATGAAATCGACGTAGCGCAACGCGGGTTGACCCGTGCGTGCGTCGAAGAGGTGCAGCGGCATGTCGGTGCCGCTAAAGGGCTGGCCGGTGGTATAGACCTGGTCGAGCCAGCCGATGAAGCCCTGGGCCACTACCTCGGGGAGGATCTCGGCCACGGGCCGCCCCAGCTGGGTGCGCCCCCCGGAAAGCGCTTGGTAGCCGTCGTTAAAGAACGAATAGCGGTGCGCGGGGCCGCTGAGCGTGGCAATCGCGGCCGGGACCTGGTGCATAATCTGCCGAAGCAGCCCCTGTTGGTGACGCAGCTGCTGGCGCGCGTGCACTTGCTCGGTGACGTCGAAAGCGAACACATACACCCCATCTACCTGCTGGTGCTCAGTATAGCGGGCTTGGAAGGTATGGTTGAAGTAGCGGGCTTCGCTCCCCCCTGCCGGTTGCCCGAAGGGGAGCGGCACCTCCTGGTCCTGGAACGTCTGGCCGGTGCGGTAGACCTGCTGCAAGCGCTCCCACACGGTGCTGCCTCGGAATTCGGGCACGGCTTCCAGCAAGGGCTTGCCCACTAGCACCCGGCCCGCCAACAGTTGCTGGTAAGTGGGATTGACGAGTTCGTACACGAACTCCGGGCCTTGGAGCAAACACATGGCCACCGGGGCCTGCAACACGAGCTGGTGGAGGCGCTGGCGCTGCCGCTCGGCTTCGCGCCGGGCTTCTTGTGCGCGGCCTTGCGCCTGCACCTCTTTGGTGACATTGACCGAACTGTGAATAAGGTAGCTCAGCTGACCCTGGTCGTCAAACACGGGCGTATTGCGCGGCAACCAGTGGCGCTCTACGAAATGACCCGGCCGCTCCGGGTCGAGCACATCGTAGTGTTGCGGCGCCATCTGGTGGGGCTGGCCCGTGGCAATGACGCGTTCGAGCGAGGCGCGCCAGTTACGCACAGCATGGGCCTCGGGCGTGGCCGGGTTGTCGGTAAAGGCGTCAAAGAGGTAGCGTCCCACCAGGTCTTCGCGTCGTTTTAGCGTGTCGGCCAAGTAGGCGTTACTGGCCGTGAGAATCACCAACTCGGGCGAGACGACAATGTACGAATCCGGTACTGTTTCCAGTGCCCGTAATTGCTGGATGAGGGTGGCGGTAGCGTCTGGAGCAGGCATAGAGGAGCTTAACGTAGCCAGCGTAAAAGCAGTTGAGAACAAGTGGGAGGGTCAAACATTACCGGCAGGATACTATAGATGAATAATTGAATGGCAACTAATTGTATAGGTTAGCGACAAGCTTTAGTAGGTAGCAGGAACAGAAAGGAGGTTCGACCTGTTGAGGGCGACTAAACGGCATAATTTGCGGAATGAATGCAACAAGTACAAGCTTAGAGGACCACATGCTGCTCGAAATAGGTGTGTTTGCCGACCTGTTGCAGCAGCAAGGGGTACCTGCCGCGTTAGAATATCTAAATCACCGAACACCGCACCGCTATACGGGCGTGTTTCGCTTCGAGGGGGATATACTGCGTAACGAAGTGCTGTTTGACCGCAATCAAGCTGGTATCCGGCAAGGGGAGGACATCCCCCTGGCCATGACCTATTGCGCGCTAGTGGGTCGCCAGGAAGCGCCGCTCAACATCTTGGATGCGGCCACGGACCCCCACGCACAGGGTGTGGATACGCCGGTTATCTCGTATTGCGGCGTGCTCATCCGCGACACGCCGGGACAAGCCTATGGCACGCTGTGCCACTACGATATGCAGCGCTGCCAGCAGCGCTCCACGGACCTCCCCTTGCTTGAAGCAGCCGCCCGCCTGTTCTACCACCACTTACACCCAGGTCGAGAAACCTTCCCCGCGTAATGAGTCCGCTGCTTCGTATCCTGTTGGTAGATGATGACGAAACGACTAATTTTCTTAACCAGCGCGTACTACGGCGCTTGGAAGTTGCCCCGCAGCTAGTAGCCGGAGGGAATGGGGCCGAGGCGCTGGACTACCTAACCTCCCTTGCTAAGGCGTCTGAGGACTCGTCCCCTACGCTTATTCTGCTCGACCTGCAAATGCCAGTACTAGATGGGTGGACCTTTTTAGAAGCGTACCGTCGATTGCCCTTTGCTCAACGGCAAGCCCCTGTTGCCATTGTCGTGCTCACGGTAACCGAACCCAGCGTAGCCGATTTGGAACGCCTGCAACACCTACCGATAGCAGCCGTCCTCTACAAGCCGCTCACCCAGGAAAAAGCCGAACAGCTCTTATCCCTCTTCCCGCTACCTTGCTTCGCCACTCCTTAACTACTGAGTTGCGGTTGCCGGCTGTGCTCAAGATAAAGCTAGCCGTTCAGGGAGCCGAGTATAGCCCCGGCCACGACCCACGCACCGACCCCTTGCGCTCCGTCATGGAGTTTCTGCTGGTTTAGGTCAACACGCCGGCTAGTTGGTAGAGGATAGGGTTTTATGTTCGCAGAACTACTTTCTGGGGACGCCCGCCGTACTAAGGCGGCTTGTCACGTTTGCCAAGGTTCGTGTCTGTTGCAGAACTTCCCATCCAGCAAGGTCAGAGCATGAGCAGCTGCTAAGCACGAGGATATGGCCTGTTTTCCAGCTTTTCTAACTTGCTCCGGTTCGTTGAGCCCTCCGCTAAAGGCACTACATCGAGTTCTGCAACAGACACGTTCGTTTAAGAAACGTGACAAGCTCGGTGATAGTGATTGACGCTAATGGTTTAATAAAGCTTGGTACTAAACATCTGCTGGATCTCGCAGATAGCTTAGCAGATTCAAATTGTCTTCCCTTATGGAAATCAGTAGCATCGACCAGGAAATAACAGATTTTGATTGGTACGCGGTAGACTCCGACGGCTATCTAGTGCAGTTCGCCTCCAGTGGCGGCACCCTACCCAGGTCGGTTGCTTTATCCAGTGAAGCCCTAGCACAGCTACATCACTACTTCCTTACCTTATCAACCACGGAAACTACCACGGCCCATTTTAATCCTGACCTGTCATTAGTAGTACCAAGGTTATCAAATATTTACGCTTATAATCTATACATCCATAGCAGCGCTAATTTCGCTAAGAGCGGGCTATTCGCTTTTAATAAAACTGACCTAGCTCATCGGGATAATTACTATCATCTGGTCGCTTATCCAGCTAAGCCACTCTTGCTCACGGAGCTTCCAACAGCTATTCGAGCATTGATTTCTCGTACTCGTTTACCTTTTTCAATAGAAGGCATCACTACACTGAACGCAAACAACATCCAATAAGAATTAAGCACCTCTAAAGAGTAACAAAACAGGATTTTGGGGACAATTTTAGTCAGTTCCCTTTCCCTCTGATTCCTTGGAATAGTTGATTAACATAATAAGTCATAGCGGACACACCTCGGAAAAGTGGTGGTGGCTGTTGCAGAATTCGCCAGGTACTTCGAAACCAGCATAGGTGAGCAACCAACTGCACCTAGCGGGCGCATTTAATAGCCTTCCCCACACGCTGCTAGTTGGGAAGGTCCTTTTTGAAAGCCTGGTGCCAAGTTCTGCAACAGCCACGTTGGTTTAATAAATGTTATAAAAGCGCAAAGCGTATAGCTACACATAATCATTCTAGCAATTGAAAAGCAGCGGTTTGACTTGCTTATATGGCTACTACCTTCGTGAGCACCCACCTTCAGAAAGCTCCTCTGCTTGTGCTAATCGCTATGCTTCACTTATCCTCAGCACCTCCTGTTCCCAGTACGCTTCGGTTGTTGACCATCGGCCTCAGCTTCGGACTGCTACATGCAGCACAGGCACAGGAGCCGCGCCACGTGGTGCAATTCACAGGGATGGTGACCAGTGGCGATAGTTTAGTGGGCGTGCCGCAGGTAGCGGTGTACGTGCCAAAGTCGAGTAGATATACCATCACCAATGCTAGCGGGTACTTCTCCCTGGTGGTGCTAGCTGGGGATAGCGTGGTAATACATTCGCCCCATTACACGACGCACGTTCTTATTCCCCTAGCTTATCCTAATCAGAGTTACTCCGCGCTCCTGCAAATACCTCAAGGGACTAGCTTATTAGCTGCTACGCCTACCTCTCCCCCTAGTCTCGAACGTGACTTCTTAAAAGTGAAGCTTGCCAATGAACCTAACCTAGCTGTACAGGAGGATTTTAATACAGGCTTTATGAAAATGATTTTCGATAAAATCACGAAGAAGAAATAGGTTGCCGAATGCTTCCTACCCTTGCAATCGGCCTTTAGTTAATGCTGGATATGCTGTTTCAACGCCTAATCGAAATAAGATTTTGGGGGTAGTGGCGGGTAGTTTCTTTTCCCTTTAGTTCCTTGGAAAAGCCACTTAACATAGGATAAAAACTGTGGCTGTTGAAGAAGTATTGGGCAGTTCAGAATCAATGCAACTTAGCCGATAAAGCGTGTAAAAGGAACGCTAGATAGCCTTTCCAGCTTGCTTCAGCTCGTAGGGCACTCCTTCAAAAGTTGTACACCGAGTTTTGCAACAGCCACAACTCTTCTCGGACAACTCTTGGAATATGTGCGGGTTTTAAGCTTGCCTGAAAGAAGAATATTTTAGCATTTTTACTAGTAAATCACTCGTCCACCCACGCTCATGCTACCCCGTTACGTCTTTCTAACCACACTCCTACTAGTGTTTGGGGTTTCTGGCAGCGCCTGGTCGCAAGAGGAGCGAAGCTTTGGGACGGCTTATCAATGGCCCTATCAACAGTATGTGGTCCTGTCTGATTCGCTCTTCCCCCTGCACCACGTGCTGGCGCAGGGCACCCGCCAAGCGAGGTGGCCCGAGGTCGGACCGGTCGCCGCCGCTTCGCTAGAAATTTATAACCTACTCGTTCCCCTTACCCCCAAGCACCCTGCCGAAAGGCCCCTGACGGCAACCGACGCCACGTGGCACAAAGGGGACACCTTACTCATTAGCTTCTCCTTGCTGCCTAACAACCAAGGCCGTATTAGCTGGCAGCCCATCACGCTCGACACGATTTCAGCGAGTAAGATGCGCTCCCTACTGGAGGTGGTACAGGAGGGCTTTGCGCGCATTAGGACTTATGACCAAGCGGGCAAACCGACGAATCAGCTGCTCACGACCCAACGCCAGCTCTTGCCCATCGTCCGCCGCCAAGGGCACTATTGGGTGCCGGGGCCCTACGTGTTGACCCAGTATTTTCGGGTCCGGTCCGCCGCGACTCGCTCGCTGGCTCAAACGGATTACGTCACGATTAATGTGAAAAGCCCTCAAGTAGATAGCAACGCTCCTTATCGAACGCTGCGGGCCCTGTTACCCTCACCGCTCGTGTATAAGTACACGCACGCCTTACCCATGGGTATCATACGAGCCGGCGCTTACCGCGATGTGTATGAGTTTTGGTCCCGTTCGCCCTGGACGACGGAACATGAACCCAATCCGCTCTACTATGGCAGCGGCATTTTTGAGTATAAGCCCAGTATTGGCCTACTAACTGGCCAGTACTGGGCTTACTTTCACTTGCTTGACCCAGGTACAGCCGATATCTTCTTTGACCATATAACCGTGGATGAGAAGACACATTTACGCTGATGGATAGCAGTTTACATTTTGCAAACGACCCTTCTACTATGTAAAAACTATTGATAAGCTTTTCATACAAGCTTATTGGTTAATCCTGCTCAGGGAAAAGCCTCTGATGAAACTTTTCATTCGCTAGGCTTTTTGGCAGAAAATCTTTGGCGACCGTGAGTATTCTTTCCCACTGTTCCAGCGAGAGGGTTAATTTTTCTGCTGTTGGATAAAACTTGAAACACAGTTCCTTGCTATCAGTAATTCCAACCTCCATGAAGGGGGCTAGCACCTGTTCTTGAAAGACTTCCAAGTACGGGTAAGTACTATTGATGTCCCCTACGAATTCAATCCTTATACTTTTCATATTTCGAGAGTTGTCCGATATGCAATCTTAATCCTATCCTATGTTCAGGCACGCCCTCTAATTTGGGCTAATGAAAGGAAAAACGAACGTTGGCAAATGTTATAAACTCGTCTATAGTCAGTTCTTGGACCAGGAATTGACATGTGTGACAAGCAGTGTAAATCAACAGCCAACTAGTTAGCAGGGAAGATGATGCCTATTTCCCAGACGGCCGCCACTGGCTGACCATCATCGCGGCAAGCGGGTCGGCAAGGCGAGAGACTTTGCACCACCCGTACGGCTTCGTCGTCATACCCGGGACCAAGGCCCTGCGTTACATGAGCTAGACGCAGCTGCCCATCGGCCTCCACAATACAGCTTACCCAGACGGTGGCCGTGAAAGGCAGGCGCTGGGCCGGCGGGATGACTGCCCGCCGCACCCGCGCTGTCACGGTCGAGTCTAAGGCCTGCGTCCCGCCGGGAAAGGTAGGGCCTCGCTGGAGCAGCACCGGAACATAGATATCGCCGCGGTGGTCTACTTGGCGCTGGAACTCGGCGGCTACGGGTTGCTGCCAACCCGTGCGCGTGTAGTTACTTGAGGCCTCCCGGGCCTGGTGGAGCACGTCGCTAAGCTGGCGCATTTCCTCTTGCTCGTGGTGCGTTACGTACCACTGCCAGCTTTCCCCACTGACCACCAGCAATACCCCGGCCCCAAAGCTTAGGGCAGCCAGCCGGCGACTAGGCCAGAGGAGGAGGATCAAGGTTGCAAAAGCCCCAGCCCAGACTACTTGCCGTAGGGTGTGTTCCTGAAGGGACGTAACCTCCGCTGAGCTTAAGGGCGGAAGATGATTCGAGCCTATGCCCGTTAGTTGGTCGAGAAAGGAAAGCCACTCGTAGCTTACGAATGCTACGCCACTGGCTAGCAATACCAGCCAGCTCAGTCGCCAGTACCGGGCGGCTCCGCAAAGCCGCTGTACCGGACTGATCTTCCAAAAGCAAAAGAGCAGGCCGCCTACCACCAAGGGCGGCAGAAAGAAGAGGCTTACTAGGCCCACTGTAAAACCATCCATGGTACAACCTACTGGCATCTTAACTACCAGGGAGGGAGCCTAACAAAAACCGGGCAAATTCGTCGCTTGACTGCTGCTAGGTGCTTGAATAGCCAGGCTCTGAAGGGCGCCTTCAGGGAGCTCAGGAAGCGGGGTGCGGGGCGAATGGCTCAGAATGTCCTCATAGGGTGTCTTGGTGAACTAGAAATGGGGTTGCATGCCTGCTAAGTAGGTGGTCCGTATGGTGGCTGTTGGCGAACTTGGCGCCTCTCTGTTAGCGCGTGCGCCACAAGCTGACTCAAGCTAGTAAGGCTTTCAAACGGGCCGTTCACCCGCGCTAAGTAGCTAGCTTACGATGTTTGGTCGTTACTTAGAGCATGCTGCACCAGCCATCGAACGATGCCCCAACCACCCAAATCAGCTCTAAAAACCGGCTGCTAGGCTTTTTTCAAGTCTTGGCACCAAGCGCAACTTGGATTAGACCCAGCTAGAGGGTTCGGCAACAGCCACCACCGTTCAGGTGAACTGCCATGCCGGTCGTGACTTGGTGGGCGGCTAAAAACCACCACTTTTCTCAGACGTGTCCGAGAAGAGTTTTTATGTTATTTGAGAAGATTAAGATATAAGCAGTTCGAAAACAGGTGTGTTTTACTCTAAAAGTGCTATTACTTGAGCCAGGCCATAGGTGAGCCAGGGTAGTACCTTTCGGAAAGTTTACGCTTCGCTCTTCTTGACTCATTTGCACGTGCTCTTATCTACACTTCGTTGCAAGCAGAAACTAGTATACCAAGCCTTTCTCTTGTTCGCCTGCTGGCTAGCTGGTGGGGTAAGTGGCTGTGAACAAGCCAAACACAACGCACCAATCCACTCGTCTTCCGTCCCCTCACCAGCCACGCCAGCCCTGCCGACGGTTGAAGGGCTGCTGGACACCTTGGGGTTATGTTACAACTTAGTCACCGAAAAGCGGGTGGCGGATTTCATCAAAAACCAGCCGGTTCACTTCCAAGTAGCAGTAGACACCATTATCAATGATGAACGGGGGCTCGGGTTAGGCACGAAGCTTACGGTTGGGCGCTCGGTAATCAAGTGGCTAGAAGACGAAGACGTTACTTCTTTACTAGTAGACGATAAGCGCTTGCGGTTTAATTATGGCCTGCATGTAGGCCTCTCCAAGCAAGCCGTCGCCACCTGCGTGCATGTAAAACCATTCCAAGCCGATACCCTCATCTTCGACGCGGGGTACCTGGATAAATCGTGTGAATTTTACTTTAAAGATGGCGTTTTACGGCAGATAAAACTTGAATGCCAGCCGGATTAAACCTTTGCGCAACCCTATTCAATAGCTGATTAGGTAAGGCAGAGACAAGGAAGATTAAACGTTATTAAGCTCTGCTATGACGTTTAGTCCTCCTTGTCTAATTCTGTTCCCCAGCGGAGAAACACTTCGACCACCTCAACCAGCATAAAGTCTATCAGACACTTATCAGGCTGAAATGTTACTTTTAAGTACTCACTGTCTATAGCTTTAACCACCTTCACGCTTTGTATATAACTTAAACTGAGTACAACTTTTTGCCTATCCTATTGAAGTAGGGTTAAGTGTATACCCCCGTAGTCAGGGGAGAAACTATAAAAGAGCGTTTCGTCATTATAGTGGAGCTTGTAAGTGATCACAGTGGCCCCAAAAATCTCTGGTTCAATTTCAAAGAAGCTTATCAACTCATTTTTAGTTGGAAATTCTTCAAATCCCATATTAATTAGATTATAAAAAGGCGTGAAGCCCACTATAGTAGCTTAAGAAGACTTGCTTGCTACTTTGTCACATTTTCTAAACGAACGTGGCTGTTGCAGAACTCAGCCGAGGACTGCGCGTGAGGCCACTAGCAACCAAATTAGGTACGCATGCTAGCGGTAAAGCTGCTTTCTACAGGTTTCTGTACTAGCCGCGACTGCTTGTCGAACGAATTGGATAGTTCTGCAACACCTATCGGACACACCTCGGAAAAGTGGTAATTAGCGTACTTACATTAGTTGCTGCTTAACCACCCTTCAACGCAGTATATCTCTATGCACTCTGCGCCTGAGTTCGCTTCTCCTTCCCGCTCGAACGTAGGAGCCAAGTACCTGAATGGCGTCATCTGGGGCATTCTAGTAGTGGCCGCTCTCGCAGTGGCGGGGACTTGGGGCAGCCCTACCACAAGGGTTCCATTACTAGTGGTATTCGTAGTTGCCAGCTTAGGCCTGGTGGCCAACTTAGGGCTGTTTTTATGGAAGTTAGCCACCGTCCGTTTCCACCAAGCCATCGGCTATGGTAGTGGATTCATGCTGCTAGCCGTAGTCATTTTTTGGTTTTGGACTGAATTTCACAATGTACCTATGGGTAAAATAGGCGGGTAACTAGGTGCCACTTCTCAGCTCAAAAAATAGGCCTATAGCATTTTACAAGCTGGAAATGTCGGACTAGAGCTTGTAAAGAGCGGGCCCGGCTACGTCGCGCTTAACTGCTGCCCCGGCTTGGGATCGGACGCTTGGGGGTGCTCAGTGCTTTTGTACTACACCTTTTTTTATACTGCTCGATTTTGCGAGCTTAAACATGAAGTTTAGGTGAAAATTAGTTGGTGGTGGCATTCTAAGAACGTTGCATCTTACCATGCCACGTGACAAACGCTATCTGGCGTGCCTTTCTGGGTTTGTGAAACTGTGTCAGCTTCCCGTTAAAATGAGCCAGTCTAAGCTGGAGCCTGACAGCTCAAACAGCGAAGTTCAAAACGGCACGCCTTACCATAAGGAGTCAAGTGGCCAAATAGGTAGCGATAAGTAAACCGCGTCGATACCCATTTTTCTTCTGCGCACCGACCTCGACTGTTTGGTTTAATTGATACCTGTCTGGCCCGTTCACCTGACTTTCGCTACTGGAAAACTGCAAGCCGTGTCGGTGGATTAATTTGGTTGCCATTAGTAAGTTTCGGCTGCCACGTTTTAATGTGGTCATAGTCACTGCGAAAGCACTACGCAACGGGCGGGCGAAAATGCCTAGTTATTGCCCGATCGTTTGCTTCCAATCATACTGCCCGCTCATCGCTTTATAGCGCCGGGAGAGGGCTGCTAGCATCGCGTCGAGGGTGGCGCGCGGGAGCCAGCGTCCGTTAACAAAAACCCCTGCAATGGCCCGCGTATTTTTCACATTATCCAGCGGATTGGCGGTCAATAATAAGAGGTCCGCCCGCTTGCCGACCTCGATGGTGCCGACTTCGTTGCCAATCCCAAGCCACGTAGCCGGTAGGCGCGTAGCGGAAGTGAGGACTTCTTCGGGCGTCAGGCCCGCCGCGGCCAACAACTCCAGTTCGTCGTGCACGGCAAAGCCGGCCACGACCCCCGAAACCCCGGTGTCCGTGCCGACCACCAGCGGCACCCCAGCCGCCCGAAACGCTTGAACCAGCCGCACGTGGAACGTGATTAATTTCTCCAGATACGCGACTCGCTCGGGCGACGTATTGCGGCTGTAATTATTCGCCGTCAGCCATTTACTTTGGAAAAGTGGGTGCACGTACTGCAACTGCGGCGAGGCGCGGAGCTCGTCCAGGGAGCGCGCCTGATTCAGAATCTGGTGGATCGTGGTCAGGGTCGGCGAGAGCCACGTGCCATTGGCGAGCGCCAGCTGAGCAAACGCTTGGGCCTCTTGGTCACTGAAGGCCGTAGCTTGTTTGGAAAACTCTTCCGCGTGGGCCACCAGCCCAAAGTGTGGCACAAACGCCTGGGCCAACTGTCCGCGAAAGGCATCCGGAAGGTGCCCAATCGTTTTGAGCCCTTGTTTGTTGGCTTCGTCAACGATGGCCTGGAACGTCGCCACATTGAGCTGGGAATAGAGCTTGATGAACTCGTAGCCTTCCACTTTGGCGCTGCGCACGGCTTGGCGCCCATCGGCCGCCGTGTTGGCAATTCGGCCGGAGCCGTTCCCCCCATTGATAAGCGCGGCCAACGCCATCCGGGGGCCGATGACGTCGCCACGGGCGATGTCATTTCGCTGTCCGAAATGCTCCGCCTTCGACGTCAGGTCCAAGATCGTCGTTACCCCATTGGCCACGTACGGCGTCATCACATCTTGCGTAGCCAGAAAGAAGGTCGCCCCGTGGGTCGGAATTTTGGGACCGAAGTGCGTATCCGTGGGCACATGTACGTGCATATCGATCAACCCGGGCATCAGCCATTTGCCGCGGCCATCAATAACCTGGGCTCCCGCCGGAACAGGACCGGTAAGAGCGACAATCTGTGCGTTCCGAATCAGGACCGTCCTGTTGAATAAGACTCCTCCCCCCTCAGTCAAGGGAATGACGTTCACTTGGGTAATCGCGAGTAGCTGTTGCGCAGGGTTACCCCTGCGCGACTGCGTGCCCAACGGGGTCGGCAAATGGGTGAAACTCGTAGCTAGCGCTACCAACCCAACCCGGAACAAGAGACGAGCAAGAGGAGCGTAGGGCATTAGGCTGTTTTTAGCGTGGTCGGAAAGGTACATCCGTGGCTTACAGACGGGTGAGCCTACGAACTGTGTACGCATCCTCTCCGCTTTACTGAAAGAAGACGAGTTTAAGCTGGAACCTAAAAGCTCAAGCGAGGTTCAATACAGCAAACCTTGCCAAGGTATCGCTCAGGGAGTTATGGAGATCTTGATAGGTAGCAATAAGTAAACCGCGTCGCTACCTATGACCAATGACCGATACTAAGGACGGATAACCTTCTCTCATCAGTCAGGGCAACTCCTCGCCGTTGGTTCCTCTGCCCCTGAAACGGCAGGACTACTTCCGCTGACTCCCCGCGAGAGCTAGCCGTATTGGACACCTGCACCGCCCCCTGGGGTAGGCGTCGGAACCCGCTGCTGAACCGGCCGGTCCGCCCTGTTGGTCAAGCAGGCGCTGCTGCTGCAGGCCTCGCCACTGGGCCCCAGCCTGCGCTCACGGCGTCGACGTAACTGATTTTAGCGGGGTCGAAGGCCTCTAGCGCCTGTCTCATCCAGTGCTCATCAATGGTATCCTGGTACATCAACAGATGCACCGTGGCCGTCTGGTCGGGGTTGAGACGCAGTAGCCGGCCGATGCGCTGGGCGGCTTTGCGCTCGTTGCCGAAGGCGTGCCAGATGATGCCCACCCGCAGGTTGGCAATGCTGATGCCCTCCGAGAGCTGGGCCACGCAGGCCAGGCGCTGGATGTCGCCCGCGTTAAACTTGTCCAAGTTGGCTTGGCTATGCTTGTTCTTGGAGTGGTAGGTATGGGCGGCTTGCTGCTCGGCCTGCTGTTGGTTGCAGGTGAAGAGCAGCACCTTCTCCGTCTGCTGGCTGGCTAGGTAGCGCATGTAGTGGCCCTTGCCGGGATAGTTCATCAGCGCCTGCATACGCAGGATGCGCAGCGTTTCAACTGGGAGCTGGTCCTGGTCGGCATTAGCTAGGCGCTTGCTCCAATAGTAGTAGTTTTCGCGCTCGCTGGTCGTGAACTGGCTGCCGGACTTAGTGGTGAGTACGTAGTCCCGTTCCGTGCGCAGCGGCAGGCGGTGCACGACCAGGCGGTAGTCGTTGAGCAGGCCCGCCAGCACTGCCTCATCCGTGGTATAGTCCACTAAGATGGGGCAATACGTTGCCACGAGCCGTCCCTTCTCACTGTGGGTCTGTGCGGGCGGCGTGCCCGTCAAGCCCAGGATGCTGCGCTTCTTGGCTACGTGCGCTTTCAAGCCCGGCTCGTGCGAGTCCTTCAGGGCGTGGCACTCGTCGAGGTAGAGCTTGTGATACGGGCCGGCCGCCAAGGCTTTACCCAGGGAGCGGTAGGTCGAGAACTCAATGCGGTCGAGCAGGTGCGCCAGGCCAAACTTGCGGGCTTCCTGGGGCCAGGAATCCAGGATGGCTTGTGTAGGGGCCGCTACCAGGAAGGGCTTGCTGGTCACCTGGTCGGGGAGCTTACCAGCGGCCAGCAGGCGGTCCATGTCGCGCAGGCCGATGAGCGTTTTGCCTAGGCCCATCGTCAGGGCGATACCGGCCAGGCGCCGCCCCTGAATAGTGGCCAGTACCTGGTCTTGGAGGGCTTGCTTACGCACGGCCGCGTGGGTGGTCGTGTCAGACGGGAAAGGCATATGGGCACTAAAAAAGCAGTGGCAAGAAGTGGCCAGGGCGATAGTCACGCTTACCGGTCGAGTGCGCTATCAATTCAATCAACAGAATCAAACTACTCCTTATTATAAAGACTGCGCTGAAAGCAGTTCTGGGTCACCCTTCAGAAAAGCTATTGAGGTAAAATAAGCCTGCTCTATCGTACCTAGTCTACCAAGCAGCAACGAGGTGGGGAGGGGTTTCAATAAAGGAATCGCTGAGCCTTCGTGGTAGCCTGTAGCCATTGCCCACTGCGCCGTTGGCGACGCCGTTCTAGCCGGAGATTACGCGCTGCCAGCGGCACGCCGATGAGCCAGCCCACCAGCGTTACTTGTAGCAAGAGCAAGAGCACGCCTAATCCGGGGCGCCTGTGCAGCAACAAGGACAAACCTGGAAATAGTACAGTTAATAACATGTTATAGCCTTATACTAGCTAACTTACCCCCTAAATATACTACCCGCAGCTGACTAGGTTGCTAGCTCAGCCGCTGTTTTTGTTTGAGCAAAGATTTACTGGGTAGTAAAAGCAAGCCGCGACGGCCGGCCTAAGCTGGTCGTGGGCGAGGTACTGCTTGACGCGTCAACTTTAGCCCAGCTGGGACCAAGCCGTGGCGCGCAGATACAGCCGCTTGACTTGCTCGGCCCGAAAGGGCTTGCCGTGGCGGGTCACAAAGCGCAACATATTCAACTTCTCGGCAATCTGGGAGTAGTTGAACCCCTTTTCGCGCAGTAGCAGGATGTGCGCGGCTGCTCGCTCATTGTGCTCATTGGCGTGCGCCTTGGCTATACTCTGGTCTCGCCCTTTCTGGGTAGCGGCCGGCGTGAGGTTAGCCGGGGTACCCAGTTGCGCCCCCTGCGCGAGCTTGGCCGCGAGCGCGTCTTTGGTTCGCTTCGAGATGAGCTCCCGCTCGTGCTGGGCGAGCACCGCAAAGACCCCTACGGTAAGGGTGTTCGCATCGGGCATATCACAGCAAACGAAGTCCACGCCCGCATCGCGGAGCTGGAAGATGAAGCCGGCGTTGCGCGAGAGGCGGTCGAGCTTGGCAATCAGCAGCGTTGCCCCCTTCGCTTTGGCCAGGGCGATAGCGGCGGCCAACTGCGGTCGCTCATTCCGCTTGCCTGACTCGACTTCGACAAACTCCCCCACTAGATAAGCCGCCTGGGTGAAGGTCCCCACCGCCGCCCGCTGGGCTTCGAGGCCGAGGCCAGACTGGCCTTGTTTCTGGGTGGAGACACGCAGGTAGGCGACGTAGGAGTTCACGGCTAAGGGGGAGTTTAGACAAAAGTACCGCCACTTACCCGGATTTCACAGTCGTTAAACGTACGTTTAACATGTGTTAAATAACTGTTTGTTAGTAATTTATAATCGAGTATTTAAAGTGGTTTTTGTTCAAGTAGCGCTATTAGGTTAGTACTGCCTGCGCACAATGGCATGGAAAAAGCAGGTAGTTATATCCCATAAGTTCTTGATGATGTACTAGTTGTTCATCATAATTCCTACTAGTTGTTGAGGGCAGACTTGCCAGTAAGCAGTCCACTGCCTAGTTTTCAGTGTGACCACGCTGCCTCACTTAATGCTTCAACCCCGCTCGCGGCGTTCTCAGCGGCGTCGCGTTATCCTAACCATCTTATTCGGCGTGATAGTAGCCGGTGGGGTCTACCTGCTGCACTAAGGATTCTATCCAGTGTTGAAAATGAACGCGGTCTAACGCTCTATTTCACCTTAGGAGCGATGAGTTACCTACCGCTACGTGTAAGGACTAATAAGACTCTATTATCAGCCTTGAGTTTGACAACCTGATGCAGAGCACCACTTAGGTAGGATAAAAATTAAATACGACAGCCCCGGCCTTCATAAAAAGGTCGGGGCTGTTCGGTTTAGCCCGTAAGAGCAAGTACTCTATTCCAAGCAAGAACTGCCTTTAGCGTATACCGAGCTTCTATCATTTCGCTAAAGACACGTCTTCTGAGAGATATGCTTTAAGAGTGTGCTTATGAGGTTTAAAAACAGTTTTGTAGGTTTAGCGTAGGATTACGCCCACTTACTAAATTAAGTATAGTAAAATTCCGGTGCCCCCATTATGAAACAAGTTAAGAGGGAAGAACAGCTAGATTCGTCCGCAAAGACTAACTGCCAAGTAAAACTGCGATTGCATGGCAGTGGAAGCATAGACGCCGAGGCTGATAGCTTCACTTGTGGAACTGTACTAGGTTATTGGCAATTGTGGCAGCACGGCATAGCAAGTTGGCCCCATCCATTACTCTGTAATTCTTGACGTAAAAAATACCCAGCTTCTCAATGGACACTTTCGTCAACTGCTTGACGAACTCATTTCTTATTGCTCGGAAAAGAACTATGACTTAGGAGGACTCGACGTTAATAATAAAGAATTAAAGGAATATCTTCTTACTAAGCGAGAGTTTCAGGCTCTTCCAAACTCGTCTCACGTCGTACTTGCCTGCTCCTCAAGTCGACAATAGACTTCTTTGCGCTGCGTGAAACATTTTGTTCCGTTTTGTTGTAAATTTGCTAAAGGCAGTAGAAAGTACTGTCCGCGATACTAATAGGCAAAAGGTTGGCCTTCTTCTAGAACTCGCCGCGTGCGGGGGTTGCCAGTATTGGCACGAGGGAAGGAGAACCTTTTGCCTTTTTTATTGACCTCACACCGGCTTCTCAAATGGGCTGGCCTGCTGAATAGTAAATGGATTGTGGGGGCCGTAAATGTGGCCATTTGCCGGGAATCGGGCTTCATCGTAGATGTCCACGATTACTGCGTAGCGATTCTCCAGCGCTTTAAAGAAGCGACCCTCCTCCTTGAAGATATAGCGCTGCAAGGCCCAGAGGCAATAGTCTACGATGCTTAACTCAGGGTACTCGCTGCTAAGCACAATGGCTAGCTTACTAACTACCGGCCCTGACGTGCCAGCAGCTTGCCCAGCCGGGGGCAGGGCTTTATCTACTGCTGCCTGAAATCGGTCACTGTTGTTCTTGCCCCGCTGGGCCAAGTAGATGGCGTAGGCTTGGTCCGGCTCGTGCAGACAATCCTTGAGCAGGTGATGCAACAGATCAAAATAAAGCTCGGTGGGGCTGTTGTTGTGCTTGCGGTTGAAGACCTCCAGCTTCTTGCGGCCGATAACGATATGGATGGCGAAGTCGGGCAGTTGCCGCAGCAGCTCGAAAAACTTAGCCCGTACTTCCGGGTGGTCATTCTTCGCGTGCAGGTACCAGCCGGGCTTGGCGACCGACGGGATAGTATTGTATAAGGGGTCTGCCAGAATGGTCTGCTGAAACTGCATAACCGCCGCTCGTAACTGGCGCCGGTTGCTGGTCGTGAGCGAGCCCATCAACAGCAAGGGCTGGTAGCCGGGGGTGCCCACCAGGAGTTTCTTGCGGTGCCCGTAAAAAGTGGGGTCGCCGCACTCGTCAATAAACAGGTAGTTGGACAAAGTAGGAAGAGCTAACGCACGCGAAACTACGCTAGACGGGTTGGAGCAGCTAGCCAAAACAAGTAGTTGCTGACTTGACTGCCGATAGTAGCTGGTCAACGACTGGCAAAGAGTACAAAGCACAAAAGTAAAACTTAGGTACCATAACTGTTCATTATCGGACCTAAGTTTTCACTACCTTTGGGGAGCACTTGCGACCCGCAAATTCTGCAATTGCTCCAAAGTAGATGGCTTCCACGGGAAAAAAGAACCTACCGGCCGTGACCGGCGACCTGCCAGCACTGGCGCTGGCCAACGACTTGGCTGGACAAGTCGCACCGAACGTCGGGCGCTACCTGACCCTGGGTCTCGAAGGCGCTGAAAATACTCGGCTCGCGTACTCGGCCGACTTGCGGAGCTACGAGGCTTTTTGTGCCGAACATGAGTTCACGCCCTGGCCGGCGGCCGTGGCCACGCTCGCCAGCTACGTCGCGCACTTGGCCGACATCCCGCGCAAGCTGGCCACCATCAACCGGCACCTGGCGGCCATCGAGAAAAACCACCAGCTGCTCGGGCTCCCCTCCGCTATCAGCGCCCCGGCCCTGGATGTGCTGCGCAAGGGTGTGGCCCGCGTCGTGGGCAAAAAACAGAAGCAGGCCCCGGCTTTTTCGGTGGCTCACTTAAAAAAATGTATTGCTGAGCTTGACTTGAATAGGCCCGAGGGTGTACGCGCGCGCGCACTCCTTTTAATAGGCTTCACCGGAGCCTTCCGCCGCTCCGAGCTGGTTGGTCTAAATCTAGAACACGTCGAGCTGACCGATGCGGCTCTTATTTTGAGTCTGCCCAAAAGCAAGACCAACCAGGCCGGAGATTTGGAGCAGAAAGCGGTTTTTTACGCTTCCAACCCGCTTTTCTGTCCCATACGGGCCTATAAGGCGTGGGTAGAATTGCTAGGCGGGCGCACTGACGGGCCAGTATTCGTGTCGCTGGCGCGGGGCAAGACTGGCGAAGCGGGCACGCCCTCGCGTCGACGACTATCCGACCGCCGCGTGAACTTACTCGTGAAGGAGCATTTGGGGGCGAAGTATTCAGCTCACTCCCTAAGGGCATCCTTCATCACCACGGCTAAGCTCAATGGGCAGTCCAACGAGTTCATCAAAAACCAGACGAAGCAGAAAACTGATGCCATGATTAGCCGCTACTCGCGACTAGATGACATCATTGCGTATAATGCGGCCCACTCGCTAGGTTTATAATTTGGTGCACCTAGTATATAAGGCAAACCGTAGGCGAAATCACCAAAGCCGACTACCAAGATTGGCTCGAAGGCTTGCCGGCCAACATGCGCCGTATGGTCGAGTAGGAAGGCTTCGAGCAGAGCAAAAGCAGGTTGGCGTTGCGGCCGCACACACTGGAGCGCTGCGACCTGAGCCTATAATGCCCTTTATACCAGCAATTGTATCAGCGGATGATTGGGCTTACGAACTGAAAGTACACCGGGCAGATAAACCTAACGAGTTCTAGCGAACAAATTGCTTCCAGTGCTCTTCGGAAATAATATTAATCCCAGTACCTTTTTCCCGAAGCTGGACGGCCTTTTCAATCTTGCGGCCGTGGCTGGTATTAATCCAGTCCCGGCTGGCAAACACGACCACTACCAAGTAATTGGTGGTCTTGGTCGGCGCCGCATCGGTAGGTGAACCACCCAGCGCTTCAATCGCCTCAAAGACCGCCGAACGCGCGCCGTAAGCAAACTTACCAGTCACGACGAACTGCTGGCTGGCGAATACCAGCGGGTGTGGCTGGGGCATGCATAGAGGCAACGTAGTAGACAGGTTTTCAGCCATTGGCAGCGGCTGCTCTGTGAATCCGCAGAGCGCTTCCATCACGTCTTTGAGTTCCGCGCGCTCTTCCACATCACAGACCCCATCGGCAAAAATGCGCTCGATGCGCTGGAGAATATCCGTAAAGGGCCACACCGGTTCAGCCGGCGCGTGCTTGCGCACCCACTCGGCAAAGAAAATGGCTTCGTTCTCGTTCACTTCCCCATCCGCTAGAATGCCCGTGCAAATGCCCACCAACTGGTCCACGGCTTTTGCACTGTTATCGGCACGCTGAAATAGGCGAACGGGCTGGCCGTGTGCATCACGTGGAGTAGATTGACTGAATATATAGAGGAAAAAGTTTAAGTAAAAGTATTATATCACTCTCTTAGCAAGGATTTTGCATAACCGCAACGCAAGTATATCAAGGAAACAGCTTACCGACCAAGTCCTTTTAACTTCTACCAGTCACGCTGGCAACTGGCGGCGGCTGGGAGAACACGGGTAGCAGGTTTTGTAGAAAAGCAGCCGTCCCTTCGAAGTCGAAGTAACGCTCTTTCAGCACCTCGCATTGGTAAGACACGGGCAGCGAGGCTCCCCATTTAGCAAAGTCCAACAAGCCAGGGTTCTCGCGCACAGCTATCTCTAAATACCCATCCACTTCTTGGGCAAACAGGCGCAACTGCGCCACCAAATCGGGCAGCCGGGCCGGGTCAAGTGAAAGCGTGAAGCTGCTTTCTTCTTCTTGATACAGGTAGGCTACCTGCACATCCAGGCAATTCAATAAGAACACCAGACTGCGATTAATGCGCGTGCCGGTAAAGGTGAACAACACGAGCGTACGCTCCTTGACCAGCACGGGGCGGTGGTGCGCGAGGTCAATGAGCGCAAAGTCGGCAAACTCCTGCCGTAGCTCGCGCAGCGCCTCTTGGCTGGCATCGTCCAGTTCCGGGTGTTGGCTAGCTTGGCTAAGCAGTTCCAGCATCTTCTCCCGCACTCTAGTATCTACTACCCCGCCACCGCCGAGAAAAATGGGCTTTTTGCCATCATTGGCCGGTACAACCTCTATCTTTTTCGCCTTCTCGTCGATGTACTTAATTTTCCAGATACGGGCGGCCAGCAGCAGATTCTCTTTTTCCTGCACTTGGGGCGTGAGCGGGATTTCCCCAATGGTCTTGCCCGCGTGCTGGACCTTGAAGGCCGGCTCCGTTTTGAAGACGCTGTAGAAGTCGCGGGAATTGACTACATACTCGCCCTCCACGCCGATAATCAATTCCTGGCCAATTTGTTCCAGCCAGCCAATACGCCGTAATTCAGCCAGGATTTCTACTGTTTGATCGGGGGCAATGGTGCTGAACGCCGCGTTGGCTTGCAACCTCGCTACTACCTCAGCCTCAGAGCAGCCCGCGAGTTGCTTCACTGTAGAAAGCGCCTGGTGCAGCAGCAGGTCGTAAGGCTTGGTAGCCGTGCGAAGCGGCTCCACAAAGCCTTCGCGGTAAAGCAGCCAGCAGGCCAGCGACTGCAACAGGCTCCAGGGCTTGGTGGCGTAGAGCAGCAACTGGCTTTGCTCGCCATCGCGCCGGCCGCTGCGGCCTACCCGCTGAATGAGCGACGCGATAGAATGGGCCGCATCGACCTGCACTACCTTCTCCACCGAGCCAATATCGATGCCCAGTTCCAGCGTGGAGGTGCAGGCAATGCAAAAGGGCTGGCGCTGGTTATGCTTGGCGAAGTGCTCCACGTACTCACGTACCTCTTTATCCACGGACGAGTGGTGCGAAAAGTACTTGTCGTGGCCCCCCACGCGGTCGGCAATCTGGCGCAGCTTCACCGCAATGACTTCGGCCAGGCCCCGGCTGTTGGGAAAGATGAGCACTTTACTGGTACTCGTCTGCTTGTACAAATCTTTCAGCAGGGCCAGGGGCACATCACCGCCCGCCTCCGTCGCTGGGAAATAGCGAAACGAGGTCAGCATCTCCTTGCTGGCCCGGTCGAGAAGCACCTTTGTGCGGTCCTCATGGCCCGTAAAACGCTTGGCCTCCGCATAGTCGCCGATGGTGGCCGAGAGGCCGACAAGGGCGAAAGACCGGGTAGTAGTTACAGCTTCCAGCCGGGAAAGCAGCGATTTTAAGTGAATGCCCCGGTCAGTACCCAGGAAGGAGTGGATTTCATCAATCACTACATATTGTAGTTGCGCAAACAGCGCGCTGATGCTGTAGGGCGCATTCACAAACATGGCTTCCAGCGACTCGGGCGTGATGAGCACGATGCCCTCGGGCTGTTGCACCAGCTTCTTCTTTTCCGTGCGGCTGGCTTCACCGTGCCACTTGGTCACCTTCACATCTAAGTACTTACACAGCTGCTCGATACGGTGAAATTGGTCGTTAATCAGGGCAATCAGGGGCGAGATGTAGAGCACCCGCACCCCTGGCTGCCGAAAATCCACCTTGGAGAGAATGGGCAGAAACGCTGCTTCTGTTTTGCCGGAGGCCGTGCGCGAGGCGAGGATGTAGTTGTCATCGGTGGCCAGGATATGCTGGATGGCCGCCGCCTGAATGGGGCGCAGTGATTCCCAGCGCTGGTCGCGCACGTAGCGGCGGATGGGCTCGGCAAGCAGGTCGAACGACATCAGAGCACCTCAATGCTATCCACCAAGCTGTCCACGGCCGACTCATTCGGGCGCTCATCGCGGATTTCAATGTCGCCGAACAGCTGCTGCTTGTCCAGCCCCGGGTTCTGGCGCAGCAAGCTCAGGATGTTGAGGAAGTCGCGGATAACTTCGCGGGGCGTCAGAAACTCGCTGGCCCCGGGCTTGTTGAACATCGCTTCCATAAAAGCCTGAATGTCGGCGGCCGTCACGTCGAGCTGCGTCTTGTAGTTGAAGTCGAAAATCTCCTTCAGCTTCTGGAGCAGCACGAATACCTCGTTATGGGTCAGCGGCAGCAGGCGGATAACCGGTTGGGCAAAGTCACGCAGGCCAGCCGTTTCGAACTTGTTGGTCTCAAGCCGGGACTTCAGGGCCTGGTAGCTAAACAGACCCCGGCGGTCATTTTCCAGTACCTCGCGGGTGCCAGCGAAGTTGAGGAAGAGGTTGCTGACCTTGCCCTGGAAGCAGTCGTTGTAGATGGTGAGAATCTTCTCGTAGTTCTTTTCCCGCATCACGGCGGTGGAGATTTTGTAGAGGTTGATGGCCTCGTCCAGATTTATCATAAATCCACTGTAGCCCATGCTCACGAACAACCGGCAGAAGTTCTTGAGCATGTCGTAGTAGTTCAGGTCGTTGATGATTTCGCGCACGCCTAGGTCCTGGCGGGCTTCCGTCTTGGTGCGGTACTCGCCTTTCAACCACTTGAGGGCGTTACGACGGAGCAGCTCGTTTTCCGTCACGTAGCCTTCGTAGTACTTGAGCACCACCATGCCAAAGTCGAAGCCGCCCACATCGGTCAGCTCCTGAATAGTTTGCATGATGCTGGCTTGAATCTGAGGCAGGTACTTGGGGTCCCGAATGTCCCCTAGCGAGATGCCCTGCTCCTGGGCCACTTTACTGATTACCTGCTCAATCCACTTTTCCAGCAGCGTGGCCAGCGCCCCACCTTCGGGCTTGGTCTGAATGGCCACGTTGTCCATGATGGCCGCGTAAAGAGCCACGCCCTTGCCATCGTTGGCGTAGAGGCGGTTATCGGGGGTAAAGTCCGCGTTAGCGACCACGAACTTCTGCTTGAGGGCTACTGTGTTAAGCAGGTGCAGCATAAACGACTTGCCTGAGCCAAAGTCACCAATCCAGAACTTGACCATGCTGTGGCCGTTTTTCACGTCGTCGAGGGCTTTGACGAAGGCCTCAATCTCGGGCGAGCGCCCCACCGTGATGTGCTGCACGCCCACCTTGGGCACCACCCCGCCGAGCAGCGAATTGATAATGGCAGTAGCTTCTTTGGGCTTGATGTTTTCTAGCATGAGGCAGGTAGTTGCTGGTAATAGGGTTCGTAAATGGTATAGGTGTCGCCGTCTTCCTCAATCAGCACATCATCCAGATGCTCGTAGCACTGCTCGTTGAGGCTATCGATGAGCTGGTTACGCAAGGCCCCGTGCTGGCGGGCAAAGGCCTCTACCTGCGCCTGCGGCAGCACGAGCGCCTGCTCGGCAAAGAGCACTAGTAGCGCCTGCTGCGTGGCGCTCAGGCCCCAACCGGTCGCCACCGGGCTACCTAAGGTGGGCGGGGCGGCTACGGGCACCAGCAACTGAATCTCTTCTTCCTGCGCCGGGCTGGCTATGGGCAGCTCAGCCGCTGCCGCTGGGGAAGGCGCAACCGTGGGCTCCGGGTCGTCTTGCAGGTACTCATTCAACAGCTCCACCGTGCCCGCGTGCTGGTGCTGCACCTGCTGAATGGCCCCTAGGTCAAGCTCAATTTTGCGACGCTGCCGGGCGTACACCGTCGGCACCTGGGCCAGTGCCTGTGCCAAATCCTTATCGCGGGCCAACTGACCCACCACAGCCTCAAACCGCAGCAACTGCTCGGGCTGTGGGAACAGGCTTTTTTGGATGGTCTTCGCTAAAGGTTTGCTGTTGATGGTAACTGAGTTCAGGTCGTGGTAGACATACTGCACGTAGAAGCGCAGCGCCTCCTCCCGGTCGTACTTGGCCATGAGCTTGGAGGCGTCGAAAAAGATGTTTTCCAGCGCCGGATTACGGGCATTTCGCTGCCCCAATTGCTGTACTCCCTCCACAAATGCTCGCGTCGTGGAGCCGCTGAGTTGGGTGGCTAGTTGGTCAAGCTGCTGCTTCCAGCGGGTGACGTTTTGCAGGTTCAATTCCAGTTCCGTCGCCTCATCGGGGGCGCCGATGGTCGCTACCAGCGTCGGCAGCAGCGCATCGAGCGGCTGCCCCACCTGCCGTTCCAGTTCGCTGCCCAGCGCCCCGTCCAGGCCAGAAAACTCTGCTGCTAGCCGCCGCTTGTTACCGTAGGCTTCCCGCACCACGTTTTCACAGCGCCGGAAAATGGTGGAATACACGGTGGCTTCGGCCTGTTCGCGCACATAGCGCTCGTCGTACTCGCTCCAGCTATAAGCACCCTGCGACGCCTTGCGCAGGCGTACGCTTTGCTGCTGCGCAGCCGCTGTTACCTGCCCCAGCGCCGTCCCGGCAGTCAGCATCGCGGCTTCCAGCACAGGCAGGGCCTGTAAGTAGAGGTGCACCGTGGCTTCGCGACAGCCTTTGATGGCCACAAAAACGTTTTGGGGCGGCCAGAACTTATTGAGCCAGTCTACCTGCTGCGGGCTCAGGCTAAGCTTCTGGCGGTACTGCGTGCCTAGGCGGGGCATGTCGTAGCCGTACTCCACCGGCACGGCGCTGGGGGCAGGTGCGGGTGGCCGGGACGGTTCCGTTACGGAGACGGTGAGCGCGAAACGCAGGGGCACGTCTGGCCCGGTCACGTCGATAATCATGGCGTCGGCCGTTTTGGGAGTAGGTAAAGGCTTGGCAGGAGCTGCTGGAGCAACCACCGATATTTGATGCTCGTCGGCCAAGTCAGCCAGGCTAAGTGGTGTGGGAGCCAGGGTTGGTGGTGTAACGGACGGGCGACTCTTATTAGGTGGTTGGGGCGGCGCTGGCGGAGAGCTAACCGACGCCAGCCGCTTTTTGGGCCCCACAAACCAAGTGGCCACCAAGGCAATCGGCCACAGGAAAAGCGCGAACAGCCCCCAGCCTAGCAACGAGCGGCCCCGGTTACGCGCCCGCACGAGGCAAATAATCAGGGTACTAAAAAATAGGACTAAAATACCTTCTGAAGACATCGAGCGAGGAGTAATTACAGCGCGCAGTGAAATGAGTTCCAAGCTACGCAGCCTAGCCCCATTTTAGCACTCGCTGGCCTATACTTACCTTCTGATTAACCTCTTTGCCCGCTGTCCACTTCGCCACATAGGTACCATTACTCCTTAATCAGATGCTCTACCCGGATTATTTACTTGCTAGTTTAATGGAGAAATTCCTTCATCGCTACGATAACCTCACTAATACACAAACGCGAGACTAGTACTGGAAGTAGCAATAAAAAGAAAAACCGGTAGCGGAGTGGTAAGTGCTGTGAACTCTGCTTTGAAACGCTGCACTGCCTGATGGTCAGTGGTGCTCATAGCCTCGGGACCTGCAGGATGTGTGTGCCATTCCCCGATGTAGCCGAGCTGCGAGCCGGTTGCTGCAGTCATAGCGGCTACCTGTTCTGGTAAGTTTCGAATACCCCGGAAGAAGCATACCTGATTTGCTTTACTGTCTGCAGGGGCGAGCAATATTTCAACTACATGAATAGTCTTGGTTTTATAATCGGCGCGACCTAATAATACGCCCCCGGTTTCGTGTGGTGCCGCGCGAACCAACTCTTGTTGAATCGTTTGCAATACCGTCGCAACCATGCGAATCCGCCAGCCAGGGTCATTCACTGCTGTAAACACCTGTAGTGGCTCGATTTGTATCCGCTCGGTAGTGATAGCTGGATATCCCTCGTCAGTGGACAAGCGGCTAAGGTAAATCTGCCCCTGCTGAAGCTGAGCAGCTTCAGTTCCAGCATAGCGTAATACCTGCGCAAAATGGGCCGCGTGAGTTGAAATCGCCTCATCTGCCAGTATGGTGGTCTCGGAGTTGCAGCCTACACCTACACTTACCAGTGGCATAGCTGCACGGATGGCTTCGCGGGCCAGCCAGCTTGCTATAGCTGGCCGCTTGGCAGCTTGGGCATAAAGCATAACCTGCAGGTCATCAAGACGCGGATTACGGTCTCCTCCTTCCTGCATCAGAATACCAAGTTGCCCTTTGTCAGAAATCACCCCCCGGTAAATGATGGTGTTACTGAGCGACGGACTGACAACAAGCGTATGCAGGAAGGCATCAGAAGCGGTGAAATCAAGGAGCCGCGAAATGTCAACCGCTGAGTTGTTGAATGGCTGTAATAATATGTCAGCTGCAAAAGGAACGGCTTGTAATGTGGATAACTCTTCGTGCGGATACAGTTGTGTAATAGCTTTTTTCAGTGCTATCGCCTTGTTCATCCCCGCATAGTCAGCTACTAGCGCATGCCGTACCAGATTATGCGGAGCTAGGTAGTCCGGGTCAAGTAATACTAGGTCAGTGGTACCACTACGGGCTAGATGGAGCACTACTTTTGACCCCAATGCTCCACAGCCCGTAACCCAGGTGTTACCCGACCAGGGGTCCGGCCCGCCAGCCACCATCTGCGCTTTCTGACGCGTCAGAGGCTCGTTATGAGCCTGGAAATTTACTGACAGCTCACGTCTGAGCGTCCCCGCCTCCTTGTCTTTATCTGAACCAGTAATGGTCAGGTAGAAATTGGCAAACTCAATGTTAGCTGTAAAGCCAATCAGTCTATCAGGCCGCTTCAGAGCACATATCACGGGCACTTCTGCGAAGATATTCAGGTCGCTTGTAGCTAACAATTGCTCCAGAGCTGTAAGGTCGATGCCAAAGCTGCGGGCAAATTCAGACAGGCTGCCCCAGTCACGTGGCAAATCAGTCCGGTAGGTAGCATAAGTATCAGCATCGGGCGACCAAGCCAGATAACCGAAATGATAGCGCTTACCTCCAAAAGCTTCCTTTGCGAGCGCCTGCATTCCGCGGACATACTCCGCTAGCACTGCCGTAGTGTTATCCGTCGTGAGCAACTGGTGTAGCCGAAATGCCGGCGCTTTCTCAGCGGGAGCAGTATTCTCAAACAGCGCTACAGCATATTTTCCGGAGGGCACTCCCTCGTCAGCCTGCACTACTGCAGCCATCCGGTCGTAGGGATAGCTTATAGAACCGCGATAACCCTCCAGCCGGAGGGGCTCAAACTGCTGCCCGTTTTGGGTCAACTCCCCGCTGGCAGCGTCACGTAACCAGTTACGGGTTCTTATAACCACATCTGGTAAACGCTTATTCGCATACCATTCAGCAAAGTCACCGCGCACTAGGCAAAAACCAGGTGGACGACCATCCTTTACGATATAGAGGTGTGCCAGCCGGTCTTTAGGAAAGTCCAGACGGTCCGGATACACACGAGGCACCTCCACCGGGTAGTTTGTCCGGTTCAGCACCAGCAGTACCGGCTCCTGAGGTCGGATGTCCAGTTCAGCGGCATTTCCCAAAGGAGGCAGGTCGACCGCCACCTGCAACGGAATGGCTATACGGTCTTCATCCCACTTCAGGGGCTTGAGCCTTGATATACCCAGGTACTGCGCCAAGGCCTGCAACGAATCAAGCAGCTGCTGACTCGTTACAGGCCGATGGTCACGATGCAAACTATGGCTAAAGAGCTTGCGCGCCATAGTTTGATATATTGTTAACAGCCTCTAGTCCTGCCCCACCCGCTACGGCAGCAGTCCCCTCTGCCAGTCTGGCAAATACTGGTCCCCGACTCGTTACCTCAAATACGATGGGCTGGGGGGTGTTACCCTTCTTGTGGTGGGTAGCTATATTCAGAAAACTTGCTACTCCTACTTTGTTGATATACTCCTGCCGCGCCTGATAATGAGGAGGGTTGTCATCGTCGTCAAGTATCTGTTTGCTAGACCCAATCACACGGGCACCCGGCCGACGAAAGTCCAGCACTTCCAGGGGTTCCTTTTTAGGAGTGGGGTTATCCTTTTGCGGGTGGTCGTTAAAATATGACCACGAGCAATGGTGCGGAGCCAGGAACAAGTCCCAGTCAAGCGCCCGCTCGGCAACATGGTTGTTGTAGCGCTTGGTCTTATCCAGGATTACACACCAAGCAAAGTGGTCAGCGTCGCCGCCAAACATAGCCAGACAGGCAAAATCGATGTCCGTAACCTGTTGTTTGAAACGTGCCTGCAATACGATACTGGTATAGTTCTTATCCCGCCCCTCATAATCGTGCAGCTGCTCCTTGAAGGGTGCGTGCACAAAAATGGAGAAGGTCGTTTGTGCTTTCTGGTTAAAGGATGAGATTACCGTCCCAGGCGTCTTGCGCAGATGGTTCAGGTCAGAAAAGCTGTCATTACCATCATATCCAATAATAATCAATCTGTTACCTGCCTCATTACGGTTAGCAGCCTTTTCCCGGTGCAGCTTTACACGCCGCATGGCTTCGGCTTCGAAAGCGTCTTCGTCGTCGTTGGTACTGATTTCCTCCACCATCGGCGAAAACCAAATCTCATCTATGATAATGCGGCCAGCTTCAAGGTCTTTGGTGGTGTAGTCTGCCGGGTCGCCCTGATAGAAGTTTTTAGCAAAACCCTGACAATGGTCCAGGTCACCATGAGTCAAGACGAAAACGTCCACGAAAGGCGCGGTAGTAACACGCTTCTTTAAAGACACTAACAGGTCGGCTTTGATATCGAACTTCGTGTCGTCAACGTCACCACTGGCAGAATCCCGGATTCTACAGTCAATTAGCAGAGTGGTACCATCAGGAAGCGTCAGCAATGAGCTGTCGCCATTTCCTACGGGATAGTACTTAATAGTAGCGTTAGGCATAGATAAAAAGTGAAAGGGTTAAGGGCACTGCTTATCGAACGACAGGCAGGAATAGACCATACACTAATATAATTAGCCAATCTATAGTTCAAAAAATGATTACCTTCAAGAAAATTTTGAACTTTTACCAAGAAGCTAATTTAATTAGCTTCCCAGACTGCGGCGCTACTGATGAAGCCTGCGCATTAAAATAGCTAAATCCCTATTTATTGAACAGTTTTGTTATGATAGAAACAGCCAAGCTTACTCATCCCAGACGAGGTCTGGCCTTATCAGGCGGGGGCTACCGGGCCGCAGCTTTCCATCTGGGTACGCTCAAAAAGCTTCATGAACTTGGTTTATTGTCAGGTATTGAGGTCATTTCAGCTATCTCGGGCGGCTCTATTACGGGGGCTGCTTATTGCCTGCACCAGGGGAGCTTTGAGGAATTTCAGACTTATATGGCGGGGGCTCTGCTCCGTTGTAACGTGATTTGCTACGTCTTGCGGTCCTGGGCATTTCTACGATTTTCAGCAGTTGTCCTGACTTTCCTGCTGGTTAGCGGCGCTTTGTTATGCACCCGTTGGGCACCACTTTCTCTGGTGGTAGTGGCCATGCTGATTTTCGTGCTTTTTCGATTCCAGTTTAGGCTTTTTCCGGTAAGCCAGGAAATAGAAAAGGCCTATAATGCTTTTTTCTATAAGGGCAGAACGCTGCAAGACCTGCCAGAAACACCTATCCTGGCAATTGGAACGTCTAACCTGCAAACCGGAAGACCCTTCACGTTTTCGCGGGAATGGATGGCCGATTCGGCTTATACTTATTATAAGCCCCCTGTACATTTTGATGCGGCGAACTTTCCAGTCGCCCGGGCGGTAGCGGCATCTTCGTGCGTGCCTTTTGCCTTTACGCCGGTTACAATAGACCTAGAATATTTCCGGGAGCCGGCCGATACTGACCGTGTCCAGCCGCAACTGATTGATGGTGGGGTCTACGATAATCAGGGGATGCAAAAGCTCACCCAGGCTGGCAGTCGTTATGAATGCAATATCATCGTCGTATCGGACGCCGGGGCTGGCCTGAATCCAGTCCCAACGCGTGACAGCAGCTATCCAAACACAGTATCCTTGTTACTGCGCACAGTGGACTTATTCATGAACCGCATCAAGAATGTACAGATGATTGCTCATCTTTTTCAGCGGGCCACAGCCCACAGCAGATGCGTAGCCTATCTATCATTGGGGTGGCAACTGAAGAACAGCATCCCCGGCTTTATAGATAATTTAGCTCAAGGCAACGTTTCTCCCGCAGTGATAACCGCCAGAAGATTGCTACCAGAATGGGAAGCCAATCCGAAAAAACATCGGACTGCTATCACAGAGCACCTAGAGCGCCAGCTTGATTATTCAACCCTCGCAGCACGCGACCTGACCCCTGCCGACTGGCAGACAGTGTGTCGTATAGGTACTAATCTAACCCCTCTTACACCGGCTCAACTGGAGCTACTTATCCGCCACGCAGAAAACCTGACGGAGATTCAAGTGAAATTGTATTTGCCTTGAAATCGTATCTGTCGGCAAGTAATGTACTTCTGCTTTAATTTGGCCAAGCTCCTCAACTCTGTAAACCAGTTAAGTGTAGTTCCGGCTCCTGTTTCACTGCTAGCCGAGAAGATTATTAGCTACTCCAATAAGGGTCTACCTAAAACGCCTCTAAAAACGGCCTCTACGCGCTGGAAATGCGTCCTCTAAAAGCATCCAATAAGGGCCTCGACATTAGAGCAGCATCTACTACTGAGAAAAGGTTGTCAGCTTGAATGGCGTAGCTTCCCCCTTTACAAGCAATGGCCGAAGCGGTAGCAGGACTCGGGCTTACTTTGTGGCATGCCTCATCTCTCCCCCTTGCTGCTGGCGGCGCTGCTAACTGGTTGCTCGCCCGGCCTGCTCGCCCAGTCGGCACCAGCCGCGCCCCCGATTCTTTCCACCACGCTGCCGCCCGTGCCGGGATTAGCAGGACAGCCGCTCACGCCACAGCAGGTAGACAACGTGGCGGCGCTGGGCCAGGTCTGGGGCTTGCTGAAATACTTCCACCCGGCTGTAGCGACTGGCCAGCGCGACTGGGACGCAGAATTTCTGCGCCAACTTACGCCCCTACTAGCCTGCCGCTCGCAGGCCGAGCGCAGCCGCCTGCTCAGCGCCTGGATTAGCAGCTTCGGCTCCATACCCGCCTGCCCAGCTTGCGCCACTACCCCTACCCAGCCCGTGCGCTTGGCTCCCGACTTGCGCTGGGCAACGGATAAGCAGCGCTTTAGTGCCCCGCTGCGCCAGCAACTCGCGTTTATCGTGGCTAACCGTTACCAGGGAGCGCCCTACTACGTCACGCAACTAGGGTCTACTACCGTCTTCCCGCACGAGGAAGCCTACGCGGACCAGGCTTGCCCGGCCCCAGGCCTGCGCCTGCTGGCGGTGTGCCGCTACTGGAATATGCTCCAGTACTACTATCCCTACAAATACCTGCTCGGCGACTGGGCCGGCGTGCTACCCGCGCAGCTCCCCCCCTTTGCTGTCGCCACCACGGCGCTTGCCTACCGGCACGCGGCGCTGGCGCTCTTTACGCGGGTGCAAGACGGCCACGCCCGCTTCTACCCGCCCGACCCGCTGCTCGAAGCCGAACGGGGCGGCTACCAGGTGGCGGCAGCGGTGCAATTTATCGATGACCAGGCGGTCGTGACGCAGGTGCGCCACGATGGCCTGATGCCGCCCTGCGGTCTGGCGCCCGGCGACGTGCTGACCCAAGTAGGCGGCACCCTGGTGGCTGACCTCGTGCGGCAGCGCCTGCCCGAAACGCCGGGCTCCAACCGGGCGGCCCAGCTCAACACCATCGCCCTGAACCTGCTTTACAGCCCCACGCCGCAACTCGACCTGCACCTTGTGCGGGCCGGGCAGCCGCAGCAACTGGTAGCGGCTACCCTCAAAGTGGGGGCGGTGGCCCCAGCCCCGCCCCCACTTGCCGACAGCATGTACCGGTTGCTAACCCCGGAGGTAGGCTATATTGATATGGCTCGCATCAAGGCCGCGAAAGTACCCGCTATTATGCAGGCTTTTGCGCACACCAAGGGCATCGTGATCGACCAGCGCAACTACCTGGGCGAATTCGTGGCCACGTACCTGCCGGGCTTTTTCCTGGCCCAGCCGGCGCCGTTTGCCGCCTTCACGCGGCGTGACCTGACCTACCCCGGGCGCTTCCTCGGGCCCGCGGCCGACACGCTCCAGCCCCACGGGCAGACACCTTACCCGGGCCGGGTGGTGGTGCTGGTCAACGAAGTGAGCCGCAGCCAGGCTGAATTTACGGCCATGGCCTTCCGGGCTACGCCGCACAGCACGCTGCTCGGGAGCCAAACAGCCGGAGCTGATGGCAACGCGAGTACCGTCCTGCTGCCCGGGGGCCTGCATACCCTCATGACAGGCATCGGCGCCTACTACCCTGACCGGCGCGAAACCCAGCGCGTGGGCCTCGCTATCGACGTACCCGTGCGCCCCACGGTGGCGGGCCTGCAGGCCGGGCGCGATGAGCTGCGCGACCGGGCAGTAGCGCTAATTACGGGCAGCAAACCGTAAACATTGCGGGCAAAATAGAGCCACCGGGCGTGCTACTCTCGCTAAATGGGGGGTGCTACTAGGTCGCATTGCCTCAGGCGGCTAACCGAATTGCTTGCTACCCCCACGCCTACGGGTTCGACGACGCCCTTTCCCTAGGCCGTTCGTCCCTTTCCTAGCGCGAGTGGAACGAGCGTGCGGAACCGCTGGGCCTGGTTTACCGCCTGGCGCTGGCCGCTTAAGTGGAAGTTGACTCGCCCCCTCAACAGGACTCGTGCGGGGGGCCCTTTATTTGCGTACCGTCCCCTCCCCACTGCTCCCTTCCATGACACCCTCCGCGACTGATTGGCTCGGCATTGCCCAACGCTTGCAGGCCCTCGCGCAAGCGGGGCTAGCCTATGCCCCCACTGCCTTCGATACTGAACGCTATGAAGAGGTGCAGGCCTTGAGCCTACAGCTGATGGCGGGCTTGACGGGCGAGCCCGTCGCGCAGCTGCACACCCTGTTTGCCGGGGAGGCGGGCTATCCGACGCCCAAAGTGGACATTCGGGCCGTGCTGTTCCGCGGCCTGGACGAACTCTTGCTCGTGCAAGAAAAGCTGGACGGCAACCGCTGGTCGCTGCCCGGGGGCTGGGCTGACATCGGCTACACCCCCTTTGAGGTGGCCGTCAAAGAAGTGCGCGAAGAAACCGGCCTGGTCACGGAAGCGGTGCGGCTGCTGGCCTTGCTGGACAAGAAACAGCACGCCCATCCACCCCAGCCTTGGTACATCTACAAAGCCTTTGTGTTATGCCGCCAGGTAGGCGGCACGTTGCAAGCCGACACGTTGGAAACGGCCGGGGTGCGCTGGGTGCACCGCACGGAGTTGCCCACGCTGGCTTTGTCGACGGACCGGGTGACGCTGGCCCAATTGGAGCGCCTTTTCACCTTTGCCCAGGAGCCGAATCTCCCCACCTGGTGTGATTAAGGCGGTCTTGCCAAGCGCGGGAGCCTTGTCACATTTCTTAAAGCGTCGTTTCCAGTATGTAAAAGGGCTAGGGTAACGTGTAAGTCTTCCGCACTGAATTGGCTTAGCTACCCCGAGCCAGGCCCAGGACGGGAGTCCAGCCCCTACTGCCGGGTGAGTTGACGGATGCGCCGGTTGTTGGAATCGGCCACGTACACGACCGCGCCCGAGGGCAGCACGGCGATGCCCACGCTGCGACTGAAGAGGGAGGTAGCGGCCGGCCCATCGGCGTAACCCAACGTGCGGGCATTGCCCGCCAGCAGGCTCACCTGGCCGCTGGGCTCGATGCGGCGCAGGCATCCATTACCCCAATCCGCTACGTAGAGCACGCCACTGGCATCCACGGCCAAGCTCGTGGGCAGGTAGAGCTTGGCCTGGTTGCCGCCCCCCTCGGCGTAGCCCCCGGTACTGCCGGCCACGGTGCTCACCGTGCCCGCCGCGATTTTGCGCACGCGGTGGTTGTTGTAGTCGGCCACGTATACCGTGCCGCGCGCATCTACTGCCACGCCGGAGGGGTAGTTAAAAAGGGCCGTCGCCGCCGGGCCGTCGGCGAAGTTGTCGGGCACGATTTGGACGTCCGGGGGTCCGCTGCCGGCCAGCGTGCTCACCACGCCCTGGGCCGTAATGTGGCGGATACGCTCGTTGCGCGCGTCGGCCACGTAGAGCGTGCCCTGTTGGTCGCAGGCCAGGCCCGTCGGCGCCCAAAACCGGGCAGTCAGGGCAGGGCCATCCTGCAAGCCGGGGGCGGTTGTGCCGGCCCAGGTGCTCACCAGCCCAGCGGGGCTAATGGCGCGGATACAGTTGTTGCGGGAGTCGGCCACGTACACCGTGCCCTGCCCGTCCACAGCCACCCCCGTGGGCGCGTTGAAGGCGGCGGTGGCCGCTGGCCCGTCCAGGTAGCCGGCGGTGCCGCGGCCGGCCAGCGTGCTGACCACCCCGGCGGGCGTCACTTTCCGGATGCACTGGTTGTCAGTGTCGGCCACATAGAGATTACCCTGTGCGTCAAGGGCTGCCTGACTCGGCCCGGCGAACGTGGCCGTGCTGCCTGGCCCGTCGAGGCGGCCCGTCGTGCCGGTGCCCGCCAGCGTACGGACGAGATAGGTAGGCGCCGCGACAAGCGGGTCGTCCTTTTTTTGGCAGCTCAGCAGGGTGGCCGTCAGCAGCAGGGCGGTGGGGAGCGGGTAGCGCACGGAACGGGAGGGGAAGGAAGGGGAACAGCCTACGCGAGCGGCCGCGCCGGCCACTTTGGGGCTAGCCCGGCGACGCGCCGGGGCCGTGGGAGCGCGAAAGATAGGCGCGGAAGGCGGCTTGCAGGAACCCGCTCGTAGCGGCCTACTACTTGGTGGCCAGCTGCCCCCAGCGGCACGGGATTGGGCTACAAAACCCAGCCACAAGTCCTCATTTGCGAAATCGCCCATAGGGAGGCGTTTCATAAAACGCTTAGTTGGAAGCGTAGTCCCCAGAAAAGTACCACGCCGGGCGCAGCGGCCGGCCGAGCCCAAACCCGCACTTATTCCCAGAGTGCGCTTATAACACGCATTATGTAAATGGATAAAAAGCAGAGCGGCCGCTATCAGAGGCTAGCGGTCGCTCTGCTTTTTATATAAGAGTAGTAGGTTACTCGGTTACTCAGGTTTTCTAGAACTGCGACCGCCTATAGCACTACTGTACAGGGTAGCTGGCAGTAGCTCTAGGGATGACCACCCACGATGGGTCGAATCAACGCGCTCAACCTGCTAGAGCTTATTTTGAAAAAAGCGGCTCGCAAAACCGATTTAAAATTCCTGAGTGGCCGACAGCTTGCTCTAAAACGCGATTTCTCTTGTTGCGCACCCTTCTGTTGGGACAAAGATTTTTTGTTCCAGGGTCCGCCACCGGCAGCTACTATCGGGCTTGTCTCGCCGGGGGACCTACTTGGCTTGCAGCAGCGGCACCACGTCGGCCACCTCAAATAGGGAGCTGTACTGAAGAATGTCCTTTATAAACGCCACGTGCCCCTGTCCGATGAGGAGCACAATGGCCTTATCATGTTGCACATCCACTTGGCGCAGCAGGTTAGTGTAGATGCGCACGTTGCGCTTGAAAAACTCGCCCGCCAGGTCAGCCCCCGCGTAGTTGTCGCCCCCCCCGATGCGGGCAAAATCCAGCAGGTAGGCGTCCATCTGGGCCAATTCGGCGGCGCGCGTGTTTTGGCGAATAAAGCGCTCCACCAGCGTACCGCCCGGCATTAGGAGCAACTTAGCAGGACTTTGCCGGGCCCCCACCCGGGCCGCAATGAGCCGACCGGCGCTGTCCTGGGGGGCACCAGCAATCGCGCCTGCCAGCATTTTCTCCTGGCCGTGTTGCTTGGCATAAGCCTGCGTGGCCTTGAAATCAAGCATCGCGGTGGCATCGGCGCAGTACACCCGGGGGCGGTCCAGCCGCTTGGCCAAGCGATAGGCCAGTTGGTAAACTTCGTTGTTACTGGCCTTGAACTGGCCCTGGCGGTACAGCGCGTAGGTGCTGTCTACAGACGGCTGGTAGTTCAACGGGAACTCGATGAACACCTTGTCGGCCCGCGTCTGGGCAAGCTTGCCCACCAGCTCGTCCAACTCGCGCTGCATGTCGGGCGTTTTCATGTCGGTTTTGGTGCCCTTGTGCAAGTCGGAAGCGGAGCCGCTGAAGTGGAACGTGCCCACTAAGTACACCTTGATTTTGGCGGCCCCCCCGGCGGGCCTGGGCTGGGCAATGGCGGTGGCGGCGGACCCCAGTAGGGCGAGCGACAACAGGAGGCGGGTAAACGGGTGGAAAGCGGTCATGGTAGCGGGGTGAGAGCGGGGTGGCTGAATGACGGGTCAAAGGTGAGCCGCCTCAGTTCCAGGGTAAAAAACATTATTCCAACGCCCCCAAACCGGCTGCCAGTGGCCTTTTTGGGCGTTTTCCGGTTTCGCATCCCAAAACCGACCGTTCGCATAAAAAAGGTGCGGGCGCAGCTGGGACGCGGTAGTTTTGAGGCCATCTTACGCTGCGCACTGCCATGGCCCCCCCGCTCCCCAAATCCGCTCTCCGCTGGCACGTAGTAGGCTGGCTGCTATATGGCAGCTACGATTTGATTGGCTTGTTTCTACACCAGCAGGAGCACCTCTACTTCGGGCTATGGCTCGCTTTTTCGCGGCTCCTTATCCGCAGCGCTGAATTTTACCTCTGCTACCTGGTGGTATACCCGCGGCTGCTGCGCGCGGGACGCGGCCCCCAACTGGCCGCCGGGCTGCTGAGCGTGGTGGCCCTCTACATCGGTTCCCGGGCCCTCATCGAGGAAGTTATTTACCCGGCTACCCTAGGCTTCGACAACTACTCTTCCGATACGAGCGTCCTCTACTATATTTTTGACAACGCTTACTTTGCCAGCCCCATGATTATTATCAGCGCCGCACTTTGGGCCGGCAGCGCGGCGCTGCAGCGCGAGCGCGAAAACCGCCAGCTTCGCGAAGAAAAACGCGTCGCCGAAGTGGCTTTCCTGAAAACCCAAATCAACCCGCACTTCCTCTACAACACGCTCAACATGCTCTACAGCATGGCCTACCCGGTGGCGCGGCCCGTGGCTAACGCCATCCTGAAACTCTCGGAGCTGATGCGCTACATGCTGCACGAAAGCCCCGACGGCCGAGTGGATTTAGCGCAGGAAATCGAGTACCTGCACAACTACCTGGCCCTCTATCGCCTGCGCTTCCCGAACAGCTTCTTCGTCGATTTCACCGTAGCCGGCGAGCCTACCGGTCGCCGCGTAGCCCCGTTAGTCCTTATCCCATTCGTGGAAAACGCCATCAAGCACGGCGTGCTGGACGCCCCGGAAACCCCGGTGCGTATCTGCCTGACGGTCGAAGGCCAGCAGCTGCAGTTTGAAGTAACCAACCAGCGCAGCGATGCTAATAAGGACCCCACCACCGGCATCGGGCTGCCTAACTTGCGCCGCCGCCTGGAACTGCTGTACCCCGCGCGCCACGCGCTGCACGCGGGAACTGACGGGAAGCAGTTTACTACGTCGCTGCGACTGGTGGGGTAGTTGAACGTCACGCCGAGCGCCACTGAGGCCTCGCGCTCGCGCCGCCTGCCGAAACCCTACCCCGCGTCTCGCCAGAAAAGTGGGGCAGGGATAAGCTGCGGCGACTACCGTTCTTTAGGCTCCCAACTCTTTCCCTCGCTCGCCCATGATTCGCTGCCTTGCCGTCGACGACGAAGCCCCTGCCCTCGCCATTCTCGCCGACTATATCGGCCAGCTTCCCTTTCTCACGCTGGTGGGTACTACTACCAATGCCATCGAAGCCCTCACGCTGGTGCAGCAGGACCAGGTCGATGTGGTGTTTCTGGACATTCAGATGCCCAAGCTCACGGGCCTGCAGTTTCTCAAGCTGGCCGGCAACCGCTGCAAGGTCATCCTCACCACCGCTTACCCTGAATACGCCCTCGAAGGCTATGAAAACGACGTAGTGGACTACCTGCTCAAGCCCATTTCCTTCGAGCGGTTTTTCAAAGCTGCCCAGAAGGCGCTGGCCCTGCTGCCCGGTCCGCCACCAACCGCCGCCCCGCCATCCGCGACCGCACCGGTTGCCGCCAGCGCGCCGCTGCCCGCCGCCGGCCACATATTTGTAAAAGGAGAAAGCAAAAACAAGTTTCTGCGCGTTAATTACGCGGACATTCTCTACATTGAGGGGCTAAGCAACTACGTGTCCATTCACCTGCCCACGCAGCGCGTTGTGACCTACCAAACCCTGAAGGAGCTGGCCGAAACACTGCCACAACCGCCGTTTCTGCGGGTGCATAAGTCCTTCATCGTGTCGCTCGACAAGATTCGTATGGTTGACGGCAACACGATTTACCTGCACGACAAAGAGATTCCCGTCAGCGACACCTACCGCGAGCACCTGTACCGGCTGATTCGCGAAGGTTAGTGGCCAGCTTTGCGCGAGGAGCGTGCCCTTTTTCGAGTAACGTAGTGAGGACGAAGGTAAGAATGTGGCAGTTGTAGAACTATCCGGGTGGTTCGGACAGAGCGTAAACGAGCGACTAGGTGTCGAGATAGTCTACCTATGCCAGCTAAGTTGAGGCCCTAACCGGCTCAAAAAGGGGCGGTGGCTGTTGCAGAACTCAGCCAAAGACCTTGTACAAGCCAATTAGCGATCCAATTGGGTTACTAGTCTGCCTCTTTTAGACCTTTTTATAAGTCGTAAGTGATAAAAGGAGGCCATGGGTATCCCCTTGGGCGCGCTGCTGCGCGGGCGGCGTTATCATTACAGCCCACCACCTACTAGCCCCCATGACCAGGGATCACTTGACGGCCTTTCTGCAACGCGCCAACCTCCTTACAGCCGCTCAAGCCGCCGAAATCGCGGAGCTGTTCGCGCCCCGGCAGCTGCGTAAAAACGACGTGCTCCTGCCGGCCGGCCGCATTTGCGATACCTACTTGTTTCTGGACACGGGTCTGGTGCGCGCCTTTGTCGTGGATGCGCAGGGCAACGAAGTAACAACGCGCTTTTATGCTAGCGGGCAGGTGGTTTTAGATGCCCCCTCCTTTTTTAATCGGGCGCCTGCCCAACAGCAGTTCCACGCGCTGACTGAGTGCCAAGGGTGGTTTTTGTCGTATCAGCAGCTCAATGCCTTGTTTCATGCCCGGCCGGAGTTCCGCGAATTTGGCCGGGCCGTCCTCGTGCGAGCGCTGGCTACCTTACAAGAACGCATGCTCGACCAAATCCGGGAGACCGCCCGCACGCGCTACGAAAAGCTGCTGGCTACCAGTCCCGAGGTGTTTCATCACGCGCCGCTGAAATACATCGCTTCCTACTTAGGGGTGACGGACTCCTCGTTAAGCCGCATTCGCAGCAACACCTAACCACCGGCGCTGCCCGCCTGGCTTTCTTGTCATTTGACAAGCTGCCGCGCCCGCTCACCAGGTTCCTTTGTGGCGGACTAATTGCCTCCCGTGGAAACTGTTCCCTTTGTCTTCAGCGCGGCCTTTGTGCTGCTTACGGGCCTCGCCACCTGGCTCTTTTACCAGGCCGCCCACTGCTCTCCGCGCACGCTCTTCCTCTTGGTTGCCTGGCTGGCCGGGCAAGCCGTGCTGGGATTGACCGGCTTTTACCTAGCCGCACCCACTAGCCTGCCGCCGCGCCGCGCGCTCGCCTTGCTGCCGCCCGTGCTCGTCCTCGCGGGCCTGCTGCTCACGCCCTTGGGCCGGTCCTACCTGCTGGGGCTGCGCCTAGAGGTGCTCACCCTATTGCATACGCTGCGTCTAGCGGTGGAGCTAAGCCTCTGGGTGCTCTATCGTCACCACCTCGTGCCGCAGCTCATGACCTTCGAAGGGCGCAACTGGGACCTGTTGGCGGGCCTCAGTGCCCCGGTGGTCTACTATCTAGTCTTTCGGCAGCGACGGTTCGGGCGCCAAACCCTACTAGGCTGGAACGTCGTCTGCTTGGGCTTAGTACTTAACATTCTGGTCAATGGCCTGCTATCGGTACCGGGTCCTTTACAGCGGTTTGCCTTCGAGCAGCCCAACCGAGCGGTGCTCTATTTTCCCTTTGTGTGGTTGCCCGCTGGCCTGGTGCCCCTGGTGCTACTGTCCCACGCGGCGGCTTTTTGCCAACTTTTCCGGCGGCCTCAATCTTGAACGCTTAAGTAGGATGGCACCTAGAACCAAGGGTAAGCTTCCCCGCGGCAACCCAAGTCTGGTTGGCACTGAACCTTCCCTTGGGGCAATCCTCTTGAGTTAACAAACGGTAGGAGCCCTAGCCCTCCAAAAATAGACCCTTCGGCGACGTAATCGTGTCGATGCTGGCCACCATTGCGGCGCAGGACCTGATTAAGATCTCCGAGAACACGAAGGCCGCGCTGGCCAAGAAGAAGGCGGCCGGCGTGCAGCTGGGCGCACCTAGCAAAGGGCCCGAAATTACTGCCCAGGTCTACCGCTTGAAGGCAGGTGGGGCCTCTAATCAAGCAATTGCTCGGGCGTTAAAGATGTCGCCTAGTACCGTGGCCAAGTACCTGCGTCCAGAGAAGTAATAGTTACTTAAGGTTTTGTTAAACAACACGCTAAGCGCCCTAACAGGTTTATCGGAAGACTAAAGTAAGGCGGCAAGCGTGGCTGCCAGGAGGGGAAGGAGAAAGCTCAGAAAGGTAAAAGGGGGAAGCTCGCGCAAGTTTTCGGCGCCGCTGGCACCTAAGGAGTAGCCGACCCTTTCTTGGGTAAACGCTTCCCCTCCCCGCATGAATCCGCTACTTGCCTACTTGGTTTGGAACCCAGACCCCATCATTGCCCAGCTTGGCCCGCTCTCGCTCCGCTGGTACGGCCTCTTATTCGCGTTGGGCTTTGTGGTAAGCACGCCCGTGTTCCAGCACATTTTCCGCAGTGAGCACGTGTCGCCGCGGTGGGTGGATGTCTTGACCCTGTACCTGGTGGTGGGCACCGTGGTGGGCGCGCGCCTGGGCCACATCTTCTTTTATGAGCCCGATATTCTGCTGAAAGACCCGCTCGAAGTGTTTAAAATCTGGCACGGTGGGCTGGCTTCGCACGGGGCCACACTGAGCATTCCGCTGGCCTGCTGGCTGTTTGCCCGCAAATACCAGTTCGATACCTTCTGGGTACTCGACCGCATCGTGATTGCGGTCGGTATCGGTGGGGCGTGCATCCGGCTAGGCAATTTCATGAACTCCGAGATTGGCGGCTACCCCACCACCGTGCCGTGGGCCGTGGTGTTTCCGCGCGACACCGCGCACTTACTGCCCGCTACCAGCCCGCTACCTGCTGGGGCCGTGCTGCTGGCCCGCCCCGAACACCGGTCAGCTGGCGAAGTAAGCCCCCGAGTAGTACCCGCCGACACGCCCCTCGGCCCCGGCTCGCTGATGGCCGTACCGCGCCACCCCACCCAACTCTACGAAGCGCTGTATTGCGTGCTGCTGCTTTCGCTCCTCTACTCTCTGTGGAACCGCACGAAAGCGCGCACGCCCCGTGGGCTGCTGCTCGGCCTGTTTATGGTGCTGCTGTTCACCCAACGCTTCCTGGGCGAATTCCTGAAGGAAGCCCAGGTAGATTTCGAAAAAGGCAACCTGCTCAATCAGGGACAGCTGCTCAGCTTGCCAGCCATCCTAGTGGGCCTATGGGTGCTATGGCGCGCCGGCAAAGACCCAAAAAATCCGTACGGCTATGCCCCACCCGATATAGCGGCAGGAGCGGAAAAGACCCATCCAACTTCGGCGGCTAGCTAGCCCTACTCCCCCTTCTTTACGTGAGGAAAGTCATCGTTTACAGCCCGTAAAAGGGTTTCTCAGACAAGTAGGAGAAACGTGGCACATTCTGGTCTGTTCAGGTGCTACGCCCGATGTGGTCTTTTCCGGCGCTATAGCTGGTCTTCCCTGGGTGCGAACTGCAACCTTCTAGTAGGAATATAGCCTCCTCCCCGTGGCTAAAAAGCCTTTGGGTTACTACTAGCACTTCATGCTCAGATATTACGTCGCCTCACTCCTCTTCTTCGCGAGCACCTTGCCCTGCCCTGGACAAGCTTTTGTCCATGCGCAGGGACAGCGCTTCTTATATTTCAAAAAGAATGGCCACCGCGAAGCCGTCTACGCGGCGGGTGATGTGCTCACCTTTGAATTGAAAGGCACCAAAGCCAAGATATCTGACCAGATTAGGGGCTTTGAGGATAGCCTAGTGGTGTTTCAATCTTACAAAGTGAATCCCAAAGAGATAGCCGCCTTATATGTAGATGAAAAAACTAAAATCTGGTTCATTTTCCGCTACAAGTACGAAAAGGTTTTCTTGCTAGCCGGGGCGCTGTTCTTACCAATTGAGGTCATCAACACCGGAAAGATTGAGCCGAAAGCATTAGCTGTCAGTGGCACTTTGCTCGGGGCGGGCCTACTAGCTAGATGGTTAGTGAGTGATAAACTAAAAATAAAAGGCAGGCGGAAATTACTAGTCATTTCCTATTAGTTTCCTTACTAGACCTTTACACCTCAATCCTACCACTGGTTAGCGATAGCTGCGCTCACGTGCTTAGGGGGTTGGTAAACAAATAGCCCTGACAACCGCTGAATGCAGGATTTCAACGGGTAGCGGCCACGTTTAGAAGCAACTTGCTTAGCTTCGGTACTAACCTTTTAACCGAGGCCCATGCTGCGCTTGGTTGTTAAAGTTGGAATAAGCGAGCGGCGCAGTGAGGAACACGAACAGCCCAAATAGCGACTGTTCGAATAAGGAGAGGGGGACCATATGGGCTGCCGGCGGCCCAAAATACCCGGCTAAGTAGACCAGCGTATTCACACTGATGTCGGACCCCATAATGGCCACCGCCAGCCAGAGGCCAACCGGTGGTCGCCGCCACAACAGGAGCACGGTGAGCGGGTCCAACACGGTGAGCGTATCCCAATAGACGCCAATGATCGGCGGAACAGGCGTAGCTAAAAACCCGTGGGCGAGTATGCCCCTGAGGTGCGTATAAGTACCGGCTAAAAAGCCTAGTGAATATACCCAGCGAACAAGCTGGAGGAACCGGGGGGAGGAAACAAGCCCAGTAGGAGTAGCAGTCAAGAGGTGAGGTACAAAGACAGGAGGTGCTGGCTACGCTTAACCAAGAAGCAAGCGGTTTAAAGGTAGTAGACACGCTATCAAATGGACGGGTGGCGGTAAAGACAATCGTATTGTCATTCGTTCTCGCCAGCTTTTCCTGCTGGGTTTAAGGGGCGTATAACACGATCGCCTCTCGCTACTTTTCCCGCACTATATGGCCTTATCGCTAACATTCAGGCTGCTCTCTTAAGTCGGAAGTTTTACCCTATTTGTTTAACAACACCCTACTTTGAATAGTACCTATTGCACTCGTCTGTCACCTTTCTCAACGTTCGTTTAAGTAATGTGACAAACTCGACTATAACACTTATTAATTAGCGCATTCAGTTAAAGGAGTGTTTATTTGACCTTTGGCTGGCCGACAGCGCTTCAAAAAATACCCGAAACCAGGTATCGTGTCAGGCTCGTCCGAATGCCAGATTTGCCAGCAGAAACCCACGGCCTCGGCACCTTTTTGTTCCCACGATACCACCGCCTGCGAATCCCTATGAAAACCCCATCCCGCTTCTTCTACTTTGTTGCCATCTTGTGCCTACTCCTGGCCTTGGCCGGAGCCTTCATGGCGGGCTACTATTCCGGCCGCAACGACTCCTTGGCGAAGCTGGGGCTGAATCTGAGCTTTTGGGGCGCGGTCTTGGGCATCTTCGCCTCTGTTGCATATAAAAAACAAAAGGGCAACCCAGCCAGTCCGGGCTAAGAAGACACGTATGAATTACGGCCTAGTGCCATGCAGATGGGCTTGCCCGCTTCGGTTCACTGAAACGGTGATTTAGGTTAGCAGCCGTTCGATATTCGCAATAAGGTCGGGGTTACTATTCAAAGCAGGTCGCTCCAACTCCAACAGCCTTTAATGCCATTGGGTGGGCTTGTCTCCCCGGTGAATAACCCATTAGGCTGCTTATAAGTAGCAGCCGGCCCAAAGAGTGTTGCAGCAGCAGAGACGTTCGCTCCGTATTGGCAAGCAATCTGTTACTATTGCGTTTGTTGTCGCCAACTAAACTCATCAGCTAAAAATATGAAAACGCTCATTCAGCACATAACGCAATTTTTGATAGCCCTGCTCCAAGCGTATGGGCGCTCTGTTGGGGGTGTCTAATACCTGCTAAGGGTTCCAATCAAGGCACCAACCCGGCGGCCTTCTCCGGCCCCTGGCCAGCTCATCGGCCAAGGGCCTTGCCGGCGTTTCGCCCAGGTCGGTGAGGTAGAGCGTGGCGTTGACTGGCCCGGAGAACGTTTGGTAACAATACCGCTCGGGACAGGAGCGAATCCAGTTGTTTTCGTGCGCTGAGTACCACCCGGCTGTCAATCCACCACCCACTAGCACCAGGGCGAGTAAGAAAAGGGTGATTTAAATAGGCTGCGTAGCCTTTATAACATTAATTAAACGCAGGTGGCTGTTGCAGAACTCCTCACCTATCAAGCCAACAGCGCTGGCTAGCGGCTAAGTGCGGGCAAAAGGTCGTTTAAACGGCCTTGTCAGCTTGATTTAGTTCATAAGAGCCTTGCTTGGAGATGTCGCGTCGAGTTCTGCAACAGCCACGCAGGATTGATAGATGTTATAAACTCGGCTGTTACTCTTTAAAAATTTTCCGTAACCTGCACAGCATATCCTACTGGGCAACTTGCCTTTATGGCATAGAATAAGGGTTCCGCATTATACGGCAGCTCCAAGAGGTCGAGCGTGATGCTAAAAGAAGCTGGGCCTATTGTGGAACTCCACCATTCCCACTGCCTGGCACAGATAGTAGCTACCCAGGACTCATACCCCCATTGACCAGGCAAAACCATAATCTGGGCTACTGTAAATTGCTTCATGCTCGTTACGAACCAACTAGGCAAATAAGACTCCCACTGGTCGGCGGCATCTTCATCCCACAACTCGGCTGGCACGGACAACACCCCTTGCATAATCGTAACCAGTTTAGCTAAACATGCCGCTGGTTCTTGCACCTGTTGGACTTCAATAATCAAGGCGGTGGAGGGAGCTACTTCTTGATGAGTAAACTCTATTAAACGTTGCTGTTCCGTCATAAATAAGATTTTAGGCAAAATAGCGTTTAGCTCCTCTTTATACGCTTCCTGTCAGCTTCCCTATTTAGTAAGCCAGTTGGCAGCAGGAAGACCCCTTTAATTGGTTGGTAAGGTGACTTGATTCACTTAGCTACTAAATGAATAATATTGCATCCTAATCGCCAAAACAAGTTATGATAATCTTCTCTTATCATGAACTGTGTTGAGCGCATCAGAAATTAAGCTGCTAATGAGGCGAAATCAGCTTGATAGGGAACGCCTGATTTGATAATAGCGAACGCCTGTTTGAGGAGCTTGTTGCAGACCGCAATCAGGGCCACTTTTCCATTCTTGCCTTTGGCTATAAGGCGATCGTAGAGTGCTTTACACGCCGCATTTGCTTTTTTAGCGGAAAAACTACACACGTACAGCTTGCTGCGAATCAAGCCGCCGCCCATTTTGGTAATACGCACTTTGCCGCGAATGCTGGTGCCTGAGGTGTGTTCGCGGGGCGAGAGGCCTGCTTTGGCAATCAATTGACGGTAGTTGTTCAGGTGCGTAAATCCGCCCGCGAAGACGAGCAGCATGCCCGCTGTCTTCCGGCCGATACCCGGAATGGAGCGTAAAAGCGCCATTTCTGAGCCAAAGCGTTGCTCTAACAAGGTAAGTAGCTCTTTTTCCAGCGCTTGTATTTGGTCAGACAGTGTCTGACTAATTTGCTGGAGCCGTTCCAGCGCGAGGTGGTTGATAATAGGTTGGCACAGTAAGGCCTCCAACGAATTTGCTATCATTGTTTTCTGTTTGAGTAGCTGTTCCGTAACCTGTTCGAGTTGTCGGCATTCTACCAGCACCGTTTCGGCCGGCTGCCACAGCTTAACGGCCTGCTGTTGGCCGTAGCGCAAGAGCCACTGTGCGTCTTTGCGGTCGCTCTTTCCTTTACCCAAGTGCATTTGAATGAAGCGCTTGATAATGAGTGGATTCAGAACTGCGACTTGCCCACCGTGCTCGTGTAGGTAATAAGCCAAGGCCAGATAATAGGTGCCAGTCGCTTCCATAACAAACAAGCACTGGGCACCACAAAGCCGAATAAGGCGCTGAAATCCAGCTGTATCATTCGACACTTCTACCTGCTTCTGCTGCTGCTCATGCAGGTAACAGACGGCCAGCGTGGTCTTGCTCACGTCGAGGCCGACGACAGGTAAGGAAGAGGAGATAACCATCAACTGAACCGGTAAAAGGGTGGAGAAAAAGGACTAAAAGGATTTCCAGGGAATCTTTATCTATCCTGATACAGGCTCAATGGCCTCATGGAACTGTCCAAAGTGGCCCTAGAAAAGAGTGGGGATTGTCATGATAAACAGGCTCTAACGCCTCATAACTTGATAATCTTACTCCACCCTTTTCCTTCTTGTTCTTCCAAATTACCGCCAGTGCGTGAACATAGGATAACTTGTTTTTCCTTCTGCCAAAATTGGTCTCGATTAAAAGTCTGGTATGGAAGCTGAACGAGCAGCTACCAAACAGGGCAGCCACCCGCTAAAGTTGATTCTTAGGTCCGAAAGCCAAATTCGAGCTAGTAGCCTGCTTACTTTTAACGCCTGCCTACTCCCCGGCAAGTAACTACTAGAACAGGACCATGGTGAAGCTCGCTCCTTTGCACCCCGAACATGGGGTGCATTTTTACACGTGGCTCCGCGACCCCGAAGTCATTGCGTATTCGCTCTCGGTTTTCCAAAGCCTGAAGACCACGGCGCAAATTGACCAGTGGTTTGCCGCCACTTTAACGCAGGCCAACACCCTGAACGTAGGTATCTATTGGGCAGAAACCAACGCCTTGATTGGTTATGCAGGCCTCACAGGGCTATCCGTCACGAATCAATCGGGCGAATACTTCATCTTCATCGGCGAGAAAGCCGCGTGGGGCAAGGGCGTAGGGACAGCGGTAACGAGGCAAGTCGTTCACCTAGGCTTTACTCGCCACCAGCTCAACCGGATTATGCTCACGGTCTCTGAATTGAACACGGGCGGTGTGAAAGCCTATACGAATGCGGGCTTCGTCCTAGAAGGGCGCCTACGACAGGCAGCTTGTCGACAAGGCGTATTTCACGATAAACTGGTGATGTCCGTGTTGAAAGCAGAATGGCTATCGCAAGGGGCAGCTAGTGCCTAGAATAGCCGAGGCATTAGGGGACAAGGTGCTACGTAGGCAAATGCGCTATGCGCCGACAGATGGGAAGCTCTTCCAACTGTGATTTTTGGACCAAACTTTTAACCAAGGTCAAAATTGACTTTAGGTACGATAAGCCTTCCTTATTGCTATCTATCTGGGGCAAGCATCACGGGCCACTTTAGGTATCGTTTGTAACAATTATGACACCTAAACTTACAGAATGGAGCGAGATACGGTCACTGCCGCCTCGGTAACTCCAAGTGAACAATGCACACCAGTTGGGAAAGGACGACTACAGTGCCTGCCGTGAGCTGCAGTCCGGAAAGCCGTCTCGTCGCGCCAATGAGTAGCAGGCTTTATCAGGACGCGCAAAAAAGCAGCCGTTATCCTGCCCCCTCACGAGACCACCTGCGCAACCAGACACCCGCTAAATAGCGCCGGCGCCGGCTGGCGGGTTGTTATAGGTCCTGCAAGGTGATGGTGGCACCGAAAACGCCCCAATCAGCTGCGGGCACATCCCGGAAAAGGATATACACGGGCACGAGCTCGCCCGGCGCGATACCCGCTTGCCGTCGAATGGCCTCCGTAAACTGCTGAATCAGCACTTGTTTAGAGGCAGCATCATGCCCGCCTTGCAAGGCGTTAACTTCTAGGCTGATTACCTCAGTACCGGCTGACCTGCCCCCATGATACACCGTGGCGGCGGGGTAGTCGTGGAAGTAAATCCAGACGGTGCTGCGCACGAACGGCGTCGCCGGCAACCGTTCAGCGGCCAGGGCCAAATTGGTCAGCTCTTCCGCTAGGGCATCTTTCGCGGCCGCCGAGAAGGTTGCTTCGGGGCAGCTGACATAAATTAAAGGCATGGGAGAGGAAGGGAAGAGGAAAGCCTCACTGGCCCGTCACCAGCGCCGGACTTGGATGCGGTTTCCTATTACCCCTAGACTGTCCTGGGCTTACCGGGCCAGTCTAAGGAGAATACGCCAGGAGGGCTTAGGCATGGGCCGGCTCGGCAGCGGTAGCGAACGACAGGTCCTTCCAAGAAGCCATATCCTCCTGCAGATTCTTGATTTTGGCTTCGGCCATGCCATAGGCATCTTCGCCGAGCAGCAAGTGCACAGGCGGGTTGGGCGCAGTGGCCAACTGAATCAGGGCCGCAGCGCCTTTGGCCGGGTCACCGAGTTGCGACTTGGCCTGGTTCACCTGTTCGTGGTAGGCCTCGTTGTCCCGTACTACTTGATAGGCCGGCAATTTGTCGGCGGCCAGCTTCAAAGAGCCGGACTTGAGAAAGTTGGTGCGGAAGTAGCCCGGCGCGACCACCGTTACCTTCACCCCGAATGGGGCGACCTCGGCGGCCAGGGCCTCGGATAAGCCCTCTACCGCAAACTTGGTGGCACAGTACACGCCCCAGCCGGGAAAGCTGCCTAGGATGCCGGCAATGGACGAGAGGTTGATAATGTGGCCGCTTTGCTGTTGCCGCAAGTGGGGCATGGCCTGCCGGATGACATTGAGCGTGCCGAATACGTTGACCTCAAAGTTGTCGCGGGCCTCGGCGTCCGTCACTTCTTCTAGGCTGCCCAGTTGCCCGTAGCCCGCGTTGTTGACCACGACATCGAGGCGGCCGAATTGTTGAACCGTGGCCGCAATAGCCTCCGCTACACTGGCCTCGGTCGCCAGGTCTACGGCCAGCGGCAGGAAGCTGGCCGAGTCTGTGGCTACAACTGCCGCTAGTTCGGCTACGTTGCGGGAAGTGGCGGCTACTTGGTAGCCTTGTTGAAGCAGTTGCGTTACTAATTCCAGGCCGAAGCCTTTAGAGGCGCCGGTAATAAACCAGACGGGGGAAGTGGCGGGTTGCGTCGACATAAGGGGAAGGGAAAAGAGGTACCCTAGCACCGTCCACGACGGGTTCGTGAACGAGCACAAAGGTCCGGCGCTCCCCCGAGGGGGAACTTACCAGATTCAACCCAATCCTTATGAAATACAAACCTGCCGAAAAGCTGACGGAGCCAGCCCGGTCTGCTTCTTGAAGAAGTAGTTGAAGTTGGCTGGCTCGTCGAACCCCAGCCCATAGCCAACCTCTGCGATGTTCCAGTCCGTGTGGCGTAGTAGGGCGCGCGCTTCACTGGCCAGGCGCTCGGCGATGTGGGCCGTGGTTGTTTTGCCGGTGGTGTCGCGCACGCAACGGTTGAGATAGTTGACGTGCACGGCCAGAGCCTGGGCAAAGTCACGGGCCGAGCGCAGCGTAAAGCGCTGGGTGGGCGACTCGACGGGAAACTGCCGCTCCAGCAGCTCCAGAAACACGACCGCCAGGCGCGACTTGGCATCGGGGTGCGCATAGTGGGCCGCGCTGGGGCGTAGCTTCAAGGCGTAGTGCCCCAGCTCCGAGGCGTAGTTGCGCAGTAACTCATACTTATAGAGATAGTCAGCCTGCAACTCCGTCAGCATCTTGTTAAACAAGATGCTGACCTCGGCATCCTGCCTGGCGGTGAGCGGATACACCGGAGTGGGACCGGGTTGAAATAGCGGCAGTTCCAGCAACGAAGGGCTACCCCAACCCCGCAGAAATTCCTCGCGGAAGATGCAGAAAAAGCCCGTCGTACCCGCCGACAGCGGCTCCCAGGTGTAGGGCACCTGCGGGTTGAAGAAAAGCAACGTGGGCCCGTCGGTTTGCAGGCTCCGGTCGGCGTAGTGGTAGGCGTTGCGCCCGCGAATGAGCGTCATTTTGTAGAAGTCGCGCCGGCTGTAGGGCACCGGCTCGGCGCTGGGGGCCAGCACGTCTTCCAGGCGAAACACATTGACCTGCCCGGGCTGCGAGGGCTGGCTGGTGGGCTGCTCGCGGAAGTGGTGCTGATAGAAATCAGGTAGGCTTTCGAAACCAGGCATAGCGCAAAGGTAGGGCTTATGAAATTCAACCCGCGGTCAGTGCGTAGGCTTCCCTCGGGTAGCCGGTGCTAGCTCGAAGACTGTTGTGCCGACTATGCCGACCAGTAATGGTACTTGGTCGCGAGTGAGTTTGCAGTCCTATTCATGGACCCCAGCAGCGCTATAAGTAGGAGTTGAACGGGGCCTTCTCGTAGCAGTAGGGTACGCTTACCGTGAATGAAGACCAGCCTAAATAGGAGTTCAGCAACCTCAAAACCCCTAAAAAGCGCGCCTGATAGCGCTAATCATGTGGCATGGTAAGATGCAACGTTCTTAGAATGCCACCTGCTCCTGAATTTCATACAACTTTCATGTTTTAGCGCACAAAATTGCTCGGTATAAAAAATGGCCCAGTACAAAAGCGTCGCGCATCCCCAAGCGTCCGTTTCCAAACGGCCGCTCACGGGTACCCCTCCCTTTCACCCCCTTCACATCACGCCCTGCCTGCGAGCACTAGTTGCGCCAGTATCTTTAGCATCTAATGAGCTCGTTGCCGACCTCCCTTTACTTCACGAATGCTGCGGGGCTGGTGCAGGAGTATGCCGACTACGTCCGCTTGCAGTACTATCCGGGGCCGCGCCGCTTTGACGAGTTCACGGCCTTACTTCACCACGTGACCCGCGCCCTCTCTCGCTATCGCCTGGGCAAGCTGCTCCTTGACCAGCGCCAGATGACGCCTTACTTGCCGGACGAGCAAGTCCACCTGGTGCAACACTGGCTGCCGCGCACCATTGTGGAGGGGCAGCACCGCTACGGCGCGGTAGTACAGGCCCGCGACGTGTTTGCCCGCTTAGCCATGGATACCATTCGCACCCAGGCGCAGGAACTATCGCTCACTTACCGCTTCTTTTCCGAAGAAGCCCAGGCCATTAGCGGGCTGCAGGCTCAACAACTACCACCTTCACGTACGCGGGGCTAACGCGGCCTTCTCAAAGCCAGAACACAGGTAGTGCTGTACTTTACTTATCGCTCCCTATCTGGACCCCCAGCTGCTGTGGCTTGCCAGGCGATGACTTGGCAAAGTGTGCTGCTTTGACTCTCGCTTAAGTTGCCAGGCTCCAGCTCGGAACGGTCTACTTAAAAGGGAAGCTGACAGTAAGCGTACAGGCTCCGATTAAGGCACTTTCGCTTAGGCCTGAAACCGCTATAGCTTAGGCGGTAGGGCCCCCACTTGGTGGAACATTCCCCACCAGTCCTCCAGATGCCAGGTGTGGGTGATCCGGCCGTTCTCGAGGTGGTGAAACTCGTGCAGCGCAATGCGCACTTGCTGGTTAGTCGGCGCAATACCAAACCATTCGCCCTGGTGCGTGCCGCGAATTTCAGCCCGCACGGCGGCCCGACCGGCCGAGCCCATTATCTCATGAATAAGGATGTCCAGGTCGGGGAAAGCGTGCCGCAAGGCCCGAATAAGGGGCTTGACGCCCTGCGGCCCTGGTCCCTGCCCCGGCCCCAGCGGAATATCCTGCCAGTTGGGGGTGACGGCTTGGTCCAGCAGATCCGGGTTTTTGTCGCTGAATGCTCGGTACAGGAGGCGGATAGTTGCTTGCTCTGCTTCCGATAAGGGCAGCAGTGTGGCAGTGGGTTCTTGTTGCATACAAAATGAGGTGAGATGGCGAGACAAAGGTCCTCGCTAGGTAGTACTTTTAGCAAGTAGTACCCGAATTGTAGCCTAGTACCCAAAAGGAAACTATCGACTACCCACCTATGAAAAAGCCTGCTTCGACCAATTCGCTAAACCTGGAGGAATTGCGCCAGAGCTGTCCCATGGCCTATGGGATGCAGCGGTTGAGCGGCCGCTATAAAGTGGCCCTGCTCTGGCACATTGGCCAGGGCGACAACCGGTTTGGGGTCTTGCGCAAGTTGCTACCCCCCGTCACCACCAAGATGCTCAGCCAGCAGCTGCGGGAACTGGAAGCCGATGGGTTGCTGAGCCGCACTATTTACCCCGAGATGCCACCGCGAGTAGAATATGCGTTGCGGCCGGAGGCCGAGTCGCTGCTCAGCGTGCTGGAAGGCTTGCGCACCTGGGGCGACCAGCTTAAGCAACGCGCGATGGACGAGTTGGCGTCGGCACCAGTTGCGGCAGCGGTGCAGTAGCCTGCTACCTGGCGTTGCGTTCGCAACTGAAACACCAAGTAAGCAGCATTGCTTCGCGTAATGCTATCCCCTCGCTGCGACGAAAAGGCCAAAACGAACGCTGATTCAGCCGAACGGGCCATCGGGTAGCAGGTAGTAAAACCAAGTGCAAATTGCAGCAGCCATCCTAAAAAATTGCTATATTTTATGACGAGCTAAGCAAGGCAGAAACTCGCACTGATTCCAAGACAGTACTTGTAACAAGCGTTATGTACTTGAACAAAAGGGATAAAAGACTTCGCCTTGTGGGGGCTGCCTTTTCTCCCTTTTATTCAAGTACTCAGGAAGGCCGCTGGCAGCTGAATCTTCCCCCAGCGGGAGTCAACGCCTACCTATTTGACAGTATCATCGGTACTGGCTAGTAAGCTGCTAGCGTTGGAAATAGAGGGCAAACGTAGTGCCCGCTCCTAGCTGGCTAGTCACTTCCAGGCGGCCCCCTTCATTTTCTAGCAGCTTCTGGACCAGGTACAGCCCCACGCCCGAGCCATCGACGTGGGTGTGAAACCGCTGAAACAAGCCGAAGCGCGGCCGGCCGGGCGGTAGCGCGAGGCCCAAGCCGTTGTCGTGCACTTCGAGCACCCAAAAGTGTGCTTCCGTCCGGCACGCTACCCGCACGTGGGGCACGCGGTCAGGGTGGCGGTACTTGACGGCGTTGCTGAGCAGGTTGTAGACGATACTCCGCAGGTTCTTTTCGGAGAAGGTGATGGTTGGACAGTCTACCACGTCCACCGTGAGCTGTGCCCTGGCTTCGGCAATGGGCAGGGCCAAATCCAACAGCACGTCGCGCACCACGTCGGCTAGGGGCACGGGCGGGGCCGGCTGGCCGGCTTCGGCCTGTGCCCGGGCGATGGCGCTTAAGTTGCTCAGCGTGTGCTGGAAACGCTCCACGGACTCGTGCAGCAGTTCCAGAATATGGGCCACCGGGGCCGACCGCTCGGAAACCGGCAGTTCCTCCCGCAGGGCCTGGAGCAGGCCGTCCAGGTTATTGAGCGGGCCTTGCAGGTCATGAGAGGCCGCATACACGAAGGAATCCAGGTCGGTATTGGTGCGCACCAGGTGCTGGTGGCTGGCCTCGCGCTCCTGGCGGGCGAGCACCTGCTCGGTGACCTCGTAGGCAAAAATAAGCAGCCCGTCGATGTTCCCCGCCCCGTCGCGGGTGGCTTGAAAAATGTAGGTAGCAAACAAGTGTTCCAACTGGCCGGAATGGGTGCGGTCCAGCGTGACCGGGACGTCGGTGCCAGTGTAGGTCTCGCCCGTGCGGTACACCGCGTCCAACTGGTCGAAAAAGGGCTGGTCTTCCAGTTCCGGCACGGCCTGGCGCAAGGGCGACCCCACTAGCTCGCGGTGGCCGAACATGGCGCGGAAGTCGTCGTTGGCCAGCTCGACCACGTGGTCGGGGCCGAGGAGCACGGCAATCATGGCCGGGGCTTCGGCGATGAGCCGGTGCAGGCGCAGGCGCTGGGCTTCGGCATCGGCCCGAGCAAATTCGGTCGCTTGCAGGCTGTCGGTGATGGTATCCACCAGCCCGGCATTCGTTAAGGCCAGGTCTTGGTTGAGCCGGCGCACGGCCTCTTCGGACCGGCGCAGGTTCTCCGCTTGCGTGCGTATTTCCTCGAGGTAAACCTGCAGTTGGTGGTTGGCCCCCTGCAGCTGCTCGTTCGATACCCGCAGCTCCTCGTTGCTGGTCAGCAGCTCCTCGTTGGTCACGTCGAGTTCCTCGTTGACGACGGCCAGGTGTTGATTGGCGATGGCCAGTTGCCGGGCCGTGCTGGCCGGGGGCACGCCGGGTACCAGCTGGGCCTGTACGTGGGCACTCACGTTGTAGGCAAACAGCAGCACGTCACTGACCACGCCCGCCGGGTCGCGTACGGCCTGGGCCACAAACGTGAAGTAAATGGGTCCCGACGAGGCGGGCCGAGCCGCGTCTTGAAAGGTGACCGTTTCGTAGCCGTGGCAGGTCTCGCCCGTGCGGTATACTGCGTCCAACTGGTCGAAAAAGGGCTGGTCGGCCAACTCGGGCAGTGCTTCGCGTAAGCGCAGCCCGGCCAGCGTCCGGTCGCCGAACAACTGCCGAAACAGCTGGTTGGTGACCGTGACCAGGTGCGCGGACCCCGTCAAGCTGGCCAGGCAGGCCGGGGAATCGCGCACGAGGGCCGCGAGCTGTTGGCGCCGTGCCGCCACCTCGGGGGCGTCGGGGGGTAACGGGTGGGTCATAGCCAGCAAGGTACGCGGCTAAATGCTGATTACTAGCCTTATTTCTTTTTCTGTTGGTAGAATTGAAGGTCGCCGCTTAGGGCTTCCTGCTTCAGGATGGAGGCGTGCACGACCCGCGCTTGCTGGCCGGTTTCGTCGGCCTTTTCAAAAAACAGGTTCGCTACCTCAGGCTGGCCGTTTTCGACAAAGTGCATGCCCAGGTTATGGAGCAGCATCTTAGTTTCTTCCAGCCCGCGCATCGATTGGTAAAGCATGCTCTCCACGGACTGGGTGACTTCGCTTAGCAGGGAGCTCACCGTGTAGGCGTGCCCAGTATGGCAGCGGTAGCGAATGAGTTTGCCTTCGATGAGCTGCGTCAGGGCCCCGTGGCAATCGGGACAGGTAAAGGGCGTGAGCTGGCCCTTCTCAATGATGCCCAGCTCAAAGCCTCCGCCTTGCTTGGCGATGGTCAGCTCAATTTTAAGCAGGTCCAGCTGGGCGGCGGGCAAGTGGGTTTTGGCGGGGGCCAGTTCCAGGGTGAGGCGCACGAGTAGGGCCCCGAGCTGAGCCAGCGGCACGAGGTGGTCGGCCTCCACAAACTTGAGGGCATTGGTGGGCATGGCGGGCTGTTCAGCGTCGCGGGGGTCCTGAATGATGGCCAACCCGCCCATGCGCCGCACGGACCAGAGGCCGGAAGTGCCGTCATCGAGGTAGCCCGTGAGCACGACCCCAATCACGCGGGGGCCATAGGTATAGGCCGCCGAGCGAAACAGGGCATCGATGGAGGGCCGGAAGCGGTTTTCCTTGGGGCCGCGCGTAACCAGCACCCGGTCTTCTTCCAGCAGCAAGTGGTGGTCGGGCGGGGCCACGTAAATGACGCCCGCCCGTACGACTTCCCCGTTCGTGGGGTGCCGGGCCTCCAAGGCCGACACGGCGTTGAGAAGTTCAGGCATGAGGCTGGGCGAATCAGGTGGGACGTGCAGCACCACAAAAATGGGGGCCGGAAAATCCGCCGGCAAGGTCTTGGCCAGGGCCAGTAAGGCGGTCACGCCCCCGGCAGAGGTGCCAATGACCACGATATCCCGGTGGGACCGGCCAGTTTTTGGGGCAGAGGGGGTTGCCATAGTCGTTCAGTTCCAAGCGGTACGGTTCGCGCCGGAGCTTCGGGCAAAGAACGCGGTTCGTCCCTTACGTGCGACCGAAGATACCGGTACGTCGGACTGCATCGCCCAACCAGTAGGTTACGCTCCAGCTACGTCAGTACTTGCTACGGCGGCTGAAAGCGGTACTGAGCTTGTCTTAAACTAGTTCTTTTCTAAACAGGGCAGCGTAATCAGCGCGTTAAGCGCCACTCGTTAGTGCGGGGACTAGGCAAAATGGCGCGCTAGTAAGTCGGTCATCTTAGCCCGCGTCAGGGGTTTGGTGAGGAAATCGGCGATGGGCAGCCGCTGGGCCGCCAACTGGTCCTGCTCATGGAGGGAGGTGGTAAGAATGACCACGACTATTGCCTGACGCTGGGCGGCGGGCAACTGCGCGTAGCTGGTCAGAAACTCCCGCCCGTTCATCACGGGCATGTTCAGGTCGAGCAGAATCAGGCTCGGGCAACTTGCCGAAGCTGCCAGGCAGGTTTGCGCCAACGTATGCAGCGCCTGCTGCCCGTTTTCGGCGATGAGCACCTGCTGGGTGACCTGCATGGTCTTGGTCAGCAGCAGTTTGTTCAGATAATTGGTGGTGGAGTCATCATCGACGAGCAGCACACTAGTTAAGGTGGGAAGCGACATAATAAAGGAACCTACTTGAATAGCGGAAATTAACTAGGAAACGTCACGGTAAAGGTTGAGCCCACTCCTGGCGCGCTGGTAACCGCAATCTTTGCGCCGGCATTGTCAATCAGGCGCTTAATCATGTAGAGGCCCACGCCCGTGCCTTCGACGTGGGTATGCAGGCGCTGAAAGGCCCTAAACAATCGCTCCTGCTGAGACTCGCTCATACCCAACCCGTTATCACGCACGGTGAGGGTTACCCCGCTGGCTTGCTGCTCGGCTCGCAGCCAGACCTGGGCCGGGCGAGCCGGGTCGCGGTATTTGAGGGCGTTGCTGAGCAGATTGTAGACGATGCTACGCAAACTGGCCGGGGCGAAGGACACGTGCAAGTCGGCGGGCACGTCGAGCTGTACCTGAGCCGCCGCTGTGATACTGGGGACTAAGTCCGCCAGCACCCCCGTCACGATGGGCGACAGGGCCAGGCGTTGCGCGGGTTCGTTATAGGTCTGTTGCAGGCGCGTGAGGTCGGTGAGCTGCTCGATGGTCAGCTGAAAGCGGTTCACTGTTCCGTTGAGTAGGCCCAGCAGGTGGGCCACTACCTCGCCTTGCTGCACGGCCGGGGGCAAGGTGTCGCGTAGGGCGTGCAGAATGCCCTCAATGTTGGTAATCGGGGCTTTCAGGTCGTGCGAGGCCGTGTAGACGAACGTATCCAAGTCCACATTGGTGCGCGTGAGCTGGCGGTTGCTCTCCTGCAACTCCTCGTTGCTGGAGAGCAATTCCTCGTTGATGGCGGCCAGTTCCTCGTTTAAATCCTGCACCTGCTGGCGGGCGCGCACCTGTTCGGTCACGTCGTTGGCTACGCAGGTGATGGCCACCACCTGGCCCTGCTCGTCGCGCAGGGGCTCGTAGACAAAATTGTAAAACCCCAGGTCCTGCGGGCGATGAGCCAGGTAAATCGCGCGCTCCTGGGCCACGAAGGGGGTGCCGGTATGGCGTACCTGGTCGAGCACTTCCCGCAGGCCCTGATCGACCAGCTCCGGCAGCGCCTCGAAAAAGGGCCGGCCCACCAGCGCCGTCAGCGCGTGGCCCAGCATGTCGCCCATTGGGGGATTAACTAATTCCAATACGTACGCCGGGCCGCGGAACACGCAGATGGCCACCGGCGCCTGGGCAAAGGTTTCCACCAGTTGCCGGCGCTGCGTTTCGCGCTCGCGGCGGACGATAACCCGCTCGGTGACATCGAAGGCGAAAATGGAAATACCGGCCACTTCCCCGTTCTCGCGGTAGGCCTGGTACGTGAAGTCGAAGTAGCCGGTGTGGGGCGACTGGCCGGCGGTCGGCAACGGGGCAAAGGGTAACTCCTGGCCAAAGTAGGTCTCCCCGGTCTGGTAGACGCGGTCCATCAGGGCGATAAACCCTTGGGCCTGGAGTTCCGGCACGGCTTGGGCCGCGTCCAGGCCCACGAGGGGACGGCCGGGAAAGAAGCTTTGATAGGTGGGGTTGACGTACTCGTAGCGATGGCCGGGGGCGCGCAGCAGGGCCACGAGCGCCGGCGTTTGCTCAAACACCTGGTAGAAGGCCAAGCGCTCGGCCGCTTGGTGCCGGGCCGTGGCCAGTAACTGGGCTTGCAGCGCGTCGGCCTGCTGCCGGGCCCGGACCTTGTCGGTCACATCGACGACGAAGGCCAGAATGCCTTGCGTCTGGTGCTGCTCATCGGTCAGGGGCTGGTAGATGAAGTCCACGTAGCGCGCCTCGGATTGACCAGTAGCGGCCTCGAAGAGGTGGAGGGGCATCTCGGTGCCCAGAAAGGGTTCGCCCGTGGCGTACACCTGGTCGAGCAGGCCAATGAAGCCTTGCGCCACCACCTCGGGGAGCACCTCGGCCACGGGCCGCCCCACCCGGGTGCGTCCTCCGGTAAGCGCCTGGTAGCCGTCGTTAAAAAAGGAGTAGCGGTGCTCCGGGCCGTGGAGCGTGGCAATGGCGGCCGGGACCTGCTGCATAATCTGCCGGAGCAGGCCCTGTTGGTGGCGCACCTGCTGGCGCGCGTGCACTTGCTCGGTGACGTCGAAAGCAAACACATATACCCCGTCCACCTGCTGGTGCGCATTATAGCGGGCTTGAAACGTGTGGTTGAAGTAGCGCGCTTTGCCTCCTGCCGGCTGCCCGAAGGGGAGCGGCACCTCTTGGTCCTGGTGCGTCTGGCCCGTGCGGTATACCTGCTGCAAGCGCTCCCACACCGCGCTGCCTCGGAATTCGGGCACGGCTTCCAGCAAGGGCTGGCCTAGCAGCACCCGGCCCGTCAACAGCTGCTGATAGTTGGGGTTAACGAGCTCATACACGAAATCCGGGCCTTGGAGCAGGCACATGGCGACCGGTGCCTGCAAGACGAGTTGGTGGAGGCGCTGCCGCTCGCGTTCGGCTGCCAGCCGGGCTTCTTGTTCGCGGCCTTGCGCCTGCACCTCTTTCGTTACATTGACGGAACTGTGAATGAGGTAGCTCAGCTGGCCTTGGTCGTCAAACACGGGCGTATTACGGGGCAACCAGTGGCGTTCCACGAAGTGCCCCGGCCGTTCGGGGTCGAGCACATCGTAGTGTTGCAGGGCCATCTGGTGCGGCTCTCCGGTGGCGATAACGAGCTCCAGGGAGGCGCGCCAGTTGCGCACGGCATGGGCCTCGAGCGCGGCCGGGTTGTCGGGAAAGGCGTCGAACAGGTAGCGCCCTACCAAGTCTTCGCGGCGTTTCAGCGTGTCGGCCAGGTAGGCATTGCTGGCCGTGAGAATCACCAACTCGGGCGAGACGACGAGGTACGAATCAGGTACTGTTTCCAGCGCCCGTAACTGCTGGGTAAGGGTCGTGGTAGCGTCTGGAGCAGGCATAGAGCAGCTTAACGTAGCCGGCGAAAAAGCAGTTGAGAACAAGCGGGCCTTCGGGTGGAAGCAGCTAGTCGGCCTATAGGTGGGTAGCGCCTGACCTATGTGCAGAAAAGTGCGGTGGCTGTTGCAGAACTCTACTGCTTGCTCGACAAGTACTGGTGGCTAGCATAAAGGCCTGCTGAAAGCCGCTTTTTCGTCAGTTTACAGGCTCAGTCTAGGCGCTCATGGCCTGACGACAACCCCTCGGTTGAGTTCTGCAACAGCCACTGCGCCTTTCTGACACACTAGCCTCGCTTAGCGATTTAGCGCTAGATTAACCTTTTTGATGGCTCAGAAAGTGGGTTCTGTAACGTAAATATGTGACCCATACTTCCTGGGCCATGCAACATACGTTCGGCTACGCCCGCGTTTCCGCTACCGACCAGAACCTGGCTACGCAGGTGGAAGACCTCACCTAAGCAGGGTGCTCGCGCATTTTCCAGGAGAAGGTTTCCGGCACGCGGACCCGTAGCCCGGCTCTTGATAAACTGCTAGCAACCGTGCGAGAAGGCGACATGGTGGTGGTGAAACGTCTGGCTCGACTCGGCCGTAATACGGGGCACACCATTCAACTGGTGGAGGAATTCAACCACCGCGGCGTGCACTTTCGAGCGCTTGATTTGGGCATTGACTCGCGCACGCCAGCAGGCAAAATGATTATTGGCGTGTTCAGTTCGTTCAACCAGTATGAGCGCGAGAACAACCGGCAGAAGAGTTTGGCCGGTATCGAGCTAGCCAAGCAACAGGGCAAACACCTGGGCCGGCCTGCTGGGCGCGATGCCGAGAAGCTGGCTAAGGTAGCCAACGCACTGGCGCGCGGCTTGTCGGTGGCCGAGATTGTGACGCTCACGGGCATCAGCCGCGCTAGTGTTAAGCGCTACCGCCAAGAGCTTGCGGAATAAATTATTGATTATTTGCAGGTTATATTGTGCAGCTCGGAATGCTAGATGCCTAATTTTAGAAACAAACGGGAAAAGAACCTCCTGCCACTATCCCCAACGTTCTAGTTATGCCGAGCGAGTAAGTCTCGCCTATAGGAGGGAAGCCACGAAGACAGGAACATAAAGGATGCTGGACCCGTTGAGGGCGGCTAAAAGGGACAATGCGCCGTATGGATTTAACAATTACCAGTCAAGAGGACCACATGCTACCCGAGATAGGGTTGTTTACAGACCTGTTGCAGCAGGAGGGCGTGCATGCGGCGCTGGAATACCTCAACCGTCGCACGCCGCACCGCTACACGGGCTTGTTTCGCTTCGACGGGGAGATGTTGCGGAATGAGGTGCTGTTTGACCGCAATCAGCCCAGCGTGCGCCAGGGTCTGGATGTGCCCCTGGCCGTAACCTATTGCGCATTGGTCGGCCGGCAAGAAGCCCCCCTAACTATCCTGGATGCCGCGCTCGACTCGCTGGCGCAGGGCGTAAATACGCCCGTTATTTCGTACTGCGGCGTGCTTATCCGCGACGACCAGGGACGGGCATATGGCACTCTCTGCCACTACGATATGCAGCGTTGTCAGGAGCGTACCACCGACCTGCCCTTATTGGAAGCGGCGGCCCAACTGCTCTACCGACACCTACACCCTAGTCGGGCAGTATCTCCTGCATAATGACTACCCATCCAAGCGTGCTGTTGGTAGATGATGATAGGACGACCAACTTTCTCCATGAGCGCTTGCTGCGGCGCCTAAAAGTAGCTAAGCAGGTAGTAACCACCACCAATGGCGTTCAGGCACTGGCCTATCTCGCTTCCCTTGGTGGAGAGGCCGAAAAACCGTGTCCCTCGCTGATTCTGCTGGACCTGCGCATGTCGGTGCTGGATGGCTGGGGATTTTTAGCCGCCTACCGTCGGCTACCCTTCCACCAACGGCAAGCCCCTGTCATTGTGCTAGTGGTACCCCCGCTCAGAGTGGCCGAGTTAGAGGACTTGCAACGGCTACCAGTAGCAAGCGTCCTCTATAAGCCACTCACTACGGAGAAGGTCGAACAGATTCTGGCTCTCTTACCTATACCCGACCCAGCTATTTTAGAGAAGGAGCAGCCACCGACTAGCTTTGCTTAATCGTTGTTTACCTAGCATGCCCAAAACAGAGCTAGCCGCCCAGGGAATTGAGCACGGTTCCGGCCACGACCCACGCACCGGTCACTTCCGTCCCATCATGGAGTTTTTGTTGGCCTAAGGCAACACGCCGGTCAGTTGGTGGGGGATATGGTTTTATGTTCGCAGAACTACTTTTTTGGGACACCCGCCGTGCCAAGGCAGCTTGTCACCTTTAACGAGGTTCGTTTAAATAATGTGACAAGACCCCTCAACCTGCTTTTTTACCTTCTAATAGGGTTGTTTGCAAGCCGTAAAAGGTGGGGGCGGCCCTTTTATAAGTCGATAAAGAAGGTAGTGCCCTTGTTTAATTGGCTCTCCACTCGGATGGTACCCCCGTGTAGCCGCACGATTTGTTGCGTAATAAACAGACCTAGTCCCGTCGTAGACTCGCCGGCCAGACCCTCCCGGGCAGCTTTGCTGAATTTGTCAAACAGGTGCGCTAGGTACTCGGCGGGAATGCCCACGCCTGAATCCTGCACCGCCAGGCGCGGCCGGCCGGCGAGTTCGGTCAGGCACACGCGCACTTGTCCACCCGGCGGGGTGAACTTAAGGGCATTGCTGAGCAAATTATCCACGACCCGAGCAAACTGGTTGGGGTTGAGACTCACCCGCATCCCCTGCGCGGGCAATTCCAGCGCCAGCGCAACTCCCTTGGCTTGGGCGGCCAGCCGATGACCGGCTAGCTGCGCGTCTAGGTAGGGCGCCAAGTCGATGGGCTGCTTGAGGAGCTCCACCGCCGCGAGTTCGCCGATGTAGAGCACATCTTTGAGGATGGCCTCGGCCTGCGCAGCGGCCTGCTCAATCAGGGTGAGGTACTTAGGCGTTTCACTGCCCTAGTCGTGGCGAAGTAGCGCCACCGCGAGCTTGATGTGGGCCAGTGGATTGCGCACGTCGTGGGCCACCTGGTGCAGAACGGTTTCCTGCGCGTCGTAGAGGCGCTGGAGTGAGTTCTGCAGCTCCGTGTGTTCGGTCGTGTCGATGAGCGTGGTGTAGCCCAGCTCCTGCCCTTCGTCGGGAAACAGAATGGAGTGGACTTGGCACCAAAGCGTCGAGCCATCTACCCGAACCAAGCAGGTGTCGAGCGTAAAGTAGGGCACCTTGTGGGTCCACAACTGCTCTTGCAAGTGGTGCCAGTCGGCGCGGTAGTGGGGGTGGGCGAAGTCGTGAATGCACCGCCCCTCTACTTGGTCGGCGTGCGTGCAGCCCAGCATGGCCACTAGCGCCGGGTTGGCCTGACGAATGATCAGGTCAGGGGTAATGATTTTGTGACCCAGCGGGGAGTTCTGGAATACGGTGTGAAAACGTACTTGGCTTTGCTTGTAGTCGTCCGCCACTTCTTTCTGCTGAGCCACCGTCGTTCGGTCAGCTTGCAGCTGCTGGATTTGCAAATGCAGCGCTTCAATTTCAGTGCGCAGGTCGCTTATCGTGGCGTGGGGCGCGGGATTGTGAAGCATGGTGGTCTGGAGGAAATAGGTAAGGTAGCCCTTTGCCAGCAGAAAATATTGAATAGTAAGGCAGTATATATTTTTAAAGTAGGAGGACAGGAGAGGATGTCCTCCTACAGTGGCCACAGAATTTTAAGATTCATCTTGGGAAAGTACCAGGATAGGTGCACTTCAAATAGAAGCTAAAACCCGTATATATTTCGAGAGGTATTCGATATCAATCTTTATATTAAGTAACTAAAGGGAGAACAAGAAGAAAAAGAACGCTCCCCGCTACTACCCCCAAAATCTTATTTAGGTAAGACCACGCTAGCCTAGGTTGTGGTCCGGTAAACCAAAGGCGTGCAGCAGGGTTTGCAGGTGGGGGTCTTCAATAGGCAGCCGGGGCGGCGCTTGCGTTTCCACGACTTGGAGCGTCTGCTGCAACTCCGGAGCCGCTACGTGCCCAAAGGCCATGTGCCAGTCAGCAAACCAGCGCTGCGGGCCGGGTCCCTCGCTCACGGTCACGACCTGCGTGTGGCGCGGGTCCGCTTGAATCTGGGCGTACAGGTCGCGCACGACCGCTTCGGCGCCCTCAACTAGCTGGACAAATTGCCCGTCACTGTACAGGAGTAGCCCCGTAAGCTGGTGGTGCGCGTTATAGGTGCGCGACTCTTCCAAGAGGGCCTGTAAGTCGGCTTCGGTAGGCACTTGCGTGGCCCGACTGCGGTAGAGCACATGGTACGTACTCTCCTCCAGTAGGGCTAGTACTTCGTCAATGGTCAACTCGCCCGTTTGATAGCGCGCCAGCAACTGCCGTTCGTAGCGTTTGGGGGCCAGCGGCGTATTGGCCATAAGGTCGACGGCAGCGGCGACGGCGCGGCGGCGCACGTCTTTCTGAAGGGGAGGGGAATCGGACACTCTAGCCTTTACGCGCAGCTTTAGCCAGTAGATATGCGTATTTTTTGGGAAACATACGTAGTTAAGTAGTTACTTGTCAATAGGTCAAGCAGATGAGTAGCACCAAGTAATCGCAACGCGTAGGCGCGAACAGGTGGCTGCTACTACCGGGTTAATCCCCGGAACAAGAGAAAAGAAGGCTCCCGTTCGTACGTCAACAGCCTGTGTTACAAGCGCCGTGACAGTAGTTCCCGTTGCGCTACTCACGCGGACAAGCCCCGCTGATAATGCCGGTGCAGGATGGTTTCGACCTTCTCCTGCGTCAGGGGCTTCGTAAGAATGTCCGCCGCAATGGCTGAGGCCCTGATACGCTTCAGGTCGCGGCTGTATTGAGAGGTGGTGAGCACGACAATCACCACCTGACACGTTTGAGCCAGTGGGTGCTGCTGATAGGTCTCTAGAAACTCTAGCCCGTTCATGACGGGCATATTCAGGTCGAGCAGCACGAGCGTGGGCTCCGCGGAGGCGTCCGCTTCGGCACAGGTTTGCGCCAGCGTTTGCAGGGCCTCCAAGCCGTTGTGGGCCACCAGCAGTTGCTCGACTACGAGGAACCGTTTTAGCAATTGGGTATGCAAAAAATTACTGGTTTGGTCGTCATCGACCAAGAGCACCTTGGCTAATTTTTGCATACACTTACGTTTAGCGGCGGAGTTTATCGTCGTCAGGGTGGAGTACGGCCCCCTCCTCAAAAAAGGAATGCTAGTCGGGTGAGCTAATCACGAAAGGGGCATTTTACGTGAAAATCCGGATTACTGACCTACGTATTTTAACGGATGGATTAGTCCTTTACTGCCGGTTGGAGACGTTAGACCGGCTAGCTGTCGCCGGCCCGCTCAGTGCAGTTCCACAAAAAAGCAGGTGCCCGCGCTTTCTTGACTTTCCACCCAGAGCTTGCCGCGGTGCTGCTGCACAATCTGCTGAGTAATGAACAGGCCCAAGCCGGTGCTGGTCTCGCCGCGCACGCCAGAGCGGGACGCCGGGCTGAACTTCTCAAACAAACTGCCTTGCAGCGCCTCGGGGATGCCAATGCCGGTGTCCTGTACCGTCAGCAACACGCTGCTGGAGTCCTCCTGCACCCTCACGGTCACCCGTCCCCCGGCCGGGGTGAACTTGAGGGCGTTGCTCACCAGGTTGTCCACCACCCGGCCGAAGAGGTCGGCGTTCAGGTTGGCGTGCACGGGTTGCGGCGGCAGGTCCAGCGCTAGCGTGAGGTTTTTCTCCTGGGCGGCCAAGTGGTGCGCCGCCAGCCGCTCTCCCAGCCAAGCGTTCAGCTCGGTGGGCTGCTTTTGCACGTCCTGCGCGTCGAACGAGCCCAGCCACAAGATGTCTTGCAGCAGCTTGTTGGCGTTCGCGCAGGCTTGACGGATGAGGGCCAGGTACGTCGCCGTATCCTGCGTATCCTCCGTCACGCACGGGGCAGCAGCCAGTTGGCGCTGCAACAGGTCGGTCAGTAATTGAATTTGGGCTACGGGCGTTTTAACATCGTGGCTGATGAGGTGCACAATGGTCTCCTGCGCGTCGTAGAGCCGTTTGAGGGACAGTTCCAAGGCTTTGCGCTCGCTGATGTCCTCGAGTTGCGTGAAGCCGAGCTCTTCGCCGTTGTCGGGAAAGCGCATGGAGGTGACTTGGCACCAAAACGAGGAGCCGTCGCAGCGCACCAGACGGGTTTCCAGCGAGAAACGCACCATCTTATGGGCCCAGAGCCGCTCCTGCAAAAAGCGCCAGTCCTCCTGGTAGTCAGGGTGCGCAAATTCTTGGATGCGGTGGCCCACCACGTCGTCTGGGCGGGCACAGCCCAGCATGGCCAGCACTGCTTGGTTGGCTTGCCGGATAACCAAGTCCGAGTCGATGATTTTCTGCCCAAACGGCGAGTTTTCAAACACCGTCCGAAAGCGGTCCTGGCTTTCCTGGTAGCGGTCGCTCAGCGCCTGATGTTCCGCTTTGTCGATGCGGTCGGTTCGCAGGTGCTCCAATTCCGCCCGCACGGCCTTTAACTCTGTTTCGAGTGATTGGTACGCAGCAGATGTCATAGCGCGGGTATACGCGCCAAGCGCGGGAAGGACGGAGCGACAAAGTACGGGAACAGGCTGGCCTGGTCGCTACTTAGTGCGATTTTTAGCTTAAATAATACCAGAGCTCACTATGGAAATTATTACTACAATGTAGCTGACTACCCCTCTAAAAAAGGACCAAATATTGGGGAGTGAGGGGCATTCGAAATGCCTAGCTAAAAAGGCCTCCAAAAACACGTGTTTTTGGAAGCCTTTTCGTGGAGGAGGGATTCGTTCGAAAAATAGTTGTGGCTGATGCAGAACTCATTCTAGGGCACCCTGCACTAGCAACCAACTCGTCTCTGTAAACTACGGCCCGCGACTACCTTACGAGGTTAGCGATACTACTAAATTAAACTTTTCGTAGTACGTCCGTTTAGATATACGCTGGTATTAATACGAACCACTCGGGCCACTAGCTGGGCACGGAGAGCCCAGGGTTCAACAAGCAGGGGCAGCGCAGCTTTCAAGCAACGACCTGACAGGGGAATGCCTACTGAAGTAGAACAGCCGCGATACAGTCGCCAGCCGGTTACGGCAGCCTGCTAATTTTTTGATAATAAGCAGCAAAAAGGCTAGGTACCATTGAGCTTGTCTGACTGGGTAGTTGGGGAGCGGTTGAGGCTAGCCGCTGAGCCCACTAAGGAAGCCGGCCGTAAGGATCGTAACAGGGTTCAACGGGAACGAGCGAACGGCAGACAAGTAGTATTGAGTAATTAGATAGTATAAAAATATAACTTAAATAAGAACGTATCTTACGAATTATTTGCAAAGCATTCTCTATGAAAACTAGTTTGATCCAACGGATGGGGTGGCTACTCGCGAGCCTCGTCCTCCTTAGCAGCCCCCTGCTCGCGCAAAACCTCGCGTTAGGCCGAGCAACCCTCGCCTCTTCGTCGGTGCAGGCAGCGAGTAATGCCTTTGATGGCAATCCCGGTTCGCGCTGGGAAAGCACTGCCAGTGACCCGCAGTATATCCTGGTGGACTTGGGCTCGGTACAGGATATTGTCCACATCCGCTTAGCCTGGGAAACGGCGTTGGGTAGAGATTTTACCCTGAGTGTTTCCGCCGTAACGGCGCCGCCGAGCGATGCGAACTGGACCAATGTGCTCACCGGTACCTGGATGACGGTTCAACAGACGACGGGCAATACCGCCCTTTCGAACGATTATAGCGTTCGCCAGAGCGGGCGCTACGTACGCCTGTATGGCACGGCCCGGGGCACGGGCTTTGGCTACTCCTTATTCGAGTTTGAAGTATACGCGTACAATCCTAACCCCAACCTGGCCCTCGGCAAAACGCCTACCGGGGTCTCGAGTGCTAGACAAGCGGCCGCCAATGCCTTTGATGGCAACGGCACCACCCGCTGGGAAAGCGATTACAGCGACCCCCAAACCCTGAGCGTGGACCTGGGCTCAGTGCAGCCGATTGATGACATTCGGTTGACGTGGGAAGCCGCGGTGGGTAAAGATTATACCCTGGAGGTATCCACCGACGGCACGACGTGGCAAACAGTGGCTCCCGTTACGGGCAACGCTTCGACGACGACGGAGTATGCGCACCTCGGAGCCAGCGGCCGCTACGTGCGGCTGACCGGTACTGCGCGTGGCACAGCGTATGGCTATTCGCTCTACGAGTTTGAGGTGTTTGCCGCGTCCAACAACCAAGTGAACCTGGCCAGCGGCCAGCCCAGCTTCGCCTCTAGTACCCAGGGGGCGTTCCCGAAAAATTACGCCTTTGACAATGATCGCCTCACGCGCTGGTCCAGCACGGCAAACCTAGACAACGCGTTCCTTTATGTAGACCTGCAACGCACGACCACTATTGGGCGGGTGTACCTGGTGTGGGACCAGGCGTACGGGGGAGATTTCACCCTGGACGTTTCGGACGATGCGACCACGTGGACTACGGTGAGTACTGCTATCGATAACTCCTTGCATTTCAATGAGTTTTTGTTTACTACGTCCGTAAGCGGCCGGTACGTACGCATGAATGGGACCAAGCGCAACACGACCATTGCCAATACTGGCTATTCACTCTACGAGTTCCAGGTGAACGGCCTGCTCACGCCGCTGCCCGTGATGCTAACCCACTTTGGGGCCACCGCGCAGCTTAGCGGCGTGGCCGTGAGTTGGGCCACGGCCAGGGAGCAGCACAATGCCAGCTTTGCGGTGCAGCGCTCGGCCGAGGGAGTTGCATTTACAACGCTAGGCACGGTGGCTGGGGCCGGCAGCACGCAGCTTACTCACCTATACAGCTATTTCGATGCCACCCCGCTACGGGCTACTGGCTACTACCGCCTCCAGCAACTCGACACCGATGGCACGCTTACCTATAGCCCAGTGGTGGTAGTGTCGGCAGCCCCTACGGCCCCGTCTATGCTCAGCCTGTACCCCAACCCGACTACTGGGCGGGCCACCCTGAGCTGGGAGGGTACCGCCGCCACTGGCCGCTGGTACCTTACCAACAGCACGGGCCAAGTGGTGCATAGCGAGGCCTTGGCCGCGCCAGCCGGTCCCCCTACGCTAACCCTCGATCTGCAGCCTTACCCTGCTAGTCAGTACGTCCTTACGCTGGAAGTCGCTGGGCAACCGCTGCGCCGCACCTTGTTGCAGAAGATAGACTAAGCAGTGGCAGCGGTGGTCTAAGCAAGGAGTAACGGAGGTGGTCGAGTGGAATGGGGCAGTTTGTGACCTGCCAGGCGCCAGGAGAGTGCGCCCTTGCAGATGACTTCTTTTACGTGTGCTAAAGCAGGCCGAGAGGCGCGCCTTGACAAGTCAAGCAGTGGGTTCTGAACCATTGCAAAAAACAGGTGCTAGCTGATTCAGCAGGCACATTCGAAAACCCTGCTCAAAAAAGCCTCAAAAAACAGCGTCTTTAGCGTCTTTGACGAGGGGAGATAGGTCGTTCGAAAAACAGTAGTGGCTGTTGCAGAACTCTGCCCAAGACCTCGCACCAGGCCACTAGCAGCTAAATAAAGCTCGCAAACGGGTGATAAGGCTGCTTAGTGTAGGCCTTTGTGCTAATCGGGACCGCTTGTCGAACGAGCGTCAGAGTTCTGCAACAGCCACGACCGTATTCGTGAACCGAACTACAGATGATGGGCGGTCAAGCTCTGGTCAGGCCCAACTTCCTCAACGGATAGTAGGGAGGAAGCAAGCCGAGCTAGTGCGCTTATACCGTCCAGAGGCGCAGGCTCAGCCAGCCATATGCGCCGAGCACAGCGGCTAGCCAGCCCAGTGCCCCGTAGGTGAGCAGCAGGTACCACGCCACCGCCGGGCGCCGGAACTGCCCGAAATAACGCACCGTGAGCCCCACGCCGGCAAGGATGAACGCCACAAACACAAGTGGCCCCAGGGATACCAGGATGGTGGGGAGGTTGACTTGGCCCGAGAGCCACACGTGCTCGACCAGGTAGAAAACGGCAACTACTGTAACCCCCAACGCACTCGTCGCCAGCAAGGGCAGCAGCCGGGGCAGCAGTTGCACCCGCGGAATCTTGCGGCGCAGCACCTGCACCAGTCCCACGAGGCCCGCCAGGCTACTGGTGAGCACTAGTAACCCGCTCAGGGCCACCAGTGCCGGCGAGAGCCACCACCAGAATCCCGCAGCCGTCGCGTAGCTGATAGCCGCCGTGGGGGCCGTGGTAATCAGGACCAGGCGGCCCTCCCGGTCGTGGGTGAGCACGCTGGTGGCCTGCCGCTCGTCGGGGCGGCGGAAGGTGAGCGGGCCGGTGGGCAGCAGGGTATCGGCCCGGCCGATAAGCGGGGCGTTGAGCAAGAAATTGCCCTGTTGGCGCAGGGTGGTGCCGCCCAGCAGGTAGTCCGTCACGCCCGCCAACTCGTTGCGGGGGGCGGCGTTGCGGTAGTGGCCCAGATACGGGGCCACGGCCGCCGCATCGAGCGGCACGCGGGGCAGGGGCGCGGGCGCCGGCAGCCCTTGCAGTAAGTAGGCCTGCACCAGCTGCTCCAGCTTCGGGTTGCGCACCTCGCCGTTGTTGGAAAACGCATAGCCTACCCCCAGCGCACGGTTGTAGCCAAAGGCCGTGATGAAGCCGCTGGTGGCGCCACTGTGACCCCGGAACAGGGCCTTGCCTTTCAGCCCGAGCACAAAGTTGGCTAAGCCGTAGCCGCTCTGCAGGCCCGAACGGTCCGAGAGCGCCGAATGCACCTGTTCCATCTCCCGCAGGCTGGCCGGTTGCAACACGACCGTGCCGTCGGGGGCGCGGCCGTCGTGCAGAAAAAACTGTACCCACTGCGTCATATCGGCCGCGGAGGCGTTCATCGAGGCCGCCGGGGGGAGGTAAGAGGGCAGCTGGGGTTGGGCTTGGTAGTGCCCGCCCCGGTAGTTGTAGGAGCGCGCCAGGCTCAGGGCGGGCAGGTCACGCTGGGTTGGGGTGGCATCGGGCATGGCCAGCGGGCGCAGCAGGTGGGTGGTTAGGTACTGCTCGTAGGGCTGGCCACTGACTTTTTCGAGCAGATAGCCCGCCACCAGGTAGCCGGGGTTGGAATAGCTCATGCGCTCGCCGGGCCGCCAGCGGCAGCGCAGCTCGCGGCGAAACAGCACCAGAGCGGCCTGCCCGCGTAAGTCGGTGGGCGTGGCGTTATAGACGTGGTTGAAGGCCCCGTCGTCGAAGCCGGCGGTGTGCTCCAGCAAGTGCACCACGCGCACGGGGTCGGTAGCCTCCCAAGGGTTGTCGATCGGGATTTCGGGGGCAATCTTGCGCACTTCGTCGTTGAGGTGCAGCTTGCCCTGCTCGACGAGCTGCAGCAGCCCGGCGGCCACAAACGTTTTGGTGACCGAGGCGATGCGGAAGCGCGTGTGCACCGTCACCGGCCGCTGGGCCTCCAAGTCCGCCAGCCCGAGTCCGCCCTCAAACAGCACCGAATCGTGGCGCACGAGCGTGAGCATCAGCCCCGGAATATGGGCGCGGGCCATCACGGCCCGCAGCGAATCCTGGAGCTGCGCCAGCGAGCGCATGGGCGGGATACCCGGCTGGGCGCTGGCGGAGGTGGTGAGGCCCAACAGGAGCCAGGCCACGAAGAGTAGCTGCTTCATCAAACAGGAAGGGGAAGGAAAAAGGAGCGAAAGGATGCGCGCCCGGCAATAACCACCAGCGAACGACAGTTACCTCCACGTGGGCCGGAGCCAGAGTGCCACGTAATCCTACAATAGTACAGCGTAACTATATAGTCTTCAAAAGTTATGTGAGCTGCGCTCCCTCTTGCTCTACTGGATGAATGGTCCCTTACCGCTCGTGCGTGGACCTGCTGAATCGTTCCGTAGACGACTTAGCATTCCGTTCACAAAATCGGCGTCTTGCGAACGCGCTGTGAGATAAGCTTCATAAACTTCGCTACCCTCTAGAAATAGACCGAATAATGGGGCCTGAAATGAGTGCTTAAAGGGCCCCGAAAACGCTGATTTGTGGGTCTTCTATTAGCTACCGTTTTTTGGAGTGCTAGTGAAATCAGCAGTTTCGAGAGCTTAGGCAATTTGCGTGGGTCTCGGTGATAGCTACATTATCCCCGAAACCCTGTGCGCATAGCAGGTGGTTACTATGCACTATAAACAGTTGATTACCAAGGGCAATTACTCCAATAAAGGCCCCATTGACCAGCCTTCCTTCTTCTGACACCTAATTATAGGTAACGATGCCGTTTACTTATCACTACCTATCTGGCCTCCCGACGCTGTGGCTCTTTGAAGTGGGCATGCCGAAGCAAGGCATGCTGCATTTAGTCTCGCTTCGGCTATCAGGCTCCGGCTCACACTGGCCTTATTGAAAGGGAAGCTGACAAGTAGCCGGACTGACCAAGTTTCCGGAAAACAAGAAACCCAGTTGGTTTTTCGTTAATAGCGGCCCCACTAGCTGCGGTAGATTGGAGTACCGAAAATCAGCCTTTTTCAGCAAATCAGGCGCCCGCCGCCAGCCCATATAAGCGCAATCTCTTATCGCTACCTGGCACGGCCCGGCCGCTCCCCCAACCAAGGCAAGGTCTAGGGCACTGCTATGCGCTCAACCCCGCGCCGGGGCAGCGGGCGCGACGCTGGCTGGGTGGGCCAGGGCTGCGGGAGCGGGGCTGGCCGCGCAGGTCCCGGCGACCACTCCACGTGCAGCCACAAGAGTACCGACAAGATGCGCAACGCCCGCTGGAAGCGAGGGTCTTGATAGAGCGAGTCGAGCGGGGCCGGGCCCGCTAGCGTGGGGCCCGGCCCCGCCCAGCGCGGGTGCCAGTTGAGCGGCGGTAGGGTATGCGGCGCAGCAGCAGCAGTCGACCGCTCCGCGACCGCGCCGGCCGCGGAGCGGCCCTTAAATAAGTAGCGCACCTGCACCTGCACCACCGCGTTGCGGCAGTCGGCGCCGCTGGCGGGCAGGCATTCTGGTCCCCGGCCGGCCCGAAATATGGGCGTCAGGTCGCCGCTGTAGCGCACCTCCAGGCCCAGGCCATTGGCCAGCTGGTAGCCTAGGCCCCCCACCAGCGCCGCCGTCACCGGCATGAGCGCCCGGCGGTCGGCGGGTAGGTCGATTTCGGCCGGGCCGCCGGGTGCTTCCCCGTTAGGGCGCATCCACTCGTGCCGCCCCAGCGCCCAGCTGATTTGCGGCCCCACTAGCCCGTACAGGCCCCGCTCGCTGCTGCCCGGCCCCCAGGTATAGAGCACGGGCACGTCGAGGTAGGCTAGCCGCGAGCGGTAGGTAGCGGGCAGTGCGGCTGGGCCGGCACCGGGGAACAAGTAGGCGCAGTCGGGCTGGGTGGCGCCCTTTTGGGCGTAGCGCGCCTCTACTTGCAGCCCCTGCCGCGCCGACCAGTGCCAGCTGGCCACTACCCCGGCCGTCAGGCCCGGCACTAAGCGGGCGCGGCGCCCGGCCTCGCCGCCCAGGTAGGTGCTCAGGTGCAGGCCGCTTTGCAGCCCCACCCGCAGGCGGTGTTGGGCTAGCGCCGGTGGGGCAGCCCCGAGGAAAAACAGCAGACCTAGGGCGGCGAAACCGGGCCCGGCGGGCGAAGTAAAAGCGCTGGTAACCATGAGCAGACAGCTGGAAAAAAGGTGAACTGAGAACCCGACAAAGCTCCGACCCCGGCCCCCCTGGGAGCTTCCTTAGAAAGCAGGGTTTTGGGCTCCCGGAAAACCAGTATTTTTTGGCCCCTGGCCCTGCCAACCAGTCCCGACGCGGGTGGGCCGGCTGCCCGGCGCGCATCTTTGCGCGGCCCGCTTACTTTCCGGCCGGTTTCCTATGCTCCTATTTTCTGCCGTGTGCGTGGCCGCGCTGGCTAGCCCGGGGCCGGCGCAGGCCCCGACCGATACGTTGCGCCTGGCCGTGGGCCCCGACGGCATCGCCTTTGCCTGGGGCATGGTGCAGCTACGCGGCGGGCTGCGCTTGCGGGCTTACCTCCCCGCGGGCACGGCCGGGGCCGAATTTTTCCTGTTTTACTACCCCTCCCTGCCCGCCGAGGGCACGCCCTGGCCCCGGCCCGAGAAGTTGCCTATCAGCAAAATACAGTGGATGCAGGTGCGCGGCCAGTATTCAGAGGGGCTGCCCGCCAGCCGCGCCCAGCGCACACCCGACCGGCTGGCCGCGCGCCTGGTGGCCGGCCCCGTCGAGCTGTTCGTGGTGAAGTCGCCGCCGCTGCGCGTGAGCTTCCTGAGCTCGGCGCCGGTGCTGAGCGCGCCCGCCGCCACCACGCCCGTGGAACTGGTGCCCGAGGCCGTGAGCTACTACCTGCGCCGCCCCGGCCAGCCGGCCGTGCTGCTGGCGGCGGGCGAGTTTGCCAGCCAGGCCAGCACTTTTCTGGCCGACGACCCCGAGCTGGCCCGGCGCATCCGGGCCGGGCAGGCGGGCTACCGCCTGGCCGAACTGCCCAGCCTGGTGCAGCAGTACAACCAGCACCAGCCCCGCTAGGGGCGGGTGGGCGGCGCGGCGGCTACAGCAAGTGGTAGTGCGCCGCCTGCCGGATGAGGGCCGCCGTGTTGGCCACGCCGAACTTGGTGAGCAGGTTGCGGCGGTGCGTTTCGATGGTGAGGATGCTCAGAAACAGCTTGTCGGCCAGGGCCTGGCTGGTGAGGCCGTCGGCCAGCAGCGCCAGTACTTCCTTTTCGCGGCGCGTGAGCAGCGGCGCGGGGTCGGCGGCCGGGCCGGGCTGCAGCAGCAGCTCCTGCACCTCGTCGCTGAAGTAGCGGCGGCCGGCGTGCACGCGCAGGATGGCCTCGGTCAACTCCTCGGGTGGGGCATTTTTGAGCAGGTAGCCGGCCGCGCCCTCCTGCATGAGGCGCGTCACGTAGCTTTTTTCGTGAGTGGTGGTGAGAATCACCACTTTCAGGGCCGGATAGGTGGCCCGCAGCTGCCGGCACACGTCTACTCCGCTTTGGTCGGGCAGGTTCAGGTCGAGCAGCACCACGTCGGGCCGGAGCCGGGCCACGGCCGCGTAGGCTTCGGCCGCCGTGGTGGCCGTGCCCACGACCGCGATGGTGGGCAGCGGGGCCAGCAGCATCTGCAAGCCCGCCAGCAACATGCGGTGGTCGTCTACGAGCAGCACTTTTATCTTCTCCATATCCATAGGCATTGATAGGTACGCAAACGTAACCGCTTTCCGCTTCGCCGAAGGCTAACGGGCTGCGCCGCTAAACCACTCACGGGGCGGCTAGGTGGTTCACGCCGGCAGATTCTGCCCGCAGCTCGATGCTGACCGTGGTGCCGTGGCCGGGGCGCGACTGCACGTCGAGCGTGCCGCCCAGGTACTGCACCCGGGCCTGCACGCTGCGCAACCCTACCCCCGTGCGGGGTGCGGCCGGGTCGAAGCCGTCGCCATCATCCTCCACCACAAGTTGCAGCTCGGGGCCGTGGCGCATCAGCTGCACTAGCACCTGCTGGGCGTGGGCGTGGCGGCGGGCGTTGGCCAGCAGCTCCTGCACCAGGCGGTACACCTCCACTTCCAGGGCCGGGGCCAGGCGCTCGTCGAGGCCGTAGAGCTGCACCAGCACCTGCGGCCCCTCAGCCAGCGGGCGGGCGGCGGCCAAATCGTGCAGCGCCTGGCTCAGGCCAAAGGCCAGCAGGGCCTCGGGCATGAGGTTGCGGGCCACCTGGCGCAGCTCGCTGATGGTCCCATCGAGGTGCGCTACGGCCTGGGTCAGCAGCTGGGCGGGCTCGGGGGGCAGCGTGGCTGGCTGGCCGGCCGCGGCCAGGTACAGGCGCACGGTGGCCAGCCGGCCGCCCAGGCCGTCGTGCAGGTCGCGGGCCAGGCGGCGGCGCTCGGTTTCCTGGCCGTGCAGCATGGCCTGGGCGGCTTGCTGGGCCTGGGCCTGGGCTTGCTGCTGGGCGGCCAGGCGCCGGCGGTGCCGCCACAGCGCCAGCCCGAGGCTCCCGGCCCCGAGCACCGCCAGCAGCAGCGCCAGGTACAGCGCGCTCAACTGGCGCTGCTGGCGCAGGGCTTGCTGCTGCGTGGCTTGCACCTGGCGCAGCGCCCGCAGCTGCTGGGCCTGCTCGCGGGTACGGAAGCGGGTTTCGAGCTGGTTTATCTGGCGGCGGGCTACTGCCCCAGCCAGGGTGTCGAGCACCTGGCGGCTGCGGCGGTAGTAGTGCAGCGCCGCCAGGCCCTGGCCAGCCTGCTCCTCCACCTGCGCCAGGGCTTGCAGCACCGTGGCTAGCGGTGCCGGGTCGCCGCGCTGCTCGGTCAGGGCCAGGCTTTGCAAGAGCCGGGCGCGGGCGCCGGGCAGGTCGCCGGCTTGCTGGTCGAGCTGGCCCAGGCCCAGCAGCAGCTGGGCCTGGTAGCCGGCGGCGCCCTTGCGGGTGGCGTAGCCCAGGGCCCACCCAAATGCCTGCCGCGCGGCGGCCGCCTGCTGCCGGTGCAGGTAGTACTGGCCCAGCGTGCCATAGTACTCGCCGGCGTAGAGGCTGGCCGGGTGCACCAGCGGGCGGGCGGCGGCCAGCGCCCAGCCAGCGCTGTCGGGGTGGGCGTTTTGCAGGTGCAGGGCTGCCAGCTGCAAGTACACGGGCAACAGCGCGGGCACGGGGCCGGTGCGCGGGCGCAGCGCGGCCGCCCGCCGCCAGTAGCCGGCCGCCCGGGTGGGCTGCCCCAGCACCAGCAGGCAGTTGCCCAGGTTGGCGTACACGGTCAGCAGGGTGGCCGCTTGCGCCGGCTCCCGCGAGGTGAGGTAGGCCGTAGCGGCGAGGTAGTGGGCCACGGCCGCGGGGTAGTGCCCCCGGTGGTCGGCGGCGCTGCCCAAGTTGTTGGCAATGCCAGCCAGCAGGCGCGCCAGCCGGGCACTGGGCCGCTGGCGATACAGCGGCTGGGCCACGGCCCAGGCCCGCTCGCCGTAGTGCTGGGCGCGCCCCTGGTCGCCCCGAATGAGGGCCAGCGCGCTGAGTTGCAGCCAGCCGTGCGCTTGCCCGTAGCTATAGCCTGCGGCCGTGCTCAGTGCCAGCGCCTGCCGGGCCAGCTGCCCGGCGCGGGCCGTGTCGGTGGCGGCCAGCGCGGCCGACTGCCGGAGCGCTTCCTTGGCGCGGGTGGTGTCGGCGGGCACCCCTAGGGGACTCGCCCCGGCGGGCCCACCGCTGGCCAGCCCCAGCAGGAGCAACCACCGCCCCAGGGCGAGGTGGCCGCGGCGGCGGCGGCGACGGATAAGCGAGTGCACTAGGCTCATGGCTGGTAAACTTGGGCAGGAAACCCCCAAAAACCAGGGCCGGGGCGCAAACTACTGGTTTCTGGGTAGGCCAAAATCCCCCTTTTAGGCGATTGCTGGAGACGAAGCCAGCGGGCACCTTTGTACCAGGCATTTCGCTCTTTTACCTCTGCCTGCCGTTTTAAGCGCGCGGGCTACCCTGCCCGGCGGCCGGCGGCGATTCGGGTTGCTTTCCCCTTCTTTTGTCTTATGTCTCGCCTGTCCCGCGTTTGTCTGTCTGGCCTGTTGACCCTGCCCTTGCTGCTGGGTGGCTGCGCCGTTTCGTCGGTTTCCGCCCTGCTGCCGCCCACCTCCCCCAACCCATTTGAGGCGGCGCCCGGCACCCAGTGGGCGCTGCCGCATGCGGTGGTTAAGCGGGCCGATACCCCGCCTAGCTTTGGCCCCTACCAAGTCAGCGAGTTGCACCGCGGCTGGCTGAGCACCCGCACCGAACTGCACCAGGCCCTCCCCCCCACTACCGGCGTAACCGTGCTGGATATGCTGCGCCGCCCCTACCTGGAGCGCACCAGCGCCAGCCGGGGGCGCAGCCGCTACCACTTCGCCGACGACCAGGGCCACGCGGCTGACATCTATACCACCACCGAGTCGCTCTCGCGCGAGCAAATGCTGTCCCCGACACTCAGCGTGGGGCCGCCGGCGGCCGAGCAGTTCTCGGCCATTGTGGTGGGCGCGCAGGTCGGGCAAAGTACCGCCTGGTACCTGGAGCTGCCCGCGCCGCTGCGGCCCGCCGACCCCACCGCCGTGGCGGGCCGGGTGGGCGACGATACCCGCGTGCTGCTGACGCTCCAGCGCCTGCCGCACCCGCCCCTGACGTTGCGCACGGGCCGGCGCGTGCCGTGGCCGGCGCCCGGCCAGCCCGGCGGCATCGCGGTGCTCTATCAGCAGCAGCGCATCGGTTATATTGACTACGCCACGGCCCAGCCCAGCGTATGGCTGCGCACCGACCTGCCCGCCGACCTGCGCTTTCTGACGGCCGCCTGCCTGAGCGCCGTGCTGCTGCGCAGCGGCTGGTAGCGCACTGCTGGGGGAGGTTGCCAGTTGCTTGCCGCCAAAAAATTCGCACCTAGGGTGAGAATTCAGCCGAGCTGGGGAGTAGTGGCGCGCCGCTACTCATTCTCTAAATAAAGCTATTTACATTACAGTAAATCAGAATTTTAGATCCTATATTTCCTTTTCCCCTAAACTATGAAACAGCTTTTTGTAGTGGCCACACTGGCCTTAGCCGCTAGCGGCGCAGCCCAGGCCCAACGTGTGCGCTTTGGCCTGAAGGGCGGCCCCTCGTATACCACCGTGGTGGGCCAACACGTGGCCGGGACCGCCTCGAAGTGGGGTTTCCACGGTGGGGTGCTCGTCAACGTCAAGCTTAGCGAACGGTTCTCGCTGCAGCCCGAAGTGCTTTACTCCCAGAAAGGCACCAAGGGTGCCGACGACAGCAACCGCATCAACCTGAACTACGTGGACCTGCCGGTGCTGCTGCGAGTGGCCACCGGCCTAGGGGGCTTATTTGTCGTGGTCGGCCCGCAACTCGGCTACCTGGCCGGGTCGGATGCCAGCGTGGGCTCGCGCACGCCGCTAGCGCGCGTCACGTCCGACTTTGCCGGCAGCCACCGCCCCTTCGACCTGGGCTACGCCACGGGCTTCGGCTATCAATTGGCCAATGGACTCGGCCTTGGCCTGCGCTACAATGGGGGCTTTACGCACGTGCTCAAAGGAGCCACGGCCGAGGATACGGCCCGTAATAGTGCGTTTCAGTTGTATCTATCGGCGCTGGTGGGCCGTGGCCAGTAAGCAACTGCCTTTCCTTCCCCCACGCCCCGGCGCGGGGCTAGACTAAAAGCGGCTTGACCTACCGCTCTATGCTATTCCTCCTCCTTCCTGTTCCATGCGCTACGCTCTCGCCACTGCCCTGCTGCTGACTACTACCCTGCTGGGATGCAAAAAGAACGATGACCCCATTACCAACGGGACCTCCGTGCCCACCTATCTGGTCAGTACGCTAGCTGGCACCGGGGCTTCTGGCCGCGTCGACGGGCCGGGCAGCACGGCTACTTTTGCCGGGCCAAGCCAAGTGGCCCTCGACGCGCAGGGCAATCTCTATGTGGCCGACACCGACAACCACTGCATCCGCAAAGTGACGCCGGCCGGCGTGGTGAGCACCCTGGCCGGCCGCGGCACTGCCGGCTACCTGGACGGGCCCGCCGCCGTCGCCGCCTTCAACGCGCCCATCGGGGTGGCCGTAGACGGGCAAGGCACGGTGTACGTGGCCGACAGCCACAACAACTGCATCCGCGCCATTAGCCCTGCCGGGCTGGTGAGCACCTGGGCCGGCACGATTGCCCCCGGCTTACAGGATGGCCCCGCCGCCACGGCCCGGTTTTGGGCGCCGACGGGCCTGGCCTGCGACCAGCAGGGCACGCTCTACGTGGCCGACACGCGCAACGAGCGTATCCGCCAGATTACGACTCAGGGGGTGGTGAGCACGCTGGCCGGCAGCGGCCCCCCAGACGTACAATTCGTGCCCGACAACTTCGCCGACGGCCCGGCGGCGACGGCCCTGTTTTACTACCCCTACGGCGTCGCAGTAGATGCTCGGGGTACCGTGTACGTAGCGGACTACCAGAATAACCGCGTGCGCAAAATCGCGGCGGGTACGGTGAGCACCGTGGCCGGCAGCACCGGGGGCTACGCCGAGGGAGCAGGCAGCCAGGCCAAGTTTTTTGAGCCGACCAGCCTGGCCGTGGATGCGAGTGGCGTGCTCTACGTGGCGGACTGGGGCAACGGGTGCCTGCGCCGCATCGAGCCTACCGGTCAGGTGAGCCTGCTGGCGGGTAATCCCCGCACGCTGGGCTACTCCGATGGGCCGGCGGCCAATTCGCTCTTCAGTCGCAGCGTGGGCCTCGCCGTGCTGCCCTCGGGCGCGGTGCTCTACGTGGCCGACTCCAACAACCAGCGCATCCGGCAACTCACCCGGCAGTAGGGTTTTGGCTACCGTCTGGGGCATGGCTCGGGGTAGCAAAGCTGGTGCGCTCGTAACCGACCAACCTGTCACTTTCGCTTGGTCAGGTTGTCGTTAGCGCGTTTGTGTATCTACTACGTCTTTAGGCTTTTTCCATGAAATCAGGATGGCTCTTTTTGCTTATAAGCACGCTGTTTATCAGCCGTCCAGCGTGTGCGCAAACCAGCGCGGTGCGGCCACGAAACTGCATCTTCGTGGACGTGAGTGGCCGCGCGGGTCCTTCCCTCAATCAAGTAGCCGTAGCGGGCTGGCGGCTGTGGGGAGTAGGGCCAAACGGGCGTCTGCAGGTTGGCGTTGGGTTGCGCGGTCGGTTGCTGTTTGCTATCGGGGACCCGTACGTGGGGCAGGATACCCCCAATAGCCAAAACGGGGCCCGCTATACCCTCTCCGTCCCGGCGCATCAGGTACTTGCGCTCAATACCGCCTTGCATATCCGGCTGCGCGTGGTTGGCCCAGTGCGCCTGGGGGCCGTCGTGGATGTGGCGGGGCTCAGTTTCGGCCCTGCTTTCGACGGGATTGGGTTACGCGATGGCTCAGTGGCGACGTTGGTGCACCTGCGACCTGAGCGCTATAACCTCCAGTTGGGGGATGCCCATGCCCACGGCACCCTCGCCTCGGAATGGTATGTTGCCGTAGACTTACCTCACGCCTTTGGCCTGCGCGTGGGCTATGCCCATGTAGTGACTGCACTAACTGCCGACGAACCAAGAGAGTACGCTGGACGCTATCAAAGTACCGACAATCAATTTATTGCGGGGGTGACTTACACGTTACCCTAGCCCTTTTCACCTAGTAACAACCACGGATTCTAGCTTGTGAAGCGTCGCCGGACTTGGCTAACCAAGCCCCCTATTAGAGGCAGTCAAAAATCCTTTGTCAAAAGACATCCAAAAGACGTGTCCTCGGGGCCGCTGACGCGGGGAATAAGTGATTTGAAAACAGTAGTTTACTGTATAGCAGTATGCTATGCACTGCGAGTGGTAAGGCGGTCTATAACATTTGTGGAGCGACGTTTACTAAATCCGAACGATTTAATGCTGATTGCCAGCCCCATTGATGGGGTAAGCACCCAAGTCGGCGCTGGGCGGCGTGATAGCCGTGGCCCCGTACACCGCATTTACGGGGATGGCAGGCGAAGTCACCAGTGGTTGAAAGCCGACGTAGCCCCGGCCCACCGCCGGCGAGCCCGGCCCGAGGCGGAAATTATACGTGCCAACTGTGTTCACGTCGGCCAAGCGCTTGACGGGGGCCGGCAGCGGGAAATTGAGAAACTGCGGATTATTCTTACCCAGCATAGCGGTGCCGGTGTAGACCTGACCGGGCTTGTAGCCGGCCGGCAGGAAGGAGCCGGGCAGCGGTAAGTCGCTGACCTGCGGTCGGGTTAGGAAGTTGGTGGGATAGATTTCATTGGCCAGGGCTAGTGAATCGGCGTAGTTGAGGCTGTAGCCATAGCGCAGGTTAGCCGTGTCGGCCACCACCAGTACATTGCCCAGGTAGTTGCCCGAACCTACTACCCTAGGGCCATACTTGCAGTTCACCATCAGGTTGTTGTAGTAGAGGCCGCGTGAGCCTTCCTCGTAGTTGATGGAGCCACCCCGGCCGGCTGAATTGCGCCGGAAGCCGCAGTGGATGTACGTATTGTTGTACATGTAAATACTGGTCTGCGGGTTCTTACCGCCGTTGTTCGAGGCCTTCGAGCCATTGGTGGCCGAGCCGATAAAGAGGTTGTAGGCAATGTTGCCGGTAGTGCCCGCCTTGATGTTGAGGCATTCGCCGCCCACCTTGCCGCCCTTCTCAAACGTGTTGCGCATCACGTTGATACGCCCGCCCAGGATGCGAATGGGGTCGTCGGTGCTGCCGTACACCCACGAGTCTTCGAGGTCGAACACGCCCTGGGGGTTCTGAAAGAAAATCGGGTAGGTGTTCTTGTTGTTGAGAATGCCCGCCGAGACGGGCGTCACGACCACGTTACCGCCGCCAAACTCGACGTGCGTCCACTTGAGCACCAGCAGCGGGCAGGTCACATCACCCAAGATGCCGCCCCAGGCGCCCTGCCAGGCGGGGTCGGTGGCCGGGTTGGCCCCCACCTGGTCGGTCTTGACGAGGCGCTTCACGGTGAAATACACCGGCTTGGCCTGGGTGCCGAGCGAGAGCAGCGTGCCCTTCACCACGAAGTTGTAGTTGCCTAGGAAGTTGATTTTCACCCCCGGCTGAATGATGAGCGTGTCGCCGGCATTAATGTAGACGTCGGCGTTCACGTCAAAGTCCAGGTCCTCCTTCATCGTGCCTTTGAGGGGGCCGCTCAGTGGAGCCGCGTTACTCACGGGCTTGCCCAGCGTGACGATGGGCTGTGAGAGCTCCAGCGATTCGACGCCGGTTTTGCAGCCCGCCAGTAGGGCTGGGGCCCCGAATGCCAGCAAGCTGATTGAGCGGTGCAAAGCAGTAAAAATCAGTTTCATAATTACTAAGTAGGAAAGCCAAAAACGCTATTAATTGCCCGGTGCTACCAGTTCCTGGATTTGAAAGAGCGCTGCCTGACTAGGGTCGACGGTGACGCGCACGGCCTGCACGTCGGCCTCGCCGGGCACCTGGAGGCGGGTGAAATTCTGGAGCGTTTGCAGAGGTGCTGCCGGGTTGGGTAGGGGCTTATCGACCAGGAAGCGGTGCGAATCGCCGTTGATGAGCAGCACCGGCCGGCCGAAGGCTACTGTGAGGCGGCTCAGCGCGGCAATGATGTCGGTGAAGCCGTCGGCATCCTTCGCGTCTTTCACGAAGTTCCACATGTCGGCCTGCGTGAAGAGCACTACCCCGAGCCGGTGCTGGGCAGTAGCCTCGGCAAACACAGCGTCGAGCCAAGCCAGATTGGCCTTCTGACGGTCGTAGAATTCGCGGTTCATACCCTTTGGGTCGTTGGGTACGAAGTTGTTGTTGGAGCCCACTAGGTGCACCGTGGCGAAGGCAATGTTGCCCAGTGCCCAGCGGTTGTTTTCGACGTAGGTCGCGAAGCCCGGCATAAGGGCCTGTGAGGTCAGTACGAGCTTGGCTTTGCCGAAGGAATTGTGGTCGGGGAAGAACATCTTTCGAATCACCGCCAAGCGTTCCTCGGGGTCATACTTGCCGGCTTTGGGGCGGATGCAGTCGGTCCACTCGTTGTCGCCGGGCGTGTAGATGAGCGGCTGTTCGAAGGTCTGGAAGTAATTGAATACCTTCTGGTACATCTCCTCGGTACACAGCGTGGAGCCCGATTTGATGTCGCCCACGTGCACCGAAAAGCGGGGGGTAGGCTGCTGCTGGTTGATGGCTGTGATGAGGCGCTCGAAGCGCGGGTAGTCAGCGGGCAGGTTATACGGCATGTCGCCGAGGGCCACGAAACTGAATGTAGCGGCCACTGGGACCGGGGTAGCCTTGCGTTGCGCCAGCACGGGGCTGGCACTGAGCAAGGCGAGCAAGCCAAGAAGGGGTAAGAGCTTCACAAATAATCAGTAAAAGCGGGCGAACGACTAGTTGAGGCGGAAGCGCAGGCCCAGCAGGTAGGTACGATTGTAGGTATCGCGCTGCACCAGGATGCGGTCGTCGCGGGTTTGCTCGGGGGCGGTGAGCAGGCTGGCGGTGGGGGCTTGCAGCACATCCACGATGGTGGCGGTATTAAGCAGGTTCGTGATTTTGACGAAGGCCGTAAGGCGGCCTGGCAGGCGCTGCTCGGCCGAAAAGTCAAGCTGCGTGGTGGCCCGCTGCCACTGGTCAAGGTCAAGGTAGGGCGACACTACGTTGATGCGCCGGCCGGTGTACACGGCCGCTACCTGGCCGTCGAAGCCCATTTTTTGGTTTTTGTAGAGCAGCGCCAGGTTGGCGATGTGGTCGCTTTGGCCTTGCAGGGGCCGCGTCTGGGTGGGGGGGGTAGGGTATTCGGCCGTGGCCGGCTGGTCGGCCGACACGGTGTGGTACTGCCCATCGGCGGCCGAGCGGTAATACACGCGCTTGGTGGTGGTGATGGACGAATGCGTGTAAGTATAGTTGCCGGTTACGCCCCAATTGCGGAAGTACTTGGTAAACACCAGCTCAGCCCCGAGATTGGTAGCCGTGCCGAAGTTCTGGGGTTGGTAATACGAGCTGTTGTTGCCGACCTGCGCAAAGCCGTACTCAATCGGGTTATTCAAGCGCTTATAAAACACGCCCGCCAGCAGCTGCGAGGCCGCCGGCCCGAAGTGCTCGAAGCGGAAGTCGTAGTTATCGGCCTGCGTGTGCTTAAGGTAAGGGTTGCCCGACTCGGTGTAGTAGTCGTTGTTGATGCTGCTCACCGCCGGCACCAGCTCGTAGAGGTTGGGCCGGCTAATGCCCCGGAAGTATGACAAACGCAGGTTCTGGCGTTCGTTGAGCATGTACTTGGCGTGGGCGCTGGGCAGCACGTCTAGGTAGCTCACGGTACCGCTGCGGCCCGTTTGAGTGGGCGGCAGTTGCGAGTCGTAGTGCTGGTTGGTGTTTTCGAGGCGCACGCCGCCCAGGATTTGCAGCTTATTGAAGAACAGCACCTTGGCCTGCACGTAGCCCGCTCCGATACGCTCGGTGGCCGTGTAGTTATTGGCATCAGTGCTCTTTTCGAGGCCGTTATCCAGGTTGAAACGGAACTGCGCCTGGTCGTAGGTCGTGAACGCCTGGCGGTTGTTGGTGCCCGTGCCGGTCGTCACGGCGTCGAGGTCGTAATAGTCGTAGGCATTGCTGCGGTCCTTGTGGCGCAGCATACCGCCGGCGGTCAGCTCCACGTTGTCGCGCAGGGCGTAGCTCAGGTTGGCGTAGCCGGCCACGTCCTCATCAAGGCTGCGCTGCCAGAGGTGCGAGCTAGTCGACACAAACGTGCCTTGCTGGGTGTTGGTAGCCGTGGCGCGCACCAGGCTCACGTCGGTCTGGTCGGGCGTGGCAAAGGTGGCGCGGGCGTACATGCCCGACCACTTGAAGGTAAGGCGCGGAAGCAGCGCGTGCTCACCGGTCAAAGTTTCGGACCACAGCTGCTGGCGCTGCAAGCGCGACTGGTCGCTGATAGGCACATCGCCGCCCGTGCCGAGGTCGTTGGTCACGATATGACGGTGCTGGGCATCATCCAGGCGCAGCCACAGCGAGTACAGGCTCAGCTTGTTACGGTCGTTTAGCGCGTAGTCGAGCTTGGCGTGCAGGCCGAGGCGGGTTTGCAGCAGCGAGTACTCGCGGCGCTGGATTTCGTCGAAGGTAAAGGTATTGGGCAGCGGCTCGGGCTTGGGCTGGCCCAGCGGTCGATAAAAGAGCCGGTCGGAGCCGCGGTGGGTGCTTTGCAGGCTGCCCGCCACCAGTAGGCCCAGCCGGCCATCGCGGGTGCGGTTGCCCAGCGTGAGGCCAAAGAGCGAGTTCACCGGCACTTTCACGCTGCTGTAATTGAGCTGCTGATTGGAAAAATCGCCGGACTGGGCCTTGTAGTCGGCCCCGTGAGCCTGCCCCGGCGACTGCATCGCTAGCCCTATGGTGCTGAAGCCGGCAAAGGGCCGGTTGGCAAACAGGTCGCTGTAGCCGCCCGCCGCCGTGGCCGCCACCACCAGGTGGTTGGGGGCCGACTTCATCACCATGTTCAGGGCCCCGCCGATGGCGTCGCCTTCCATGCTGGGCGTGAGCGCTTTCACCACCTCCAGCCGCTCCATCAGCTCGGCCGGGAAGATGTCGAGCGGCACGTAACGGTTCTTGGGGTCGGGGCTAGGGATTTTGATGCCGTTGACCAGCGTGTAGTTGTAGCGCCGGTCCATGCCCCGGATGATGGCGTACTGTCCGTCGCCGCCCGAGTTGCGCACCACCGACACGCCCGATGCGCGCTGCACCACATTGCCCACCGTCACGTCAGGCGAGAGTTCGATAGTGCGCGCCGCAATGATGTTGAGCACGTTATCGGCTTTCTGCTCGGTGCGCCGCGCATCGGCCGCCGACTCGCGGTCGGCCTGCCCGGCCACCGTTACCTCCGTCAGCTGCTGGCCCGAAGTGGTCAGTTGGAAAGCTACCTGCTGGGGCAGGCCCACCGTGAGCACCACGGCGTGCTCCTGGGGCTCGTAGCCTAAGCTTTGCGCCCGCACCACTATGGCCGTGCCCGGCGCCAGCCCGCGCAGCTCGAAGCTGCCATCGAGGCCCGTGGCGGTGCCCTGCTGGGTGGTGGGCAGGAGCACGCTGGCTCCTATCAGCAACTCGCCGGTGCGAGCGTCCCGCACCGTACCGCGCAGGGTACTGGTAGTCCCAGGAGTTCGCTGGGCCACCGCTGGCCGCGCAAAAATGCTTAGCACTAAAAAGAAAAACCCCCAGTTTCGTAAATGGTAGAAAAGAAACATATTTTGTGCATTAGCCAGGACAAAATTACTTTCCTATCCTCGTCACAATCTGTTGCCTTTCTGGCTTTATAATTTGTTAATCAATAACTTAAATTGATAAAATAAGCGTAACCACGTCCTCATGACATGCTCATAAAATAGGCGTGCAAATAGGTTGTTGAAGGCAAAAATCACCTCTCATCTTGAGAGGTGATTTTTGCCTTCAACAACCTATAGATAAGGTGATGACGGGGATAGTACCACAACTGGCTACCTCAAGGTAGAATACCCTATTGTTTAAGATGTGAAATACAGAATAGCACCAGAATTGCCCGCTAGCTTGATAGTCAAACATGCTATTCGTCCTGCGAAACTGGCCCCTGTACTTGCCCCCAAGGGCCGCTCAACGATTGAGTTTTGTGCGAAGCCAGGCAGCTATAGTTTATAGAACCGATGCCCCAGACTCGCTCATTCTTTCGCCACGTTCACCACGTTACGGGCTTCATGGCCCGTGCCCCGGAGCCTGAGCGCTACCCCTACCACTTTCGCACGGAGTGTGCCGTTGGCCAGCGGGTAAAAAAAAGCGGAGACTGGCAATACTACCTGGCGCGGCCCGGCGAAGAACGGGCGCCGTGCCCCGTTTGTGCTGAGCTCCAGAAAGCGCCGCTAGTTGCTCCGAGTAGTTAATTGCTGACCTCGGCCTACCCCCGGCTCAGCCCCAAATCAGCACGAGGGTGCCGCTGATGATGAGCAGGGCACCCACGCCGGCGTGCCAGGTCAGCTTTTCGCCCAGAAACACGACCGACAATACGATGGCAATGGCCACACTTAGCTTATCGACCGGGGCCACCTGCGAGACTTTGCCCAGCTGCAAGGCGCGGAAATAGAATATCCACGACAAGCCAGTGGCTACGCCCGATAAGCCTAGAAAAATGAGGTTGGTGCGCGTGAGCAGGTGGATTTTTTCCAGCCCGCCCTGGAAGTACACAATGCCCCAGGCCAGTAGCAGAATAACTACTGTGCGAATGGCGGTGGCCAGGTTGGAATCGACGCCCTTAATGCCGATTTTGGCCAGAATGGCGGTGAGGGCGGCAAACACGGCCGAGAGCAACGCATATATCCACCACATAGTAAGGCAGTTGGTAAAGAGTAAAAAAAGTCCCGGCCGGCTGCCGTTGGCGGGGCCGGCCGGGACTTAGTACGGCGCAAGCAACGACTTAACGGCGATTACTTACCAAACTCGAGCACCCGAAACGTGCCGGGCAGGATGCTGGGCCGGGGCTTCGGAGTGGCAGCGGTGGCGGCGGGGGTAGGGCCGAGGTCGGCGGTGCAGGTGTAGAGGTGGTGGGTGGTGGGGTCTTCGGCCACGGTGCGGGCACCTTTAGCGGTGGGCACGGTGGCTACCACGCGATACTTGTCGGGCGTATCCTGGTGGATGACAGTGAGCGTGCCGTCGCCGCCGTTGGTGGTCACGACGTTGCCGGTGGCGGGGTCGAAAGCCGCGCCGTCCACACCCTTGCCGATGGGCAGCACAGCTACCTGCCGGCCGGTTTTACTGTCTGTGACCACCAGCTTTTCGTTGGCGCAGGCGCTGAAGAGGCGGTTGTTTTTGGCGTCGAAGGCCAGGCCGGTGGGCTCGGCGCCGGGAGCCAGCGAGTGGCGGTGCAGCACGGCCAGGGTCCTGGCATCGAACTCGATGACCTCGCTTTTATCCTCCAGATTTACGAAAATGTGGCCTTTGCCATCGGTAGCGGGTACTTCCACATCGCCGCCCAGCTCGGCCGTGCCGACGACTTTACCGGTGGTGGCGTCAAGGACAGTGCTCTTGCCCCCGTCATTGCTGAAGGCAAACACGCGCTTGGAAAACGCGTCGTAGAACATGGCATCCGGCTTGGGACCGGTGGGAATGGTGCCGAGGTTTTTCAGGGTTTTCAGGTCAAATGCCACGCAGTAGTTGTTGCGCCCGCAGCTCACGTAGCCGCGGTTGGCGCCGGGCACGATGGCGATGCCGTGCGCGCCCGGCGTATTGAGCACAGCTCCTATCAGCTTCTTGGTTTTGAGGTCGATGACGTCGGTTTGGGTGCCGTGGGCCACGTAGAGGCGCTCGCCGGCGGGGTCCACTTCCAGAAAATCCCAGCCCCCCTCCCCACCAATCGGAATGGTATGGAGCAGGCGGTAGGGCGCGGCAGCCGTCTGGGCCTGAGCAGGGGACGGGCCAAACAGCGCGAACGCCAACGGCGCGGTAAAAAGCAGGTTTTTCATAACTAACGAAAGCAAAAAACGAAAAATATTAAGCGGGCTCTTTGGCCGAAACCGGCTCGGCCGGCTGGGGCCGCAGGGTAGCGTAAATGACCAGCGCCACCAGCAGGCCGAGCAGGATGAGCGACGAGCCCTGGGTGCCAAAGCCTAGGCCGTTCTTGGCCACGGGCTTAGTGAGCAAATCGCCAAACGTGGCCCCAAATGGCCGGGTGAGCACGAAGGCAATCCAGAACAGGAGCACCGACGAGAGGCGGGTGAAGTAGTGCGCCAATATCACCAGCCCTAGAAGGCTACCAATGAGTAGCGCGCCGCCTCCAAAACCCAGGCCCGAGTCGTCGGCCAAGAAATCACCCAGCGCCGTACCCAGGGTGTTAGAAAACAGGATGGCCGTCCAATAAAACAGCTCGCCCCGACGGGTCGTGATGTCGGTGACCGACAATGATTTTTCGCTTAGGCGCCAGGCGCCCAGCACGATAATGAGAATGGTGACCAGGATGGCCGTGCCCGTGGCGTAGCCCAGCCCGAGGGTACGGTCCATATAGTCCGACATGGTGGTGCCGGCCGTGCTGGTGGCCAGAATCACGGCCCAGTACAGCGCCGGGATGTAGCGCTTGGCCGCCAACTGCCCGGCCAGCGTGACCAGGAAAAAGCCGATAAATAGCAGCGAGCTGAGGCCGTAGCCCACGTTCAGGGTTTGGGCCAACAGGTCGCCCCCGGTTTCGCCCAGGGTGGTCGCGCAGATTTTCATTATCCAGAACAGCAGCGTAACCTCGGGTATCTTCTTCATAAACAAGCTTGCTAGGTGGATTTATCGGCGGCACTACTGGCCTGCCACTAGTGCGTCGGGTGCCAGCTCAGCGTCAGCCCTGTGGCGCCGCCGTAGTAGAGCGGCGTGACGTGCCAGGAAGCGGCATTGCCCAGGGGCTTGCGGCCCCAGCGGTTACGGTGGGTGAGGTAGGCCAGGTGGGCCGAGAGGATGCCGAAGCCCGCCCCGGCGAACACGTCCGATTCCCAGTGCTTGTCGTTGATGACGCGTAGGGCCCCCACGCTGGTGGCGATGGCGTAGGCCCCAATGCCGTACCACTGGCTTTTGTCGCGCAGCTCGGTGTGAACGATGCTGGCAGCTAGAAACGCCTGCGCCGTATGCCCCGACGGAAACGACAAGTTATCGGACCCGTCGGGCCGGGTGATATGGGTTAAGTTCTTGACGGCAAAAACGCTGGCCAGCATAAAGACCTCGCCTTTGAGGATGACTAAGCCCAGGTTCACGCGGTCGTTTTTGCTCTCGACGCCGGCTAGCAGCACCCCGCCCAATTCGAGGTAGGGCGCGTACTGCAGGAAGTCGTCGACGTGCGTGTGGCGGCCAGCTCCGAAGGCGCGGTTCACATCACTTTTGAGGTCGTAGCTGGAGTAGAAGCCGTGGCCATTGATGGTGCTGATGCCGTAGCCGATGAGCACCGCCGGCACGATGGCCGCCCGGAAGCCCTTGCTTTGCAGAAAGGGCTTTTTGACCGGCGTGGGCACCCCAGTGGGGTTTTCGTACTTGTGGGTAGTGTCGGCCGCCGGGGCAGGCACTTGCGCCAGGGCCGGCGTGGCCACGCCAGCGAGCAACAGCCAGACGTTCAGTTGTAAAAAACGAAAATACCGCATGAGAGGAAGACTAAAGGCAGGGGATTGCTGAACCCGGCGCCCGGCCGGAAGACAGAATAGCAGCAAACCTACCGGCTGATTCTGGCGGAAATCTGACCCTGATGGAAAAACGGCAGGGTTAAGCTACTCAAGGGCTTACCTGAATTTTCGCATTAGCACGCCCCTCCAGATTGGCGCCAGAATCAGCCGGTAGGTTTGCCTGGAGGTTTAACCTTACCTCACCTGCCTTTATGAAAACCTTGTTGCTGACGCTAGGGGCGACCCTGCTACTGGGGGGCGCGGCCCAGGCCCAAAAAATGACGGCTGCCCAAGTACCGACTGCGGTCAAGGCCACCTTTAAAGCCAAGTTTCCAACGGTTCAACGCATAACTTGGGAGAAGGAAGACGCTAATTTTGAGGCGGGCTTCCAATTGGGCGGTAAGTCGATGTCGGCCGTCATTACGCCCGCCGGGGCGTTGCAGGAAACCGAAACCGACCTGCGAGTCAGCGAATTGCCGGCTGCCGTGCGCGCGACCCTAGCCCGCGACTACAAAGCGTATAAAGTCAACGAGGCGGCGACTATCGTCAAGGCCGACGGCACCACGGTGTACGAGGCCGAAGTAGCCAAGGGCGGCAAGCAGCAGGACGTGCTGTTCACGGCCGATGGCAAAGTAGCCCCTCAATAACCCACCGCTGTTGGCTAGCGGGGCAGAAATTTTCACTTGAGACTAGAAGAATGTTCGGATTGCGCGGGGGATGGCGGCTGGGGCTGTTGGTAGTAGTAGGGGTAAGTAGTTCGGCCACGGCCTGGGCCCAGCAGCGAGCCGTGCGCGGCACGTTGCAGGAAGTGGGCACAAATCAGCCCATTTCGTTTGCCAGCGTGGTGCTGCTGCGCCGGGCCGATTCCACGTTCGTTGGTGGGGCGCAGGCCGATGATGCGGGCGTTTTTGAGCTAACCCAGGTGCCGCTGGGCCAGTACATCTTGCGCGCTACGGCCGTGGGCTACCGCACCGGACGTCGAGTTATTACGCTCACCACCAGTACCCCTACCCTAGCGCTGGGCACGCTACACCTACGCACGGCGGCCACCCAGCTCACCGATGTGGTAGTGACGGCCGAGCGCCCGGTGGTGAGCGGCGGCCTCGATAAAAAGGTGGTCGATGTGACCAAAGACCTGACCGTGACGGGCGGCACGGCCATCGACGTGCTCCAAAACGTGCCCTCCGTGACAGTGGACCAAACTGGGGCGGTGAGCATCCGGGGCTCGGGTGGCGTCACGATTTTTATTGACGGCAAGCCCACGGGCACCACGCTCGACCAGATTCCGGCCAGCAGCATCCAGAGCGTAGAGGTCATCACTAACCCCTCGGCGCGCTACGATGCCAGTGGGGCGGGCGGCATTCTCAACATCATTCTCAAGAAAGAGCGCCGCGACGGGCTGAACGGCCAGGTGAGCGCCACCGGGGGCACCGGCGACAAGGCCAACGGCTCGCTGAGCCTCAATTACCGCCAGGGTAAGGCCAATTTTTTTGGGTCGTATGACTACCGGCGCGACCGCCGCCGCATCAACGGCACGCTCGACCAGATTACGGCGGCCGGCGGCGCAAGCCTGCTGCTGCACCAGGACCGCCAGGGCGTGAACCTCCAAAATTCACACGCCGCCCGCCTTGGCTTCGACTACGACTTCACGCCCGAGCAGTCCATCACGCTGGCCGTGCAGCCGCGTTTCAACCCGCTCGCGGCCGATGAAACCCTGCGCTCGCGCCAGATCGACCAAACGGTCGGCGACCAGCCGGTGGTGGCCGGCACCAACAACCGGGGCAATGCTACCACGGGCACTTTCCGCTCGGCCGATGTGACGCTGGACTACCGCCATACGTGGGACAAACACAAGGGCCGCGAGCTGACGGCCAGCGCCGTGTACACGCCGCTGCTGGCCGATAACAGCATCGCCTCCAACATTCTATACCTGGATAACAGCCAGGTGGCGCAGCAGCAGCGCACCCTCAACCACACCACGCAGGGCACGGCTCAAGTCGACTACGTTCACCCGCTAGGCGAGAAAAGCCGCTACGAAGTGGGAGCGCGCAGCAGCTTGCGCCAATACGACCTCGACTACCGCTTCAACAGCGTGCCAGGCTTGGGCTTCGACCCCTCCAACCGCTTCATTTATAAGCAGTACGTGCAGGCCGCCTACGGTATTTATGCCAATGCCTGGCAGAAATTCAGCTACCAGCTGGGGCTGCGAGCCGAGCAAACCAACCTGAACGGCAACCAGCTGGCCGGCAGTAGCCCCGCATTTCGCCAGCACTACTTCGACTTGTTTCCGAGCGCGGCGCTGACCTATGCCCTGCCCCGCGACCAGCAGGTGCGCCTGAGCTACACCAAACGCATCCAGCGGCCCGACGCCAGCGAGCTGAACCCGTTCACCGACCGCTCCGACCAGCTCAACCTGGTGACAGGCAACCCCAACCTGCTGCCCGAGTACGTGCACTCGGTGGAGCTGGGCGATGAGCTCACCTTTGCCGGGGGGCGCAGCCTGAGTACCACGGCCTTCTATCGCCTCGAAACCAACACGGCCCAGGGCTTTCGACAAGTCATTACCGACCCGCTCACGGGCAACGTGGTCACGAGCACCACCCGCCAGAACCTGGGCCAGGAAACCTCTTACGGCCTGGAGTTGGTGGGTGCTACTCCCCTTACACCCTGGTGGAAAACCAACGTTACGGCCTCCACGTTTCGCCGCCTCATCAAAGGCGGGGTAGCTGGTACGCCCATCAACACGGCCAGTCAGGTGTACACGGCCCGACTCAATAACACGTTCAATATCAGCAAGAAGCTCGACGCGCAGCTGGCCCTCAACTACCGCTCGCCCATCAACTCGGCGCAGGGCACGCGCAGCGCCAACTTCAACGTTGACTTCGCGGCCAAATACAACGTGCTTGGCGACCGGGGCACCCTCACGCTGCGCGTGGCCGACGTGTTCAATACGCTACACTACGACTTCACCGCGTATGGGGCGGACTTCTCCACGTTCAGCCACTTCAAGCGCGAATCACGCATTGCGTTCTTGGGCTTCACTTACCGTTTTGGCCAGAATCAGGATAGCCGAGCCAAGCGCAAGAACGACCAGGAAGAAGGGGGCGGCTTCGAGTAACTGTCCTCGGGGTGAGTAGTACTCCTGATTGTGCACAGAATTGGCGGGTACCTTGCGGGCCAGCCGGTAGGTATATACAATTACCTATCAAGGTATTGCCGGTTGTTACTGATGAAGGTACCGCCTTTTTTTTACCTATCCCCACCTAGTACCGCGGGGGCGACGGCGGCCGCTAAGCCCGTTCGCTACCCCTACCACGACGACAGCGATTGCCCGGTAGGCCAGGAAGTGCAGCGCAGCGGCCACTGGCAGTACTACGAACCGCGGCAGATAGCAGACACGCGGCCCCGCTGCGCCAGCTGCATCGAACTAAACCGCCCGCGCCACGTCTGAATTCGCGGCTAGCTTTTCGCCTTGTATGACTGCAAATCCCTTCTTCACCACCAATCGGCGGGGCCTCGGCTGGCTATTGGCTTTGCTGGTGCTGCTGGGCCGACCAGCGGCGGCCCAGGTACCGGCCGCCCCTACCCGCGACCTGGCCTACTACCTCGTCCAGGCGCAGCAAAACAGCCCGCTGAGCGCCGACGTCAAAAATCAGGGTCGTGCGGTGCAGCTCGAAACCGAGCGCCTGCGGGCCTTTTACACCAAGGCCACGGGCACGCTGGTGGGCAACTACACCGGCGTGCCCGTGCTGGCCCGCGACAACGGCCGCACCTCGCTGCGCTACTCGGCCGACAACAGCAGCAACTACGTGGGCTACGACGCGGCCCTGAGCAACGGCGCGCTCTACCAGGGCTACGCCCAGCTCACGCAGCCGCTTTTCAACCAGAAGCGCTTCGAGGCTTTTGCCCAGCAGGCGCAGGGCCTGGTGCTCAGCCAGCAAAACCTATCGCAGCTCTCGCTGCACGATTTGGAGAAGCTGGTGGGGGACCAGTACATTCTCTGTCGGCAGGACTTGGACCAGCTCGCCTACGTGCGGGAGCTGCTCGGTATATTGGCTAAGCAGCGCCTGCTAGTACAGAAGCTGGTGGCTGCCAGTCTACTCAAGCAGTCGGATTATGCGTTGCTCTCCATTGAAGTCGAAACCCAGCAGTTGTTTCTCAACACATATCGCACGGCCTACCACCGCGATTTGCTTGACCTCAACGTGCTCTGCGGGCTGGGCGATACCACGGAGGTGCAACTGGCAACACCCGACCTACCGCTACGCCGGACGGGCCCCGCACCGGGCCTGTCTGGCTTTACCACCCGCTACCGCCTCGACAGCCTCACGCTGGCCGCCAATCAGCAGGTGTTCGAGCTGCGCTACAAGCCCGTGCTCAACGCCTTTGCCAACGGCGGGCTCGAAGCCGTCAACTTTGCCGACATTCCGCAGCGGTTTGGGGTGAGCGCGGGGCTGAATTTTAGCCTGTACCTCTTCGACGGGCACCAGCGCCAGCTCAGCCGCGACCGCACCAGCGTACTGCTCAGCACCACCCGCGCCTACCGCCAAAACTTCGCCACCGTGAACCCCGTGCGCCAGCAGCGCCTGCTCTACGAGCTCCGGCAATTGGACGAGCGTCAGCGCTTAGCTCGCCAGCAGATTGCCAATTACCGCCAGGTCATCGACTCGTACAAACGGGAGGTCATTGCTGGCCAGCTTTCGGTAGTGAACTATGTGCAGGTGCTCAAGAACTTCTCGGTCGCCACCCGCGACCTGGTGCTGCTGGAAAACAACCGCTTGCTGCTAATTAACGCCTATAACTATTGGACGTGGTAGCCGGCGCGCGGCGATTCCTACTCAACGTATGCTTTTACTATCCCGCTTTTCCTACCTCGTCCTGGCGGCCCTCCTGCTCGCCGCCTGCCACGGGGCCGCCCCCGACGAAGAGGCTGCCGGCCCGCCGCCCCGGGCCCAGGTGCAGGTCGTGACCGTGCAAACGCAGTCGCTGACGCAGTACAGCACTTTCCCCGCCACCTCGACCTACCCCCGCAAAAGCACCGTGACGGCCCCCGTGGCCGGCTACGTGACCGGCGTGCGGGTGCGCCTCGGCGACCGGGTGCGGGCGGGCCAGGTCTTATTCTCGCTCGAAACTAAGGAGCGCCGGGCCCTCGGCACCGATGCCGAGCGCATCGACCCTTCGCTCAAAGGCTTCGGGCTCGTGTCAGTTACGGCACCGTCGGCGGGTATTGTGAGCGTGCTCAATATCCAGCAGTCGGGCGATTACCTACTTGAAGGCACGGCGCTGTGCACGGTGGCCGAAAGTAGCCAGCTGGTGTTTCAGCTCAACCTACCCTACGAGTACCACGCCCTGGCGCAGGGCAATCCCAGTTGTACCATTGTGCTGCCCGACAGCACCCGCCTTATGGGTACGGTGCTGGCGCCGCTGGCCAGCGTCAGCCCTGGCCAATCGGAGGTGTACCTGGTGCGGCCAACTAACCCGAAAGGCGTCATCCCGGAAAACCTCATCGTGCAGGTGCGTCTCACCCAGACCAAGCGGCCTAATGCCCAAACCCTGCCTACGCCCTGCGTGCTGGCCGACGAAACGCTGCACAACTTCTGGGTGATGAAGCTGGTCAACGACTCCACGGCCATCAAAGTACCCGTGACGCTGGGCGTGCAGCAGCCCGACGAAATCGAAATCAAAAGCCCGATTTTTCGCCCCACCGACCGCATCCTGCGCACCGGCAATTATGGGCTGGCCGACACCGCCAAGGTAAAAGTGGTACGATGAGCGAGCCGATTCCTACGCCGGCACCAGCCGCTGCTGCGCCTGCCACGCCGCCTACCCCTCTAGCGACGCCTACCCCGGTTTCTGCTGACGCCTCGTACTTCCAGACCTACCGCAAGCCGATTCTGCTCATCGGCCTGCTGCTGCTGGCCGTGGGCCTGTTTGCGTATTCGCGGATGCAAACGGCGCTGTTTCCGGAAGTTACGTTTCCTAAAATCACGCTCATCGCCGACGCCGGGCAACAGCCCATTGACCGGATGATGATAACCGTGACTAAGCCGCTCGAAGCCGCTGTGAAGCGGGTCAAGGGCGTGACCGTGGTGAAAAGCAGCACCAGCCGGGGCTCGTGCGTAATTCAGGTATTCCTGAACTGGAACGTGGACGTGTACAGCACCAAGGCCCAGCTCGAAAGCCGCGTGAACGAGGTAAAGGGGCTGCTGCCGGCCGGCGTCACCATTGCCACCGAGGCCATGAACCAGTCGCTGTTTCCAGTGCTGGGCTACTCGCTGGAAAGCAATTCGCGCTCGCCCATTGCCCTGCGCGACGCGGCTAATCTGCTGGCCCGGCCGCTGTTCTCGCAGGTGTCCGGCGCCTCTAACGTGGTGGTGCGCGGCGGCAAGGCTAAAGAGTTCGTGGTCATCCCGGACCCGGCCAAGCTGGCGGGGCAACGCATTACTTCGGCCCAGCTGCAAGCTGCGTTTGCTACTACCAACTTCGTGCAATCGGCGGGTAACCTGGCCAGCTTTCGGCGGCTCTACCTCACCCTTACCGACACCCGCCTAGGCACCCTCGACGACCTGAAGCAGGTAGTAGTGCGCGCCGACTCGGGACGTGTGGTGCGCGTGCAGGACGTGGCCACGGTGGACATTCAGGAGCAGCAAGAGTTCGTGCTCATCAACGCCAACGGCCACGCCGCGGTGCTCATCGACCTGGTGAAGCAGCAGGGCGTAGACCTGGCCACCTTCGCCCGCGACGCCCACGCCAAAGCCGCCGAGCTGCGCCGCCTGCTACCCCCCGGTATGACGCTCAAACCCTACTACGACCAGTCGGTGTTTGTGACGGATAGTATTGACAGCGTGCTGCATAGCATCGTAGAAGGGCTGGCGCTGGCCATTCTGGTGATGATAGTATTTCTACGCTCGTGGCGGGCCAGCCTGGCGGTACTGCTTACGATTCCGGTCACGGTCTGCTTCACGCTGCTGGTACTCTACCTGTTCGGCATTAAGCTGGATATCATGTCGTTGGGGGCCATTGCGGCCTCGGTGGGGTTGATAATTGACGATGCCATCGTCATTATCGAGCAGATATACCGCCAGCACGAGGAGAATCCTGACCACAGCAATATTCGGGTGGTGCGTGAGGCCATTCGTAGTCTATTTCCGGCGATGGTGGCCTCGTCGCTGAGCACGATTGTTATCCACTTTCCCTTCCGGCTGATGAGCGGGCTGGCGGGCAGCTTTTTCAAGGAACTCTCGGACACGATGCAGATTACCATGGTCTGCTCGTTTCTGGTAACGTGGCTGCTGTTGCCGGTGCTGCACTTGCTCATCGGCTACCGAGGCAACAAAAACGCCCCCGACCACCACAACGTGGCACAGGAGCAGGCGGCCAAGCTCAGCTGGCTCACCAACCTGTTTGCCCGGCCATTGCTGGCGACGCTGTTGGTAATCGGCTTGCTGGCCGGGGCCTACCTGGTTTCTGGCCAGCTCGAAACGGGCTTCCTGCCCGACCTCGATGAGGGTAGCATCGTGCTCGACTACCACATGCCGCCCGGCACCAGCCAGGCCGAAACTGACCGCGTGCTGCGCCAGGTCGAGCAGAATATCATCCGCCGGCACCCCGAAATCGAGAGCTACTCGCGCCGCACCGGCATCGGCCTGGCTTTCGACACCCGCCCGCCCGAGTACGGCGACTACCTCATTCAGCTCAAGCGCGACCATAAGCTTAGCACGCCTGACGTGATTGCCCAGCTACGCCAGCGCATTGAGGCCAGCGAGCCAGCCCTCACGGTGGACTTCGGTCAGCGCATCAGCGACTTGCTAGGCGATTTGATGAGCAGCGCCAAACCCATCGAAATCAAGCTATTCGGCGACGACCAGGCGACCCTCGAAAAGCTTTCCAACCAAACCGGCCAAGTGCTGGAGAAAATAGCGGGCGTGGCCGACGTCAACAACGGCCTGATACCCTCCGGCCCCAGCATCGTGTTCCGGCCCGACGTGGCCAAGCTCACGCGCTATGGCCTGACGCCGCTCGATTTCCAAACCCAGCTCGGCAACCTGGTGGGTGGCCAAATCCTGGGTAATGGCACGGCGCAGGCTAGCATCTCGCCGGCGCAGGCGGGCTCGCTCGGCGGCCTGCAGGTGGGGCAGGTGCAGGACGGCGAGCAATTACGCCAGGTGCTGCTGCGCTACGTCGATTTCAACCACAACAGCCTGGCGCAGCTGCAAAAGCAGGTCATTTTCCTGCCCAACGGCAGCGTGCGGCCGCTCACCTTCTTCGCCACCATCGCCGTGGAGCCCGGCAACGTGGAGCTGCGCCGCGAAGACCTCAAATCGGTGGCCATCGTCACGGCCCGCCTCGATGGGCTCGACCTGGGCACGGCCGTGCAAAGCATCCGGCAGCAGGTGAGCCGGCAGGTAGTACTGCCGCCCGGCTACACCATCGTGTATGGCGGGGCCTACGCCGACCAGCAGGCGTCTTTCCGTGAGCTAGAGCTTATTCTGCTTACGGCTAGCTTGTTGGTGTTCGTGGTGCTGTTGTTCCTGTTCCGCGAGTGGCTGGTTTCGCTGCTCATCCTCTTCATCTCCGTCATGGGCATTACGGGCTGCCTGCTCGGGCTGTTTTTTGCGGGCATTCCCTTGAACGTGAGCTCCTACACGGGCATCATCATGATAGTGGGTATTATCGCCGAGAACGCCATTTTCACGGTACACCAATTCTACGAATCGCTACGCGAGACCGGTGACGTGGATACGGCCATTCGCTACGCTATCGCCCTCCGTATCCGGCCCAAGCTGATGACGGCCATCGGGGCCATTCTGGCCCTTTCTCCCTTGGCCTTGGGTATCGGCCTGGGCGCGCAGATGCAGCAGCCGCTGGCGGTGGCCGTGATTGGCGGCTTCGTAGTAGCCCTGCCCATGCTGGTGTTTGTGCTGCCCACCGGCATGCGCCTGATTTACCACCACGTGCGCCCGCCGGAAGCCGTGATGACCACCGACCCGGCAGCCGCCGTTAGCTAGCTGCGGGTTCGGGCGGCCTGCTAGAGTTGCTGTCCCAGGCGGCGCACCTCCCCTAGGTAGCGCGATGACACTAGGTACCAGGTCCCAACCCAGGCCCCGGTCGCCAACCAGCCCGCCAGCACATCGGAGGGGTAGTGCGCGGCCAGGTACAGGCGCGCCCAAGACACGCTCAGCGCAAACAGTAGCCCTACCCCCCAGGCTACCCAGCGCCAGCGCGTGCGCCCGCACACGATGCCCAGCGTGCTGGCCAGCGCCACCGAGGCCATGGTATGACCGCTGGGAAAGCTGGGGTCGATGAGTTGCTGTACGGCTTCGTGGCATATCTGGCGATAAAACTCGGGCCGCAGGCGGTCGAAGTGATACTTAGCCAGCAGGTTGAAGGCCATCGTGCCGCCCACCGCGCCCACCGAGAATACCAGCGTCCCGTAGCGCCGCCGGCGCGCTAGCAGCCCCACGCCCAGGGCCGCCAGGGTGTACACGGCCAGCCACACTGGCCCCCCCAGCGCGCTCAACTGGTCGGCCAGCGCGCAGCGGGTATCGCCTTCATGCTGGTGCAGGAAGTTGAGAATAGGCCAGTCGAAGGGAAAGCCATGGTCGGGTTGCAGGCGGTCCTCGCGCAGCTCGTGCGCTACTTCTAGAAACAGCCCCCCTGACCCTATAATGACAGCCAGCAGCAGCCAGAGTGACCTATGGCGGCGGCTCAGTCGCCGTAGTATGGTAGCAAAAGAAGCAAGGAAGGTCATCCTTTTTTGGGGAAGGTTTCGCGTGTAAAGCTGACTTTTTGCCAGAATACCTCTTGGGCAGCCTACCTCCAGTGGCCCTAATCGCCGCCTGGCCTTGGGTGCCATCGGTTCCAGCTACTGGTGACTCATAAGCTAAAAATCTACTCGCAGCGTATGGCGTACTGGGCTCATCGCGTACTCGTAGCGCACCCGAAAATGGTAAAACGAGCAGATGTGCTGTACGATGCTCAACCCCAGACCCGGCGAGTCAGAAGCGGCATTGTGCTTGCGAAACCGTTCAAAAAACCGCGTGGGCTCTCCCACGATGGCGGGTCCGGTATTGCTGACTTCGAAGGCCGTCTGGCTCAGCGATACGGTCACGTCTCCACCCGGCTGGTTGTGCTTGATGGCATTTTGCAGCAGGTTGTGGACCAGCGAATCAGCCAGGCCAGGGTGTAAGGGGCGAGCGACCAGGTTTGGGGCTATGTGCAGGGTCAGGTGTAAGTCCCGGGCTTCGAGCAGGGGTTCTAGCATAGCCACGCGGTCACGCAGTACCTGGTCGAGACACACGGGTACCACCTCGACAGCCGCATACTGGCGGTTTTCTAGGCGGCTCAGTAGGGTGAGGGCTTGGTGCAGGCGCGAGAGCCGCTGCGTGGCCTGGAGCAGTTCCCCCAGCAAGGTCATGGTCGCTTCGTCCTCCGCGAGGGAGGGAGCTTGCAGCAATTGCTCCATCTTGGCCTGCATAATGGCCAGTGGCGTTTGGGTTTCGTGGGCCGCGTTTTCGGTAAACTGCCGCAGGTTTTCGTAGTCGGCTACCAGGCGTTCACTCAACTGGTTGAGCGCCTGGTTGAGCTCCGCAAATTCTACGACGGCGGGCAGGGGTAGGCGAAGGGGCTGGTGCTGGTGCAAGTCGTAGGCCCGCAGCCGCGTCAGCGTGTGCTGAAAGGGAGCCCACAAGCGCCCGGCCAGCCAGTGGTTCAGGCCTACCACCCCGAGCAGCAGCAGCGCCAGTGCGCCAAGCATAACGACCAGTACCACCCGCAGCACGTCCTGGCTTTCCACCAAGGACTTGCGCAGCGTAAGCCACTCGGCCGGGTGCCCACGAGTCGGCGGCAGCCGAAACGTCAGCTGGCGGAAGGGCACTAACTCCTGCTCCACCGGGTCGAGCAGGAGGGTATCGCTAAAGCCAGTGAGCTGGGCCCGTGCGCTGCGGCCGAGCTGATAGGCAAAGAGGCTGGGTGGCAAACTTTTGCCACCCGCTGCCAGGTGCTGGACGTATGCCTGCTCGTTGTGCAGTTGCTCCTCAGCCTCGTGGCGCAGGGCCCATTCCAGGCCCAGGTACAGTAGGCCGCTAGCCAGCACAAACAGGCCAGCCGTTAAGAGCACGTAGTAGCGGGTAGAGGCGGCGAGCAGTTTCATGCGCGATGGGGAGCTTACTCCAGGCTAAGCTTGTAGCCCACGCCGTAAAGGGTGCGGATATAGTTCTCGGCCCCGTGCTCCTGCAGCTTCTTGCGCAAATTTTTGAGGTGGGTATAAATGAAGTCGAACGAGTCGGCCGCATCTACCTGGTCGCCCCACAGGTGTTCGGCAATGGCCTCCTTGGTGAGCACCCGACCAGGATTAGCCAGCAAGTACAGGAGCAAATCATACTCTTTACGCGTCAGGGTCAGGGGTTCGCCGCGCACCAGTACCTCGTTTTGCTCGGGCCAGACCAGCAGGTCCCGAAACACAATATGGTGCTGTCCCTGAAATTGCCGCCGCCGGATGATGGCCCGCACCCGGGCATTCAACTCGGACAAGTGAAAGGGCTTGACTAGGAAATCGTCGGCTCCCAGGTCGAGGCCGGTGATGCGGTCTTCGAGCGTATTGCGGGCGGTGAAGATGAGCACCCCGGCCAGCGAGCCGTCGGCCTTCAGGGCCCGTACCAGGTCGAGGCCATCGCCGTCGGGCAGGGTCAAATCAATCAGGACGCAGTCGTAGCGATAGAGCTTGATTTTTTCGTAGGCCTGCGCAAAACTCCCAGCTACTTCCACGACGTAGCCGTTCAGAGCAAGCGCCGCGACCAGCGTGGTGCGCAGCGCTTCTTCGTCTTCGATAAGGAGCAATTTCATGACTGGTAGCGTAAAGTCGATTTGTTAGCCAACTCAAAACACGCTTCCAATCCTGAAGTAATTCTGCTAACTGGGGTGGTCTAGTAAAAACGGACAGTGAGCTAAGGTTGGTTTTCAGGTCGTGTTCGAATTGGTGCGGTGAGCAGTAGCCGAGGGCGGAGTGGCGGCGGTCGAGGTTGAAGTAGGTGTCGAGGTACCAGGCGACTTCCAAGCGGGCTTCTTCCAGCGAGGCAAAGGGGCTGCCGCCAGGCAGTAATTCGGTTTTGAGGGTGCTCCAGCCGGCTTCGGCTTGGGCGTTGTCATAGGAGTTGCCGGGCCGGCTGAAGCTGGCAAGAGCGCCGGCTTGCGCGACGCGGGCCCGGCCGGATGGGCGTCAGTGCACTGGTCGCCAACGTTATTCCCGATACGCAGCTTATGAGCCAGTTTTTTACCACCATTGAGCAAGCGCGGGCCTGGGCTATGGCGTCCCTGCGCTAGCCTCTGCCATGTGCAATTGCCTATGTATTAATGCTTACACCTGGCCTATGTTAGGCGCACACTAAGGCAGAAGCTTTCGTGGTGTGGCAATAGCTATTTCTAGCAAGTGTAAAGTCAAGAATATTGACTACGGCCTGGTTCCACGCACCTAGCCCTATAGGGTAGGGTCCTAGTTCTGGCTAAGAACATAGCGTAGTTAAACGCTTTGTTTATCGACTTATCTGAGTGAGGGAAATCAGGCACTTTGCATAAGTATAAGAAGAAGGTTATCTGATGATAGCCAGGCTACTTAATTGGGGAGTGCACCCCCTTTCATTACCTCAGCCTGCTTCATTGACTTAGCTACTGAACCTCAATGGCCGTAATCTCCGGCACAGCCTTGCGTACGGTATCCTCTACCCCAGCCCGTGTGAGAGGCCGCACGGGACAATGGGCGCAGGCTCCCTCCCAGCGCAAGCGCAGCACCCCCTCCTCACTGATAGCGATCACATGTACATTGCCCCCATCCTGAGCCAGAAAGGGCCGGACGGAATCAAGCGCTTGCTCCACGCGGGCTAATACAGTATTCATTGCGGGCGGGATAATCTCCTGAATTAGCGAAGGAGGTTGCTGGCTATAATCTGATGCTTTGTCTTGAATGCTTCAGCATGTAACAGGTTACTGAAAGCAGTTGCCCCGGATTCGGCTTAAGATTTACTTAAAAAAATTGCGCCGAAGCACTTCAAAGCTCTTAAAAGAGGTCCTTATGGCGTGTTTATCGCTAACCCGCTTAAGCCCCCTTTTTAAGGTGCAGCTTTCCCGGCAGGGCTGCGTACTGTTGCTCGAAGCGGAAAACAGGCCCCCGCTTTCCTTCCGGCAATCGCTGGCCGGAAGTGACTGTTCCCCTTGGCCTCCCTGACCTATCGTTGCTAATGACCCCAGTTCTCACGCCTGCTACCGAAGCGCCGACCAAAGATTACCGTGCCCCACTGCGGGTATGGCACTGGGTCAATGCCTTACTCATTAGTGGGCAGCTGCTCACTATTCTCTTTCAGAAAGTAATCGTCAATGCGCGCTCGGCCGTGCCGGAGTTTTTGGATAAGCTGAGCCACGACCACGTGCAGCTGACCGTGCAGCAGGGAAATGCGTTTGCGCACATCATCAGCGAGCGTATCTGGCAGTGGCACATTTACATCGGCCTGGGGCTGGCCGCTTTTTGGCTGCTGCGCGTGGTCCTGGAGCTGCGCGGGCCATCACAAATGCGGTACTCGGCGCGGCTGCTGGAAGTGGCGCGTCGCTACCGCCTGGCCCCGCCGGCCGGCAAAAGCGAGGCGGGCAAGGTGTTGTTTGCCAAAAGCACCTACGCCCTGTTCTACTTGCTGCTGACGATTATCGTCCTTACGGGCCTTGTGCTGACCTGGGCCGACGATGTGGCCGTGCTGCACCGTATGGAGCACACGGCCAAAGAAATTCACAATGTGACGATGTACGTTATCATCGCCTTTTTTGTGGTGCACGTCGTCGGTGTGGTGTGGGCCGAGTTGACCAAGGACCACGGCCTGATTTCGCGTATGGTGGGCGGGGCCAGCCAATCGGGGCGCGGGGAGGTATAGCCCGGCTTAGGGCGTAACGTTGAAAAAGTGGCCCACGGCGGCCGTCAGGCCCATCGCCAGGGCTCCCCAGAAGGTGACGCGAATGGCAGCTTTCCCCATGCCCGAGCCACCTACGTAGGCCGCCAGCGCTCCCAATGCCGCTAAAAACAGGAGGGCCGTTCCCGAGACCGTCCACACCAGGCCGGTGGCCGGCGCCAGCAAAATGGTGACCAGCGGCAAGGCCGCGCCTAGGGTGAAGGAAGCGGCCGAAGCCAGCGCCGCCTGAATCGGATTGGCCGCCACAGTTTCAGAAATGCCTAGCTCCTCGCGGGCGTGGGTACCCAGCGCGTCGTGTGCCATGAGCTGCTCCGCTACTTGAGTGGCCAACGCCGGGGCCAGCCCGCGCCCCACGTAGATAGCGGCCAGCTCCCGCTGCTCGGCGAGCGGCTCAGTGCGCAGTTCTTCCTGCTCGCGGGCCAGGTCGGCCTGCTCCGAATCAGCCTGGGAGCTAACAGAGACGTACTCGCCGGTGGCCATTGACATGGCCCCGGCTACCAGGCCCGCCACGCCGGCTACCAATACGTTGTGCGGCGAGGCGTTGGCCGCGGCCACACCCACTACCAGGCTGGCCGTGGAGATGATGCCGTCGTTCGCGCCGAGCACCGCCGCCCGTAGCCAGCCAATGCGATGGGTATGGTGCCGCTCAATGTGGGGCATAATTCAGAAGTAAGGATAGTAGGTAGAACTAGCCGCTAGTACGCAGCAGCTAGGGCATGGTGAACGAGAGGTCGGCACTGACTACATTGGCCGTGAGACCGGTGCTCTGACGGTAATAGCCGTAGCGCAAATCCAGCGACTTGAACTTGGTGACTTTACCCCCCCCGAACGGTGTCTTAAAACGGCCCAGCCCATAGAGTGGGGCATAGCGGAACCCCAGCCCCACCTTGTTCGCCGAAAAGGCCGACAGGTCGTAGTCAGAGGTATAAAACTCATCGTTAACCGAGTGCTGCAGGTAGGGCGCGAAGTAGTCGGCCGCCGTCTGGGTATGGTAGCGGCAAAAGGGGTATAGCGTAAAAAACGGGCTCACCTTCACCGGCACCTCCAACTCAAACGTGTGCGCACGGATACCGAAGTTGTCGTTGTAAAACCGGTAGAAGCCTCGTAGCTGCACTAAATCAGTAGCATAGTACGTCAAGCGCAGGCTGGCGGGGTACTTCACCCGCAGGCGTGGCAGCACCTCGGCCAGCGCCGTACCCAGCGCGCCGGGCGTACCAAGGGCGGGATTGCTGTCAAAGAAGTACACCCGCTGAAAGGGCGTGCTCAGCAGGCCGCGCTGCACCACCGGCTCGATGCTGATGGAGGCTTGCAACCGTTTACTGAGCACCTGCGCGTACACCACCGACAGCGTAAAGCTTTGGCGATTATCGGAGCCGTAGTTCTTGTTGCGGGTGCCTCCCACGCGCAACTCAGCCGGCGTGATGAGCGTGATTTTATCGAGAAAGGCCTGTCCGCTTACGCTCAGCTGGCGGTTGCCATCCTGGGAGGAGCGGGCCCACGAGGCGAGAATATTAAAGGACAGGTAGTCATACTCCTTCGACACACCTGCGCCGAGGCCCACGGTCGTGAGCTTATCGGCCAGCACGTGCGAAAGGCCGAAGTCGGCGTGGTAGCGGGCGTCGGCTGCCGAAGGCGACGACATGACCTGGTCGATTTTGTCGGAGGAGGCCGACGTGTAGTAGTCGATGCCCACGTTGGCCGATAGGCGCGTCGTCGAATCGAGCGGCACGTTGAGCAAAATGGTCGGGGCCGTATCGGTCAAGTGCTGGCTGCCGATGCCGCCTTCTACTGCCGAATGGGTGCCGTTTTGCTGGTAGTAGCTCCCGAGAATGTCGACCTCTGTTTCGCCGTAGCGAGCAGGCGTGGGCAGCTGGGCCGCGTTGGGCGAGAGGCCCGAACCGTCGAGCCGGTTGGGGGTAGGCGTCGCCTGCGCCCAAGTGGTAAGAGGCGCGGTGAGCGCCAGCGCCAGCAGTAAATTAAGTTTCACAAGTAGCTAGTTAGGTGGTGGTTCTGGTCTGGGTCTTAATTACAGCCGCAGCCGCCGCCTACTTTGCCGCCGTTAGCCCCAGCTCCGCCCTCGCGGTAGCTTTCGAAGTTGACTTCGGGCGTTTCGACCTTCTTGGTGGCCAGCTTCATGTCCTCGTCGTTGAGGTACGCTTTCTGGTAAGCGGCCACCGACACGCAACTAGGCAGGGCGGCGGTGCCGGAGAGGAGGACACCCAGTAGCACCGGGCGAAAGAGGGTAGGGTAGCTCATGGCTTGGTAGAAGAAGTAACTGGGGCGGCCGGGGCCGCACTGTGATACGCATGGAGTTGCATGCCTTTGGAAACCAGCGTCTGGCCCTTGTCATCGATAAGCGTGCAGCTGACGCCCTTCAGGCGGTTTATCAACGCCAGCCCATCTACCGGGCCGAGTACAAACACGGCATCGTCCAGGGCATCGGCCAGCTCCACGTCGGGGCAAATGATGGTGACCGAGCGTAGCCCCGTAGCCGGGTAGCCGGTATGGGGGTTGATGATGTGGCCGTAATAGCGTCCGGCCACCGTGAAGTACTGCTCGTAGTTGCCGGCGGTCACGACCGCCAGGTCGCTTACCGTCAGCCACGACGAGACACTTTGGGGCCGGGCCGGGTCGCCGATGGCAATGCGCCAGCCGCTGCCGTCGGGCTGCTGGCCCCAGCAGTATACGTCGCCCGAGCCGTTGATGAGGCCGCTGGCAATACCCATCTTTTTCATCGTCTCCTGTGCCCGACGCACGCCATAGCCCTGCAGAATACCGGCCAGGTTGATACGCATCCCTTTTTCGGGCAGAAACACCGTGTGCGCAGCCGGGTCTAGTTTGATTTTCTGCCAGCCGATTCGCCGGATGGAGTTGCGCACGGTGGCCGAGTCGGGTAAACTGGGGTGTGCCCGTTTGTCGAACGTATAAATCTTATCGCTGCTGGCGAAGGTAATGTCAAAAGCCCCGCCGCTCAAGGCCGAGATTTTCAGCGTGCGCTGAATCAGGTCAAATACCTCCTGGTCAACCACCACCGGCCGAATGCCCGCCAAGCGGTTGATTTTAACCACCTGCGAAGTCGAATCCCAGTACGAGCACAGGTGGTCGATGCGTTGCGTTTCGCGCAGCCCGGCCCGCAGCGCGCGCCAAGCCAGCGAATCATCGCTGGAGACGGCCGTGAACGTGAAGTGGGAGCCCATCAGGTGCGCGCTGCGCGTGTAGGCGCGGGGCCATGGCAGCCCGGCAGCTGGCGAAGACCGCGCCAGTACCAGCAATAAGAGCAAGAGCAGCCCTACGCCCAGCCAGCGGGCGGGCCAACCAGAGCCCGTAGGGGGTGAATCGAGCGAGCTTTTCATTTGGCCGCCAGATAGGGCTGCAGGTACGCCTGGTAGGCCGCCGCGCCCCCGGGGCGATAGCCACTGCGAACCAATACCTTGCCCTGCGGCGACAGCAGGACTACGGCCGGAAAGGCGCCTTCCTTGTTGAGCTGCGCCGCGGCCTCTTCGCTTTGCTTGGTTTGGGCTGGGTCCAGGCGGTTTTTCTTATTGCGCGGGAAGTCGAAGCGCGCCAGCACCAGCCGGTCCTTGGCAAACTGCGCAAACTCGGGCTGGTCGAATACCTCCTGCTTGAGCTGCATGCAGGGCTTGCACCAGTCGGAACCTGAAAACACAACTAACACGGGCTTTTGCGTAGCCTGGGCCTGAGAGAGAGCGGCGGGCAACGAGGTATTCCAGGTGGGAGCAGTTTGGGCCGCGACCGGAGCCGTAAACAAGGCTAGGCTGGCCAGTACGAAGAAGCGCATAGCAGAAAAGAGAAGAAGTGAAGTTGCCAGTGATTAGCTGGTCAGGAAGGAGATACTTCAAAGGACTGCTACCCCTACGCACCGAGAAGCATTTTGCCGGCAGCAGGCAGCCTAGCAAGGTGATAAGGAGTAAATACAGCTTAAAAGCGTAAACCACCAAACGAGCAGGCACTGGTTTAAGTCACCTGCCGAGCTAGTATTTAGCTTAAAGTATCCTTAAGATTGAGGGCATAGGTAGTAGCAGGGGGTTTGCGAACGCAACCTGATTAATCACCGCCCTCACCCTTGCGCAATTCGGCATCCAGGAAATAGGCACCACGCTGTACCAGCTGGGTGGTGTCGGGCAGCGGGTCAAGTACGGTCACAACCACGTCACCATGCTGGGGCTGACTGGCGCGCACCTTCACCCGCCGAAACACCGTGCGGCCCGAGTCCACCCCCACCCGCCGGAAAATGTAGCTCAGGTCGCCGGCCTGAATAAGCGCCGCTTCGGGTAAGGTGCGCACCCGAGTGCCGGCCGTCTGGATGCGGGCGGCCACGAATTGGCCGGGCAGCAGGTCGGTGCGCTCGGGCTCCAAATGGGCGTGTACGCGCACGGTGCGGGCATTATCGTCAAAGGCCTTGCCCACCAGGAATACACGGGCGGTCAGTTCTTCATCGCGGCCGGCGTTCTGTACCTTGAACAGAATCTTCTGGCCGGTCTTTACCAAGGCCACGTCCTTCTCAAACACTTTTAGCTCTAGGTGCAGGTCGTCGCGGTTGAGCACTTCCACCAGCACATCCTGGGGGTTCACAAATTGACCAGGGTTGATGTTGACCGCCTTCACGTAGCCCGCGATGGGCGTGGTAAGGGGCACGTTGTTTTGGAGCTGGCCCGTAGCATCAAGGCGAGTTACCGAGATGCCAAGCAGCCGTAGCTGGGCCGCTGTGGCCCGCAGGGCAGCCTGCTCAGTAGTGTAGTCGGCGCGGGCTTGCTGGAGCTTGCGCTTGGCGCCCACGTCCTCCACATCCAGGATGCGCTGGCGCTCCAGGTCCTCGGCCAGAAAGCGCACCTTGGCCTTGCTCTGCAGGTAGTTCTGCTGCATCGTCAGGTACTCGGGCGAGCGCAGGGTAGCTACCGTGGCCCCGGCGGCCACGTGCTCGCCCGGCAGCACTAGCACCGCTTGCACGTAGCCCCCCTGGATGGCCGTGATGGACACCCGGTTTTGAGGCGGTACTTCCACTGAGCCGTTAGCCTGCACTTCGGTGGTCATATTCTGGCGCTCGAAGCTGCCGTACGTAATGCCCGCCGCTTTTTCCTGCGCGGGGCTCACGGCGACTTGGTCAGGATTAGCGGGGGGGGTAGGCGCGGCCGCCGGGCCTGCCTGCTTCTCGTTGGCTGGTCCGGCTTTTGCCGCGTCGCCTTCTTTCGCGCCACAGGCGGTGAGCAGAGCCAGTGCGCCCACGAGCGCGGATAGATGGAAGGGGAGAGCCATGGGGTAGGGAATCGAACCGGAAGGAAAAAGGGCCTCGCTAGTCAGCGAGCGACCGCCAGGGACAGGCAGCTACTTGGTCGGGCTCTGGGGAATGTCCGCCCCGGTGAGCGCTTGCACACTCACCACCAACTCGTTGTAGCGCTGCGCCTGGTCGAGATAATTGGACTGAATTTGCCAGGCCGGCTCGGTATTGACCACGTAGGTGACGTAGTCGATGTCGCCGGCCCGGAAGCTTTTTTCGGCCGTGTCGAGAATGAGCCGGGCCTGGGGCAGCGCCGTGCGCTGGTAGTAGGCGAGCGAGGCCTGGGCCCGGCGCAACTGGCGGCGCAGCGTGCTGACCTGGGTACTGAGTTGACTGGTGGCGTAAGCCAGCTGGCCAGTGGCTACCTGCTCGCCCAGGCGTGCGGCGGCCACCCGCGCCCGCCCGGCCTGGCTCAGCAAGGGAATGGCTAGCCCCAGCTGGCCTACGCGCAGCGCCGTAAACTCGGGCCGGATAGTTTGCTGGAAATAGCCGGCCCGCAAATCGGGTAGGCGCCGCAGCTGCTCGACGCGCACCTGCAGTTGGCTCACGGCGACTTGCTGGCGCAGCAGGCCGAGCGTGGGGTTGCTCTCGGGCGAAAGCGCCGCCGTGTCGGCGGCCGTGAGCGGCGCAATCAGCGCCTGGGTAGTGTCGATAGCGGTGGCGCCCGGGCTACCCAGCAGCTGCCCCAGCTGCTCGCGCTGCACCTCCAAGTCGGAGAGCGTGGTGAGCAGACGGTTTTCAATTTCCTGCACCCTGGCCTGGGCGGCTACCTGCTCCAGCCGGTTGGTTTCGCCCACCTTGTAGCGGATGAGGGCGGCGTGGGCGGCGCGGCGGTACAGGCTGTCCTGGCGGCGCAGCAGCGTCACCCGACGGTAGCTCACCAGTAGGCCGTAGTAATTGCTGCGAATGGACTGCACCAGGCTGCGCCGGCTAACGGCGGCTTGTTGCTCAGCCGTGGCGCCCTGCCCTTGCAGCAGTCGGCGCTGCGCCAGATATACCCCCGGGAAAGCTGCCTGCTGAATGATATTGAAGGTGTGGTCGGTCAGGTTGCTCGACACCTGGCCCAGTTGAAAATCCACCACCGTGCGCGGCAACTCGACGCCCGTGCGGATGAGCGCCTGCTGCTGCTGCGTCTGTAGGCCGGCGGTGCGTAGCGATTGGTTTTGCGCCCCGGCCGCTTGCAGCGACTGGCTTAGCGTCAAGGGCTGACCGGCCGTGGAGCCAAGCGTGTTTTGCGCTTCCGCCGGGCGGACGCTTCCGCCTAGCAATGCCAGCAGCACGACCGTAGCCACCGTAGTAGGCACCCTGGCCGGATGCTGCTCCCTGGGCTGGCCGTTTTGGTCGGCGCTTTTGGTAGCGCTTTGACCGGGCGATTCGCCTTTTTCGGCGGCGTGCCGGGCATCTTCGGCGTCCTTCGCCGCTTCTTTGGGGTTGGGCTCGCCGTCTTTGGTGAAGAGCATATACAGCACGGGTAACACGACCAGGGTCAGGAGCGTGGCGGAAATCAGCCCCCCAATCACGACCGTAGCCAGCGGCTTCTGCACCTCCGCACCGGCCGAGGTGCTCAGGGCCATTGGCAGGAAGCCCAGCGAGGCCACGCTGGCCGTGAGAATCACCGGCCGAAACCGCTCCTCGGTGGCGCGCAACACGCGGTCGCGCACCGAGGCAACGCCTTCGGCGGCCAGCTCGTTGAGGCTGGCCAGCAGCACGATGCCGTTGAGCACCGCCACCCCGAAGAGCGCAATGAACCCTACCCCCGCCGAAATGCTGAACGGCATCCCGCGCAGCCACAGCGCGATGATGCCCCCAATGGTAGCCAGCGGCACGCCCGTAAAAATGAGCAACGCCTGCTTCACCGACCGGAACGAGAGGTAAAGCAGCAGGAAAATGAGCAGCAATGAGACCGGTACGGCCACCTTGAGGCGCTCGATAGCGTGATTCAGATTCTCGAACTGGCCGCCGTAGACGATGGTATAGCCGCTCGGCAGCTTCAGACCGGTGTTGAGCTTGCCCTGAATTTCCTGCACCAGGCTCTGCACGTCGCGCCCGCGCACGTTGATGCCGAGGTTGATGCGGCGACGGGCATCATCCCGGGAAATCTGGATGGGTGCGTTCTTGTACGCCACCGTGGCTACTTCGTCGAGCGGGATTTTCTGGCCGCCGGGCGTATCCACGTACAGGTCCTGTAGGTTAGTAAGGCTCGCGCGGTGCGTACTGTCGAGGCGTACCACGAGGTCGTAGCGACGCTCGCTCTCGTAGACTTGGCCCGCTACTTCGCCGGCAAATGATGCCCGTAGAATAGTGTTCAAGTCGCTCACCTTGAGACCGTACTGCGCCAGCTTTTGGCGGTTATAGGTTACGCGCATCTGGGGGAGGGCCGCGATTTGCTCCACCTTCAGGTCCCCTACCCCCGCCAGTGGGCGAATGAGCGCGGCGGCCTCATTGGCTTTCTCATACAGCACCTCCAGGTCGTCGCCGTAAATCTTGATGCTCACGTCGGACTTCACCCCCGAAATCAGCTCGTTGAAGCGCATCTGGATGGGCTGCTGAAACTCCATTGTCACGCCGGGCACGCCGGCCAGAGCGGCCTGCATCTTGTTGGCTAGCTCTTCGCGGGTGCTGGCCGACGTCCACTCGCTGTGGTCTTTTAGGATAATCATCTCGTCGCTGTCTTCGAGCGACATCGGGTCAGTCGGGATTTCCGACGTGCCGCTTTTGCCCACAATCTGCTCGATTTCGGGAAATTTGGCCTTCAAAATCCTTTGCACCTGCAGGTTGGTGGCCACCGTCTGGCTCAAGGATGAGCCGGGGGCCAGCGTTACGTTCAGGGCAATGTCGCCCTCATCGAGCTGCGGAATAAACTCGCCGCCCATCCGCGAGAAGATAAAGCCGGCCAGCACCAGCAGCGCCACCGCCGCGCCCACTACCACCCACGGAGCCCCCAGTGCCGCCCGAATGATGGGGTCATAGCCGCGGTGCAGAAACTTCATGATGCGGTAGGCAATGGTGCCTTCCTCCTTGATATCCTTTTTAAGCGCCCAAGCCGTGGCGGCCGGCACGTAGGTGAGGCACAGGAGCATGGCTCCGATAATGGCAAAGCTCACCGTCAGGGCCATGGGCCGGAACATTTTCCCCTCAATGCCGGTGAGCGAGAGGATAGGGAAGTACACGATGAGAATGATGAGCTGCCCAAACAAGGCCGACGACATAAGGCGCGTGGCGGCGCTTTCGGTCATATCATCCATCGTTTCGTGCGCAGCCTGCTCACGCTGGTGCACGAGGTGAAAGATGACGGCCTCCACGATAATCACCGCCCCGTCCACTATCAGCCCGAAGTCGAGCGCGCCCAGGCTCATGAGGTTGGCCGACACGCCAAACAAACTCATGAGGCCCAGTGCAAAAAGCATGCACAGCGGTATCATGAGGGCCACTACCACGGCGGCCCGCCAGTTGCCGAGCAGCAGCAGCAGCACCGCCACCACGATTACGCCGCCCTCAATGAGGTTGTGCTCGACCGTAGCAATCGCTTTGTCAATAAGCTTGGTGCGGTCCAGAAACGGCGTAATCACTAACCCTTTCGGTAAGGTTTTCTGAATTTCAGCCACCCGCGTTTTCACGTTCTTAATCGTGCTTTCGGAGCTAGCACCCTTGAGCATCAGTACCACGGCGCCTACCGTTTCACCCTGGCCGTTGCGGGTCATGGCGCCGTAGCGCACGGCGTGGCCCATGCGCAGGGTGGCTACGTCACGCACGAGCAGCGGCGTGCCGCTGGCCGCTTGCTTGATAACGGTTGCCCCCAGGTCGTCGAGCGAAGCGGCCCTCCCCTCCCCCCGGATGAAGTAGGCATTGGGCCCGCGCTCGATGTAGGCGCCACCCGTGTTGGCGTTGTTGTCTTGCAGCGCGGCATAGAGTTCGGCCATGGTTACTCCATTGGAGGCCAGCCGGGCCGGGTCCACCGCTACCTCGTACTGGCGCAGGTAGCCGCCGAAGCTGCTCACGTCCACTACCCCCGTCACGCCGGCCAGCTGCCGCTTCACTATCCAGTCCTGCACGTCCCGCAGCCTGGCCAGCGAGAACTGCTTTTCGTAGCCCGGCAGTATGCGCAGGCTATACTGGTAAATCTCGCCCAGGCCCGTCGTGATGGGCGCCATGGTGGGCGTGCCCGCGCCGGCCGCCAGGTCAGCCTCGGCGGCTTTGAGCTTCTCGGCCACCAGCTGCCGGGACTGGTAGGTACTGATGTCGTCGGGGAAGACGACGGTAATCACCGACAGTCCAAACCGCGAGATGGAGCGGATTTCCGTCACGCCGGGTACCGTGCGCAGCTGCAGTTCCAGCGGGATGGTGATGAGCTGTTCGACCTCCTGGGCGGCGAGCGCATCGCTCTGAGTAATAACCTGCACCTGGTTGTTCGTAACATCCGGGATAGCGTCGAGCGGAATATTGACCGCCGAAAAGCCGCCCCAGGCAATGAGCGCCAGCAGTAGGAGCGCCACCAAGAGCTTGTTACGGACGCTGACCGTAATGATTTTCTCTAACATGAGCGAATAAGCAAACCAGACGGCGCCGGAGTGGAAGTATAAAATCGGGGTGGGTGCCGCTCGCCGCACCCACCCCGCTAGGCAGAAAAAACAGAATAAAACAAGGGTAACTACCGCTTAGGTGGCGTCATAGCCCGGCAGCTAGTGCCTTACTGCATGTGCACCCGGAACTGCCACACGTGCTTGTCGAGTACGTAGCTCAGCTCCTGTAGTTGATTGGAAGTTACCTCATCTACCTTGCTCAGGTGGTCGATGCGCTGGCGCACGCGCTTGGCCACGGTCGTGATGCGCTCGGTCATAATAATGAGGACCTGCTTGTCGGATAGGTAACCGCCCGGAAACTCCCCTAGGTTGGCCGTGGCGGCCACTACGCTGGTACGCCCGTCGATGGGGTTGCCGACCTGCAGCACCCGCTCGGCCAGGATGTCGGCAAACTTGCGGTACTCATCGGCGTTTTCCTGCAGCTTTTCGTGCAGCGGCAAGTAGAGCGGACCGCGCAGGTTCCAGTGGCTCTGCTTCGAGTCGTGAAAAAGCTCCAGCAGTTCGGCCACCGTGGCCTGCAGGTCGTCGGTAACGGGCTTACGCTTGTCGGCTTCCACCGGAATGAGTGGGTCGGCGGCGGGGTTGCGGTAGTCGAGCTTGCCGTTGGGGTCGGCCGGGGGCGTGGGGGTGTTTACCGGGGTGGTGGCGCTGCCAGGGGGTAGGGCCTGGGCCGGCGCGGCGTTCGGAGCCGCCGCGTTTTTAGCGCTGCGGCGGGTTTGGGCGTGGGCGTGGGGGGCGGCGGCCGTGAGCAGGGCTACGACGGCGGCCAGTAGGTAGAATTTCATAAAAGAGAAGAGTGGGGTACTTTCTACCGCAGCAGCTGCGAACAGTAATTCAGCTAGATGGGCCTTCAACGCCGGCCAGCCTTAGCGCTCCCTTAGTGCACGCTTAAAATCAGCTTAAAATGGGGGGGCCTGGGTAGCGGCTGATGACTACGTGGGGCTTGTTGCCGTTACTTGCCCATCATGCGCCTATTAGTAATCGAAGATGAGCCGGGCATTGCCCGGTTCCTGAAGCAGGGATTGGAGGAAGAAGCCTTTCTGGTCGATGTCAGCGGCAGCGGGACCGAAGGCCTGGCCCAGGCCCAGGCGCAACCCTACGACCTGCTGCTCGTGGACTGGATGCTGCCCGGCCTCACCGGCCTGGAAGTGTGCCGCCAGCTGCGGGGCAGCCACAACCAAACGCCCATCATCTTTCTGACCTCGAAAGACACGGTGGCCGATACCATCGCCGGCTTGCAGGCCGGGGCCAACGACTACATCAAAAAGCCCTTTCACTTCGAGGAACTGCTGGAACGCATCCGGGTGCAGCTGCGCTCGGTGGGGCAGCCGGCCGAGCGATTTACGCTCGGGCCTATTGAGCTCGACGTCAGCACGCACCAGGTGTATAAAAGCGGCGAAGAAATCAGCCTGACCCAGAAGGAGTTTGCCCTGCTCGAATATCTGCTGCGCCACAAGGGCAAGGTGTGCCGCCGCCGCCAGCTTATCGAGAACGTGTGGGATATTCACTTCGAATACAACACGGGTGTGATTGACGTGTACATGAATGCTCTGCGTAAAAAGCTGGGCCTGAGCAAGGATGATGACTACCTGCAAACCATTCGCGGCATTGGCTATGTCGCCCGCGACTAGATGAGCCTGCGCTTTAAAGACCGCATTGCGCTGCACTACGTGCTGACTACCGCCGCGCTGGTGGCCGCGGCCTACCTGGTGGTGTTTGGCGTGGTGCACCACCGCGTCTACCTCGACCTGGATACCAACCTGCGCTACGAAGTGGCCAAGCACATGCAGGAAGTGAGTTTGACGGGGCGCACCATCCGCTTTACCCACAAGGACGAGTGGGAGGAGCGTGAGCACCGCGAGGTACAGGTCGACCCGGTATTCATTCAGATAACCGACCCGCAGGGTCAGCTACTGGACCGCTCACCCAATCTCAAGGGCGAGCAGCTGTCCTTCGACGCCACGCCGGCCGGCCGGGTACCCTTCAACTCGCTGCTGCGGGGTACGGCCATTCGGCAAGTGCAGGTGCGCCTGGCCGCCGACGGTGGGGGCACGGCCGGCTACCTACTGGCGGCCATCTCGTCGGAGGCTGCCCAGCACGTGCTGGCCAGCCTGCGCTTAGTGCTGCTGGGCTCCTACCCGGTGGTGCTGCTGGTGCTCTTTGGTAGCGCACGGTTGCTGGCAGGGCGCAGCATCGCGCCCATTACGCAGATTACGGATACTACCAACCGCATCACGCGCAGCAATTTAGCGGAGCGCATTGCCCTTCCATCGCGCCCCGATGAGTTGCATACCCTGGCCAGCGCCATCAATGGCCTGTTGCACCGGGTAGAGCAAGCGGTGGCCCGCGAAAAGCAATTTACCGCTGATGCCTCACACGAGCTGCGCACGCCGCTGGCCGTACTCCGGGGCACGCTCGAAGTGCTCATTCGCAAGCCCCGCAGCGCCGCCGAGTACGTCGAGAGTATCACGCTCGGCATGCACGAAATCGACCGTCTTACCCACCTCGTAGAGCAATTGCTGCTGCTGGCCCGCTTCGACAGCCCCGCCGAGGGGCAGCGCCGCCAGGAGCTGAGCGTGCTCAGCTGCGTAGACGAGGTGCTGCACCGCCGCCGGGCCGACCTCAGCGCCAAACACATTCGGGTGGATGTGCAGGACGGGCAAGCCGCCACCATCGTTTCCGACCCCTACCTGGTCGATTTGATTCTGGATAACGTGCTGGCCAATGCCATCAAGTACTCGCCGGCCGGCTCCAGCATTCGCGTGTCCCTGGCCTGCGAGGATACCCACCTGCGCTGCGCCATCGCCGACCAGGGCATCGGGATTCGTCCCGACGACCTGACGCACATCTTCGACCCACTCTACCGCTCCGAGGCGCTGGCCCACAAGCATATTGATGGTACTGGGTTGGGCTTATCCATCGTGGCCAAGGCCTGTGACCTGCTGGCCATCGAGCGCACGGTAGCCAGCACGTTAGGGCAGGGTACCACTTTTACCCTGGGCTTCCCACTCCAGGGCTAGCCAGCGCAGGCAGCTAAATGGTCAGCGGCCGGCCGTCTTTATCAAAGCGGCTGGTCTGACAATCCTTGTCCTTCCCATTTTTGTCTTTGCCCTCGCAGATTTTAGCCTCGTACGTCACCTCGCCCTTGGCGTCGACTACCTGGATTATCCGGTCTACTTGCCGACGAGGGTAGCGCTGGCTGACGGCTGTGTGGCCCAGAGGCGGAAGGGTGCGGGCGGGCACGTCCAGCCGGGTCTCGACCAGCTCGCCCGCCGGGGTAAGCTGGGCTACTCCCCGATACTTACGCTCTCCCGGCAACCGGCCCTGGGCCGGGCGCTGCTCGAAGTCCGCTTCGTAGCCCACCGGGCACTGGTGCCAAGCTACGTGAGCGGCCCGTGGCTGCGCTTTGGTGAAGGCCAGCCGAACGGCCGCAGGTACCGCGGGTGGGCGTTGCGCCAGGGCGACGCCCGTAAATAGCCCGCAGGCAGTTAGAAGTAGATACGTTTTCACAGGATTAAAAATTGTGGGCGAATTATCGTTTCCCCGAGTTCCCACCTAGCAGCCGGTCAGGATGCTAGGTGGGGGTGTTAGGTAATTAGCTGGTTACGGAGCTTTTACTTTGCCTACGCTTAGGCGGGCATTGCGCGCAGCTCACGGCTCCAGAAGCGATGCTGCCCAATGGCCGCTATAAAGCTGGTAGCCAAGGCCCTCACATTGGTGTCAGCGCTGGTTACCACGCCTTCGCTACCCAGTAGGTCTTCGGCCCCGGGGTAAGCGGCGATTCGCAACAGGTCCACGCCCTCGGCCGAAGCCGCCAGGGGTTTGCAGTGCCGGTAGGCCTCGTTAACAAAGCGCACGGCATCGGCGTCCTGCTTCAGCGCGGTCACGCTGGTCGCGCCGGCCGCCACGTACACGGCATCGAATAAAACGGAGGCCGTGGACTGGAACGTCCAGTTAATCAGCAGTTCGTGGCCGTCCTGGCCGGTCAGCGTCCCCAGGTGCGTACCCACGATGGCCGTTTGCGCGCCCTCGTCCATGAGCAGTCGCATCAATTCCGTGATACCGGCCACGTCGGCGCCATCGGTCGCCAGAATGGCCACGTGGCGGGTCTTAATACTCGTCTTGCCGGCGTTGATTTTACTGTCGGCGCTCAGGCTCAGCGCGGAGTCATGGCCCATCCCGGCCTTGGCTGGTGCTGACTGTACGGCGGCGGGGTCGGCGTCGGCACCGTAGCCCATATTCAGCGTTACGCCCTGGGCCGAGGGCACGGTCAGGCCCAGGCCTTTTGCCACGCGCGCGGCCAGGTCGCTGTCTACCTGACTTAATTGCAACACGATACGGGCGCGCACCGCTTCTTTCTGCACGTGACCCAACTCAAAGCGCAAGGCTTTCACGATGTGCGCTTTTTCGGCCTCAGTCTGGCTGTTCCAGAACAGCTTGGCCTGACTGTAGTGGTCAATGAAGCTCTTGCTGCGCAGGCGGATTTTGTGGCCGTCTACCCGCTCGTACACTGAGGTGAAGCCCCCCTCGCTTTTCTTAGCCTGCTGGGGATAGTTGTCGTTGAGCAGGTTGGGACCGTAGCTGGTCCGCCCTTTGTTAATGGTCTGGCGCATGTGGCCGTCGCGCTGGTTGTTGTGCACGGGGGCCAGCGAGCGGTTAATCGGAATCTCGTGGAAGTTGGGCCCGCCCAGGCGCTTGAGCTGGGTGTCGAGGTACGAGAAGAGGCGACCTTGCAGCAGCGGGTCGTTCGAGAAGTCGATGCCCGGCACGATGTGGCTCAGGCAGAACGCTACCTGCTCGGTTTCGGCGAAGTAGTTGTCCACGTTGCGGTTAAGCACCATCTTGCCGATGGGCTGCACTGGCACCAGGTCTTCCGGGATGAGCTTGGTCGAGTCCAGAATATCGAAGTCGAACTTGCGCTCGTCCTCCTCTTCCACCACCTGCACGCCGAGCTCCCACTCGGGGTAGGCGCCGCCCTCAATGCTGTTCCAGAGGTCGCGGCGGTGAAAGTCGGGGTCTTTGCCCGAAATCTGCTGGGCCTCTTCCCAGGCCACCGAATGCACGCCCAGCAGCGGCTTCCAATGCAGCTTCACGAAGCGCGCTTTGCCTTCGGCATTGATGAAGCGGTACGTATGCACGCCAAAGCCTTCCATCATCCGCAAGCTGCGGGGCAGCGAGCGGTCGCTCATCACCCACATTATCATGTGCATAGACTCGGGCGTAATGGAAATGAAGTCCCAGAACGTATCGTGGGCCGAGGCGGCCTGCGGAATCTCGTTGTGCGGCTCGGGCTTCACGGCGTGCACGAAGTCGGGAAACTTAATGGCGTCCTGAATGAAGAAAACCGGCATGTTATTGCCGACGAAATCATACACGCCTTCTTCGGTGTAAAACTTCACGGCAAAGCCACGCACGTCGCGGGCCAGGTCGCTGGAGCCCCGCGAGCCGGCTACGGTGGAGAAGCGAGTGAATATCGGTGTTACCGCACCCGGCTGCAAAAAGGCGGCCCGGCTCAGCTCGCTGGCGTTATCATACGCCTTGAAGTAGCCGTGGGCAGCTACGCCGCGGGCGTGCACCACCCGCTCGGGAATCCGCTCGTGGTCGAAGTGCGTAATCTTTTCGCGCAGAATGAAGTCTTCGAGCAGCGTCGGGCCACGCTCGCCGGCCTTGAGCGAGTTCTGGTCATCGTTGACGCGCAGACCCTGGTTGGTAGTCAGAAACTGACCGTAGCCATCTTCGCGGTTCTGGGCCAGTTCGTCGGTTTTGGGGTTGCCTACTACGTCTTCGTGCGTTTGCTTGGCGAGGGGTTTGTCGGGCATGAGAAGGGAATTGAAAGGAAGGAGATACCACGCTCGTGTTCATCCAACTCTGGCAAGCGTGGGGTTCTCAGTAAACGGACAGCAGGCGTTAAGCAGCTTGAATTTAGGGCCCTGCTTTCTTAAAAGCCCCTTAAAATTCCCTTAAGATTTCTTGGTTTAATCGTACTCGCTGACTCCCTTGAAGCAAGCAGCTTGGGGCCAGCGTCGCTGTATCACCTGCTTCCAGTCAGGCGTCAAGCAGGTTGCTGTATAGCAGCATAATGCTTACTGCATCAGATTAAATAACTGTAATTTAATTACATTCTGTTTGAGGCAGCTGTTGGTTTTCTGCCAGATTAGGAAAGACAAAAGAGCAGGATAGATAGAGGTAAATAATTAGCTGAACCGTAAGATGTTGAGCCGTTCGATGGACGAATTCGGGCTCAAGAAATTCCGGGGTTGGCTTACGTATGCTGCCAACTACGCTAAGGCTGCGCGGAAACCTAACAGCCACCGTGCGCAGCCTTGTCTACTCTATGAAATCTACCTTACTGCACTGTGCCCTGGCCTGCGTGTTGAGCACGGGCGTTTGTTCGCCTGCTTTGGCGCAGCTAGTCCCTACGCCTAGCGCGGATGATACTACCCATCGGCCGGTGACTGCCCCGCTACCAACGCTAAAGCCAGCCTGGTATCGGGGGCGGGTGGTGCAGGCTACTCTGGTACCGGCCGTGCTGATTGGGTATGGCCTCTATACCTTCAATGGCCACGGGTTTTATACCAACCAGCAGGCCGACCGGGATATCCACCGGCTGTTTACCGCCAACCACACCCATGCGGAGAACGTGCTGCAGTACATCTCCTATGCCGAGCTGGGCGTAGCCGCGCTGGCCGGCGCCACCACGCAACATGACCGATTAAACACCCTGCTGCTAGTGGCCAAGTCGGAAGCTATCATGCTGACTTCCGTTTTCCTGGTCAAGCACCTGACGCACGAGCAGCGGCCCGATGCCTCCGACCGACTCTCGTTTCCTTCCGGCCACACCGCCCAGGCCTTTCTGGCGGCCAGCATCGTGAATCTGGAATTGCGTGACCATAGCCGCTGGTATGGCGTGGGGGCGTACACGGTTGCCACCGGGGTAGGCGTGCTGCGCATGGTGAATGAAAAGCACTGGCAGAGCGATATAGTAGCTGGTGCGGGCTTTGACATCCTATCAGCTCACCTAGCCTATTTAACGCACCGCAACCATTGGGGGCATCCGTCACGGCTACCTCAAGGGATGGCGTTTAATCCGATGCTGACCTCAGGTGGTGCTGGGCTAGCAATGAGGTGGAAATTATAGGGTAAGCTGGCAGTATAGCTGGAAAATTAGTTCTTCGTACTACTAGTTGACAGATAGTGTATGTATAATTAGCTATTGCATGCACTAGAGGAGCCAAGGCTAACCCTCAATAACTTCTTTTACAGGTTCTAGAAGTGCGTTCTTAAAAATTAGCCCGCCTATCTTGGAGCGTTATCCTTCCTAAGCTAAGTGACCGATTAGTAAATCCCTTGCTAAAAAGCTTACGTAGTTATCAAAGTGCCCTCTTTTACTCTTCTTACCCAGGCCGAACGGGTGGCCGAAGTTGAATTAGCTTACTACCAACAAGCTGATAAAATTATCTTCCGGGCAGGGGACATGCTGGCGTGGTATACTACACTCTCACCAGCTCAGAAAATAGAAGTTGACCTTATTGGTATTCCTACTTGGAAACGGTTGCCGTCCCTAAGAGGCTACATCCTGGAAAAACACGGCTATAGGCTACCCGTATTTATGGCATCTCACCTTCCGTGGGCTGATTTTCTTTATTGGCAAGCAGAAAGGGATGAGGGAAAGTTCATCGTCCATGCTTTACACCAGTAAGCTTACCTGCTCAGTCCAGAATTGAATAGTCTACCCCTCCAAAAATAGACTGAATATTAGAGAACTGGCTTTTTTAGCTAACCGGGATAGAAACGCCTATTTTGTGGGCTGTTTTTACGTGCCCTTTTTAGCGGGGCTTACCCCTTCCTACCGAACCGCCCTGCGTTTGCCCGCGCGGTTGAGCTTACCCAGTTCGTGTTCCGGCCATAAGCTAGGCTACTCGTTTTAGCTCGAGCGCGTAGCCGCGACGTGGCTAGTGTTTCAAGTCCACTAAGTAGCTCACGGAAGCTTGAAAAGTCCGGTTATATTCCGGCGGCGCTTTGAAAGCGGAGACGGCGAAAGCGTACCCTAGCCTTACATCGCGCAGCCCCAAGCTGTATGCGGCCTGGAGTACCAGGTGCTCGAAGCGATAGCCCACCCCAGCTTGTACCCCCGCATCGTAGCGCTGGGCATAGTACCCGGTGTACTGGGTAGGTTCACTAGCTACCTGAACCGGGACGCTCTGCGCCGTTTGGGTGGGCCCAGCTTGGGAGTAGCTACCGCCCAGTAATACGCTCAGGTAAGGACCGGCAAAGACCTGCGGGCCGTGGGCTGAACCTGCGGGCGCAAAAGTGACGTGAAACGGGAGCGTGAGGTAATTGAGCCGGAGCTGGGTGGTGTAGGTGCCGTGCTGGGTAGGTAAGCCGGTCACCGGGTCTTGGTAGTCAATAGCCTGAGAGGACATATTGCCTTGTTGCGCGAAGAGCACGGCGGACGCAAGGGCGAAGTGTCGCCAGCTAAGCCGGCCTTGCGCACCCGCTACCCCGCCGAAGCGGTACGCGGAATTGCTGGCGCCCGCGGACCGGCAGTTGGCGAGGTTGGCCCCCACCTGCGGGCCGATACTCCAGGTGGTCTGCGCGTGGCTAGCCCCAACGGGGAGCAGCAGACCGCTGCCCAACAGAACTTGACTCAGGAGCTGTTTCATTGCAATGAGAGCGATGGCGGCGGGGCGCTACGGAAGAGGGCAGCGTAGGTAAAAAGGGGCAGTGGCAGGTGGTGTGCTAGGTGGAACAGGCGGGGAACTTAGCGCAGGTAGTCTAGGCTCTGCGAGTAGAAAAGAAAGATACCTAACAGTTCTGCACCAGCTACGGTCGTTCCGGCTGTCGGCGGCTACTTTGAAGAAGCTACTTGAACAGCTGTTACCTGTACTTCGGGCAATGGGTCCGCACCTGTCGGCTCCTGCGCCAGATTATGGCGTTCCAGCCACGTACGCCACCGGGTTTGCTGTTCGTAAGGAACAAGTTGGTAGTGGAATATAATAGCCTGCCCAGCTTTATAAGTTATGGTATCGGGCAGGCTGAACACCTTAACCTGTTGATAGGGCACCCCTCTCATCCCTGGTAGTGATAAGGGCGCAGTGTTCACTAGCCAACGTGGCTGAGGGTGACTAAAATGGTCATCCAGGGTAGCTTCAACTTTGACCAGTTGGCCCGTTGTGAAGGGCACTGCGGGACTTTCCTTCTCACAACTGTTGCTCATCGTCAGCAGAGAAAGTCCTGCTAATGCAATCGCGCTACTACCTCTCATAAGCAAACTGGGTTAAAGAGTGAACACAACGTAGGCCCTTATCTGCCTATTTAAGAGTCGGCTAGGGGCTGTTAGGTTGCATAGTCAATATAGTATTTAGCTAGAATGACCTCTCCAAAAAAGGCTCGTGTCTGTTGCAGAACTCCCCCTGCTTAGCGTCTACCTGCCTGCGTAGGTTTTATTGAGCCAGCTAGCGGGCAAATAGGCCGAAAAAGGCCCCCTGTGCCTGCTGATGCTGGCCTGGTTGGCAGGCCAGCGCCATACTCCGCATGCGTGTGGGCTGATACTTCAGGAGCTTTTTGAGGTTGTAGGCAATCGCACTGAGCAACATGGCCTTATGCGCTGCTGCCTGCCCTTTCGTATTGACCCAGCGCAGGCTATAATGGTGGAGTAGGTTGCCAAATACAGGTTCCACTGTGCCCTGGCGCACGCAGCGTCGGCGCTGCCCCGCCCGACTCTGCTGGCGCTGCCAAGCCCGTAAGTAGGCCGCATCATAAGGCGAGCGCGCCAGCTTTTTTTGGGTGGCCGAGGGCACGCAGGTGGGCTTAAAGGGGCAGGCCTGGCAGTCGCGGTACTCGGCCCAGTAGTTCTTGAGCCAGTTACCATCTAAGCTCGTGCAGTAGTTACGAAAGGGCAGCAGCTTGCCCGCTGGGCAGCGGTACGCGTTCACGTCCGGCTCGTAGGTAAAGCTCTCGAGGACAAGGCCTGTCAACGACTGCCTTAAGCTGGTTACTAGCTGCTACCGGGTGTGCGTTGTCTACTACTTCCTCAGTTAGGCCTGCCCCTGCTTGCCTATCTAGAGAAAATGCCCACTGTTTCCACCAAGAACATCCAAATTTCATGGTGAAGTCAACCTCCTTCCCTACTAACGCCAGCTAGTAGCTGTCTTCCCCTTGGACACCTTTCTGGCTCATTGGGCGGTAGACGAGGGTGCTAGCAACCTCTACCAGCTGTGCGGTGACTTCTTTGTGGAAGTCTACGACAACCCGCATACGGGCCAAGTGCTACTACGTCAAAGCTGCACCAGTACCACGCTACTAGAGAAGTAGACGTTGAGCATCGAGCTACCGGAGCCTTGGACAGGAGAAAGACCCCACCCTACCAAGGCCAGGGGCTTTTTACTTAACCAGCGCGCAAGGTAGGGCACTTAAAGACTCGGCGCACGTTAAGAACATGAACCATCGCTAGCTCAGGCTTTGATCATGTTCAGGTAATATAATTACGTATTTAACTTGGTTAAAATACGTAGGTTGACTCTTGCCAGGCTGCGCCAGTGCCAAGAGATTTGCACATGCCATTTTCATCTTCTCCTTCTTGGGGTCAGCAAGCGCCGCCACAAGTCAGTGAGCGCGAACGCCAGCGACTGGTAACCATGGCGTTGAACCTCACCGCCGATACCGAGTTAGCGCCTGGTGAGCAGGAGCGTCATTTACTGCAGGAATTTATGCGCGGCACCCTCACCATTGACGCGGTGCTAGCTCTGCTAGAGGCGCCAGAAAATGCGTAAGGGGCCATGGGTGGTGATGCAGGCGGCCGAAACGACCGCTAGGCAGTGGTCGGCCGGCCTTTTGCCAGGTAGGCGGTCAGGGAAGGGAATACGTTAGGCAATCTCGCAAGCAGGATGGGCATGCTGCACCTCGGCAATCCCAATACCCTGGTTAAAAGCATAAAAAGGGTAGTCATCCCACCTAGCATTCCGAGAATACGATCCAGCTACTTGCTACTAGCTTCGACTGGCGTGGGCTCCGGTTGTATGAGGGCGCCCCTATCGAACGAATACTGTCTAGGGTAACCTCGTAGTACCTGGCGGGGCATGACACGCGACACCTTTCGCCTACTCGCCCCACGCGTTCAAGTGATGTTCGCGCTCCTGCATGGCCCTTACCTAGCGCACCGCTGGAAGGAAGAGCTAGATTTTGCGCTACTACCTGCCTGATAGGGCCCGTAGCTTCTTTATTGAGATTGGATACGAGATCTCCGACAAGCGGGCAATGGTCCTATGCAGCTTCCCTAGCTCGGTGCTTTTGGCGGAGTATGCGCCCTACGTGCAACTGCCAGAATGTAGCACTACTAGTAAGACCACAGCGGCTGCAGCGGCCGAGCGCCGAAGTGCCACCTCGGCTATTTTGGCAGGCATAAGGAGCCCAAAAAAGCCAGCCTCAAAGGGGCTGGCTTTTTCATCGTGAACTAGAAAGGCGTTGTGGTGCCCTTCTACCCAAAGATAAGCCCCGCACCCCGCTGGTGGGCGAGACTCCGCACTGCTTCGTGATGCTGCGCCGCTTTGTCAGTTCGGTGCCGCTGGAGGCTAATTGTAAGTTTCCCACTACTTAAGTAAGCCAGCGTCCAGCATAGAGCAGGCCCTGAAAGGCGCGCCTTGCTGGCCAGTTAAAGCCTCAAACTGTTCATTTTTAACCTGACTACCTCAAAGTGGCCAGCAGGAAAGTAAGGACCTAGTTCTGTCTTCCTTTACCCGACCACCTCCGTTGGTGTTCATGGTTAACAAGCCCCTCTGACTTGTCTTGCAGTAGATGCAGACAACCTTTCTGCGCCGCTTACGAAAGCAGTTGTTCTGCCACTTCACCACCTTATGAGCAAAAACAAAAACAAGGGCTTCAAAAAGGAAAAGCCAGCCGGCGACCTCCTGCTCTCGGCCACCGTGGAACTCAAAAGGTTTCGCCGCTTCGCCAAGCAGGTCAAGAAGCTCAGCACTGCCCAAAAAGTAGTTGGCGACCTGGCCCTGCTGGCTGCTGGCTATGCCCTGCTTACCAAGAGCACTCCAAAGGAGGTCCCCCCGGAAGCGCCTGCTGCTGCTGAGCCCGTCCAATCCGCCCCCGACACCCCCCCTAACCCGGTCGCCTCTGCCAGCACTCCCAAACCCAAACGGAGCAAGCCTGCCGGAACCAGCCAGCATTCCCCTTTTAGCCAAGAGCGTCCATGAAAAACAAGAAAAGCAAAGCCGCCAAAAAGAAGTCCAAGCCCGCTGGTGCCGGCCAGCCCTTCCAGAAAGCAGGCAAGGGCATTGCCCGATTCGCCACCTCAAAAAAGGCTTTAGGCGTTCTCGCCCTGGCCACCTTAGGCCTAAGCTACCTGGCCAAGCGCCGCCGCCAGAACAAGGGAACCAGCCCGAGCACGCCCGACGCCGAAGGCACCGAATAGCCCGCAGCCCACTGGTTGGTAAAAAGCAACGCCCCGGCTACAGCTGTAGCCGGGGCGTTGCTTTACCTGCCACGTTTTCATAAGGGGCGGAATGGGTAGGCTGTTGGTCATTCAGGTGGAAGTAATTAAGGCTGGGAGCCTCCCCTATTTGCCAAAGACCGGCTGCCGGCTCCTGTCCAATAACTCGGCTTTAACGCCTGCTCCTACGTAGACACCTTGTTTCCCTCCCTCATGAACGTCTCCCTCAACCCCCAAGCCGTTACGTATGCCAAGCGCCTCATTCAGGACGGCACCACCACCAACGACCCAGGGGACTGGAGCCTACACAATCCTGAACCGGCCGAAGAAAATGCTTTTTTGGAAGATCACGAAATCGAGGAGTTCGGCAACTGGCACCTCGGCCTGGACATGAGCAAGAGCGCAGCCAGCAAGAGCCGCTACAAATATCCCTGTGGCGACTTCAAAACCGTGCGCCGCGACGTCCTGCTTGCCGCCAAGGAGCGGGCCGCCCAGCAGGGCTACCCAGACATCGAAAATGCCGCCGATAAGCTGCTGTTGCTGCTGACAAAGCCGTGAGAATACGCAACTCAGGCGAGACGACGAGGTACAAATCAGGCACTGTTTCTAACGCGCTTAACTGCTGGGTGAGATTCGGACTAGCGTCTGTAAGCTGCATGAATCTGATTAACGTAGCTGGCAAAAAGAAGCTGAGAAAAGCCAGGCCTTCCTTTGAAAGCTTCTGCAACAGCTACCGAGCCTTTCAGACTTGCCCAACGAGCCAGCGACAACCCCGTTTCCAGCTCCTCAAGGCACCCGCGCCCAACTTTCCGAGTCACCCGCCTCCTGCTTCCTCAGCCCCTGAAGGTGCGCCATGCTGAACCTGGAGGCGGATTTTACGTGTGAGGTGGACCCTGCTGGTCTACTCGCCTTCTCTATGCCCACTGCCGCTGTTCCGTTAACCTGCCCCACCTGCGGGAGTGTGCTCTCCCGTGATCTGCCCGCGCAGACGTACCGCTGTGCGCTCGCGCATGCATTTTCCTCGGAGCAGCTGGCAACGGCTACTCAGCAGACGTTAACCCGTACGCTTTGGTCTTGTCTGCGCCTACTCGAAGAGCGCCAGTGGCTGCTTACTCAGCAACCAGCTTACGGCACGCCGGATGGGGAGCAAGCAGCGATTTTGCAAGAAGTTATGCAACAGCTACGGCTCTGGCTAGGTAAAGAATAGGTTGTTAGTTGGGCATGAGTCTGGCGACAAGGTTGAGCTGGTAGTAGCTACACCTAATAGCTACCTCTCCAAAAATAGACCGAATCCTAGTGAGCTGAGCTACCTGCTCAAACGGCCCCTAAGACGCAGGTTTTCCGGGCCATCTTTTGGTGCCTTTTCTTGGAGGTCATCTTCACCTGAAGAGCAACGTTGAGAATAGGACTTAGAAAGGAAAAGTACTACGCTGGGCGAAGCGGCTAGCAGGGCTAAAACCGCACTGATCCCAAGAGTTGTCTTCGAACGACGATTAGGTAATTGAACAAAAGAGGAAAAAAGAGGTAGCCAAAAGGCGACGGCTTTACTTCATTTTATTCAATTACCTAAGATGGCTTCTCGCAGTCCGGTCACCACTGGTGATGCCGGGACAGGTAAGGGCCCCATCGCCCGCCCACACGTCCGCTCCTATTGCCCCAGGCGGAAGTCGGCGACGCTGGTCTGGGTAAGGGTGCAGCGCTCGAAGCGGGTGCTCATGCCGTTGCCGACCGGCGCCTGGGCGCTGAGGCCCAACCAGATGGTAGGCGGGTAGTCGTTCTTGTAGAGCCGGGCCAGCTCCCACTGCTTGCCGTCGAGCGAGTGGTAGAAGCCGATGGTTTTGGCATCGGACGAGATTTTCAGGTACACCTGCTTGGCCGTGATCAGGTCGTGGTCGTTGTCATCGGAGGTGCCAATGGTGCGCACGCTCACGACGCGCGTGCGGGCCCGCTCGTCGCGCTCAAAGCAGAACTTCTGCCACCAGTCGGGGCGCAGGTAGACGTAGAGCACGCCGGCGTCGTAGGTTTCCAGGAACGTGGGCGCGACGAGGGCTGTGAGGGTGAAGGGCTTGGTGTTGTCCACTTGGGTCAGCAGCACGGGGGCGCTTTGGTTGCTGAGCTTGCCGTCGGGGTCGTTGAAGTTGTCGCTTTTGGCCGCGGCGCGCAGCGTGAGCACGCCTTTGTCGACGGTGACGTGCTGGGCCGCCCCGTTCAGCGAGCGGGTGAAGGTGAGGCCCGGCAGCTGCACCGTGCACGGCTCGCCCGGCACGGCAATGGGAGCCACGTCCTTTGCCGTAGCCGGCGCAGCGGTTGAGGCCTCGGGGGCTGACGCCGTCGTGGCCGCATCCGGCGTGCAAGCGGTGAGCAAGGCCAGCGGCAGCAGGTAGGGGCTGATTTTCATGAAAGGGGTAGGCCAAATGGGTTAGGGAAGTCCGGTCGTGTGGTGTAAAGCTGGAAATCAGGCCGTAAAGCAGCAGCGCAACTAGTCGCCCTTGAATAGGGGTTCTTCTGGCAAAAAGGCGAATCTACACGACAAACCCTCCGGCAGCGTTTTATCAAAAAGGGTGGCTCGGAAACCTGCTCAAAAAGGGCGATTCCAAGCAATCAAGTAGGGGTGCCAAACTTACCAAAAAGGGTTTGGTTTTTATATAGGCAAGGTTTGGTCCGCTATTACAGCGCAGTAAAGCAGCTGGTTAATCTCTTATCGTGTAAATGCACCCTTTTGCCAGAACAACCCCTTTGCAGCTGGTAATGTGCAAGGAGCCACAATCCGACGCTTGGTGGCTCAATAAGGCGCGCAATGCTGACACCCCCTCCCCTACCTCGCTTAAGTAGACGAAAAGCCGTCTTTTACAGGGTCAAGAAGTGGGTTCTGAAAGTTTTGGCAGGTTAGCTTTGTGACCCATACTTGTTGAGCCATGCAGCATCTCTTTGGCTATGCCCGGGTTTCCGCCACTGATCAGAACTTCGCTACGTAGTTGGAGGACCTAAGCCGTGCTGGGTGCTCGCGCATCTTTCAAGAAAAGGTGTCGGGCACGCGTACCAGCAGTCCGGCGCTTACGGAGTTCCTCACCGCGGTGCGGGAAGGTGACGTGGTCATCGTTAACCGACTGGCGCGGTTGGGGCGCAACACGGAGCACACCGTGCAGTTGGTGGAGGAGTTCAACCGCCGCGGCGTGCACTTTCAAGCCCTGGACTTGGGTATTGACTCGCGCACGCCAGCGGGCAAGCTGATTATTGGCGTGTTCGCCAGCTTCAACCAGTACGAGCGCGAAAACAATCGGCAGAAGAGCTTGGCCGGTATTGAGCTGGCTAAACAACAGGGCAAGCACCTGGGCCGGGCCGCGGGGCGCGATGCGGAGAAGCTGGCCAAGGTGGCCAAGGCCTTAGCGAAAGGGCTGTCGGTGGCCGAGATTGTGACGCTCACCGGCATTAGCCGCGCCAGCGTCAAGCACTATCGCCATGAACTAGCGGTTGACTGACCACGGCGTCGCTAGCTCCCCTTCATACTTTGACCTAATTATATGTAAGTGCGCGTTTGGTACTTCTCCCGATCATGGAAGCATATCTATTTTAGAGGGTAACAGGCAAGACCTGCTAGATAGGGGTATGCGTCCACTCATTGACCCTATTAGTACCTTGAAATCGCTGTATCAGGTTATCCAATAACAATATGCGTCTGCTAGTGCCGTACAGGATGCCTGCCTGTCATTTTGATTGGTATGCTTTGATAGGAAACTTACAGAGTAACCTATCAATAACCTGACAGCATCTTATTAAATCATTATTGTGACTCTTGAAACTAAGAGGTAACTGTCGACTCACGCGGCTGGTCCTTCTTAGTTAGGATAGGACTTCTATCGAAGTGGGTAAGCTAGCGCTCTTATCCACAGCAGCGCGAGCTACTCATACGCTGAACTAGGATGGCTTCTGCTTTTCTGCTTCGCGCCGTTTCTTTTCGCGTAGCAGCAGCATGCGCACCAAACCCGAGAGACTGATGCCATCCTCAATTGCCATTTCATGACCCGCCTTGAGTAGATCAGGGTCGAGTTGCATATTGAGCACTGCTTTGTGCGTTGCCGACTTACGCTCCTTCGTCATGCCACAAATGTACCATAAGAGTTATTCAAGAAAAATCCAGCTTACAATTGCGTTCATTAATTATTGTAGTACATTTGTAGCACATAAGTAAAATGTCCCAATCTATAGTAAGCAAAAGAGGCCACCCCGGGCAAGGGGTGACCTCCGATGCAGCACCTGTTGACGCAGGCACTACTAGTTGGGTTATTGCAAACCCTTCACACCCCAAAATTACATGGCAAATCATGTATGTAGGACAAGTACGCGCCATAGCGTGCCTCCTACCTCCCTGGGCGAGCTACGCCAGCACGTCCTACTGCCTCTCATCAGCAACCCCCTCTTCAGCGAAGCGGAGCAACTGCGGGCCAATCACTTCGTCCATGAGTGCGAAGATGTCGCCCGGCTAATCCGCTGGGGCGAAAGCGTACAGATTGAAATAGCCTGCCGCGAAGCCACTGCTCGAGTAGAAGCTGCTTTTCTGCGCCGCCAAAGTGCCCTGTGCAATACGCTATGGCAGCTGTACCTCACTAGCTTTCGCTGCCACTGCGCTCGCCCATTCGCGCCCGTCCAACTAGCCAGCTTCCCCTCGCCCGACCGGGCCGACCGCCGGGCCGGCACGTTCGACCGCCTGGCCACCGCCCGCTTCCAGCCAGCGGACTCCCTTACGTTTGCTTCTCTACTTAGCCGTCAATCGAGATGAGCTACCGTCGCGACCTCAAGCAGTTGCGCCGGGCCCAGAAGCAGGTCAAGCGCCAACTACGCCAACTCGCTAAGCTAGAGCTCACCGGGCTGACCGCCGTCACCCTCCACGCGCATAACTGGCAGGTGACTATTACCCTTGCTTCCGCCACGGGGGCTCCCTTTACGGATACGTTGCGAGAGGCGCTGCGTGAGCGCCGTCAGGCCCTGCAAATCGAAGCCCAGCAGCTATTGCTTACCTGGCTAAAAGACGAGCAGTTGCACGAGCGCCCCGTCCCGGCCGGCCCTACGCTGCCCTAGCGGCTCCCTAACCCCGACGAGATTCCGGCGGCTGGGTACCCAGCGGCTGGCCCCCTTGTGTCCTTTCTCTTTATGCCTCTCGCTATTTATGCTTTCCCCCACTGCCTCGCCCCTGCCTTACCGACAGGCGACTACCGCCCAACGCGCTCAGGTGCTGCACTACCTGCAAGTGCGTTTGGTTAAGCACTTTCCGACCCTTTCTGAACGCGTACTGGCCCGCGCCCTAGATGAATTCCGCCCCGACCTGTGGTACACTGGCAACCAGGTAGCGCTGGCCCCGCTGGAGCTGTGGCAATTTGTCCATCACGTGGCGGCTAGTGCTGAGCTGCCGGTGCTGGACCCGCCCATCCTGGACCCGTCCACCCGCGAGATGACGCAGTACGTGCTGCACAACAGCGAACTGGTCATCTGGGTGCTGCCCGAACTGGAGGCCAGCGACAGGCCATGCGGCCCGCGCCTGCTGGCGCTGCTGCGCCGGTTGACGCAGCCGCCGCTGGTGGCGCAGCAGCTCATCCAGGCTTGGCGCTGGGATGTGCCCGGGGGACCGGCGCTACCGCTGGGCATACCCGGCGGCGGGCCAGCCCCCGATAGTCCCGAGGTGTCCGGCCGGTTACTCGCCCTGGAACAGGCCGCCCGTAACCTGCCGCCACCGGAAACCAGCTAACCACCGGCTGGGATGCTGGCCCTAGGCAGGCTCCGCAAAGCGGACGAGCTCGGCCAGCGGAATCTCCAGGGCCTGGGCCAGCGAGACGAGCACGTCCAGCGTGACGGAGTAGCGGGCCGTCTCAATGCGGTAAATCGTGGGCTTGGACACATCCGCCACGTCCGCCAGCGCTTGCTGGCTCCAGCCCCGGGCCTCGCGCAGCCGGCGCAGGTGTTGCCCGAAGGCGAGCAAAACCACCTCATTTTTCACCCTGGCAAGCTGGCCCTAAAAAGCAGCTGCTTTGTAATCACATGTGATTACATTATCTCATTTTCTAGTATCTTGCGGCCGCTCCTGCGCCCATTTACCCTACTCGCCCATGCCCCCCACTACGCCTCCCCTCCCCGAACCTACCCCCCTTTGCGTCCCTTACGACCAGGCGACGCCGCACCAGCTTTCCCTGGCCCTAGCCTACACGATGGGGGCCCTTCCGAATCACTTTCCGACGCTTAGCTTCGCCGGCTGGGCCAATATCCTGCTCCAGCTTAAACCCGATGTGTGGGTGGAGGGCGACGCCGTATCCATCGACTACCAGGACCTCCAACACCTGACGCAGCGGCTGGCGGCCTCTGATGAACTGCCCGAGCTAGACCCACCCATTTATCCGGATCGCGCTGGCTACGTGTCCAAGCGCCTGTTCAACTATCAGGACGAGGCCCTGGAGGCGCTGCCGGATATCGCCGCGAACCCGCTGGCCTACAGCAGCCGCGTCTTTGAGCTGGTAACTACGCTGGCGCTGGGCAACTCCGTGGTCGATGAGGTCTTCCACGCGACGCACCGGGGGCCGCAGGGGCGCCCCGGTAGCGTGGACCCGGCGCTGGCCCGGGCCACGGTGCACGAGCAGGTACGGGCGTTGCGCCGCGCCCGCGGCGAGGTGGGCCACTTGGTGATTCCCGAGCGCCCGGCTGGCCCAGCCGCACCCGGCAAGTAGTCGTTCGCGTCCAGGCCCGACGACGCGCACCTAGTCACTGAGCACTGGCTGGCTACTTAGGAGCACCCTTGCTAATGAGCGGGCTAGCGACTAGCCTCGTGTTCCGCCTACTGCCTTATCAGCCCGGCCCTTGTATCTACTTGGGCTACGGCTACTGGGCTGGCTGGTCCAGCGCTGCGACTTCCGTGTGCAGCACTGGGCTTGGTTCGGCGGCATGCGCTACGCCTGGGTCGAGAAGTTGGGCAGGCTGGTTC